>CBIHRW010000001.1:0-138807 GCA_966212545.1 uncultured Noviherbaspirillum sp.
CGTTTACCCCGCAAAGCGCGTTTACATGCGGTCGAATTTCAACAGCCTGCTAGAGGCTGTTATGAACTAGGGAAGGGGGCGCGGTCGGTCGAGAAGGGATGCAGTGCTAGGCGCGGCGCGCCGCTCAGACTGGGCGTCTGAGCAAGCGTCGCAACACCGCAATGCGTCCCTTCTCGACCGAACCCGGAGGGCAGCCCCCGAATTTGCCAAATGCGCCGGCCGCTTGCGTTGTTGCAGCTCCTTGCCGTGGAACCACCACGTCGCGTCGCTGCGCCTAGCATTCGGCCGGTTCTCGGGGCTGCGCGACCCCTTCCCTAGTTCATAACAGCCTCTAGGGCCGGGGATAAGGTTCAATGCTTGTGATGCTCCTGGATCGCTTGCGTCCAGACCGCCGTATCCTCCGGCGACATGTTCCCCAGCGGTTCCAGCCGCGCGTCCTGCAAGCCTTCCTGCTCGATGTCCTTCAGGTACTGCTCGCGCGACAGCAGGGTACCCATGCAGATGCTGTGCTCCGGCGACGGCGAATGGGTCTCCTGCCGCAGCCGTTCGATCATCTCGTCCATCACCGCCGGCGGCACGTGATGACGTTCCGACGGATAGGCGAAGCCAAACAGCACCAGGTGGCTCAACAGCACGCGCCAGTGCGGGCCGAATCGGCGGAACAGTCGCGGCCAGTCCAGCTTCTCGCCGCAGGCGTGCAGCAGATGGATGATGTCGGCACCATCGAAGCGCTCGCGCTCCATGATGAATGCCTTTGACCAGATCATTTCCTCCGCCGGGCAGATCTTCACGTCGACGCCCAGCACCTGCGCGTTGACGGCGTACTCGAACCATATGTCATCCACTTCCGCAATGCCGTTGCCCGAGCTAAAGATGAGATCAATGTACACGCCATTGAAGTAAATTTTTCCGAGCCAGTGCGGATAGGTCAGCTCGGTTTCATGTCCACGTTGTCGCAGTGCGTCGCTGATGCGCTCGAAGTCCGCGCGGCGGATGAAGATATCCAGATCCCGTGTATGTCGGTTGATCCCGGTGTAGCGGTTGAATGCATAGGCGCCGCCGACCAGGAAAGGCACGCCGGAGTCATTCAGGATGTCGAGCACCTGCCGGTAGAACGCCGCAGTTTCCGGTTCGGGTTCCGGGCCGGCACGCAGGATGGAGATGGCAGCTTGCATGATGCGTCCCAAAGTGATGTCTACGAGAATCAGCAAAACTTATGCCACGGAGTTACGGTCTTTAGAAAGCAACCCGACAAAAGGTTTCAAGAAAAGGAGCGCACTGTGATCTCACAGGAAACTATTCGATTCGCAGCAGTAGGCGATATTCATTGCAAGAAGGAATCAGCCGGTACCTTGCGCAACCTGTTTGCGCAGGCGGCCGAATCGGCAGATGCACTGCTGCTGTGCGGCGACCTCACCGACTACGGACTGCCGGAGGAGGCGAGGGTGCTCGCGGACGAACTTTCCGCGGCCCGCATCCCGATTGTCGCGGTGCTCGGCAACCACGATTACGAATCGGGACAGCCTGACCAGGTGCGGCGCATCCTCACCGATGCGGGCGTGCGCTTGCTCGACGGCGAGCCGATCGAGATCCACGGCGTAGGCATCGCCGGCGCCAAGGGATTCTGCGGCGGCTTCGGGCGTGGTTCGCTCGGCCCCTGGGGCGAAATCGCGATCAAGCAATTCGTCAACGAGGCGATCCAGGAAGCGCTGAAGCTCGAGGCTGCGCTGGCCAAGCTGCGCACGCCGCAACGCATTGCGCTGCTGCATTACTCGCCCATCGTTGCGACGGTGCAGGGCGAACCGATGGAGATTTTTCCTTTCCTCGGTTCGAGCAGGCTGGAGGATCCCTTGCTGCGCTATCCCGTCAATGCCGTGTTGCACGGCCATGCACACCGCGGCACGCCCGAGGGAAAAACTGCCAACAACATTCCCGTCTACAACGTTGCCAAGCCTCTACTGCAGCGCACTTTCACGGATCGACCGCCTTTTCGCATTATAGAAATTCCAAAATCCGAGCCTGCTCCCTTGTAAAGTTGACCGATCGTCTTTCCCCAGAAAATCTTGCATTCCACTGTCTGTCTTTATCCACCGCAAACACGCGGTGGATAGGGCTGCCCGAGTCCGTTCGCTTCCTACACTCCAGATAGCCGGCGCAATGTAACCGCACGCGGCGCTGCCGTTCGCATTCTCCATAACAATCTTCTCGCCGAGGAGAGAGAACAATGCAGAAATACGATTACGTCATCGTGGGCGCCGGTTCTGCAGGCTGTGTACTCGCCAACCGCCTGTCCGCTGATCCCTCCGTCACCGTGTGCCTGCTGGAAGCCGGGCCGCCCGATCGCAGTCCCTTCATTCGCATCCCCATCGGCATCATCGCGATGATGATGAGCAGGACGCTCAACTGGCGCTACTTCACCGAACCGCAGCGCCAGCTCGACAATCGCCGATTGTTCTGGCCGCGCGGCAAGACGCTGGGCGGATGCAGCGCCAGCAATGCGATGATCTACACGCGCGGCCATGCCCGCGATTACGACCACTGGGAGGCATTGGGCAATCGCGGCTGGGCGTATGCGCAGGTGCTGCCCTTGTTCATGCGTTCGGAAAACCATGAGCGCGGCGCGACACCGTTCCACGGCACCGGCGGTCCGCTTAACGTGGCGGACCTGCGCTCGCCCAACCTGCTCACGCAAGTCTTCATTGATGCCGCAGCGCAGGCAGGCTATCGCATGAACGACGACTTCAGCGGAGTAAACCAGGAAGGCATCGGCCAGTACCAGGTCACGCAGAAGAACGGCGAACGCTGGAGCGTGGCGCGCGCTTTCCTGCATCCGGTCATGCACCGGCTCAACCTCACCGTGATGACCGGCGTGCGCGTGACGCAGGTCCTGCTGGACGGGCTCACTGCCACAGGCGTCGCTTGCATGCAATCGGGCAAGGCGATGGAGATCGGCGCGACGCGTGAAGTCATCCTGGCCGGCGGCGCGATCAATTCGCCGCAACTGCTCATGCTGTCCGGCATAGGGCCTGAGGACGAATTGCGCAGGCACCGCATTCCGGTGCGCCATGTACTGCCCGGCGTCGGCCGCAACCTGCAGGACCATCTCGACGTACTCATCGTCCACAAATGCGTGAAGCCGGTATCGCTCGGCATCTCCTGGCGCAATTTGCCGGCGCTGCTCGCTGCCGGCCTTAACTACCTGCTGTTCAGGAAGGGGCCGCTGACCACCAACGCGGCAGAGAGCGGCGGTTTCATCAAGAACGATGCAAGCTCCGACCTGCCCGACCTGCAGCTGCATTTCACGCCTGCACATCTCGACGAGCATGGACACACGCCCGCCTATGCGGCGGAGACCATGATTGGCCACGGCTACGCGCTGCATGTGTGCGATCTCCGGCCAAAGAGCCGCGGCTACATTGCGCTCAAGAGCAGCGATCCCTGCGCAGATGCGTTGATCGAACCCAACTACCTGTCGCATCCGGATGACATGGACAAGCTGGTGGCCGGCGTGAAAGCGGCGCGACGCATTCTCGCGGCACAGGCTTTCGATCCGTATCGCGGCGAGGAAATCTATCCCGGCAAGGAGGTGCAGAGCGACGAGCAGATCCGCGCATTCATCCGCCGCAAGGCGGGCACCATCTATCATCCGGTCGGCTCCTGCAAGATGGGACATGACGAGATGGCGGTGGTGGATGACACGCTGAAAGTGCACGGGATGCAGGGTCTGCGCGTGGTCGATGCATCGGTGATGCCGACTCTGATTGGCGGCAATACCAATGCGCCGACGGTGATGATTGCGGAGAAGGCGGCCGACATGATCATGCAGGCGCGAGACGGAGCGGAAATATCGCTGGACCTGGCTGCAGTAGCAGCGTGAGGAGTGATGCTTGCCGTCAATCTTCGCTGCGCATGTTGAGAAATCACAAAAATTGCGCAATGGCATCACATATTCATGAGAGGCGACGTAAAAAATTTCTCGAAGTGTATGAACATCGCGGGCCATCTTAAGTCTGGCCTAAGGTTTGTATGGGAATATTCTTTCCGTCAATTGCAGGAAAGCAGCTTTCAGCCTTTATGGAGCTGTATAGCGTAACTGCCATCAACCGGAGGATTCGAACATGCTAGACAAGTCCATTTCACCCGCCCGCCAATCCGGCCTTGCCGGCGACAAGCCGCGTACCGGCGATGCAATGATCCGCCTTTTCCGCAGCCGCATGAGCGAGCGCCAGCGCGCAGAACGTGAAAGGCGCGACCGCTACGGGCGCTTTGGCGGCCGTTGATATGCGGCTGTTGATGATTTGCAGTTGTTGAGAAAGGACTTCTCGCGAGAGAAGGTACGAGGAGACGAGGGTAGGGCCCGCATCGAAAGCTGCGGGCCCTTTTTGTTTCTGGATATTTCTGCAAGGATTGCAGCCTGCCCGCCGACGCGCCTACAATCGGGGAATTCCGCAACTCCAGCCGCCCTCATATTCCCCAATGAAAGTACTGCTCGTAGAAGACGACATCATGATCGGCGAAAACATCCAGATCGCCCTCGAAGGCGAGGGGCTGGCCACCGATTGGGTGAAGGACGGCAGGGATGCCGAAAAGGCCCTGACCGCCAATGCCTACGACGCGATGCTGCTCGACCTCGGCCTGCCGCGCATGGACGGCATCGACGTGCTGCGCAATCTGCGCGCGCGCGGTGACCGCCTCCCGGTCATGGTGATCACCGCGCGCGACACGGTCGCCGAGCGCGTGCAGGGGTTGAACAGCGGCGCCGATGACTACCTGATCAAGCCCTTTGACCTGGAAGAGCTCATCGCCCGTCTGCATGCGCTCATCCGCCGCGCTACCGGCGGCGCGGAACCGGTGTACCGGCGCGGCGACGTGATCGTCAATTCCGCCACGCGCCAGGTGTTGAACGCCGACAAGCAAGTCATGCTGTCCTCGCGCGAATGGGCGGTGCTCGAAGCGCTCGTCACGCGGCCCGGCGCGATCCTGTCGCGCGCGCAGCTGGAAGAGCGCCTGTACGGCTGGACCGGCGATGTCGAAAGCAATGCCGTCGAGGTATACATCCACGGCTTGCGCAAGAAGCTCGGCACGCAGTTCATCGTCAACGTGCGCGGACTCGGCTACATGGTCGAGAAAAACTGATGCGTTCCCTTCGAATCCGCCTGCTGATCCTGCTCGGCGCCGCCATCATGATCGCGACCGCCGTGCAGTTCGCCGCGTCCTTCCGGGGTGCAATGCGGCAAGCGAACGACCTGTTCGACTACCATATGGAGCAGATCGCGCTGGCCCTGCAGGACAGTGCCTACCAGCAGCCTTCCTGGTACAAGTCCTCCAGCGGCGGCGACCTGGCCGGTTTCGACTTCGTGATCCAGATCTGGACCGACGACGGCGTGCGCGTCTACCAGTCGCGCAAATATCGCAACCTGCCGGAACGCGGCGAACTCGGTTACTCCAATGTCACGCTCGACAACGGCGACTGGCGCATCTACGGCGTGCAGAACGGCACGCGTGTGATTCAGGTCGCGCAGAAGCTCGACACCCGCCGCGACCGTGCGATCTCGCTGGCGCTGCATTCGCTGTGGCCGTCCATCCCGATCTCGCTGCTGCTGTTTGCCGCCGCGTGGTGGGTGGTCAGCGCCGCGCTCGCGCCGCTCAACCGCATCGGGCACGACCTCGCCAAGCGCAATGCCGACTCGCTCGACCCGGTCGATACCAAGGGCGTGCCGAAAGAGGTGTCGCTGCTGGTGGCGGAACTGAACTCGCTGCTTACACGCATGGCGCTGGCATTGCATGCGCAGCAGCGTTTCGTTGCCGACGCCGCGCATGAATTGCGCTCGCCGCTGACCGCGCTGAAATTGCAGGTGCAGACCTTGGCGCGCGCGAAGGATGAGACGGCTCGTGTACAGGCCGTCAACCGCCTCCACGGCGGTGTCGACCGCGCCTCGCGCATGGTGGAGCAGTTGCTCGCCCTGGCGCGCCAGGATCCCCTGTCCGAGGCGGCGGAAATGTCGCTCGTCTCGTTGCCGGCCTGCATCGAGCAGGCAGCCGGCGACGTGGCGCCCTTTGCGCACAACCGCCACATCCACCTCGAATACGGCACCTATACGCATGTCGAAATCATGGCCGACGGCGAAGGCTTGCGCATCCTGGTGCGCAACCTGCTCGACAACGCCGTGCGCTACGCGCCGGAGCACGGGCGCGTGCGCATCGGCCTGGTCGTCGAATCCGGGGCCGCCCGCCTGACCATCGAGGATTCCGGCGCGGGGATTCCCGAGGAAAACCGCGAACGCATCTTCGACCGTTTCTACCGTGTCCCAGGCACCAGCCCAAGTGGCAGCGGCCTCGGCATGGCCATCGTCAAGGCTATTGCTGAACGGCATGATGCGACGGTCGAACTGGGTGAGGCCGAACTCGGCGGGCTTGCGGTAACAGTCCGCTTTCCACTGCCGGCTGAAGCCGAGCCGGAGCAGCCGGTCGCCATGTCAGCCTGATAAGCATTTTCGACGGCGCCTTAAGATTCGCCTAAGTCTTGTGGTGCAATATGACGTATCTCAGCCGCGAGCCGCGAATATCGAGTTTCTATCGTGCTTTCGTAGCCGAGACAGAGTCAATCTGATTTCCCTATTCGGCCCGCTTGGTTCAACCCATCCGGGCCGTTTTTTTCGTGCCGCTCATTTCGGCAACTAACCCATCACAGGAGCATACATGCCAGAATTCCTCACGGGCATGGCCGACCTCGTGTGGCCGTTTGCAATCGCGCTCGCCTGGCTCGCCGGCGAATTTGTCCATCGTTTCGCCGGCTTGCCGCGCATCACCGTCTATGCATTGACCGGTTTCATGCTGTCCCATGCACAGGCCGGCCTGCTGCCGCGACCGAGCGAAAGCGCGGCCATGCTGTTCGCCAATATCGCGTTCGGGCTCATCCTCTTTGAGTTCGGATACCGGATCAACCTGCGCTGGTTGCGCGCCAACCGGTGGATCGGCGCCACCGGCCTGTTCGAGTCCGTGGCTACGTTTGCCATCGTGTTCGCCGTCGCGGACACGCTCGGCATGGCGCCGCTGCCCGCGATGCTGCTGGCCTCACTGGCGATTGCTACCTCGCCGGCGGAAGTGCTGCGCGTGGTGAACGAGCAGCGCAGTTCGGGCCAGGTTACCGAGCGTGCGCTGCACCTGTCGGCGCTGAACTGCGTGCTTGCGGTTTTCGTGTTCAACATCATCATCGGCCTGTGGACTTTCCAGTATTCCGGCAGCCTGCTGGGCGCGGTATCGAACAGCGTGGTCCTGCTGGTCGTGTCCGGCGCACTCGGCGTCGCATCCGGCTTCGCCGCGCCGGCGCTGCTGCGCAAGCTCGGCACGCTCGGCCGCGACGCCACCATGGCATTCGCCGTATCGGTCATCCTGCTATGCGCGCTGGCACAGGCGCTCAAGATGTCCCCTGTGCTGGCTGCACTGACCTTTGGATTCGTCGCGCGCCACCGCCGCGTCACGCTGGGGCAGGCGCAGCGGAACTTCGGCGCACTCGGCGACATGCTCACCGTGCTGCTGTTCGTGTTCATCGGCGCTGCGCTCGCATGGCCACACATTGCATCCGGCTTTGCGATTGCCTTCGCGATACTCGCCGCGCGTTTTGTCGCGAAGGTCACCGGCGTGCTGGTGTTTGCGCGTGCCAGCGGCACGACCATGCGCAAGGGCCTGCTCACTGCCGTCGCGTTGTCGCCGATGTCGGTGCTGGCAATCGCGATGCTTGTGCGTACGCGCCACATGGGGATCGACCTGATGGAACAGCTCGCGCCGCTTGCCGCGGCGACCCTGTTCCTCGCGATCGTCGGCCCGCTCCTGACGCAGTGGGCATTGAAACTGGCCGGCGAAACCGCCGAGAAGGAGGAATGACATGCCGCTGGAACCCTTCAAATCCTCGCGCCCGCTGACGCTCGGCGTCGAGCTCGAGCTGCAGCTGGTCAGCCTGAGCGATTTCGACCTCGTCGACGCCAGCCCCGACATGCTCCATCTGCTGGAACGCAAACCCTTCCCGGGGCAGGTCATGCCGGAAATCACCGAAAGCATGATCGAGATCGCGACCAGCGTGCATTCGAACCACGGCGAACTGCTGGCGGAATTGCATGCCATCCGCGACAGCCTGGTGCAGGCGGGCGACATGCTCAACGTCGGCGTGTGCGGCGGCGGTACCCATCCATTCCAGAAGTGGTCGGAGCGCAAGATCTTTTCCAAGCCGCGCTTCAAGGAAGTGTCGGCGCTCTACGGCTATCTGGCCAAGCAGTTCACCGTGTTCGGCCAGCACATCCATGTCGGCTGCGCGTCCGGCGACGATGCCTTGCAGCTGCTGCATGCGCTGAACCGCTACATCCCGCATTTCATTGCCTTGTCCGCTTCCTCGCCGTATTTCCAGGGCAGCGATACGCTGTTCAATTCGGCCCGGCTGAATTCGGTGTTCGCATTTCCATTGAGCGGGCGCGCGCCGTTCCTGCTGCGCTGGGAAGACTTCGTGCGCGACTATTTCGCCCGCATGGAAGACACCGGCATCGTGCGCAGCATGAAGGATTTTTACTGGGACATCCGGCCCAAGCCGGAATACGGGACGATCGAACTCCGGGTTTGCGACACGCCGCTGACCGTGGGGCGCGCCGCCGCGCTGGCCGGCTACCTGCAGGCGCTGTGCTGCTACCTCATGGAAGGCGCGGAGCCGATGCCTGCCGAAGACGATTACCTCGTGTACAACTACAACCGCTTCCAGGCTTGCCGCTTCGGCCTCGAAGGCGCGATGGTCCATCCGCAGAGTCACGAGACGGTCACCATACGCGACGACGTGCTCGCGACCCTGGAGTTGATCCAACCCTATGCCGAATCGCTTGGCGGACTCGGCGCGCTGGAGCACATTCGTCGCACGGCCAATGAAGGCAGCGACGCTACTTTCCTTCGCCGCGCGCGGGCAAGCAGCGGCAGCCCGGAAGGAATGGTGGATGCCGCGATACGGCGCTTCCGCGAAGACGGCGCGTAGCCAGCCGCCGTGGCATACTCCCTACCTTTCACCGTCTCGTATCAGCGTTATGAAATGTGCCATCGTTCCCGTCACGCCCTATCAGCAGAATTGCAGCATCCTGGTCTGTGAGCAGACCAGGCGGGCCGCGCTGGTCGACCCGGGCGGCGAGGTACCGCGCTTGCGCGACGCGCTCAAGAAGCTGGACGTCACGCTCGAAAAGGTTTTCCTCACGCACGGCCACATGGACCATTGCGCGGCGGCCGACCTGGTGCGCAAGGAATTCGGCGTGCCGATCGAAGGCCCGCACATCGAGGACAAGTTCTGGATCGACCAGCTCCCCGAAGCATGCCGCCGCGTCGGCTTCCCGCATGCGGACGCATTCGAGCCGGACCGCTGGCTGAACGACGGCGACACCGTGTCCTTCGGCGCGCAGACGCTCGACGTGCTGCACTGCCCCGGACATACGCCAGGCCATGTCGTGTTCTTCCATCGCGAAGCGCGCTTGGCGCAGGTGGGTGACGTGCTGTTCCAGGGCTCGATCGGCCGCACCGATTTCCCGCGCGGCGACTACGACACGCTGATCGACTCCATCCGCAACAAGCTCTGGCCATTGGGCGACGACGTCGTGTTCGTGCCCGGACACGGCCCGACGTCGACCTTCGGCGATGAAAGGAAAAACAATCCCTTCGTCGCCGACATGCGATTCGGCTGACGGCTGCGCCCTTTCTGCGCCGGGAGCGGAAATCGTTATTTGGTGTGGCGGGCGCTGCAGCACCAGGAACACCCGGTCACCTTCTCGTAGTGTTCCCCGGCCGCACGGAGCGCGTCGCTGCAGTTGGTAAAGGATCCCAGGTAGAGGCCGTTGCCGCCTTCCGGAAGATAGGAGCAGCGAGGGACATGCACCTCGTGAACTCCGTTTTCCTGGGCTTGCTTGTCGACGTAGTAATGCTGCACTGCGCACCTCCTGAAATTGTCGATGTCACTGCGCGCCCCATGCTGAACACGACAGCATGGGTTTTTAACTTGAGGCAAGTTCGTCAAACAAATTGCGGCATCTGTATCTGCGGATATCGGTACGGCCGCGTGCCGGACGTGATGCCGCGCCCCATTGTACAGGCGAAAAAGTACAGGCGAAAAAAAGCCCGCAGCAGCGTGCGGGCGAAGCCGTATCGATCGATATGGCAGAGACAACACCTTGGGTTTATTTGCAGCAATGCCGTTGAGAACCGGATCAACCGGTTCCTGCAACGGCTCTGCTTTCATTACGCGATACGCCGCCCTTCACAGCAAAGCGATCCCTCGCGAAAGCGGCAAGGGGGCATGTCCTGCATCAGAACGTGTGGCGAACGCCGAAGTTGAACGCCTTGTCGCCCGAACCGGCTTCGGTGTTGTTGCCGACGGTGAAGGTCGCGCCACGTTTGTTGTCGATGCGTGCATAGGCAACGTAGAAGTCGGTGCGCTTGGACAGCGAATAGGTGTAGCCGAGCGCGATCTGATTGGCATCGCGGTTCAGCGCGGAGTCGTCATCCTTGCGGATGTAGGAAGCCATCACCTTGTGCGCACCGAACGGCACGCTCACACCGACCAGCAGGTCGTTGTTGTCGACAGTGCCGGTGCCTTCGTTCTGGCCATAGGCCAGGAATGCCTTGGCGACGCCGAAGTCGTAGGAACCGCCCAGCACCAGGTTCTCTGCGTCGTCGGTTGCGGTTGCGTTGTTCAGCTTGTGGTAGCCCAGGCCCACGCGCAGCGGACCGGCAGCGTACTGCAGCGATGCACCCACTGCGCGGCTGCGATCGGAATCACCGGCGACTTCACCGAAGCCGTATGCGAGGTCGGCGGTAAAGCCGTAAAGGGTCGGCGAGGTGTACTTGACGGTGTTGTCCATGCGCGTGCCGGAGTTCGCCATCAGGTTGGAGAAGCGGCCGGCCGTGCCGTTGCCGAACGGATCGGCTGCTGCGGAAACCAGGTAGTGCGGCGTGTACTGGCGGCCGAAGTTGGCGGCGCCGAAGCCACCTTTCAGGCCGACGAATGCCTGGCGGCCGAAGATCAGGCCGCCGGTCAGCGCGCCGGTGTCTTCATTGAAGCCGTTTTCCAGCACGAAGTTCGCGGACAGGCCGCCGCCGAGGTCTTCGGTGCCGCGGAAGCCGATGCGCGAAGCGGAAGCGACGCCGCTGGTCAGCTTCGAGACGTTGCCGGCAGCGCCGCCGCGTTCCAGCACGATGCCGGCGTCGACGATACCGTAGATGCTCACGTTGGTTTGGGCCGAAGCGGCACCGGCAAAGCTGCCGATGACGGCAAGAGCGAGTAGCGATTTCTTCATTCTTGTGTCCTTGCGATTAGGGGGATCATCCGGGAAGTGGTATCCGCAGCAGCGGATGTATCGAACGATAGTGGCGGTGCTGGCAGGCAATCCAGAGGCTTGGTGCGATGGCGCCGGCAGGCTGGTTAAAAGCCGACGGATGACGCAGATACACGTCGTGTTTTCACAACGGCATGTGCGCATATCGCAACACGTCACCGATTTTGTGGCGTTGATCGCGCCAAGTTTCTCGAATGGCTCGCTCAGTTACTGAAACGGCGCCGATCGTAAGTGAAATTACGGATACAGACTATGTTGCCAAATCGCTACGCTACGCCTTCCTTCATCTCGCGGGGCGACGTGCCTCGCTTCTTCACAGGCTGGGGCAAGCATGGCAACCCGCGATCTACTGCCGCTCATTCGCGCGGCGCGAGCAGGCGATTCAGCAGCGCAAGTCGCGCTCGGTCGGCACTATCTTTTCGGCGGTAGCGGACTGCCGAAAAACATCGCGTCCGCACTGCACTGGCTTGATCGTGCCGCCCGCCAGGAGAATGCCGACGCGTGGTTGCTGATCGGCGAACATATTCCCTACGACCTGGCACGACAGGCGGCGGACATGAGCGCGTTGCTGTCGTGGTACGACCGGGCGTTCGAATCGGGCGTGCAGTACGCAGGACTGACGCTGGCAAGGCTGGTCCTGGATAGCCCGCAGCTGCATTCCGCCTGGCATGCGCGGGCGCTGCGCGTACTGCGCACGCTGGCGCAGACAGGCAGCGCGGATGCGCAATGGCTGCTCATGCAGCATGCGCCAGACGCCGTGCCCGCAAATATGCATTCGGTCAGCAAGGCGGGGGGTACTTCTGCCGGCGCGGGACCAAGGTCGACATCATTGACACCGCTAGAGTGGATGGCAAGCGCGGCGGACGCAAGTATTCCCGCTGCGCGCCGTGCGCTCGCCGAACAGGCATGGGCAGTGGCCGATTACGCCGCCTTCCTGCGCTGGTCGCTGCCGCTGGCGCGTGAAGTCATGCAACGCTGCCAATGACCGTGACGCGCATGTTGCAGCTGTCGGAGGAAGAGGTGCGCCTTCTGGCACGCACTGCGCACGCGCTGATGCAAAGCACGGATGGCGACAAGTGGGAGGCGATGGGCTTTCTCGAATGTGCGGCCGCCGCCGGCGACAGGGAGTCTCAACTGGCGATGGGATTGCTGCTGGCGCGCATGGATGTCGGCGGTCATCGCATCGACTGCATCGAGGGCATCGCGAACTACAAGGAAGCGATCCGCTGGCTGTCGCTCGCAGGTGAGCAAGGCCTCGGTGAGGCCTGGTATGCGATATCCAGGATCTACCAGAAATCCGAGTTCTCGCAGCGCAGCCTGTCGCAATCCCATCACTATCTCTGCAAGGCCGCGTCAGTCGGGTATCACGTCGGCCAGCGCGAACTCGGCATGACGGTGTGGCGCCGGCGCAAGGGCGACCAGACGCGCGACGTGCTTGCGGTCTTTTGGCTGCAGAAGGCGGCCGCCCAGGGATGCAGCGAGGCGGCGGCGCAACTGGAGAAACTCGGATCGCATGCATCGCCTTCGGCGTGGGCAATCGTCGCGCAGAGGCAGCTGGCCGCGCATGCGTTCAAGGTGCCGGTCGCGATGAAGGCACGGATCGCGCTGGCCGCGCGCTTCGGAATGTCGATTCCGGAAGCACTGTTGATCGACCTCGCGTCTGCGGACCACGGTCATTGCCTGGTCGTCGATATCCGCGCCGCCTATGCGCGCGGCAGACGCCGTCTCATCCTCATCGACAACGACGAACAGCGCGCCGAGATCAATCGCATCGCACGTTCGCTTGAAGGGATGGATTGCGGTCCGTCAGGACCTGAAGGGCGTTACCGTCAGAGGTTGTATCGCCTGAAGAAATTAGTGCCTGACTGGGACGAGGTGAAGAGGGCCGCAGGACACGGTGCTGATGATTTCTGAGCCACATCGACGAATACCGTTTGTGTTCGCGGATACCGCCGACGCGCTCGATTTCCCTTGATATACTGGCTCGCAATGTAACCCTCACATGGCAATCCGGCCGATAAGAAAAATTCTCATGGTCGCGGAGCCGCCTTCCAAGAGCGAAGTCTCGCACCACACGGTGTGCCCTGTCTGACCACAAGAACGACATGTTGAAACAAGCCATCGCCGTCCTCCTGTTCATGCCCGCCGTCACCTGGGCCGAATGCGGATTCGTCAGCGGCAGCGGCGAATGACCATCGTGGTCGGCAAGAATGCCAACACCAAGTGCTTCACGTCCGGGAATTTTTGCGAAGCTTTTCGCGCCAACCTGGTCTCGTCCATAAAGCACATGGAGGAAGGCGCGCCGCAAACTGCGCGTGCAGCGCGACGTCCTTCCGAACAGAAACCGCCGGCGATGGAACAGCCGGTGCAGCAGGCCGAACTGTACTACGGGCAGAATCCGAAGCGCTGAGCGTGCTGCGACAGTGTCCTACAGCGACTGATCCCGATACCACACCATCTGGTGCGTGGTGGCCAGCAGGATGCCATTCCTCGACCAGACCTGTCCCTCCTGATCGTAATACCCGCCGTTGAACGCATTGGCCTTTGCCCTGGCGAAGGTGTGATGGTCTTCCAGCTTGTCGAGCGCCGCACCGTCGACATGGAAATTGATGGTGAGGGAAACCGTCGCAATCGGCGTGGGACCGCCCTTGCGCACGAATAGCCGTGGAATGAAGGTGTCGCAGTGCGCGGCAATCGATGCGAAGTCCAGGCGGCGCGGCGGCACATCGCTGATCCAGCACTGTGTCGCGCTGTCGGTGCCGCCCGCGAGCGGATTGCAGTCGACGTAGCGCACGTCATACATCTCGACGAAGGGCACATTCGCCGGCGACGTGTAGCGCGGCAACCCTTCCGGTGCGGCCGCGTCCGGCATCGTCGACTCCGTGTCGGACCAGGCGTCGCGGCGCACGGCGAAGACCGCCGTGCCCGTGATTACCGGTTCCGCTTCGCCGTCCTGCCGGATCTCCATCAGCCAGTGCTGGGTAGAGCGGCTGGTGCGCACCGGATGGGCGCGCACCGTGAAGGCGCCTTTCTGGATCGGCCCGGCAAAGTTGACCGTCATCGCCAGCGGATCGCCCAGGCGCTGCGGGTGCGACAGGATCGCCTGCAGCAGGGTGGCGACCGTGGTGCCGCCGAAAGGCGAAATGGCGTTCCAGTAATGGGTCGAGGTGTGGCCGGAAAAAACGTCGCCGCCTTGCGGGTCGAGGGCGATGGCTTGGTCGAAGGGATGGGTGGTCATCGGGTGTGTCGGGTCAAAAATTCGAACAGTCGTGCTTTTAATAGTAAACAAAAAAGTGCGCCTGTGCTGGCCGCATATTGATTTGAGGAAAATCAGCGGTTGCCCAAAAAGTTTCCGTATGGACACAAAAATTCGAATCACCTGCTATACTTATCTAACAATTCATGCAGGGCAAACCGGTCGAAAGACCGGGACGCAAAGCTTCCGGCCTAAAAGAGGACGTGTTTCACGTGTTCTCTCATGGCAGCGGGGCCGCCTTCCAGAGCGAAGTCACGCTCCATGCCTTGGCATGCCTGCACATTCGAGGGGTTGCCAATGCTGAAACATCTCACTGCCGTCCTGTTGCTCCTGCCCGCATTCGCGTATGCCGAATGCGGATTCACAAACGATGGCAATTCAATGACCATCGTCGTTGGCAGCAACGCCAAATGCCTGTCCTCGGAAGCCTTTCGCCAGGCATTCAAGTCCGGTATCGCCCAAGCGCTGGACGAATCCGAACCCGTGCGCGCAGCCGACCAGCGGCGCGCTTTCGATGACCGCAACCAGAGGTCGTCAAAGCTGTGGGCCATCGCGGAGCGGCGCCATCAGGAAACGTTGCCGGGCGGGCGTTACTTCGGGCAGAAGCGCTAACTGTTTCTGACGAAAACGCTTCCCGCCAGCCAGTACCACCCATCCTGCGGCTGCTCAAGCATACACGGCCCGCGCGCCGATGCTTGTTTTCCGCTTCTGGACAGCCGCCGTCAATCCATGCCGAAGTTCGACCGGCTGCGCCGGCAGCGGCCGCCCCGAGTCCGGGTGGAACAGGAGCCAGTTCGCGCTCCCCGCGCCGGACTGATTCACTTCCAGCAATACCTCGGTGCCGAGCCGCTGTGCGAGCGCCGCCGCTGCATCGCGCGCCTCGGTCGCATTGCCGGCGGTGATGCCGACCCCGGTTGCAAATCCCTCCGCATAATCGACGATAAGCGGTCCGTCGTCGTCGTGGTCCAGGCCGAAAAGGGGGGACAGTGCCTCAATCAGCTTGTCATGCGGGATCCTGTCGCGCAGGAACAGCACAATATCGGTCGTCATGATGGACCTACCCGACTCTGCGGCGCAGGCGCGCGACGAGCAGCGAACCGCCGACGGCGATGGGCGCGAGCGGCAGCAGTTGCAGGATCATCTGGCGGTCAACCAGGCCGTTCCTTTCCAGCAGGATGACCAGGCCGACGAGGATCAGCATGAGAGGAAAGAACAGCCCCTTGTCGCGACGCTTCATTGCTGGTGTGTTTTCCATTTCCGCCTCCTTGAAAGATGGATGCACGATACGTGTCGCGACGCGCGAGGGCTACGGCGATGCGACGAAATGCCAGGATCGTGGAGTGAAATGCAAGGCGCAAGGCGCAAAAAAGGCCCGCGGGTCAGGCGGGCCAAATCCATACCGAGGATATGGATGAGACAGTCTGTCGGCCCGCTTGGGCGGCCTGAGTAGCAAACTGAGTAGCGGCGGGATCAGCTGCCGGAAGCGGTGTTGACACGCGCCTTTGCTGCGCGGATTGCTTCTTCGCGCACCTCGTCGCGCGTCTTGCTGGTGGCGACGCGGGTGTGTTCCACGAATTCGCTCTGTTGGCCCACTTCGCCGCGGGCATAGGCCTGTTCAAGTTCGGCGCGCACTTCCGCGCGGGTCTTGCCGCCGGCGGCGCTCGCATGCTCGACGAATTCGCTTGCCTGCGTGCCCGACTGGCTTCGCGCGACCGCCTTGTCGAGTTCCGCACGGACGGCGGTGCGTGTCCTCGACGGCGTGACATTCAGGTGCTCGACGAATTCGGACTGGCGGTTGAGTTCGCCGCGCGCATAGGCTTGCTCAAGCTCGGCACGCACTTCGGCGCGGGTAAGGGACGGGTCGGCCGCAAAAGCCGAAGCGGACGTGGCAATAAGGGCGAGGGCGATGCTGGAAAGTTTGGCGTTCATTTGTATTCTCCACAGTAAGTAAGGACAGCGATCCGGTGCCGCAACCCGGCAACTTGCCAAAATGGAAGTCGCATTCGGGTCGCTTGTAACTTGCAAATTGCAAGCGACAACTTCATCATAAACCAGTGACTTTTATTTTGCAAGTGAGTACAATCGAAATCATGGAAAAGCCAGAAAAACCCAGCGCGCCGCTGACCTGCCCGATCGTCCGCTCGGTGCGCCTGATCGGCGACGAGTGGGTGCTGCTCGTGCTGCGCGCGCTGTTTCGCGGCGCCCATCGTTTCGATGAGCTGCAGAAGCAGACCGGGGCGGCGACCAACATCCTCACCAACCGCCTCGCCAGGCTGGTCGAGGGCGGCCTCGTCGCGAAGAGCCCCTACCAGGAGCGCCCGGTCCGGTACAAGTACGAGCTCTCCCCGTCCGGGATGGCCTTGTTCCCGGTCGTGCTGGAGCTGATGCGCTGGGGGGATGACTGGCTGCCGCGCGAGGATGCGCCACCGGTGCGCTTGCTGCATACCGAATGCGGCAAGCTTTCCCGTCCGGGACAGTGCTGTTCGGAATGCGGCAAGCCGATCACCATCGGGAATATCCGCCTCGTCGAGTCCGACGAGGGCGCGGCTGAGCCGGTTGCCGCCGCATCTTCTACGTAGAATCTCTAGTACCGTAGCGCCTGCATTGCCTTCTACACTTCCGGAAAACAATACCGGAGGCACTATGCGGCAGGACCGTCCAAGCGAAACCGCTTACCGTTGCGCGATCAGCCGGGCGCGGCACCAGGTGTGCGACCGCGACCGGATTCTCGATGATCCAATTGCGCTGAAAATACTCGACGCACCCAAGGCGGCGGAAATCCAGTCCACCGCCGGCCGGCCGGGCAACCGGCTGGAGCGGGCGCTGCGCATTGCGCTGGCGGCGCGCAGCCGCATCGCCGAGGACGAGCTGCACCAGGCAGTCGAACGCGGCATCGGGCAATACGTGATCCTCGGCGCCGGCTTCGATACCTTCGCTTACCGCAATCCCTACCCGCCGTCGCGACTGCGCGTCTTCGAAGTCGACCATCCCTCCACGCAGGCATGGAAGCGCGATCGCCTTGCGGATTCCAAGATTCCCTTGCCGGCATCGCTGACGTTTACTGCCGTGGATTTCGAAACCCAGGTACTCGCCGAACGGCTGGCCGAAACCGGTTTCCGCACTGACCAGCCGGCCTTCTTTTCCTGGCTGGGCGTCACGGTTTACCTTACCCCGGACGCCGTGCTGGCGACCATGAAGCACATCGCCGACACGATGCCCAAAGGCAGCACGGTCATCTTCGATTACCTCCTTCACCCGAGCGCATTGAGCCCGTTCGAGCGCATGGTGACGGCAGGTCTCTCCTGGCGCTATGCTCGTCTCGGTGAGCCGTGGAAAAGCAATTTCCGACCGGATGCACTCGTGCGCGACATCAGCGCCCTCGGCTATGCGCGGGTCGAGGATATCGGGGCCGACGCAATCAATGCCCGTCTGCACTTGCCGCGTGCGGACGGGCTGGTCTACCGCCGCCCGGGGCACATGCTGCTGGCGCAGCTCTGACGCGGCATCCCGCAAGGGGTAGAATGCGCGTTCCCGGCCATGCATCCGGCCGGGCTTCTTGCATCCAACTAATTTCCGACGATGAGCGCATACCCTGTCATCCACTGGAACGAGGCAGGCCAGGACCGCTCTGCCCGCTGGCGCTCCGAAGCCGGCGTGCCGCCGCCTAAACGCGTCGCCGTTGCCGACGACTGCATGAATGCCGATACCGCCTACCGCCTCGCCTGCGAGGGCACGGCGCTGTTGTGGCGCGGCGACTTCCAGAACGCCCGCCAACTGCTGCAGGCGCTGGCGCGCCGCACCGACCGCAAGACCAAGACCGGCAAGACGCCGCCGGCCACGCCTGCCGAAGCTTTCCACCTGCACCGCAAGGCGCAGGCGCAGCGCACGCGTATTCTCGGCATGCTGATCGTGCCCATCGACGCCGGCCATGTCGTGCCGCTGCGCCGCGCGCCGGATGTGGCTGCCGCGTGCGAGGAGGCGTACGGGCCGGCGGACGAATCCTATGCCACGTCCTTGCGCGAGCTGCAGGGATTGATCGGCGCGCATGAATGGCGCAAGAAGGGCGTCGAGATTCCCGCGCTCGGCGCGCGCATTCATCCGTGGTACGGCGTGTTCTCGCCGCTGCGAGGCGAATATATCGATCTCGTCGCGCAGGCACCGCTGCCGTCGAAAGCGCTCGCCTTCGACATCGGTGTCGGCACCGGCGTGCTGGCCGCCGTCCTCGCGCGCCGGGGCGTCGCACGCGTCGTCGCCACCGACCAGGATGCGCGCGCGCTGGCATGCGCGATGGAGAATATCGACAGGCTGGGGTTGAAGAAACAGGTGGAGCTGGTCACAGCCGACCTGTTCCCGCCCGGACGCGCGCCGCTCGTCGTCTGCAATCCGCCGTGGGTGCCCGCACGTCCGAGCTCGCCCATTGAATACGCGATCTATGACCCCGACAGCCGCATGCTGCGCGGTTTCCTCGAAGGACTCGCCGTGCATCTCGAGCCGGGCGGGGAGGGCTGGCTGATCCTGTCCGACCTGGCCGAGCATCTCGGCCTGCGCACGCGCGATGAACTGCTGGGTTGGATCGCCCAGGCGGGATTGAAAGTGGCAGGGAAACTGGATGCGCGTCCGAAACACCCGAAAGCAAGCGATCCGTCGGATCCGCTGCATACGGCACGCGCCGCCGAAGTGACGTCGCTCTGGCGGCTCGTCGCCTGATTACTCCGCCGTCTCCACGCGGTTGCGCCCCAGCCGTTTGGCCTGTAACAGCGCCTGGTCGGCCGCTTCCGTCAGCCCGGCCGCGGTGTGGTGGATGCTCGGATAGGCGGCGACGCCGGCGCTGAAGGTCGCGTACAGCGCGCCTTCCGGATGCGCATGCGGTAATGCCGAGAAGTCGCGGCGGATGCGGTCGATCACCGGGATCGCGCGCGACAGGTCGACGCCGGGCAATGCGACCATGAATTCCTCGCCGCCGTAGCGCCCGATCAGGTCCACCGAGCGCAGCCGGCCCTTCAGCAGCCACGCCAGTCCGCGGATCACCTGGTCGCCCACCGGATGCCCATAGGTATCGTTGATCGCCTTGAAGTGGTCGATGTCGATCATCGCCACCGTGAGCGCGCCTTGTGCTTCGGTTTCCCGCACCATCGCCTGCAGGCGCGACTTGGCCGCGGTGTGGTTGAGCAGCCCGGTCAGGCCGTCCAGCCGCGTCGAACGCCGCGTTTCGCGGAAGCGTTCGATGCGGGTCTTGACCACTGCGGCGAGCAACACCGGATTGAAGGGCTTCATCAGGAACTGGTCGCCGCCGAGGCGCAAGGCTTCGACCTGCATCCCCACATCCGATTCGCCTGAGAGGTAGACGATGGGCAGCGCGCTGTATGCTGCCATCTGGCGTAGCACGCGCGTCGCTTCCACGCCGTTGAATCGCGGCATGTACATATCCATCAGCACCAGGTCGGGCTTGTAGGATTCGAGCGCTTCGAGCAAGCGAGCCGGATCGTTGATCGCGCGCGTGTCGATATCATGCTGCGCCAGCGTGCGCTGGATCAACGCGACCGCGACACGGGAATCTTCCACCACCAGCACGCGATACTGTTCCTGTTCATTGCTCTGCACCAGGTCGAGCACGCAGTTGAGCACCATCCCGGGCTGGTCTTCGGCGGGAATCGTGACGTCGATGCCGGCGCGCATCAGTTCGACGATGGGTTCGATCGCCGACTGCACGCCAAGATAGAACAGCTGGCTTGCCGGGCAAGTCTTGCGGATCACGGAAATGCAATCGAGAAGCGGCGCATTCGACTCATCACCCGGCGGAATGAACAGCACCGCGAGCGGCATGTCTTCAGGCAGGCGCACGGCATTCCAGTCGAGCGGGAAGATCTTGAATCCGAAGAACTTGAGCTGGCGCGTCAGCGCATCGGCCATCTCGCGCTTTTCAGGCGCCGCGACCATCCAGATTGCGCGCGGCTTGATCCAGTCGACGTCGGCAGAGACGGCCGGCTCTTCATTGCGGCGTTCCGAAGTCGACGGACGCGAGGTGGCAACCGCCCCGAGCAGCGCATCCATCTGGCGCTGCAGCGAAAGGATGTCCTGTTTTGCAATCGGATGGGTGCCTTCATCGCCCAGCTTCGCCAGGGCTGCGTTCTCCAGGCCTTCGCACAGGCGCACCAGGCCGGGCAGGCGCAGGCGGTTGAAGTATTCGGCAAGGCTGTTGACCGCGACCGCGAACTCGATGAACTGTTCGAAGCGGCCGTCCGCGACGTAACGCTCCCAACGCGTCCGCAACACGTAGAGGCGGTCTTCGATCGGATCAGGCGGTGACGCAGTCATGGGAACAGATTATCCCGGATCGTTGTCTCAAAAGAAAGCATGCAGCTTGCCGCCATGCAGCGCGGTGCTATGCTGAATCATACGCCGTCAGACCACAAAGTTGCAAAAGAGAAACCTATGCGCATGAGCGACGAAGAGTATTTCCGCAGTTGCGTGGCAAAAGAGCGTCACCTGGCCCAGCTACTCGGACACGAGGTCGAGGAGTACAGCGACAGTGCGGGTACGCTCTGGGTCAACACCGAACCGGTGCCGCAATGGACGCGCGACTGGAATGCGTGCGGCGCATTGCTCACCCAGTACGGCATTCCGCTCAGCTTCCACAAGGAAGAGGGCGAGAGGCGCTGCACCACCATCAAGGCCGGACCGGTCATCGTGCATTTCGAGGATCATCCCAACCGGGAGCGCGCAGTGATGTACGCAATCGTCAAGGCGGTGATCCACCTGCTCGAGCACGACAAGTCCTACAAGGACCTGCATCACCCGCTGCATCTACCGGGGATGCATCGTCATCATTGATTGCCGTTCTCCCATCGCACCGGTGCCTGCCCCGATGACCACAGGTGCAGATGCAATTGCGAAAGGGAAGACGGATCATCGAGCAGCGCGTTCTTCTGTGCATTCTCCAACAGCTCAGGACCACCCCGGACCAACGCCGGCGTTGCCACGATGCCTGCGTCCATGCTCGCCCGGGACCTGCCGGCGGCGCATGCCAGCGCATTCAGTACCGGATCGGCGGCGGCATCCGCAAACGTCGCCGTCCTTGTTGCGGCGCGATGATGTTGCTGCGTCGCTTGCAGTTCAGGCGGCGGCGACAGTTCTTCCGGAATCGCAAACAGTTTCGCTTTCCGGAACCACTTCCCGAGCGACACCCGGCTCGACAGCACCGAAATCGGCCCCGACAGCGCCAGTCCACCGGCAATCGGCAGCAGCCAGGGCAGGAAGGACGGGTTGAGCAGGTAGACAGCAAGAGCCCAGGTCACGCCGAGCAGCATGTGCCATCCATGCTTGCCCAGCGCTTCGCGCCAGCCTGTTTCAGAATCGGCGCGCGGGGGCGACTTCCAGTGGATTGCCCATCCGAGAAAAGCGGCACAGACGAACCAGGTGTGGAACAGCATGCGCACCGGCGCCAGCAGCATCGAGAACAGCACTTCCAGCAGCATGCCTGCAAGCACGCGCAATCGCCCGCCGAATGCCTGCGCGCCATGCGCCCAGACCAGCAGCACGCTCAGCACCTTGGGCATGAACAGCAGCGTCGCCGTGGCCGTGAACAACGCGATCGCCTTGTCCGGATGCCACTGTGGCCAGATCGGGAACAGCTGGCGAGGCTGCGTGAAATACGCCGGCTCGGTCAGCGCATGCAATGCCAGCATGCCCGTCGACAAGGCCAGAAACAGGCACCACAGCGGCGCCGACAGATAGGCCATCACGCCGGTGACAAAGACCGCGCGGTGCACCGGATGCATGCCGCGTGCGGTAAGCAGGCGGAAGTTCATCAGGTTGCCGTGGCACCAGCGCCGGTCGCGCTTGACTTCATCCAGCAGGTTCGGCGGCATTTCCTCGTAGCTGCCTTCGAGATCGTAGGCAATCCACACGCCCCAGCCGGCACGGCGCATGAGAGCCGCCTCGACGAAGTCGTGCGACAGGATGTCGCCCGCCAGCGAACCGCGGCCGGGCAGAGGCGCGAGCGCGCAGTGGCGCATGAAGGGCGCGACGCGAATGATTGCGTTGTGTCCCCAGTAGTGCGATTCGCCGAGTTGCCAGTAGTGCAGGCCGGCGGTGAACAGCGGGCCGTAGACGCGGGTCGCAAATTGCTGGATGCGCGCATACAGCGTTTCGCGTCCCGCGGCGATCGGCGCGGTCTGTATGATGCCGGCACCCGGATTGCTCTCCATCAGCCGCACCAGCTTCGTGATGCAGCTGCCGCTCATCACGCTGTCGGCATCGAGCACGATCATGTAGCGGTAATTCTTTCCCCAGCGGCGGCAGAAGTCGTCGATGTTGCCGCTCTTACGCTTCACGCGGCGCTTGCGGTGCCGGTAGAAGATGCGGCCGAAGCCGCCGACCGCGCGGCACAACTCCGCCCACGCGCCCAGTTCCGCGCTGCGCACGTCGCTGTCGCTGCTGTCGCTCAGCACGAAGAAATCGAAATGCGCCAGTTCGCCGCTGCGCGCTACCGACTCATAGGTGGCACGCAATCCCGCCATCACGCGCGGCACGTCCTCATTACAGATGGGCATGACGATCGCCGTGCGCGCGTTATCAGGGATGGGAACGGACTCGTCCACCTGCCGTGCAATCGCGTAACGGTCCCGGCCGCGCAGCAGCACGAGGAAGCCTGCCATCGCCGTCCAGAAACCGGCGGAGACCCAGCAGAACAGGACCGCGAACAGCGCGAGCAGCAGCATTTCCAGCTTGGCCGTTCCCTGGTAAGGCAGTACCTTGGCCATGTACGAGGTGGCCAACACTGTTTGCGCGAGCATCAGGAAGAGCAGGACGACGCGCCGGATGTTTCCGCGGAAGCGCCAGTGGACCCGGGCGTCAGGCGTGCTCCCGTCATCCTCGGCAGCAGCGGGCGAGGGCATGTCCGCGGGCCAGGGGCGGCGACGCTCATTGTCGGCCTGGCGACGCTGCCACTCGGCACGCCGTCGCATGCGCGATTCGGACCAGCGCAGGATCGGATTCAGTTCCCCCCACGGATGCGGCGCCATGGGCGCGCGGTTGATCGGAGGCGTGAATTGCATGCGGACATGCTTGCGCCGCTCGAAATCCAGCTGGCGCACATTGCCTGCCGGTTGCTCGACAGGGGCGCGGCGATCATAAGCAAGCTGCAGGCGCGCCGCGATCGAACCGAAGGCGGGATTATTGCGATCCGCATGCCTGCCGGCCAGCGCACAGTGCAGGTTGGCCATCGCTTCATGCGGCGGCGATGCCGATGCGCGGGCTTCGATCTCGCGCCGGCGTTCCGGGGAAAGCGGCAGGTAATCGAGGTAGGCGCCGAGCGGTTGCTTTGCCTGCGATGTACGTCTCGATCTATGTCTTAATCCGGGGGCAGTATGTAGCTCCACGTTTCCGATAGGGCGTTGTTGTTGCTGTTGAGGTATCCGCGCAGCTCGACCGGTTTCTTGTCGTCGATACGGCGCAGCCGTACTGTCATGCGCCATCCGCCTGTGGCATCGTTGCGGATGGTGTTCGTCTCCATGATCTTCCCGTTGGTATCGGCGCTGACCACGGCCTCCAGCTTTTCGCCTGCGGCCAGTTTCTTCAGCGCCGGGCCTTCGAAATCGACCGCCAGTGCCAGACTGTCGTCCGGCTTCTTTACCCAGCCGTGGCCGCGGCGCGTCTGCACCGTCCATGAGGACGGCGGGCGCTTTTCCGCTTCCTTCTGCCATAGCAACCGGTACTCGAAATCGAAAGGCTCGCCGGGGCGCGGCGGGTTGTCGGGTACCCAGAAAGCAACGATGTTGTCGTTGGTTTCGTCCGGCGTCGGGATCTGGATCAGCTCGACCCGTCCGGCACCCCACTGCCCCTTCGGCTCGACCCAGGCGCTGGGGCGCATTTCATAACGCGCTTCGAGGTCTTCGTAGCTGTTGAACTGGCGATCCCGCTGCATCAGTCCGAAACCTGCCGGATTGTTGAGTGCATACGAGGTCACCAGCAGACGCCTGGGATTGATCAATGGACGCCAGATCCATTCGCCGGTTCCCGACTGGATCGCCAATCCGTCGGAATCATGCACTTCCGGCCGGTAATCCTCGATCTGCGGGCGCTGGTTTTCGCCGAAGAAGTACATGCTGGTCAGAGGTGCGATGCCAAGCTTTGTGATGTTCTCGCGCAGGTGCAGTTGCGCCTTTACGTCGACCATGGTGTCGACGCCGGGGCGCACGGTGAAGCGGTAGGCGCCGGTGAGACGCGGCGAGTTGAGCAGCGCATAGATGCGCAACTCCTTGTCTGCCTTGTCGGGGCGCTCGACCCAGAATTCGGTGAACTGCGGAAATTCCTCGCCGGAACTGAGCGCCGTGTCGATGGCCAGCCCGCGCGCGGACAGTCCGTACAGTTGTCCCTTGCCGACGGCGCGGAAATAGCTGGCGCCGAGGAAGACCAACACTTCATCCTTGTACTTCGGCGTGTTCACCGGATAGTGCACGCGGAAGCCGGCAAAGCCCAGGCCGGACAGGTCCTTGGGGTTGAGCTCGTTGCCGCCGTAGTCGAAGGATTTCGGGTCGAAGCGGATTTCCTGCACGTTCTTGCCGACGATCTCGTGCACCTTCACCGGCGTGTCGAAAGTCCGGCCCTGGTGGTAGAAAGCAAGTTCGAACGGCAGCTTCGCATTGCGCCAGTACGACTTGGTCGGATCGAAGCGGATATCGCGGTATTGGTCGTAGTCGAGACTGGCCAGCGCCTTGGAAACATTCTTCGGCGGTTTCGCGTAAGCGGTAGTGGCAAGCCGTTTTGCCTTGGCGGCGACATCCTCGAAATCGAAAGCCAGCGCGGTGGTGGCGTTGAACAGAAAAAAGGCGATGGCTGCGCGCGCCGCGCAGCGAGCGGTATTGCGATACATCATGAAAGTTGCAGACATTGTCCTGGTTAACAGTGGCATATGTGGTGGCATATGCGCGTATGGTGCAGTGCACGCTGGTTACCGTTTTGAGCGTGGGCAATCAATGTCGAATTCGTCGCATTTCCCGCAAGGACGTCGCCGGTCGGGTTGCCGAAACGACTGTACAATGGCCGCTCAACCGGCACGCGTTCTTGCCGGTACTCAATCGATGCCTGCGGCCAACGGCAGGCGCGGCCAAGTGAGTGAGGACGGGATGAGACTGGCAGCCTTCATCGTTGACAACATCGACCGGATCATAGCCTTCTGGACGGGCAATACCGGCGAGGCGCTGCTACTGCGCAACCACGCCAAGCCGATCCTGATGGCCGTGGCCGCCGACATGGAACCCGCATCTCCCGACTCAAGCCTCTCGACCCCAGCCACCGTGCGCGCCGGCTTGCGCACCGTTCCCGACTTTGACTTGCGGCAGGCGAGCACTGAACTGCACGCACTGAGGCGCTGCGTGCTCGACCTCTGGCCCGCATCAGGAATGCAGGCCGACACTGGCGTGCTCGCGCAACTGTACGCATTCAATATATCCGTCGACCAGGTGGTCGGCGAAGTGATCGCCATGCATGCAGAGCAGGCAGAGCGTATCCGTTCGCTGTTCCTCGGCATGCTCGGGCACGACCTGCGTACGCCGCTCAGCGCCATCGACATGGCGTGTGAGTATCTCCTGCGCGATGATGTTCCGCCTGAGCGAAAAATCGAGACGATTGCGCGCATCAGCCGCTGCTCCGCCGCCTTGGAAAGCATGATCAGGGACGTGCTCGACTTCGCACGCTCGCGCCTTGGCAAGCGCATGTCCATTGCGGCCAAACCGGCCGAGATCGGCGCAGTCTGCGAAGTGGCTCTCGAGCAGGCCCGAGCGGCGCATCCGCGCTGCGAATTCCGCTTTGAAGCATCAGGCGGGCTTGGCGCCATAGCCGATCCGGCGCGCTTGAGCCAGGCACTGTGCAATCTGCTCGAGAGCGCAGCAAAGAACGGCGCGCGCGGGATGCCGATCCGGTTCTCTGCATCAGGGGAAGCGGATGCAATCCTGCTGTGCGTGACGTGCCAGGGCACAGCGCTGTCTGCCGACACCTTGCGCACACTGTTCGACCCGCTCGCGCAACTTGCCGTGGCCGATGCAAGCTCCGACGGCAATCCGCCGGCAGACCTGGGACTGGGGCTGTTCATTGCGCGCGAGATCGTGCGCATGCACGGCGGCGACATCAATGTCAGTGTGCCTGCGGAAGGCGGGGCGGAATTCCTGGTCCGGTTGCCGCGCTAGAGGCTGTTATGAACCAGTGACGACTTCTGCCATGCTGCAAGGTCGCAGGTGCTGGACTACACTGAATCAGACGTACAGGAACCAGTGAAGAATGCCGCCGGGTAAATCCTGGCGAGACTACGCGCAAGGAGAGAGCATGCATGCCTACATCGTCAAAACCCCGGATGGCTACCTGTACCCGTTTGCCGATGACGTTTCCCTCACCGACGACCAGACGCTTGCCTGGCATTTCCCCAGCACCCATGAGGCGCGGGAGATGGCGGAGAGCCGTGGCTACTACGACGGCGGTTTCGACATCCTGCGGGTGGATGTGGAGCAGGGCAAATTGAACCGGCAGTAGAACTCGTGCCATCGCACAGTCTCTAACCGATTCATGCGTCAGGTACCGGCCGTGCCGGCACCGTTTCACCATGCCAAGGAAAGGAGCGTGCGATGACTACCACCAATCCGAACCGCGACCGCGTCAAGTTGTCAGATCCCATGGAGATGCAGCGGCGGAAGCAATCGGGCGACCAGCATATCCTGCCGGAAGACGAGCCGAAGGAAGACCCGCACCGTCCGCACCGTATCAGCCGGGAAGACATGCAGAAAATGCGTCCCGCCGATCCGGATCCCGACGACCCGACATCACCGTAAACCGTCGTTGCACGAGGAAGGCGGCGCGCTGCGTGAGGTCCTAGTCAGCCGCAGGCGGCGCCTCCGGCTGGATGCTATCAGGTAGCGAGGCGGCCTGCGTCGTTTCGCTGCCTTGGCGCTCGCCGAATACCATCTCCGTCATCCACCCCACCAGCAGCGAGGTATACGCTCTCTGCCAGCGTGCTTCCGACAGGCCGTGGTCGGCGCCTTCGATCACGCGGTAGGTGAGCGAGCGAGCGCGTACGCAGGCGTCGCGATAACTGCAGATCACTTCATGCGGGATCACCTTGTCGCATTCCGACTCGACCAGCAGCACATCGCCCCGAAATTCGGCGCAGGCGCGCAATGCCCGGTTGTCCTCCGGGCGTACCAGGCTGCGGCGGTAGGTGGCCAGGTCCTGTTCCTTGTGCAACTGCCGTTTCGGCAGTCCCCAGCCGTTGTCCATGTAGAGCGCCGGCACCCGAAGCGCCAGCCATTTCACCGGGCGCAGCGTGGTCAGGATCGCGCCGAGGTAGCCGCCGTAGCTGCTGCCGACGACAGCGATCGTCGAGGGATTGACTGCGCGATGACTCGCGAGCACGTCGTAGGCCGCCAGCACGTCATGCAGGTTGTTCTCCCGCGTCACCGTTTCCTGCTGGGGCAGGGTGCCCGCATGGCCGCGCAGGTCGAACGTGAGGCAGACGCAGCCGAGAGCAGCCACCTCGCGCGCGCGCGCCAGGTACTGCTCCTGGCTGCCGCCCCAGCCGTGCACGAACAGCACGCCGGGCAATCGGGTGTCGGGCGTGACGATCGTGCCGGCGATATGCTCGCGATCGACGGCGATGCGGGTCGTATCGTCATGTGTTGCCATACTCATCCAATCTTGCATACTTCGTGAGCGGGCCGACGCGGTCGTCCTCGCCCTGGAAATACACCGCGGCGCCGGCGGGCAGCGCCGGATCGGTCCCGTATACCTCCGCAGTCGATGCGCGTACCACGGTCAGCGAAGGATCATCGAGGAAGGCTTCCAGCGCCGCGACTTCGGCGCCGCTGGCGCCGCCAATGCGCCACGACTGCTCAAGGACACCGGAATACCAGCGCCCTTCCTCATCGACACCTTGTGCGATGTCATAGTTGCATCGCGATGCAAACATTCCCGAGTAGCAAGCCATGGCGGCGGCGTGATAAGTGCGTGCCTGGGAAATCGCGACCTGTACCTGCTGGCCAAGCGGCAATTGCAGCAGGTCCTCGAAATCGCCGCGTACCACGATCAGGTCCGAGCCGCCGTAGACCTCCGCGCCGTTGTTGTCCTTCGTCAGCCGTTGCGTGCCGCAATAGGTCGCGACGAGATTGCCGACGCGCACCTGCCCGATGCTGCGCGTATCCGGTTGCAAGAGGTTGCGTTCGAGGACCAAGCCGATGCGATACAGCTCGTCCGTATCGAGCGCTTCCAGCTCGTCTTCCAGCTGTTCGCGGCTCGAAACGACGGACTGCCCATGACCGCCGATGCCGCTCGGCTTTTTCAGGCGAATCGCGCCGTGTTCGAGCAGCTGCAGGCCGGCGTCGAGCGCATCGCGCCGCGAGAAGGTCGAGTAGCCGGGCAGGACCACATCGCGGACCTGCAGGGCGAAGCTTGCCGACCAACCCTCAGGGACATTCGCCGCGTTCGGCGGCAATTCGTGCGTAATGGTCTTGGTGGCGACAAACGCCCGGGGCACGACGCCGCCGAACAGGTCCTGCTCGTCGCGAATGCCGAGTTCCTGCGCCGAGGCCGGGCCGATCAGCGTGTCATTCGGTACAAAATACAAAGGCCGGTCATAAACACATCCGGCATCGAACTCGCCGCCGAACTCGTCGCCCCTGATGCGGGCGAGCCGTTTGGCCAGTTCGGTCTGCGTCGCCAACTCGTGCTGGCATCGGTCTGTCTTGCAAGAATAGACCGCAACAATGCCCGGGGTATTGCCTGGCGCACTCAAGGTCCTGGACGGTTTGGAGATGGCGGAAGTCATGTGCAGTTCTCCGGAAAACATGCTTGTAGGGTGCCGTGGGGCATGTCTTCCAGAATGCAAGCAAAAAGCAGGCCGTAGAGGAAAGTAACAAACGGAAAGACCCAACGGCTCGCCGTGATGTTCCTGCTACCAAATTTCCGGGGAAAACGGGTACGATGACGACTGATTCCCAGGTTGCCTTCCATGATCGCCAGTTCCAGCCTTACCGCGGCGCAGCTCAACGGCATTCTCAGCATTGCCGATGACGCCATCATTTCTGTCGACAGTGAACAGAAAATCATCCTGTTCAACCAGGGGGCGGAACGCGTGTTCGGCTGGAAAGCCGAAGAGATCATGGGCAAGGAGCTGAACAAGCTGCTGCCGCCGCGCTACCACCACAGCCATTACAAGCACATCGAGGACTTCGACCGCTCCGGCCGGGGTGCGCGCAAGATGGCGGAGCGGAGCGCGATCTTCGCGATGCGCCGCGACGGCACGGAGTTTCCGGCAGAAGCGTCGATCTCCAAACTCTCGGTCGGCGGCGCCACCATCCACACCGTGATTCTGCGCGACATCTCCACGCGCAAGGCCTACGAGCGCGAACTCGAGATCGCGAAGGAGCGCGCCGAAGCGGCGATGCAGGCCAAGAGCATGTTTCTGGCCAACATGAGCCACGAGATCCGCACGCCGCTCAATGCAGTGATCGGCATGACCAGCCTGCTGCTCAACACCCGCATCGACGAGGAACAGCGCGACTACGCGCAGACCATCCGCGCCAGCGGCGAAGTGTTGCTGACCATCATCAACGACATCCTCGACTACTCCAAGATCGAAGTCGGCAAGCTCGACATCGAGCGCCAGCCTTTCGACCTGCGCCGCTGCATCGAGGAATCGCTCGACCTGCTCTCGTCGAACGCGGCCGAGAAGAATATCAACCTCGCCTACTTCATCGACGACAGCGTGCCCGCGCAACTGCTCGGCGATGTCACGCGCCTGCGCCAGATCCTCGTCAACCTGCTGTCGAATTCCATCAAGTTCACCCACCGCGGCGAAGTGGTGGTGACGGTGTCGGCGCAGCGCAAGGACGAGGATACATACGAGATGATGTTCTCGGTCAAGGACACCGGCATCGGCATTCCGGAAGACCGGCAGGCGGAGCTGTTCCAGGTCTTCACCCAGGTCGACGCGTCCACCACGCGCAAGTACGGCGGCACCGGCCTCGGGCTCGCCATCAGCAAGCGCCTGGCCGAAGTCATGGGCGGCCGCATGTGGCTGGAAAGCGAAGTCGGCGTCGGCTCGACCTTCCATTTCACCATCGCGGCGGAAGCCTCCGGCTCGCAGCTTGCGCACAGCTTCCTGCAAGAGTGTTCGTCGGCGCTGGCCGGCCGGCGCGTGCTCATCGTCGACGACAACAGCACCAACCGCCGCATCCTGGTCAAGCAATCGCTGCTCTGGGGCATGGTGCCGTCGGCGGCAGCGTCCGCTATCGAAGCGCTTGACCTGGTGCGCCACGGCCACGCCTTCGACGTCGGCATCCTCGACATGAGCATGCCCGAGATGGACGGCCTGGGCCTGGCGCTGGAAATCCGCAAGTACCGTGACGAATACGCGCTGCCGCTGATCATGCTGACCTCGGTCGCCAACCGCCCGCGCGACGCCACGCTGGCGCTGGTCAAGTTCGCTGCCTACCTGAACAAGCCGATCAAGCCGACCGCGCTGTTCGACTCCCTGCTGCATGCGATGCGCATCGAATCAGCGCAGGCGCAGACACCTCGCGCCCGTACGGCGAACCGCAAGCTGGCCGAGTCGCATCCGCTCAAGATCCTGGTGGCCGAGGACAATACCGTCAACCAGAAGGTGGTGCAGCAGCTGCTTGCCCATCTCGGCTACCGCGCCGACGTCGTCGCCAACGGCGTCGAAGTGCTGGACGCCCTGGAGCGCCAGAACTATGACGTGGTGCTGATGGATGTGCAGATGCCGGAAATGGACGGCCTCGAGGCCACGCGCCGCCTGCGCACGCGCTACGGCACCGGCGGGCCGCGCGTGATCGCGATGACCGCCAACGCCATGCCCGGCGACCGGGAAAAATGCATGGCCGCGGGAATGGATTCATATGTGTCCAAGCCGGTCGAGCTCGACGATATCCGCACCGTGCTGATTGCCGTCGCCGATGCCGGCCGCGAGGAATCGGAAGGTGCCTCGCCCATCGTCGACCGCCGCCGCATCGACCAACTGCTCGAGCTGCAGGACGAGAACAACCCCACGCTGGCCAACGACATCATCCAGCTATTCATCAACGACTCGCCGAAGCATTTGCAGCACATCGCCGACGCACTCGCCGCTCAGAACCCGGATGCGCTGCTGTCCGCCGCGCACCGCTTCCTGTCCAGCATCGAGAACCTCGGCGTGCAGCGCATGCGCAAGCATTGCATGGACCTGGAGCAGCTGGGCCGGGAGGGGCGGCTTGACGGCGGGGATGCGCTGCTCGACAGCTTGCGGCGCGAGTTCGACATCGCGCGCCAGCACCTGCTGACGATCATGCAGTCAGTGTGAGCACGGCTCTCCGGGATCGCTCACCGCACTTCCTCGAGAATCCGCAGCCGATCTTCAAAATTCCACACCCGGCGGATCTCGATCACGTCGAAGCGGCGCGCCAGCTCAGGCGGGAAGGCGCTGTAGCGCGCATTCACCCGCACGATGCGATGCACCGCTTCGTCCAGCTCCGGCCGTCCGCTGGAGCGGTGGATGACGACATCCTCCACGCTGCCGTCGCTGCGTACGGCTACGGTCACCACAGGGTCGCCGCGTGACCTTTCGACGGCTGCGCGCGGGAACATGATGCTGCCGTTGCGTTCGATCTTCAGGCGCCAGCTCTCCACGTACATCATCACGCCGACGTCCACGTCCTTGCTGCCAAAGATCGAGCGGCGGCGCGGTGCGTCCATGTTGCTGTCCGACTGACGTGCCGAGGGCGGCGCGTTGCGCGACGCATCGGCCTGCATGTCGCCGCGCCGCGCCTGCTCCAGCGCGCGTCCGGCAATGCCGCCGCCTGTCAGGTTGCGCGGCAGGGCGTCGATGCGCTCGCCGGCGCCGGGACTGTCGCCAAGCATCAGTTCGGGCTCGCGTTCGCGCCGGGCTGCGCTGGCCGCTTCCGCCTCCGCCTTGCGGCGTGCGGCGAGTTCTTCCGCCTGCTTCTCGCGCTCACGGGCGGCGGCCTGCTGACGCGCCGCTTCGGCCGCGGCCTCGGCTTGCTTGCGGCTCTGGAGTTCCATCGCTTCGCGCTGGGCGCGCTGCTTTTCTTCCAGTTCCAGCGCGCTGCGCGCGGCTTCTTCGCGTTCGCGCCGCTGCGTTTCTTCTTGCTGCTTTTGCAGTGCGAGCGTGGCGGCTTCGCGCCTTGCCGCTTCCTCGGCCTTGCGGCGTTCCTCGCGCTCCAGTGCGAGACGTTGCGCCTCCTGCTGGGCAGCCTGTGCTGCAGCGCTTGCCACTGCTTTCTCCTCTTCCGTGCGCCGTTTCGCTTCTTCGGTGCGTTGCGCCTCCAGCGCCAGGGCAAGCTCACGGGCTGCCGCTTCTTCTTCCTGGCGGCGCGCGGTTTCCATGCGTTGCTGCTCCGCTTGTGTTTCCGCCTGCTGGCGCGCTTCGCGCTCTTCGGCTTCGTGCTGGCGTTGTGCCTTTTCCTCCTCCGCCAGCTTTTGCGCCGCCAGCTCGCGTTCCTTTTCCGTCGGATCATCCAATGGCGGGACTTCATCCGGGACGGGCAGGGCGACCGGCGGTGCAGCGGTTTCCGGCTCGGGGGGCGTGGGGATCTCGTCGACGGCAGGGGCAGGCATGTTGAAACTGTTCTCGCGCGGCTCGTTCAGCGCGATGACCGGTGTTTCTCGTTTTGCGCGCGTACGCGGGGGACGGGCGGCGACAGCGGGCTTCTCCTTCTTGCGCTTCGATGCCGGCTTTTCCGGAGCAGACGCTTTCGCCGTCTTCGGCAATGGCACGAGCCGCAAGCCGCTGCGCGGCGCTTCTATCGGGGCGGGGGGAGGGGGCGGTGCGACAGGTTCTGCCGACACAGACGGGGGCGCCGCGCTGCTCGCCGGATTGACCAGCACCACATTCAGGTCGACCGCCTGCGCGCGGCGCTCGCGCCACGGCATCTCCAAGGCCGGGAGGCCGATGCCGGGCACGCCGAACTGCAGCGAAATGATCAGTCCATGGATCAGCAGCGAGACCGCGACGGCCCCGGCCAGCCGCACGCGGTACGGTCCTGTCGGCGCACTCGTCGATTCAGCGCGCGTGGCGGTCTTGGCTGTCATGCAATGAATTGGATGCGGGCAAAATTGATCCGCCACATTATTGCACCTTGCGCCGGGCCAACCCCGATTCGCATCAATGCAAGGAGATCAAGTGTGGCTTGGTCACAGCAGACGGACTGCACGGCAAGTTGCCGTAATGTCACAGCTGAAATTTTCCGTGGCGGAATTTTCGCTCTTTGCAGGCAACACTTATACTGTTGAGCTGACAGCATTCACGAATCGAGAACGGCCTCCCCCAATGTCCAGCACCTTCAACATCCTGATCGTCGGCGCACTGTTTTGCGTCCTGATGCTGCTGGTCCTGAATTCACTCCTGCGCAGCGGCATGTCGGGCATCCGCGAGTGGTGCGTGGCCAACACGCTCGCCTGCCTGGCGCTTATCCTGTACGCCTTCGGCCGCGAGCTGCCGCCCGTGATCGCTTACGAGGTCGCCAACGGCGTGTATGCGGCGGCTTCCGCGGCCATGCTGGCGGGATTCCGGCGATTTTTCGGCAAGAGCCGGCTGACGGCTTGGCTGTCGGCGAGCGTGGTCCTGGTGATGGCGGCGATTGCGCTATTCCATTACGTCATCGATTCCTTCGCGTTGCGCACCATCGTCGTCGCCCTTTTCCAGTCCGGCATCTGTACCGGCATCGCGGCCACTGTCATCCAGGGGCGCAGAGACTGGCGTACGCACTACCCGTCGCTGTTTACCATCGGCATGTCGGTGACCGTGGCACTCGGCCATGCGGTGCGCAGCCTGATCTATCTGCTGCATACGACCGACGTCACTTCGCTGCTGCAGCCTTCACCATGGAACCTGTTCTTCGTGTCGGCGGGCACATTCGTGCTGCCGGTGCTCACCTTCGGCGCGGTGCTGATGATGCACGACACCATGCTGGCCAAGGCGGAACTGGCGGCCAACCGGGATTTCCTGACAGGCGCATGGTCGAGGCGTGCGTTCTTCGATATTGCCGAGCGTGAAATGCTGCGCGCGCGCAGGACAGGCCGGGAAATGTCGCTGCTGCTGCTCGACATCGATCATTTCAAGCGGATCAACGATTCGAGCGGGCACGCGGTCGGCGACCAGGTACTGGTTGACCTGGTGAGCCGCGCGGGCCATGTAGTGCGCACGGTCGATTATTTCGCCCGCATCGGCGGCGAGGAGTTTGCTGTTTTGCTGCCGGAAACCTCGCTCGCAGCGGCTGCTGTCGTGGCCGAGCGGCTTCGCGTGGCGATCGACAACTCCGGCACGGACAAGCCCTGGTCGAAGTTCCCCGTGCCGCACTACACGATCAGCATCGGCATCTCGGCGCTGCGTAGTTTCGATACCTTGCCGGACCTGATGCGCCGCGCCGACACCGCGCTTTACGCAGCCAAGGCCATGGGACGCAACCGCGCGGTGTGCGAGGCGGAAACCGAAATTTGATGCTGCGCTCCGTTCGTCAGAGCGTCCTCACGCACAGTCTGAAGTCCGGATCTTCCTCGTACTTCCTGACCTCGAACTCCAAGCTGCGCATCAGCTTGAGCATCGGCGCATTGTTCGTCAACACCAGCCCTTCGATTTGCGACAGCCCCTTGCTGCGCGCCACATCCATGATAGACAGCATCATGCGCGATCCCAGCCCCTGGCCGTTGAACTCGTCCGCAATGGCCAGCGAGAACTCGCAGGTGTTCTGGTCGGGGTTGGTCACGTAGCGCGACACGCCGATGATGCGTTCGGTTTCGGTGAAGCCGCCGTCTTCTGCCGGCTTCCGCTCGCGGTAAATCGCCACCAGCGCCATCTCGCGGTCATAGTCGATCAGCGTGAACTTGGCCAGCATCTTCAACGACAGTTCGCGCGTGGTCGATACGAAGCGGAAGTAGCGGCTCTCCGGCGACATCCGGCGCACGAAATCCTGCAGCATCTGGGCATCGTCTGGACGGATCGGACGAACGCTGTATTGCCCGCCGCCGCGCATCGGCCATTCCTGCTCGCGCTCGGACGGATAGGGCAGGATCGCCAGGTGCGGGAAGTTGTCGGTGCCGTGGGGCGCATGGTCGATCACGATGCGCGCATCCACCACCAGCGCGCCGTTCGCATCGACGATGACCGGGTTGATATCCATCTCGCGCAGTTGCGGCAGCGCGCATACCATTTCCGACACGCGCAGCAGGATCTGCTCCAGCGCTTCGCGATCCGCCGGCGGCGCACCGCGCCATGTACCCAGCGTCTCTGCGCTGCGTGCGCGGGAGATCAGGCGTTGCGCGAGAAACTGGTTGAGCGGCGGCAGCTCGATCGCGCGGTCGGCGATCAACTCGATCATCGTGCCGCCCGCACCGAAGGAAATCACCGGGCCGAAAGGTTCGTCGGTGGTGACCCCGATGTACAGCTCGCGCCCCTGTGGCTTGCCCGACATGTTCTGGATGGTCACGCCGTTGATGCGCGCATCGGGCCGCAGGCGCTGCACCGTCGCCATCATGTCCTGCCAGGTGTCGCGTACGGCTGCGGCATTCTGCAGGTTCAACGCCACGCCGTGCACATCCGATTTGTGCGTGATGTCCGGTGAATCGATTTTCAGCGCGACCGGATAGCCGAGCTGGTTGGCAACCAGGATTGCTTCGCTGGCCGAGCGCGCGAGGATGGTCTTGGTGACGGGGATATGGAAGGCTGACAGCAAGGCCTTCGATTCCATCTCGGTGAGCACCTTGCGCCGTTCGGTCAGCACGCTTTCGACCAGGATGCGCGCGCCTTCGAGGTCGGGCTTGGCCAGTTGCGACAACGGCGGCGGGGTCTGGTGCAGCAGCTGCTGGTTCTGGTGGAAGGAGGCGATGCTGTGGAAGGCATCGACCGCCGCTTCCGGCGTGCGGTAGGTCGGGATCGTCGCTTGTGACAGGATCCGGCGCGCAGCCGCGGCGCGTTCGTCGCCCATCCAGCAGGTGAGCAGCGGCTTGCCTACGTCCGGATAACTGTCGGCAAGCGCCTGCGCGACGGCTGCGGTATCGAGTTCCGGCTTGGGCGACAGGATGACGAGGATGCCGTCGATGCCGCTGGCGGCTGCGCATGCCTTCACCGAGGCGCGGTAATGCGCCGGATCCGCATCTTCGCCAAGATCGATCACCGATTGCACGCTGGCCGTCGGCGATAGCTGAGGCGCGAGTTCGGCCGCGGCTTCCGCCGGCAGCGAGGCGAGCTCCAGTCCCAGCTCGTCGGCCCAATCGGCGGCGAGCACGCCCGGACCGCCGCCATTGCTGACGATGGCCAGCCGGTTGCCGACCGGCAGGTTGCGCGCCGACAGTCCCTTCGCCGCGGTAAACAACTGTACGAAGGTACGCACGCGCACCGCACCCGCACGTTGCAGTGCGGCGTCGAACACATCGTCGCTGCCGACGATGGCGCCGGAGTGGGTCAGCGCAGCGCTCGATCCCGCCGGCTTGCGTCCGGCCTTGAGCACGAATACCGGCTTGGCATTGGCGGCAGCGCGCAGCGAGCTCATGAAGCGCCGCGCGTTGCGGATGCCTTCGAGGTAGACCACGATGCTTTGCGTGCTGCGGTCATCCGCGAGGAAGTCCAGCGCCTGCGCGATATCCACCGACGTATTGGGGCCGAGCGAGACCACCGCCGAAAAGCCGACGCCGTTCTTCACCGCCCAGTCGAGGATGGATGAGGTCAACGCACCCGACTGCGAGACCAGCCCGAGGCTGCCGGGTTGCGCGAGCGGACCGAGCGCGCTCGCGTTGAGCGACAGTTTCGGGCGCTGGAAACCCATGCAGTTGGGGCCGAGCAGGTAAATGCCGTGCTGCTTCGCGATCGCGTGGAGCTGCGCCGCCAGCTTCGCATCGACGCCTGAAGAAATGATCAAGGCCGCCTTGCTCTCGATGCGTCCGGCAATGTCGAGCGCAGCTGCGAGCTGATCGTGCGGCAGTGCGATGATCGCGAGGTCGAACTTCGATTGCGCGAGATCGCTGAGCGTGCCGCTCATGCCGATGTCGAGGAAGCGCACCGGGCCGCTGTAGCCGCCGTTGCATAATTGCTCCGCGATCTGGCGGCCATAGATGACCTGGGAACCGGGATCGTTCGCATCGCCAGCGAATACCGCTACCGAGCGCGGAGAGAAAAGGGGAGTCAGATAATGCCTGTCCATGCTAACCGTCTGTATGTCGTCAATGCAGTCGACCGGCTCCTTGTCTGCGCACGAATGCCGGTTTGAGTCCCCTGATCCGCAACTCTCTCTAACAGGCTGTTGAAAAACTACTGCGCGGGCCGATCTTGACGCCTGCGATGCTCAGCGTACCACTCGTACGCTTGCGCTTCTCGGCATCAATCTCGGCTCGCTCGCTACGTTTTTCAACAGCCTGCTAATCCGCTCCTATCAATACCTTCACATGTGCAGCAACGCTGCGCGCCAGAGGCGACAGCACATACCCGCCTTCCAGGCAGGACACCACGCGGCCCTTCGCATGGCGCTTCGCCACTTCCATGACCTTGCGCGTCACCCATTCATAATCCGCCTCGACCAGGCCGAGGTTGCCCATGTCGTCTTCGCGGTGCGCGTCGAAGCCGGCCGAGATGAAAATCACCTGCGGACGGAATGCATCCAGCGCCGGGATCCATCCCCAGTCCACCGCCTCGCGGAAGGCATCGCTGCCCGAACGCGGCGGCAGCCCGATATTGACCATGTTCGTTCCGCGCGGTTCGTCGCCGCAGAACGGATAGAGGTTGGTTTCAAAGGTCGAGCACATCAGCACGCGCGAGTCGCCGCATAGGATGTCTTCGCTGCCATTGCCATGGTGGACATCGAAGTCGACCAGCGCGACGCGCTCCAGTCCGTGCACGTCGAGAGCGTGACGAATGCCGACTGCAACGTTGTTGAAGAAGCAGAAGCCGCCGGCATTGTTGCGCTCGGCATGGTGGCCCGGCGGGCGCACATTGCAAAAGGCCACCGACGCCTCGCCGCGCAGCACCAGGTCGGTCGCCAGCACCGCGGCACCGGCCGACCGAAGCGCCGCCTGGTAGGTGTAGGCGTTCATCCACGTATCGGGATCGACCTGCGCATAACCCGACTCCGGCACCTTGGCCGCGATTTCATGCACATGGAGGATCGCATGCGCCCGGCCGAGCTGTTCCTCGGTCGCCAGCGGCGCGTCATAGAGTTGCATGAACTCCAGCAGCCCCTTGATCAGCAGGTGGTCGCGGATCGCGGAAATCCGTTCCGGACATTCGGGATGCAAGGCACCCATTTCATGCTTGAGGCAATCAGGATGCGAGATATAGGCAGGTAGCATGCGTCTTTGACATCAGGATGGTTGGGTCGCGTTCCGCGTCTTGATTCAATAGAGCGCGCGTTGCCCTGCAGGATTGCCGGACATATAAAAAAATTATGCGCGTGCACCTGCCTGCCATACACACTGCTGCAAGTGGGGACGAAATTCCTTGTTTCAGATCAATTTTCGCCGTCGGGACCGAGGCTTCACGCGATCCCGGTACGCTTGCGCGCAGCGGAACTGATGGCCACCACCGCAGGGTGGGACAGCCGGCGCTCAACCGAGATCGCATAGAACTGCTCGATCACCTCGTCGGTCTTGCCGACTTCAACGACGCCGTACTGCCGCTTGATTTGTGCGGCAACAATGGACGGCATGCAGAACACCCCGACGCCGGCTTCTCCGAATTCCTTCAGCAGCGCGCCGTCATCGAACTCGCCCGCAATGCGTGGCCGGATCCGTTCGCGCTCGAACCATTTCAGCAGGCGCGGGCGCATCGCCGCGTCCTCGCCCGGCAGCAGGAAGGGTGCGCCATCCAGGCTCTGCGGAAAGCCCTTCTTCACCTGCTTCGCTAACGCGGGCGCGGCAAAGAAGGTGATGCCGCATTCGCCGAGCAGGTGGCTGTAGCCGCGCACATTGCTGTTGGCCGGCATCGGTCCGTCGGCGATCACGATGTCGAAGCTCTGGATTGCGAGACCGGCGAGCAAAGTGGACAGCTTGCCTTCGCGGCACACCATGCGCAGCGTCTCGGGCAGATTCAGCGCCGGCTCGAGCAGCATGTAGGCGATCGACTTCTGCACCGAATCGACCACGCCGACGCTGAACTGCAGCGGTCGGTCGCCGGGACGATGGCGCAGCATGTCCTCCAGCTCCTCGCCGAGTGAGAAGATCTCGTCGGCGTAGCTGAACACCATGCGTCCGGTGTCGTTGAGATCGATGCGTCGGCCGACGCGATCGAATAGCGCCGTGCCGAGCGCTTCTTCCAGCAGGGTGATTTGCCCGCTGATGGTCTGCGGCGTAAGGTGCAGCTGTTCGCTCGCGCGGCCGATGCCGCCGCATTTGGCGACGACCCAGAAGTAGTGCAGGTGCTTGTAATTGATGGCGCTCATAACTATTCGGTTTTTTCGAATCGAGCTTTTACTATATTCGAATTTTAAACAGGCAAGGGTGTGACTATATTGAATTCAAGGCCGGGAGAAAAGCAGCCCGGCCGCAACCAAGAACAATCAGGAGGTTGTCATGAAAGTCGATGTCCATGCCCAGGGATTCCCGCTGACCAATGCACTGACCGAGCACACGGAACGGCGCCTGCGCTTTGCGCTCAAGCACGCGGCGGACAAGGTGCAGCGCGTGACGGTGCGGCTGGCGGATGTGAACGGACCGCGTGGCGGCGTCGACAAGCGGTGCTGCGTGCAAATCACGATGAGTGGAGTCCCGGACATCGTCACCGAGGATATCGAGGCGGATATGTATATTGCAATCAATCGCGCCGTCGACCGTGTCGGGCGCACTGTGTTGCGCCGCATGACACACTAATCTGAAATCAATTTCCCGGTCCGCATCGATTGATGCGGACCGGCACTTTTTTTTGAAGGAGATCTCCATGCAATGTCCCGTCTGCAGCAATTCGCAACTCGTCATGTCCGAGAGGCAAGGAATCGAAATCGATTACTGCCCGCAGTGCCGAGGAGTCTGGCTTGATCGCGGCGAGCTGGACAAGATCATTGAACGGTCCTCCGCGTCGGTTGCGCCAGCGCCGGAAGGATTCGGCAGGCAGGCATCGGTGCCGCCGCGCGACGATCGGCCCTACCCGCAGCATGAACAACATTACAAGGACGATCGTTACAAGGAGGACCGCTACAAGAGCGAGCACTACAAGAGCGACTATCACCACCGAAAGAAAAAAGGGTTTTTGGGCGAACTCTTCGATTTTGATTGATCTGCATCCGGCCATCCTCCACGGTGAGGATGGAAAATGGCGTTTGACGATCAATCCAGACACCACCCAATGAGCGTACGCGATTCTTCCTTCGGCACTCGCACCCTCCTGCTCTGGCTGTTGCTGGCGGTGCTGTTTTACCTTGGCTACATGACGCTGCGCTGGTTCATCGTGCCGGTGGTATGGGCGCTGATCCTCGCCTATGCGACCTGGCCGCTCTACACGCGATTGCGGCGGAGCATGGGCGGCGCGCCTACCTGGAGTGCGCTGCTGATGACGCTCCTGCTTACCGCCGCCTTCGTGTTGCCGCTGCTTGCACTGATCGGCCTGCTGCAGAACGAGTTCGTTCTGGCGTACCAGGCGGTGTCGACCTATCTCACGGACGGGCAGCAGCGGCTGCCGGACGTGCTCAAGAGCGTCCCATGGGTGGGCGAGCGCCTGCAGCAGGTGTTCGACCGCATTGCCGGCGATCCGGAAGCCCTGCGCTCCGAGGTGTTGCAGTTTGCGCAGCGCTGGTTCGGCCAGGTGGCGGAACTGGTCGGCGGCGTCGGCCGCAATGCGGCGAAGATGGGGCTGGCCGTGCTGACCGTGCTGTTCATCTATCGCGACGGCGAAAACCTGCTGGACCAGGTGCGGCGCGTGCTGCGCCGCTTCATCGGAGTGCGTGCCGACGGTTACCTTGCTCACATCGGCGGCACCACGAAGGCGGTGCTGTACGGCCTGGTCCTGACGGCGCTGGCCCAGGGGACGCTCGCCGGACTCGGCTACTGGGCAGCCGGCATCCACGCGCCGGCGCTGCTCGGCGCCTTTACCGCGCTGATCGCGCTGATTCCCTTTGGCGCGCCGGTCGTCTGGGGATCGCTCGGCGTCTGGCTGCTGATGACCGGCGAGACGCTGGCCGGCATCGGCCTGCTGCTGTGGGGCGCGCTGGTGGTGAGTTGGGTCGACAACCTGATCCGGCCGCTGGTCATCAGCAGCGCTTCCCAGATTCCCTTCCTGCTGGTGCTGTTCGGCGTGCTCGGCGGCCTCGGTGCCTTCGGCCTGGTCGGCATGTTCGTCGGCCCGGTAATCGTCGCCGTGCTCATGGCTGTCTGGCGCGAGTGGCTGGAAGAGCGCCCGGCGGAAGATGCACGCATCCAGCGCATTCGCGAATGAGGCTTGTCATTCCTGCTATTGAGTCGCTTGCCACATTGGCATGCTTGTTGTCGCCCGGAGACTCGCCGCTTGTCCCGTTTATCCGTTTCATTTGCATTTCCGAAATTACGATGCAAAATGGAAATATGACGTAAGAGCCCATACGGAAATCAACTACATGGTTCGATTTGCAAACGGGCTCAAAGGGCAAACCTGCCGAGAGGCAGGGACGCAAAGCTTCCGGACTTTGCGCGTCGGAGGGCGCGGCAAGTCAGCGGGGCCGCCACAGGCGCAGCGCCGCCCTTATCCGTCAGCCTTGCCGGAGAAAGGCGACACATGTCGTACCGCAAATCGATCCCGCCCGGTGCGCTCGCACTGGCAACGCTGGCCGCCGCAATGGCAGGTCCGGCGCGAGGGGGCGATTTTGCGGCCGAAACCGGGCCGAGCGAGGCACAGCCCGTCGATTTTCCCGCGGTCGTCGGGATCGAGCGCCATGACACCTCGTCCATTCTCAGCCGTACCCATGCCGCCCCGAGCGACGCTGCGCGTGACAGCGAAACCAGCGTTCTGAGCTTTGCCTTGAACGAGGTGCAGGCAGCGCAGGACAGTTATCCAGCCGCCGCCTTTGCGTCGGATGCAAATGCCGGGCTGATCGAATTTTCGCGCAGCTTCGGCAATGCCGCGCTGTCGCTCGGATCCCGCGCCTCGCCGCGTACCATGCGCGTCGGTGGCGCCTACATGATTGCGCCCAAGCTGGCCATTGCCGGCCAAGCCGCGTATGGAATGGCGCTGTCCGGGCGTAGCGGCGACAGCCTGGCCAACGGCATCGATTCCGCGCGCAGCAATGCCTTCTCGTTCGCGCTGGTTGCCGCCGACCGCGTCAGGCGCGGCGACCGGCTCAGCGTGTCAGTGTCGCAGTCGATGCAGTCGTATTCCGGCCGGATCGCGATGGATATGCTGTCCCGCTCGAACGGGAGCGGCGCCGCACGCGAGCGCCTGGTGTTTTCGATGGTGCCGATCGGTCGCGGGATGCGCGCGCAGCTGAATTACCAGATGCCCGCCGGCCCGGGTGCCACATTCGCCCTTGCATTGACCGCGCGGCGCAATCCGAATGACCTGATGGAAGAACCGGTCGAGACGATCGTGACCCTGCGATACGTGAAGTCGTTTTAACGCGAGGATGCCAAACACTGGACGCCGACTTTCCGGAACGCTAAGCTGAAAACAAAAAAACCGCCGCGGCTTCCTGCCCGGTTCATGACGCCCAATATGGAACCCATCACAACCGACACGCCTCTTGCGCCACAAACGGAGCTGGAACACACTTTCTGGGGCCGCCGCCGGAAATTCTCCGAGAAGGTCGAGGCTGCTTTCCAGGTAGAGATGGACCGCATGCGCGAACGCCGCATGCGCAAGACGGGTATCGCCGCTGTGCTGCTCTACGGTGCGTTTGCAATCAGCGACCGCGTCATGATCCCGGACGCCTACATGCAGGCATGGACGATCCGCTTTCTGCTGGTCGTGCCGCTGCTCTTGCTCTGCACCTTCTTCTTGTACCGGATCCGCCCGGCTGCCTGGCGCGAAGCCGCGCTGTCGTTCACGCTGCTGGTATCTGGCATCAGCCTGCCGTGGATCGCCGGCTACAGCAACCATCCCAATGCCGCGCATTACCAGACCGGCGTCACTCTGATCGTCCTGTTCGGCAACATCGTCCTGAACCTTCGTTTCCGCAGCGCGCTCGCGACCTCGATCCTGATGACGATCATCTACTGGTTTTCGCTGGACCGTATCGAATCGATGCCGCCGGAAGTGAAGTTCAGCAACTGGCTGTTCCTCTTTGCTGCGGTGGCCATCAGCCTGATCGCCAACTTCCGCATGGACCAGGACCAGCGCCGCGCCTACTTCGCGCGCATGCGCGAGCACGAGCGCAACCAGGAGCTGAGCCATGCAGTGGAACTGCTGGCGAAGCTGTCCGCCGAGGACGCGCTGACGAAGGTCGCCAACCGGCGGGAGTTCGATCGCCGCCTCGACATCGAATGGGCACGCGCACGCCGCGACGGTGCGCCACTTGCGCTGATCATGGTCGATGTCGACTGTTTCAAAAACTTCAACGATCACTATGGCCATCAGGCGGGCGACGCCTGCCTGCAGCAGATCGCCGGCTGCCTGAAGACGGTGCCGCAGCGCGCAGCCGACCTGGTTGCGCGCTACGGCGGCGAGGAATTCGCTGTGTTACTGCCGGCCACGTCGGAAGAGGATGCCGCCGGGCTGGCGGAGCGCATGCGCAGCGCTATCGTCGATCTGCAGATTCCGCATGCGACCTCGCGCGTGGCGCCCGGGGTCACGGCCAGCTTCGGCGTGGTGGCGCTGCATCCTGTCGGAAACCTTCAAGCGTCCGGCCTCATTGCGGCGGCGGATGCCGCGCTTTATGCGGCAAAGGAAAAGGGGCGCAACCGCGTCGTGCTGCGCGAGCAAGGAGCGGATCTGACGATGGCCGCCGGCGTCGTTCACTGAACAGGTTCTAGCAGGCTGAAGGCATCCTTGCCATTCCGGCCACGCTTTGTGTGCCGCCTTGCCGTAGAATCGCCCCTTCCGCATCTCTTCCCCCAGCACGCCATGTACCAGCGCCCCATCGTCATGCTCGACTTCGAAACCACTGGACTGAGTCCCGGCATGGGCGCCCGCATCACCGAAGTCGCGGCGCTGCGCATCGAAGGTACCCGCGTGGTCGACCGCTTCGTGTCGCTGGTGAACTGCAACGTCGAGATCCCGGCTTTCATCACTGCGCTGACCGGCATCACGCAAGACATGGTCGACAGCGCGCCTTGCGTGTCGCAGGTGGTGCCGGAATTGCTGCGCTTCATCGGACGGGACACGCTGTCCGCGCATAACGCCAGCTTCGACGAGAAATTCCTGCGTGCGGAGGCTCGCAGCCTCGGGTTGGAGCCGGAGCATGAGCGACTGGTGTGTTCGCTGAAACTGTCCCGGCGGCTGTTTCCCGGCTTGCCCAGCTACAAGCTTGGCATCCTGTCTTCGTCGCTGGGCATCCGCTTCAGCGGTTCCGCCCACCGCGCGGAAGCTGACGCGCAAGTCAGTGCGGACGTCCTGATCCACGCCGCGGATTACCTTGGGCGTACCTATCGCGTCGACAGCATCGATCCGCAATTGCTGGCCCGCGTGAACGCGCTCAGCGCGGCGAAGGTGCCGGATTTTTTGCGCAAGGAATTCGGCGCGCGAGGATAGTGACGGCTGCGGCTGCTGTCAAAGGGACATGCCAGCCATCCGATTCATTGTTGGGCTTCTGCTTGCGCTCCCGTTTGCGGGATGTGCGAGCACGGCTGCAGACAGGCAATTGCAGGAAGGGAAGGGCCACGCTGCCGTCCGGAAGCCGGATGTCCCGCGCCGTTCGGTGCCGATGGTGATCGAGCGCCCGCCGGCTGCGACGTCGCCCGCACCCCGCACGACAGCCCCGTCAATTCCGCAGACGACAGTGCCGCCGGGACCGTCGCCTGTCACCGGGTGCGATCCGGGAGGATGCTGGAGCGGCGGGCAGCGTTATCAGGGCGGCACAGGCGGCACCTACCTCGATCGCAGCGGCAGGCCATGCCAGAGCAACGGTGCCTGGATGCAGTGTTTCTAGTACAACCCACGCGTTTTTCCGTAGAGTCGCGCCAGTCCGAGCAGGGCGTTGACGTTCGGTGTCGGCACGCCGGTCAGCTTGCCTATCTCATGCACCGAGGTGACCAGCGCATCGATCTCGAGCGCCTTGCCGGCTTCGGCATCCTGCAGCATGGAAGTCTTGAACGCGCCCAGCTTGCGTGTCACTTCCATCCGATCCAGGCCACTCTGCGCGATCGGGCAGCCGATCTTCGCACCGATGGCTGCCGCCTCCGCCATTGCATCAAGGCAGAACGCATGCACCAGCGGATCGTCGAGGATGCGGTCGCAGGTGGCGCCGGTGAGCGCGGACACCGGATTCATCGTCATGTTTCCCCACAGCTTGTACCAGATGTCGCTGCGGATATCAGCGCTGGTCTCGGCATCGAAGCCGGCCTTCTTCAGCAACGCCGTCAGCGTTTGGACACGATCGGACATGCCGCCTGCCGGTTCGCCCAGGATCAGCCGGTTGCCGAAACCGAGGCGAATCGTTCCGGGCTCGGGGCAGGATGCGGACAGGTGCACCACGCAGCCGACCACCTGCGCTGTCGGAATCGCTTGCTCGAGTGCGCCATCGGGATCGAGCGAAGGGAGACGCGCGCCGGCATAAGGCACATCGCCACCGGAAAAGAACCACCACGGCACGCCGTTCATCGCCGTCACGACGATGGTGTGCGGCCCGATGAGCGGTGCCACGCGCTGCGCGACATCGGCGAGCGCGGTGGCCTTGACGGCGATGATCACCGCATCCTGCACACCCAGCGATGTCGCGTCGGCTGCGGCGTGTACAGGCGTGGCGACGGTCTCGCCGTTGACGACGACGCGCGCACCGTTTGCCTGAAGTGCGGCGAGCGTTTCGCCCCGCGCGACAGCGCTGACCTCGCAGCCCGCAAGCGCGAGGCGCGCGCCTACCAGGCCGCCAATCGCACCGAAGCCGTACACCGCAATCTTCATCGTCTTCCTCCGTGTTGTCCGTCGTATTCGAATGGGCTAAACGGGGCAGTGTAGCGCGTCCCCGCACGGTATGCCGCACGTTCACATATTCATGGTATGTATCCGCGCGGCGCGCTGTGCTACCTTCGTCACAACCTTTGCTTTCCTACTTTTTTACTTATTTTCGGGCAGGAGAATCATCGTGAAAACGCTATTGATCATGCTTCTCATCGGCATCTGTGCGATCGGAGTGCGCAGCCCGGAGATCATGCAGGCGATCGGCATGGCAGGCTCTGCGCAGGACCCGGCGATTTCCGTGAATTCCCTCACTGCACAGAAGCAGCAACAGCAGAAGAAGCCCATGACGGCCGAAGAGTTCGCCGCGCTGAGCAAGAGCGATCCCAACGCCTACCAGAAGTTCATCAACAGCTATCAGGTGACTCCGCGGGAGCGCACCGAAGTTGACAAGCTGATGAATTTCCTTGCGCGCGGAAAGTTCGAATAATCATCCATTGCGGCTCGTTCCACTCCTCAGTCCGCAACCTCCAGGCCGGCATGCAAATGCCGGCCTTTTTTCTTTATGTCCCCTCCCGGCCAAAGCGTTCGAGCATGAACTCGACGAATGTCGTCAGCTTGGGAGTGGCCTGCCTGTCGCGTGGATAGACCAGGTGCATGGGCCGTGGCGCGGGAAGATACTCTTCGAGCAGCGGCACGAGCCGTCCGGCCGCAATATCCTCGGCCAGCAGGATTTCGGTCTGCATCACGATGCCGTGGCCGCGCAGCGCCGCCATGCGCAGCGCCTGTCCGTTATTGGAACGGAAACGGCTCGCCGGGACTTCATGCGCATCGGCATGTGCGTCGTTGAGCCGCCAGCGCAGGCGCTTGTTCCAGTGCATGAAGTCCAGGCACTGGTGCGTCGCCAAGTCGACCGGCGTGCGCGGCGTGCCGTTGCGGGCAAGGTAGTCGGGCGACGCACAGATCATCATGCGGTAGGGCGTGAGCGGGCGCGCCACCAGCCCGGAGTCGCCCAGTGCGCCGATGCGTACGGCCGCGTCGTAGCCTTCCTCCACCAGATCGATCACGCGGTCGTTGAGGTTAAGGTCGGCGCTGACCTCGGGATAGAGCGCGAGGTAATCCGCCAAGGCCGGCGCCAGCCGGTGGGTGCCGAAGGATACCGGTGCGCTCACCTTGAGCGTGCCGCGCGGCGTCGCCCGCATCGCTTCCGCGCCTGACTCGGCGGCCTGGATGTCGGCCAGGATCTGCCGGCAGCGTTCTGTGTATTGGCGGCCGATCTCGGTCAGGCTCTGGCGGCGCGTGGTGCGCGTGAGCAGGCGCGCGCCGATCAATTCCTCCAGCATCCGGATGTGCTTGCCGACCATCACCGGCGAGATGTCGAAGGCGTCCGCCGCCGCGGTGAAGCTGCCTGCATCCACCACGGCGACGAAGACTTCCATGCTGCGCAGCTTGTCCATGGATTGCGAACTGATGATTAGTAATGTTGTTCATGTTAGCGCATTTATTCATATCAGGTTCGCAACAATAATCTCCCCGACGGCTGCCGCAATTCCGCGGCAGTCCTTTGTTCACAAGGAGATTGCAATGAAAGTCATCGTCATTGGCGCCGGCGGCACCGTCGGCAGTGCAGTTGCGGAGCAGCTCGCGGCACGGCATGAAGTGATCCGCGTCGGCAAGACCAGCGGCCAATACCAAGCCGACATCGCCGACATCGGCAGCGTGCAGAAACTGTTCGACAAGGTTGGCAGGGCCGACGCGGTGGTGGTGGCGGCGGGAGACGTCCATTTCGGACTGCTGTCCGACATGACGCCGGAGCAGTTCCAGGTCGGCCTGCAGCACAAGCTGATGGGTCAGGTGAATGTGGCGCTGGTCGCGCAGAAGGTCCTGAACGATGGCGGCTCGATCACGCTCACGACGGGTATCCTGAGCCAGGAGCCGATCCGCTATGGAGCGAATGCGACGACTGTGAACGCCGCCATCGAAGGTTTCGTGCGTGCGGCGGCGATCGAGCTGCCGCGCGGCTTGCGTATCAATGTGGTCAGCCCGACCCTCCTGGCCGAATCGGTGGATAGCTACGGGCCCTACTTCTACGGCTTCGAAACGGTATCGGCAAACAGGGCAGCCCAGGCTTATGTGAAGAGCGTGGAAGGCTTGCACACCGGTCGTGTTTATACGGTCTGGTGAATCGGCTGACGGCCGGTCTGCGGACCGGCCCGGCCGCGGTGGGCGCAATCTGGCCGAAATGACAACGCTATTTCAAGAAAGAAATAGTACGATAGCGGTATATCTTCGTCCTTGTACCGAAACAGGTATCGGCCATGCCGTCCCGCCGGTACCCGGTATGCCAGCTGCGCACCAGGAGGCCCTATTTCATCCGCTCGCCCCGAGGCCGATCTTTCACCGGACAGCGACGGCCGGCCTCGCCAAACGCTGCTGGAATACCAGGCGATCCTCGATAACGCATCGCTCGGTATCACCTTTACGCGTGAGCGAGTTTTCCAGCACTGCAACCAGCGCTTTTCCGAAATGTTCGGCTGGCCGAGCAACGATCTGCTTGGCCAGCCGGCTTCCGTCGTGTTTCCGTCCCAGGAAGCCTACGATGCCCTGAGCGAGAAGGCAGCCCGCATTCTCGCCAGCGGCGCGCGTCTGGACACCGAGCTGCAGATGAAGCGCCGTGACGGCAGCATCTTCTGGTGCCGCGTGCTCGGCCGTGCGATCGATCCCGGTGACCCTGGCAACGGTACGATCTTCATGACGGAAGACATCACCGAGAGCAAGCAGGCCGACGAGGCGCAGAAGCAGCTGCTGCTCGAGTACCAGGCCATCCTCGACAATGCCTCGCTGGGCGTGACCTTTACCCGCAAGCACCGCTTCCTGCATTGCAACCATCGTTTTTCGGAAATGTTCGGCTGGAGCAGCGAAGAACTGCGCCAGCATTCGACCGAGATCCTGTATCCGTCGAAGGACGCATACGAAGAACTGACCCGGCAGGCGCGCCCGATCCTGGCCAGCGGCCAGCGGCTGGAACTCGAGGTGCAGATGAAGCGGCGCGACGGCAGCCTTTTCTGGTGCCGCGTGCTGGCCAAGGCAATCGACCCCACCGATCGCGGCAAGGGGACCATCTACCTCACCGAAGACATCACCGAGCGCAGGAATGCGCAGGAAGCGCTGATGCGCGCGCGCGACGAACTCGAACTGCGGGTGCAGGAGCGGACTGCCGAGCTGGAAGTGGCCAACGCCCGGCTGCACGCGGAGGTCCAGGAGCGCAAGATGGCCGAGCAGCAGATCCGCTACCTCGCCAACCACGACGCCCTGACGGGGCTGCCCAACCGGCGGCTGCTGGAAGACCGCCTGGAGCAGGCGCTGGAGATGGCGCGCCGTCATGCACACCAGGTCGCGATCCAGTTCATCGACCTCGACCGCTTCAAGCCAATCAACGACCGGCTCGGCCACCGCGTCGGCGACCTGCTGCTGCAGGCGGTCGCGGTGCGCCTGCGTTCGCTGCTGCGCGGCGTCGATACCGTGTCGCGCGTGGGTGGGGATGAATTCGTGCTGGTGCTGCCTGAGATGCAGTCGGCGACCGCCGCCTGTGAGACCGCACAGCGCCTGTTGACGGCGCTCGCCCGTCCATACACGGTCAGCGGCCACGAATTGCAGGTGACGCCCAGCATCGGCATCAGCATGTATCCCACGGACGGCAGCGATGCCGAAGCGCTGCTGACCGCCGCCGACACCGCAATGTATTACGCCAAGCAACTGGGGCGCAGCAACTTCCAGCTGTACCAGGCCAGCATGCGCAGCATGGGGTCAGACGAGTAGTCAGGGGGCAGGTTGCCCCTGCCGCAGCAGTTTCTCGAATTCCTCCGCCGGCACCGGCCGGCTCGCCAGGTAACCCTGGTACATATCGCAGCCCAGCGACTGCAGGAACGCGAGCTGGCCTTCGTTTTCCACCCCTTCGGCCAGCACCTTGAAGCCGAGCGTATGCCCCATCGCCACGATCGCGGCCGCGATAGCGCCATCGTCAGCCCGATGCGGAATGTCGTCGATGAATCCCTTGTCGATCTTGAGCACATCGAGCGGGAAGCGCTTGAGATGGGCAAGCGAAGAATACCCGGTACCGAAATCGTCGATCGCCAGCCGCACGCCGACAGCGCGCAGGCGGTTCAGCAGCGCGACGACATCCTGTTCACGCTCCATCAATGCGCTTTCCGTCAGTTCCAGTTCGAGACTCGTCGCGGGAAAACCGGTGTCGTCCAGGATGCGCGACACGTTGTCGCCGAGATCGCCATGCAGGAACTGCCGCGGCGAGATATTGACCGCCAGCGTGATCCGGGGCAGCCCGGCGTCCATCCATGCCTTCCCCTGCCGGCAGGTGGCGCGCAGCACCCATTCCCCCACGCTGGCGATCAGCCCGGTGCTTTCGGCGACCGGGATGAATCGCGCGGGGGAAATCAGTCCCTCTTTCGGATCGAGCCAGCGTACCAGCGCTTCCGCACCGATGATGCGGCCGCTGGCGATGTCGATCAGGGGTTGGAAGAACACGCGCAATTCGTTTTGCTCGATTGCGCGGTGCAGGCGAGCTTCGAGGTCGATGCGCTCGCGCGCGGCCAAGGTCAGGTTCTGCGAGAAATACCGGAAACAGCCGCGGCCTTCGCGCTTGGCGCGATAGAGGGCGGCATCGGCATGCTGCAACAGCTCCTGCGTGGTGGCGCCATGGTCGGGGAAGATGCTGACGCCGACGCTTGCGCCGGTACGGACCTCGATGCCGTTCTGCAGCAGCAACGGACTGTTCAGCACGCTCATGATCTCGTTGGCGACCCGGCCCGCATCCTCCGTTGCCGCAACATGCGGCAGCATGACTGCGAACTCGTCGCCGCCCAGACGCGCCACCGCATCCATGCCGCGCAGCCGGCCGCCCAGGCGTTCAGCCACCAGCTTGAGCAGTTCGTCGCCGGCATCGTGGCCGAGGCTGTCGTTGATGTCCTTGAAGTGGTCGAGGTCGAGCATCAGCAGCGCCAGCCGCGTGCCGTCTCGCTGGGCGGCGCGTATGCCGTGCTCCAGGTGTGACAGCAGGAGTACACGGTTGGGCAGCAGCGTCAATGGATCGCGGTGCGCGAGGAAGTCCAGTTTCGATTCGGACGCCTTGCGTTCGGTCAGGTCCATATTGGTGCCCGATACGAGGACGGCCGCGCCCTCGCTGTTGCGTTGGACCATGAAACGCGACAGCACCGGGACAAAGTGCCCGGCCTTGTGACGCAGGCGGACTTCCACCGAGACGCTTTCGTCATGATGCTCGATCGCTTCCCTGAAGCCGCACTCGGCCCGTTCGATGTCTTCGGGGTGCATCAGGCGGCGCCATAGGCCGGCGTCCGCCGGCAGCGTTTCGGGCGCATAGCCGAGCATTTCCCAGCAGCGGGGAGAGTAGTAGATCTTGTTATTTTCCAGATCCCAGTCCCACCAGCCGTCATTGGTGCCGCGCAGCACCCGCTCCAGCCGTTCCTGGTAATGGGTCGACGTTGCCAGCGCACGGTTGAGCGAGTCCTGCCGCTTCCGAATGAGCACATAGAGCAGCAGGCTGGTGACGGCGATGAAGAACATGCCCTTGAGCGTGCCGACACGCTCGAACCGTGCGAGGTCGCTGAGCAGGAAAACCGCGAGGCGGTCCGAGACCGCGATCCATGCCGCGGCAAACAGCGCATACAGCAGGACGATGCCGCCCGGCGTACGGACGGGGCGCGTTGCGGGGCGTCCTTGCTTCTTGTTCATTGAGGATGGCGTGGCATGGCGTGCGCCGTCTACTATATCAGTTACGCAACCTGGCCGCCGCGGCCCCCCATCCGGTTCGCAATGTCCGCTATTGCACGTTGATGTGGTACAGCCCCCAAGGGCAGTTGCCAAAGCGTTCGTTGACCGGCCGCGCCGCCATGTCGGCGAAACGGTCGGCGTCATACACCGCCCAGAGCGGACCGAGGCCGCCCACCGGCATCGGCTTGTCGTCGAGGTGGGTGGCGACGATGAAACGGTACTTGCGTGCCTCGGCAATGCTGATCGCCGGTGCGTAACCGTCAATGGCGCGCAGCACGAGATGGCCCGCGTGGTCCGGCCGCATGCCGGCGGCCTGGAGCACATCGGTCAGCAGCGGGCCGCGCAGGGTGTGCACCTTGCTGTCATATTCCAGCGTTGGGCGGATCGTGACCGAGGACAAGGCTGTGAGTGCGGCGAAGTCGAAGACATGTGCCTTGTCGAATTGCACGCCCTGCTTTTTCATCATCTGGTCGAGCGCCGGATCAAGCGGTCCGCGATTGCCGCGCCCGATGGCGCCGGTGACGGTCAGGATCACGGGCGCGTGCGGCGCTCGGGTGCGCGCTTGGGCCGGTAATGACAGGGCGGCGGCGCCGAGTGCCGCGGTGGTGATGAATTCGCGTTTATTCAAGATGGAAAGTCCCGCATTGTGTTGTGGTCGGAATGCAGGCGGGATGATGCCATTTTCGAAACCTGTTCGGCAATGGCCGGCAGAGTAGCCCCGGGAAGGTCAGTGCTCCGGCGATTCGTTGAACTTGCTGTAGACCGCCGCGTATGTTCCGTTCTTCCGGATCGTCTTCAGGCCGCTGTTGAACGCGTCGCGCAGCGCGGCGTCGCGGACACGACGCTCGGAATCGCTGTCGTAACGGAAGACAGTGAATCGATTATAGGCCGCCCGCAAGCATCGCGGCGGCAGATTTTGCGACGTTCTTGGATGCTGTCCCGCCATGCCCCGGGGCGGTGCAGATCGCTTGGAAAAGATCAGTCGGTAGTGGCGCGCCTGCGCAATCCCGGTGCATGAAACCGGGCGCTCATCCCATATGCGAGGACAGTCAATTGCGCGAGGATATTCAGTCCGGCGACTGCGGCGATGAGAGGGCTCTTCACCACAACCAGCGCGTACGCGATCGTAACGGCGGCAATGACAATCCATCCGCCCCAGGCCAGCAGCGAGATCGACATACGGGCTTCGCGGTCGCGGTGGTATTTCAGTATCTGGGGGAGGTAAAGTGCCGACGCCGCAATCCCCGACACGCCGTACAGCACGCTCAATATCTGTTCCATGGTTTCCTGCGCCGCAGGTTGTCGCGCGGCGTCCCGATTCTACGGGCGATTGGCCATAGGAAAGTATTCTGGGCGGCAAATATGTTGTGAGCAGTCGTAACACGACAACATTCGTTATCGATACGGCAGCGACTTTTTCGTACGCAGCGATCGTGATGCAACGGTTATCTTGTGACGACTGGTTAAAGTCCTGGATGTCGCAAGGCGATCATTGCGATCGCACTATCGTGCGTTGCCCGGCCATAGGCATTGATGGCGAGAGGTGAATATAAAGTTATCCAGATACCGGTCGTTACAAGGCTTATGTCTTCTCGCCGAGGTCAGACATGAAGATCGACAATGCCAACATCCAATTTGCCGCTTCGCGTCAGGCAAGCGTTCGCACCGAAGTGAAGGAGACGCTGCGTGCCTGGGTAGGCGACCGGCCTCCACCGGCGCAGCCAGAAACGTCCGTCGTTGCGATTTCCGCTGCTGCCCGCACGGCCGCGCAAGCCGTCGCGCCCGAGCCCTTGCCTGTGCCACCCGCCGTGGACGAGGCGAAAGCAATCGAAGACGTGGTCGAAGATGCCGAAAACGACCCGGTGCTGTACTTCATCAAGCTGGTCGTGGAGATGATGACCGGACTGCGGGTGAAGACGGTTTCATCGGAAGGTATCCCGCCGGATGGACCGCCGCCCGACGTGCCGCAGCACGAGCACGCCGAACCGCCGCGCCGCGCCGGCTTCGGCATCGCCTATGACCGCCACGAGGTGCGTGAAGAAACCGAGCACACCACCTTCCACGCCGAGGGCGTGGTCCGCACCTCTGACGGCAAGGAAATCCGGCTCGGCCTCGATCTCGCCATGTTCCGCAGTTACCGGGAAGAGAGCTCGGTTTCCTTGCGGGCCGGCGACGCGGTACGCAAGGATCCGCTGGTGATCAACTTCGACGGCACCGCGGTGCAGTTGCAGAACCGGCGCTTCAGCTTCGATATCGATGGCGATGGGTCCAAGGAGCAGGTGCCGCTGCTGGCCGGCAATCGTGGCTATCTTGCACTCGATCGCAATGACAACGGCAAGATCGACTCCGGTCAGGAATTGTTCGGAACCGCCAGCGGAGACGGTTTCGCCGACCTCGCCAAATATGACGGTGACGGCAATGGCTGGATCGATGACAACGATCCCATCTTCGCGCAACTACGCGTGTGGATGCAGGACGACAAGGGCGGCGGCACGCTCGCCACCGCGAAGTCGCACGGGGTCGGCGCCATCTACCTCGGCCGCGCGGAGACGCAGTTCGCGCTCAAGGACGGCAGCAACCAGGACCTGGGCGAGGTGCGGAGCACGGGCATCTATCTCACCGAGAACGGCCGTGCCGGGACGCTGCAGCAAATCGACCTGATGGTCTAGAACGGCTTGCAAGCCGTGAGGTGGACGGGCCAGGGGGGAGTGAGGTCGAATGTCTGTCTACGATTGCTCAACCTCACTAGCCCCATCCCAGCCTTCCCTTTGAAGGGGAAGGAGCGGGCCGTCTCTTCGTCACCAACCCATCAAAATCATCTGGACGTTCTACTAGGCTGCACGGCTGCATTCTTGCAAGCCCGTCAACGCGCCCTATACTGAACTTACCGGGTACTCCAGTTTGGAGGCGATCATGGACAGCATCAATCGTTGGCAAGACAGGCTGGAAACAGCCATTGGCGTTTGGTTGTGCATCGCGCCGTGGGCCTTGTCGCTGCCCGATGTGGCGGCGTGGTGTGCGATTGTGGTGGGTGTCTTCGTGATCGTGCTTTCGGTCGAAGATATCTTCCTGCCCAACCAGATCGAGGAATGGGGCAATGCGGTACTCGGGGTCGGACTGATGATCTCGCCGTGGGCGTGGGGCTATGCGAACGATATGGCCGCCACGATCAATGCCTTCGTTTCAGGCTTCCTGGTGTCGGGCGTTGCCTTCTGGGCGCTGGAACGTCTGTTCATGCGCTATGAGGAAAGCCACAGGGCCAGACATTCGTAAACGGAAGGACGCGCGGCAGGCGCGACGCTTTCCGCATGCGCCCGGCTCAGGTGTCAACCGCAGATAAGGCGGGTGCCTGCTTCAACCTCTGCAGCCGGGGCAGCGGGCGAGGAATGACCGTCAGACCAATTCCAGGATGACACCATTGGGCGCGACACGGCACATGTTGTCGATCGGCATTACGCGAGGACGCCCAGTCGCATCTTCCATAAATAACCACACACCCGCGATCCCGGTCACTACACCGCGAAACGCCCCCACTTCCTCCGAATTGCATTTCTCCGCAACGCTGCGGCGGAATGCGACCGTGTCACCGACCCTGATATTGCTCATTGCCTGCCCTCAAGAAAATTGACGCGGGGATAGACAGCATCTTCGCAGCAATGTTCCTCTAGGTAAATATTCAACGCTGTTTTGTATCGCCGCACCGACATTTGTGCTGGCACAACTGTTTGATGGCAGGCGCGTTGAATAATGGTCGTGCCGAATCGACAATCGGATAGTCACGAGATCGCTCAGCAAGGGGGACACTTGAAACAGGCAGCCAATGCCGAGTACAGCAGCCTTCCGCCACGCGGCGGCATCGAGCGGATACTGTCTTCTCAGCGCCGGAAACTCTTCGACGCGTTCACTGCCTTCCGGGAGAGTGCACCGCAGGGTACTGTGCTCAACCTGTACATGAAGCCGACCACGCTGTTCGATAACAGCGATTACCTGTTCGCCTGGAGCGACCTGCCGGACAGGATGCGCATCACTTCCTGCGAAATGGAACCGCCAGCCGTCTCGAGCAAGACGCCGGATACGCGCCTGTCTTACGCGGACGGCGCCTTCGATTGGGTATTCTGCAACGAGGTCATCGAGCATAGCGGCGGCACCGAGCGCCAGTACGCGCTGGTGGCGGAGATGTACCGCGTCGCTCGCAAAGGCGTCTTCGTGGCGACGGCCAATCGCCGTCATCCGCTGGAATTCAAGTCACGCCTCCCGTTCGTCCACCTGCTGCCCGATGTCTGGTGGCGGCGTCTGCTCAAATGGTTTGGCAAGGGTAAATGGGCATCGGTAGCAATGCTCAATCCTGTCGATGCGCCGGCGCTGTACCGGTTCGCCAGCCTGTTGCCCGGCAAGCCGGAACACGACGTCGGCCACAAGCGCGTGTTCGGCATCAAGGCGCATTTCTTCCTGATGATCCGCAAGCGCAAGCACTGAAGCAAATTCAGCGGCGTTACCGGCGACGGCACGAAATCTTTTTGCCTGCCGGCTGGTCTGACGAGTGTGCCGCCGGTGCACCGGGTAGCTTGCGCGCGGCGATCCGCCATACTCTTCGGAGCACTTCATGCAGACAACTTTCAACGCCTCCGACTCGGGGCAAGCGATCATCCAGAACACTACCGCGGCCGGCATCGAAAAGCTGGTCGTCAACCTGCATCCCGGCAACGACTCCATGATCGACGTGCAGATCAAGGAAGAGGGGGCCGGAGACGGCATGCTGGTCTCCAGCACGATCTCGATCAATCAGGAGGGCTTGCAGAAACTGGTCGAGTGGCTGCGTGAGCAGGGGGCGATACAGTAAGGCACCGCGCAGAAGTCAGTTCCTTTGTTCGAACTCCTGTATATCGCCCTCCAGCGAGGCGAGGCAGTCGAACGCCAGGTCCAGCACGTTCGCCGACGCATCGACCGGATTGTCCCAGGCATCGCGCGATGCCACCGCTGCGTTGTAATGTTGCAGTGCCGATTGCAGTTCAAGCGTCTTTTGCGAGACGCCGCCCGCATGGTCGATGCGGATCTCCGAACGAAAGGCGGCGATCAGCGCGTCCAGCTTGCGCCCGATCACGCGCAGGTTGAATGCCAGCACGATCGCATGGACGTCCGGGTCGTAGCGTTCGGGATGGGCGAGCCGCAGCCCCACCTGTTGCTCGTGCAGGCGGCGCGCGAAATCCAGCGCGTCTTCGACACCGCGGTAGCGCGCGTAGAGCGGGCCGGGCGGAAAGAGCAGGATCAGTGCCATGCCATTTAGACAGACGGAATGCGCAAAGATGCCGGGGTCCGTTACCATGGCGCTTTTTTAGGCCACAGCGGTTGTCGCTTGAAAAGGCGATTCGCGCCGCGATTCGGACGACAGCCGAAAACAAAAAAGGGCGAGGAGTTGCATCCTTGCCCTTTTTGCGTTCGGCACTGATTCAGCGCGCCATCACCTAGTGACCGGCTTGTAGCGGATCCGCTTCGGCTTCGCGCCTTCCTCGCCGAGGCGCTTGATCTTGTCCGCCTCGTATTCCTGGTAATTGCCGTCGAAGAACACCACCTTGGAATCGCCTTCGAAGGCCAGGATATGCGTTGCGATACGGTCGAGGAACCAGCGGTCGTGCGAGATCACCATCACGCTGCCGGCAAACTCCAGCAACGCATCTTCCAGCGCGCGCAGGGTTTCCACGTCGAGGTCGTTCGACGGTTCGTCCAGCAGCAGCACGTTGCCCCCCATGAGCAGCGTCTTGGCCAGGTGCAGGCGGCCGCGTTCGCCGCCGGACAGGTTGCCGACGATCTTCTGCTGGTCGCCGCCCTTGAAGTTGAAGCGGCCGAGATACGCACGCGACGGCATCTCGAAGCGGCCCACGGTCAGGATGTCGGCGCCGTTGGATACGTCTTCGAACACCGTCTTCTTGTTCGACAGGTCATCGCGCGACTGGTCGACCAGCGACAGCTTGACGGTCGGGCCGACGACGACTTCGCCGCTGTCCGGCTGCTCCTTGCCCGCGATCATCTTGAACAGCGTCGATTTACCCGCGCCGTTGGGACCGATGATGCCGACGATCGCGCCAGCGGGAATCTTGAAGCTGAGGTCATCGATCAGCAGGCGGTCGCCGAACGACTTGGAGACGTTCTTGAACTCGATGACTTCATTGCCCAGTCGCTCCGCGACGGGGATGAAGATTTCCTGCGTCTCGTTGCGCTTCTGGTATTCGTGTTCGCTCAGTTCATTGAAGCGGGCGAGACGCGCCTTGCTCTTGGCTTGACGGCCCTTGGGGTTCTGGCGCACCCATTCCAGTTCCTTCTGGATGGTCTTCTGGCGCGCGGATTCGGTGGCTTCTTCCTGCTTCAGGCGCGCTTCCTTCTGTTCCAGCCAGGAGCTGTAGTTGCCCTTCCACGGAATGCCGTGGCCGCGGTCGAGTTCGAGGATCCATTCGGCCGCATTGTCGAGGAAGTAGCGGTCGTGGGTAATGCCGACCACAGTGCCGGGGAAGCGCTGCAGGAACTGCTCCAGCCATTCCACCGATTCCGCATCGAGGTGGTTGGTGGGCTCGTCGAGCAGCAGCATGTCGGGCTTGGACAGCAGCAGCTTGCACAGCGCGACGCGGCGTTTCTCGCCGCCGGACAGCACGCCGACCTTGGCGTCCCAGGGCGGCAGGCGCAGCGCATCGGCCGCGATTTCCAGCTGCTGGTCGAGGTTGCCGCCGCCGGAGGTGGCGATGATCGCTTCCAGGCGCGCCTGTTCTGCCGCGAGCGCGTCGAAGTCGGCATCCGGCTCGGCGTAGGCGGCATAGACGGCGTCCAGCTTGGCCTGCGCTTCGGCCACTTCACCGAGGCCGGATTCCACCGCCTGGCGCACCGTCATTTCGGGATCGAGCTGCGGCTCCTGTGGCAGGTAGCCGATGTTCAGGCCCGGCATCGGCACGGCTTCGCCTTCGATGTCCTTGTCGATGCCGGCCATGATCTTGAGCAGCGTCGACTTGCCCGAGCCGTTCAGGCCGAGCACACCGATCTTGGCGCCGGGGAAGAAGGACAGCGAAATGTCTTTGAGAATCTGGCGCTTGGGCGGAACGATTTTGCCCACGCGGTTCATGGTGTAGACGTATTGAGCCATGGAAATTCCGAGTGATGTGAAGCGGATGAAAAGGGAGAGTGCAAGGATACCCGATCAGGGTGGGCTCCGGTGGCGGCTTCGAGCAAGCAGTGCGGGTTATCACAAAAACCGGGAATGCCCGTGGAGCAAATAATCACACACTATGGCCATGGTTATTTGTTGATCTGAATCAACGATTTTGCTGCTGTGCGGGAATACAGTCCCTGCAAATCTTTACACAAGCCAACTCGAAAGGGACTCATGCTGAAAAACGACAGCGTCGGTCTCGCGTTGCAAGCCGGCGTGGACTTCAAGATCGACAAGAACTGGTCGATCAACCTCGGCGTGAAGAAAGTGCAGATCCGCAGCGACGTGCTGGTCGGTGGCGCCAAGGTCAGTGCAGTGAAGGTTGATCCAATGCTGATCGGCCTGGGTGTCGGCTATCGCTTTTGATTCCGTATCGCCGCAGCACAAAGAAAATGGCCGGTTGAAAGACCGGCCTGCCTTTTTTATTGTTCCTGCTTCGTCTTCCAGTTCTGCCACAAACCTTCCAGCGTGTACACCGCCAGCGCGCTCCAGATCAGGGCAAATCCGGCGAGGCGTGCTCCGCCGAAAGGCTCGTGATACAGCCAGACGCCCAGCAGCAACTGTAGCGTCGGCCCGATATATTGCAGCAGACCGAGCAGGGACAGAGGGATGCGACGCGCCCCCGATGCAAACAGCAGCAGCGGAATGGCAGTGATCGGACCGGCCGCGGCAAGCAGCAGCTGCGATTGCGTCGACGCCGTAAGGAAGCTGTTATGCCCCTCCGCCGTCAGCACCAGCAGGTAGCCGAAGGCCAGCGGGAACAGCAGCAGCGTCTCGAGCGCGAGACCTTCCAGCGCACCCAGCGATGCCGTCTTGCGCATCAGTCCGTACAGCGCGAACGTCGTCGCCAGCAGCAGCGCGATCCAGGGCAGGGAGCCGCCATGCCAGGTCAGCCATGCGACGCCTGCGGCGGCAATCGCCACCGCTGTCCATTGCACGGGACGCAGCCGTTCCCGCAGGATCAGCGCCCCCAGCAGCACATTGAACAGCGGATTGATGAAGTAGCCCAGGCTCGACTCGACCACATGGCCGTTGTTGACCGCCCAGATATAGATAAACCAGTTGCTCGACAGGAGCACCGCGCTGGCTGCAAAGCCGGCCAGCACCTTCGGCTTGCGCAGCACGTCGCCCAGCCACGCCCACTGTTTGCGCCACGCCAGCACGATCACCACGAACACCAGCGACCACACCATGCGATGCAGCAGGATCTCCATCGGCGGGATCTCCTGCAGGGACTTGAAATACAGCGGGAACACGCCCCACAGCGCGTAAGCCGCGGCAGCATAGAGGATTCCAATATTCATATCGTTGTATGGAAGGACATGCGCCCGGTAAGGCACGTTGTGTCATTGCGGAAAGGGAGGGGCAACACGGACGTTATTATCACAGCAATTCGACAATGACGTTCGTGCCCGCGTTGTAGCGCAGCATTCCGCAAACGTATATGATCACAGCCGACTGCAGACGCCTTCCCCCCATCCCCAATGACGCCCGCATCCGATTCCCTCACCAACATGCTTCGCACAGCCGTATGGGCGCAATCCCTCACGGCCGAGCAGATGGCGCGCGTGGAATCGGACGTGATCGAGCGTTTCGTGCCCGCCGGCGGCTACGCTTGCCGCAAGGGCGATCCGGTGGAGCACTGGTTCGGCATCGTCGACGGCCTGCTCAAGATGAGCAGCGTCTCGCCGGAGGGCAAGACCATCACCTTTACGGGCGTGCTCGGCGGTGCATGGTTCGGCGAGGGTTCGCTGCTGAAGGAGTGCATCCGCCAATACGACGTGATCGCCATGCGCGATACGCGACTCGCGCTGATGTCGCGCACCACCTTCCATTGGCTGCTCGACAGCAGCATCTCCTTCAACCGCTTCGTGATGATGCAGCTTAACGAACGGCTCGGCATGTTCATCTCGCTGGTCGAATACGACCGCATGCTTGACACAACCGGCCGCCTTGCGCGCTGCCTCGCCGCCCTGTTCAACCCGCATCTCAACCCCGGCATCAGTACCCGGCTGAAGATTTCGCAGGAGGAGCTGGGTTACCTGTGCGGCGCCTCGCGCCAGCGCGTGAACGGCTCGCTCAAGCTGCTGGAAGAGGCCGGCCTGGTCAAGGCCGAATACGGCGGCATCGCCATCCTCGACCTTGACCGATTGCGCTGCTATCCGTCCTGATCGCGCCGCGTAGCGAAACGTTCGACGCGCATCGGGGCTCCAAGTATCATTGCTTCCCGACAGGAATCGAGGCGATGGAAAAATTCCTCATACAAAATGAATTCGGCCATCCCCAGGAATTGCTGGGCGAAGAGCTCGTTGTACCCGGCTTTGAAGAACTGCAGTTCATCCTGCATGCCTGGCTGTACGATAAGCGTGGCGGATGGGCAGTGACGGAACGCTCATCCGGCAAGCGCATCACCAGCGGTCCGGCAGGCACGGAACACCTCGCGCGCGAGCAACTGGAGCGTCAATTGTGCCTGCACGGCAAGGAGGCCTTGATGCGCGTGCTCGGGCAGGGACCATTATCGAGCTGAACATGGCCGACCCCTACGAACTGCAACGCTTCCTGGATGCACAACAGTCCGTCTATAAAACCGTATGCGAAGAACTGCGCGCGGGACAGAAGCGTAGTCACTGGATGTGGTTCATCTTTCCGCAGATTCACGGCCTTGGCTCCAGTCCGATGGCGCAGAAATTCGCGATCTCGTCACTGGATGAAGCGCATGCCTACCTCGACCATCCAGTGCTCGGTACACGGCTGCGCGAATGCAGCCGCATCGTTGCCGCACTCGACGGCAGGCAGGTGGAGGAGATCTTCGGCTATCCTGACCACCTCAAGTTCCACTCGTCGATGACCCTGTTCGCGCAGGCATCGCCGGGCGAGGTGTTCGACGATTGCCTGCGGAAATATTTCGGCGGACAGCCGGACGCAGCGACCCTCGACAGGCTCTGAACACCTCGACACGGCTCACCCCGCGGTGCTGGTCCCTTGACTCGCAATGAGCGTGGCGCCACACGCCGTCATGTCTCCCTCCCGGGCAACCGGACTGCCATCCACCACGCAGGTGCCATCTCCCGACACGATCGGGTTCGCACCATGTCCCTTGATCGGGCAGGTGGTCATGTCGCCGACGCGGGCAGGCGCGATGCCTTCCACGGTACTGGACGGGGCAGCGGAAACAACGACGCCGCCATGGCTGGTGCGGTCGCCGAGACGAATGATCGGTTTGGACATGATGAGGCTCCTGGATAGCAAAAACGGGAAACCTGGCCTCGAGATGCCGAAAAGCAAGCAAAACGAGCCAAGTTTCGATAAACATCGCAAAAACAATTGTCAATTTGATATTATAGCGATGTTGTCGAAATTTAAACATTTCCCCAAGGCCTTTCATGCGTCCGTCCTACCGCCAAGCCGTCGTCACGCCCTCCGTCTGGGACAGGCTGCACGACGATAATCCCAGGGATCCCGGCGACGGCGACAGCGTCGCCTACATCGATCTTCGCCATTTCAAACAGGCCGTCGCACGCGACCTGGACGCCTTGCTCAATTCGCGTTGCGTTGATCCCGACGAGGACATCGAACGCTACCCGCATGCAGCCCGCTCGGTACTCAATTTCGGCATCATAGACCTGTCCAGCCTCAGCCTGCTCAACCCTGACGACAGGGCACTGCTGCGCGACAAGATCCGGCAGACGATTGAACGGCACGAACCGCGCCTGACTCGGGTGCGCGTCACGCTGGATGTACCGGACGGAATGCAGCGCATGCTCCGCTTCCGCGTCGATGCGGTGCTGAAGGTGCATCCGAACAAGCCCCCCGTGACCTTCGACGCGATGCTGCAACTGTCGTCCAATGCCTACCAGATCGAGGGGCAATAAATGCTGGAGGACCTGCTGCCCTATTACGAGCGCGAGCTTGGCTACCTGCGCGAGCTGTCCGGCGAATTCGCCCAGCGCTACCCCAAGATCGCGCGCCGCCTTTCGCTGGAAGGCGACCAGTGCGAAGACCCGCACGTGGAACGCATGATCGAGGCCTTCGCCTTCCTGACCGCGCGCATTCACCGCAAGCTGGACGACGAATTCCCGGAGATCACCGAAGCGTTCATGCAGGTGCTCTATCCGCATTACACCCGTCCCTTCCCGTCGTGCACGATCCTGCAGTTGGAGACCGACCCGAACAATCCCGAGATCCAGGCGCGCTACACGGTGCCGCGCCATCATCCGGCAATTTCACCGTCTGTAGGCGGCATGACTTGCCGTTTCCGCACGTGCTACGACGTCGACCTGTATCCGCTAAACCTTGTCGCGGCGAACATCCAGCTCGCGCAGGGATCCGAATACCTGCGCCGCATCGCGCCCGACGCCGCTGCTGCGATCACGCTCGAATTTGAAACGCAGGGCGCGCTGCCCATTGCCCGGCTCAAGCTCGACAAGCTGCGCTTTTTCCTCGACGGCGATGCCGCTTTGATGCATCTGCTCCATGAACTGCTGCTCACGCGCGCGCTGCGCGTCCGCGTGGGCGACGGCTCGGATGATCCGGACAGGACAGTAACGCTGCCGCCCACCGCCTTGCGCCCGGTCGGTTTCGGCCAGGACGAGAGCCTGCTCGATGCCGACGAACGGACCTTCTCCGGCTTCCGTCTGCTTTCGGAGTACTTTTCGTTCCCCGACAAGTTCCTGTTTGTCGACCTGACAGGACTGGACGCACCAGCGCTGCAACATTCTGGAACCCGCCTGCGCGTGCAGGTCATGCTGTCGAGCTATCCCGACAATGAGCGGCACAGCCGCCTCGCGCAAACCCTGGCGCCACATCATTTCAGGATGGGCTGCACGCCGGCCATCAACCTGTTCCGTCATGCAGCGGAGCCGATCCGCCTGACACACCACAAGGCAAGTTACCCGGTGCTGGCCGATGGACGACGTCCCCTCGCCTTCGAAGTGATTTCCATCGATTCGGTCACGACGGTCGAAAAGAGCGGCAGCCAGACCGGCTTCCACGAAGTGCCGCCTTTCTATTCCATTCATCACCACACCCGCGACGAGCAGCAACGGGCATTCTGGTATGCGACCCGCGAAGCATCCGTGCGCGAGTTCGACAAGGGCACGGACGTCGAACTTTCCTTCGTCGACCTGAACTTTACACCGCAGCGCCCAGACGCCGAAGTCCTGTCGCTCAACCTGACCTGCAGCAACCGCGACCTGCCGGCGCAGCTGCCCTTCGGCGGCAGCGCCAGCGGCGCACACACCGACTTCATGCTGCCGCAGATCGGGGTCGTCAAACGGGCGCGCCCGCTGCGCAAGCCGACGACGACACTACGCCCGCCAAACAAGCGCGGGCTGCAATGGCGGTTGATCTCGCACCTGTCGCTCAACCATCTGTCGCTCGTTTCGCAGGGCAAGGACGCCCTGCAGGAGATGCTGGCGCTGTACAACTATGCGCAGTCGCAGAGCGCGGCACGCCAGATCCAGGGCATCGCCGCCGTGCACAGCCAACCTGCGACAACGCGCGTGAGCGGCAAGCATTTCTCGGGTTTTGTCCGCGGCATCGACGTTACGCTCACCGTCGATGAACAGGCATTTGTCGGTGCCGGTGCCGTGCTCTTCGGAAGCGTCCTCGAGCGTTTCCTTGCGCTCTACTGCGGACCGAACAGCTTTACGCGCCTGACGCTGCGCAGCCTGCAACAAGAACAGGAGTTAGCCAAATGGCCAGCCAGGACCGGCGAAGCGCTCGTGATCTGATTGACGAAGTCAGCAGGGATGCGCCGCATTTCAGCTTCTTCCAGGCGATCCGGCTGCTTGCCTTGTCTGCACCGGATGCGGACCGCGCACCCATTCCGCCTTCCCTGCGTTTTCGCACACCGCTCTCGCTGGCCTTTCCGGCAAGCGAGATTACCGACGCCCGGGTGATCGAAGAGCCTATCGATGAGAGCGGTAGGCAGTGCGAGCCGGAACAGGCCGCTGCACGAAGTGCGTTGAGCCTGACCGTCGGCTTCATGGGCATGACCGGCCCCTCCGGCGTATTGCCTGTCGTGTACACGGAAAACCTGATCGAGCGCCGCAACTTCCATCGCGACACCGCCGCCCATCACTTCCTCGACATCTTTACGCACCGCGCCGTCAGCCTGTTCTATGAGGCATGGCGCAAACATCGCTTTCATATCGGTTACGAGGCGGGCAACCGCGACGGCTTCACACGCAACGTCCTTGACCTGGTCGGCGCCGGCCTGACATCGCTGCAGTCGCGTCTCCAGCACAAGGACGGCGTGCCGGACCGGCTGCTGAGCCATTTCGCCGGACTCCTGTCCCAGAAGCCGGTTTCCGCAGCCAGCCTCGCAGCGCTGCTCCGTGGGTATTTCAACGTGGATGTGGCGATCGAACAGTTCGTCGGGCAATGGATACACGTGCCCGAGAACGAACAGACCTGCCTGGGAACCGGTGCCTGCGTATTAGGAGAAAGCGCCTTCGCGGGAGAGCGATTGTGGGACAGGCAGAACAAGATCCGGCTGAGGATCGGCCCCTTGGATGAGCGGCAGTTTGCCGACTTCCTCCCCGGTCAAGCGGGTGCAATTGCAATGACAGAGCTGGTCCAATTTTGCGTCGGGCAGACGCTCGCCTGTGACGTCACGCTGGTCGTCGCAAAAGCCAGCGTTCCGCGTGCCGTCCTCGATGCATCGAACCCGCTTCGCCTCGGTTACAACACCTGGCTGCACCAGCGTACGCCTTTCGCGCACCAGGACAACGCGAGTTTCTCTCTTTTGAACTAAGAACCGGATGATTCTCAACTTGATCGTACTGCTTGCTGCCGGTGCCGCGTGGGTTGCCGCCTTGTGGCTTGCACTCTCGCTTGATTTCTCCCATTGGAACATTGCCGGCATTGCTGCTGCACATGTCCTTCCTCCGTTGCTAGTCTGGCTGCTCTGGCTGACCGTGCGCAAACGCGCGCAGGAAAAACGCGCCGCCGAGGCGCAAGCGCGTGAAGAAGCTGCCGAGGCGGAGCGAAAGGCCACGCGCGAGGCGGCACAGAAGAAGTACGAAGAAGAAATGCAGCAGCGCCGCTTCAGCTGCGACTGCCGGATGGTGGCGATCTCGCGGTTGGGCCTCGCAGGTGAAATTCCGGCGGTCGATGTCGACCACCCCAGTATCGACATCCGGCCCACGGTTCTGGACAATCAGGAAGAGCGGGATGGCATCCCGGCATTGGATCGCCTCGAACCCGCCATTGCCGATGCCCTGTATTCGATCTATTCCACCAGCCGCGCAAGCGCCGCTTTCCCGATCTACGTCCAGCCGCCTGCCGAGACGTCGGGTGAGGAAGTCCTTGGCCGCCTGCGCGCAATTCACGCTCAGCTTTCCAGTGAAATCGCGCCGGAACTTAACCAGGACAACCCGCATCCCCCGATCCTGTTTCTTCCGGCAAGCGATAGCGTGCCGAACAGCGTCGTGTCGTTGTTCGAAACTGCGCCCGACCTGCCCGGTGCCGTCATCCTCGCGTTCGACTCGCCTTTCGCGCGCAAAGCTGCGTCAGAGGATGACTTCTATGACGAACCCGTGTCCGACCCGCGGGAACAATTCGCCGGAAAACCGAGCGAAGGCGTGGTCGCCTTGTTGATGACCAACGCAGAACTTCCATCGATGCTAGCCGCTATCGCCGACACCACGCCGCGCAACGAGCAGGACAGCATGACGCCGTATTGGGAGAAGGCGATGCAAGCAGGGGGACGGCTGGAGATGCTTGCCCGTGCTACGCCGGAGCTGCGCACGGAACTGTCGGAGGCGCCCGTGCTCGGCCGCGTCCACCGGGCCGTTATGCATACTGCAGCACCGTCCGGTGTGCTGGGATTGACGCGGCAACTGCAGGAAGTGCTGGAACAGGCCCAGATCAACGCCGGTCTGATCGATCTCCCTTTCGAGCTCGACGGCAAATCTGCCGACAAGGGAGCCCCCGTGCCGGATGCCGCAAAAGCTCGCTGTGGTGCAATCGTACATAACGCCGGCAACGTCGACGTCGCGGGCAAACGGCTGGCGGCGCTCGGCTCCGCCCTTTACTACTTCAATATCGACCTCAGCCCGGTTGACCAGGACGCCGTCGTCAACATCGTGACCCGCATCGGCGATCTGGGGCGCGCCGCAGGGGTGGGCCAGTTGGCGCTCGGTCTTGTTTGCGCCGCAAGGCATGCCGCACCTGCCTTGTACGCGGAATTCATGGACGGCGAGAGCGTTGCCGCCTCCTTTGTCATGCCAGCCACATCGGAGCCAGCCAGGCAACGTAGTGAATGCCGCCGCACGCGTACATAGTCAACGAAACGAAATGATCAAACAGGAGTACATGATGGACCAGAACCTGCTCAACCAATTGATGGCGCCCATTCCCGGAGACCATCCCGGCGGGGAGGATATGTCGTTCTCGGCGCAAATGGACGAGATCCGCGAAGCGCGCCGGCAGGATGATCTCAGCCTGGCGCAGGGCGAATGGGAAACCGAACTGAAAACCGCGCAGTGGCCGCAGGTGCGCCGGTTGTGCGAGGAACTGCTGATCAACAAGAGCAAAGATTTGCAGATCGCGTGCTGGTATACCGAAGCGTTGTGCAATATCGCCGGCTTCCGGGGGCTCGCGTTCGGATTGCAGGTGTGGGAGGTGCTGCTTACCGACTTCTGGGAATTTCTTTATCCGGACCTGCTCGAGGATGGTCTGGACGAGCGGGCCGGCAAGATCGAATGGTTGAACAAGCAGCTGCCGATAGCCGTGCGCAACATCCCTTTGACCAGCAAGGCAACCGGTGCCTACTCCTGGCTCAAATGGGACGAGTCGCGCGGCGTCGACAATCTGGGCTTGAAAGATCCCGCCGCACGGGAAAAAGTCATCGCCGACGGCAAACTCACCGGTGAAGCATTCGACAAGGCGGCTGCTGCCACCGGACTTACCTATTACGAGAACTTGTACCGCGACATACGCGAAGCCGCAACACGCCTGGCAGCCATGGAGAAACACGTGGACGAGCGCTTCGGAGACGACTCGCCTGGCTTGAAGGAATTGCGCAAGGCAGTGGCCGATTGCGAGGATGTCGTGGCGAAGATCATCGGCAGGTTAGGCGGATCAACTACGCTCGCAGATGCCACCCAGGCTGCGGCGCCGGCCCCCTCGGAAACCGCAGAGCATTGGACCGGTGCGGCGGCTCCAGCAGGTACTGAAGTTTCCGGACCGATTCGCACCCGTGCGGATGCTGTCAGGGCTTTGCGCCAGGTGTCGCAATATTTCAAGCAGAACGAGCCGCACAGCCCTGTCGCGCTGCTTGCGGAGCGTGCAGCCAAGTGGGCTGAGATGCCTCTTGAACGCTGGCTTGCTTCCGTCATCAAGGACGACTCGACACTGAATCAATTGCGCGAGCTGCTGGACATCCCGCGAGAAGCCTGATCGAGGAACAGCGCAGCCGCCTGACAACGAAGGGGACATGTCGTCCCCGGTAACATTACATGGTCGATGAAAGCTTGCCGGGGCGATCGCTGGCCTTCGCCGGTTTCTCCGTGAGGGAACGCGAGGCCGGTTGCGCCTGCAAATTCTTGAGATCATCCGCCGCGTTGCCGAGAAGCGTGGAATACACCAGGAACACCAACACGCCGACCACGGCCAGCAAGGCGTAGAACAGCCATAGCGGCAGTTCATGCCGCACATACTGCTGGAAGCGCTGCGGCAGCTTCCAGTTCGGCGCGAATTCCGCCTTCCCGCCTCGTACCTGGGTGATCTCCTGGTTGATGCGGCTGATCAGGTAGTTCAGTTTTTCCGTGCCCTCCAGCAGATACTTGCCCTGGAAACCCAGCAACAGACAAGTATGGAATACCTCGATCGTCTCGATGTTGGTCGCGGGATTCGTGCGCAGGATTTCCAGTTTGTCGAAAAAACGGTCGCCGGCAAGATGCTCGCCAAACATGCGCAGCTGCAACGGCGCACGCTCCCATTCCTCGCGAATGCTGAAATCGGACGACAGTACGATTTCGTCCATCAGTGCGCAGAATGCGTACTTCGCATCGGACACCGCCTGCTGCGGCTTGCCGAGCGCGCGGGCGTGCTTTTCGAACTGCGTGAGGAACTGGTCAATACGCTTGTTGAACTCGCTGGCCGAATTCGGCGCATTACCGTTCTGCAGCAGGAACAGCAGGTAGACGCCGTCTTCCAGCAGGTCTTTCAAGCTCAGCGTAAAGGTGGCTGCCGGTGTCGGCGGCGTGGTCCCGATCGGGGCTGCGGACGTAATTGATGTCATGGGAGATGGCCTTGTCTTGTTAGCGGAACACTGCAATCAGTTCAAGCTTGAGTTCAAGCAGGGTCTGCGGAACATAAATGCAAATACTGCGTGCCCTCAGCATGCGTTCATAGATTTGCCCCTGCGGCTCGACAGCGAAATAATGATTGCCTACGCGGACCGGCAGCGAAGCCGGGGTTTGTGTCGCATGCACCAGCCGTGCACCGGGCAGGGCGGAGTTGAGAATCTTTTCCACGTCATCCGGCGAACCCATTTTTAGCTTCATCGGGACCACATCCAGGATTTGCGCGACGGGCAGCTCGCTTGAAACGGACAGATAGAAGTCAACGTTCTCCACCAGCCGCTCGCTGTCCAGGCGACCGACAAAGAAGGACGGTTTGGGATTCGCCAGCGGAATGATTGCATGCCGGTTCGACACGACCGTTTCCAGCAGCTCGCGCAGCAGCGTGTCCATCTTTCTGAAAACCTGCGTCAGATCCAGATGGTCGTACACCGGAATGTCGTTCAGCGACAGGGTGGAGGAAAACGTCATCAGTTCGCCGCAAAGCTGAGCCAGCGACGAGTACAGGGTTTCCGGATGCGCCCCTGCGTGCGACAAGTGCTTGAGCACCGGGAAGCTGCGGTTGACGGTATGCAGGAGCCAGAATGAGGAAATGTCCGCGGTCCCGTACTCGACCACGCTTTTGACGCGTTCACGATGGGCGCTGGCGAGGGCCTGGCTCTTGACCAGCAGGATATCGAGAAGGCGGCGAAGCATCACGGCCAGTGACGACGAGCCGTGCAGTGTCAGTAACGGCGGTACATACGATTCGTCGATCGACCATGTTCCGGTGGCATTTTTGCCGATCCGGGCAATCGGCACGCACAGGTATCCGTCCCGGTTCTCCTGTTCGAGGAGAATCCGCACGTTGGCGTGGAGCGCTGTGACCTCTGTTTCGAGTGCATTGGTGTACAGATCGTTAACTTCCACCTGCCGGGATGAAAACCGTGCGGGGCGAGGCACCGTGGCCCCGTTCTCTTCCGTGTTTCCGCCGAATGCATTCAGGGCTGGAAGGCAGGCATATACCACTGCATCGGTACCGGCCTGCGGAATGTCGGCGAGATTGCGCGCCTGCGGCAAAGGCTCGCATTCCGGCGCGCGCACAAAGGTTCCATCCTGGTAGCGCATTTCCAGCCTGTCCACACGCAGCATTCCCGAGCGCAGGGCGTCACTATCTATTGAAACCGTACGGAGTCCCCAAGGATTGGCGTGAATCTCGCGCAGTGCCTGCGCGAGCCCCTGCTCGAAAAACAAGTCCTGCTGTTGAAAATGCTGGGGACGCAGGAACATGCCTTCGCCCCACAGGATTCGGTTGACACGCAACATATCAGTCTCGGCGTAAAAATAATTGAACAGTGTGAGCTCCGGATGTACGCGGCCGCATTGCGTACGCAGACGAATCCATGCTCTTCGGATCGGTATCTTTCGTCAGCTGCCTCAGGGCTTTTTCGTCAGAGCGGATTCGACAATCTGGCGCCCTGTATCCATGAGACTGCTGCTGCGCCGACTGGCCGGCGCCGCTGTGTTCTGGCGGGCAGGTACGGATGCTGGCACCGTAGCGGGCTGCGTCGCACGGCCATCGCTGAAAGTGCATGCCGCGGGCGGATTCGCCGGCTGCCCGGGGATCAAGCTGGGCTTAGGTGCGGTGAGGGAGAGATAACAATCCTGAATCCTGAAATTGAGGCCACTGCTACGGACCTTGTCGGCATCGATCAGGACGCGCCACCAATGCTGGTCCGGCTGCCGGAAAAACGCGACGACGCCGACGTGCTTGGCGTCTTGGTGGATCTTATCCGTACCGGTGTGCCTGCCGCCCGGTACCAGCATCACTTCGTTCATTTCAAGCAGATCTTTCCCTAGAGACTCGGATAGCGGGCGTCCGCTTGCGAGCATGTCCAGCGTGAGTTTCGAAAACGCATCGGCGTCTTTTAACTGATAAACGTGGACGACAACGGACAGCGGACTTCCAGTTACATCGCGGTTGATCAAGGGATCGGCCGCCGCCCGGATTTCATACGTTTTGGGGCCGGTGGCGCATCCCAGTAGTACAAAAATGCTGAGCAGGCTTGTCCCGAGCAACAGCATCAAGTCATGGCTTTTGTTTCTTGAAGGCATGTAATCCATCCCCGATCGAGTGAAACGGCGTCGGCAAGTTGCCAAACAGTTGCAATTATTGCATCGCATCTTGTATATTGTACAATATTGTAAAAAAGCCAACAGCTCCTATTGCGATCGTTCGGGAGCTCAAGGCATTCGAGAATGAATGAAACGCGTAACGGAAGGGACATCGTGCGTCAGACGCATCGTCCTTCCATACGCAAGTAACGTGAAGAAGTTGGGTTACAACAATGCTGGTCAGTGTCATCGCTTGCCTGTGCGCGACAATCGCCGTCTTGGGATGGATCGGTTGGCGCTACTTCGTCGCTCCGCTCCCGAGCCCCGGAAGCGGTAGAGGTATTTTCGTCGAGCAGGCTGCACGATCTGCCTCCAAGTCAGCCGAGACATCGGTAGCTGCGGTTGCATCCAGCCGGAACGCCTACCGATCGCTTTGGCTTGCCCTTCTTCTCGTGTCCGCCACAGCCGCAGGCGTGCTCACCTTCTCGGGCAGCTTCTCGCTGGATCCACTGCGAGCACACGACATGGTGCGGCAAAACCACATTCAGGCAGCGTTTCGTCCAGAAACCTTGGTGCTTCCGCCGCCACTCCCGCCTTCGACGTTTATCGGAACCGAGCGTCCGGGTCTCGAAACAGCGAATCGGGATTGGGCCCGCCTCGACCCCGATTTCATGAATCTCGCGCTGCGCGTCTTTGCGCGCATGGAGGCACGCGGCTACCCGCTCGCCTTGCTGGAGGGTTATCGCAACCCGGATCGCCAGGACGCCCTTGCGGAGTCCGGTTTTCATGTCACCAATGCCAGGGCTTTCCAAAGCAAGCACCAATACGGTCTGGCAATGGATGTCGCCCCCATTCGCGATGGGCGGCTTGTGATTTCGGAACGCGACCCATGGGCGATGCAGGCTTACCAGGCACTGGGCGAAGAGGCGGAAAAAGAAGGGTTGACCTGGGGCGGTCGCTGGAAGCTGCGGGATTACGGGCACATCGAGTCGCCAGTCCAGATCAGCCAGCTTCGTTCACGCAAATAGCGGCGGCGGATCGGGATAACAGCGGAATTTGATTTAAGGAAGAAACATGTGGAAGTGGCTGCAAAACGCGAAATTTGCGTCGGCACTCGGATTCTTGATCCTGATCGCATTGATCTGGCTGGTTGGCCCTTATGTTGGCCTGACCTCGCGCGACGCGCGGTTTGCGTGGATTTTCGGCGTCATGATCGTCTGGGTGATCACATTGATGGCAGGTCGGCTGCTTGCAGAGCGGGCCGGCGGCGTCCTCGAAAAGGTATTGCGCGGACAGGCCGACGACGCCGTCATGGGTGCGAGCCCGGATAAGCGGGCGGAAATTACCCGCCTGCGCCAGCGCATGTTGGCAGCGATGGACACACTGAAGACATCCAAGCTAGGCAAGGCAAGAGGCAAGGCTGCTCTTTACGAACTGCCCTGGTACATGATCATCGGCCACCCTGCCGCGGGCAAGAGCAGCGCAATTCTGCACTCGGGGCTGAACTTCCCGTTCGGTGACAAGCAGGCGGTGCAGGGCGTCGGCGGCACTCGGGATTGCGACTGGTTCTTCTCTACTGAAGGCGTGTTGCTCGATACTGCGGGCCGCTACGCGACGCAACGGGAGGACCGGGGCGAGTGGCTGACCTTCCTCAAACTGCTCAAGAAGTATCGGAGCAAGGCGCCGGTCAACGGCATCCTGGTCGCCATCAGTTTCCCCGAGCTGGTTCAATTCCGGGCCGAGCAGTTCGCCATCTATGCACGCCAGGTGCGCGAGCGCATCAATGAAATTGACGACGCGTTCGGCATCAAGGTTCCGGTTTACCTGGTCTTTACCAAGATCGACCTGTTGGGTGGTTTTGCGCAGTTCTTCGAGGACCTTACCGAAGAGGAGCGCCAGCAGGTCTGGGGCGCCACACTTTCGCACGATCAGGGGAGCGAGTTCGATGCAAAACGCGCGGTGTGCCAGCAATTCGATGAACTGTACCGCGGACTGGCGCAAATCGGCGCACAAAAACTGGCGAATAACCGCGGCAATGCAAAGCGTCCCGCCTTGTTTGCATTCCCGATCGAATTCAACGCGATGCGAGATGCAATCTCGAAATTCGTCGAACTCCTGTTCCAGGAAGATCCATACCATAGCAAGCCGCTTCTGCGTGGTTTCTACTTCACCAGCGCCCTGCAGGAAGGCTCTCCGCGCATTTCCGCAGGCAATCGGGTGTCCGCACAATTCGACCTGTCGAAACCGGGATTCGATGCTGCCCATACGCCTTCATCGAACAGTTTCTTCCTGCGGAACCTGTTCCGCGAAGTGCTCTTTCCAGACCAGCATCTCATCACCAACCAGCTGAAAACAGGGAATAGCCGGGTGCGCATTGCAGGTATTGCTGCCGGCCTGCTGCTTCTTACGCTGGCCACAGCGGCAATGACGTGGTCATACGTCGGTAATCAAAAACTGATTGCCAGTGCGAACGAGGAACTGCTCGCTGCGCGCGAGCTCGCGAAGGAAGGCGAGCTGGTTGACAAGCTGAAGGCGCTTCAGATTCTCCAGCTTCGCCTGGAACAGCTCTACAAGTATAGGAAGGAGGGTCACCCGATTGTCTTGGGTATGAATCTATATCAGGGGCAGCAGGTGGAGCGCTCGTTGCGAGCGGAGTACTTTGACGGCGTACAGTCGCTGATGCTTGCACCTGTTACGACGAGCCTGGAACGCACACTCGCAGGTATGAAAACCGGCGCCGATGCCCGGCCGGCGCAAGCCACCCCGGCGACACCCGCGCAGCCGCTTCAGGATGCGCCGCAGCCGGATGCGCAAAGGCGCAAGCGACGTGAGTCCGGCACTGCATTGCCGGTCATTCCGATCAGCCACCTGTCCGAACCATTGGAAGAGGGAAAATCAATGCGAGCCGGCCTCATGCTCTCGGGTGGCTTATATCCTCCGTTCTCACAAAATCCCGGCACCCGCGTCATGAAACAAATGGGTGTTGAAGTGTTGCGCATTACGGCACCAGCTGCAGTGGTCACGGACGCAAAAGTGCCGACTTCGCTGACCGCGCCGCACGCACTGCGCCATGCCTCGACCAATACGCTTGAAGACGGCTACAACGCGCTCAAGACCTACCTGATGCTCGAGAACAAGGAGCGCATGGATGCCGCGCATCTGTCGGACCAGATTCCGAAGCATTGGCGCGCCTGGATCGAGGCGAACAAGGGGAAAGGAAACCTGGAAGAAATCAATCGACTGGCGGAACGCGTTGTCGCGTTTTACATCTCCCAGCTCGCTGAGCCGGACCTGCCGCTGATTGAAAATCGCCTGGACCTGGTCGCAGAAACCCGAGAAGTCCTGCGGGGCGCCCTGCATCGCATGTCGGCGAAGGAGCGTGTCTACAACGAGCTGAAGGCACGCGCGAATACGCAATTCGCGCCCATCACCGTCGGCCGGATTCTCAACAACCCCGCCTTGAATGTCGCCGCAGGCAGCTACGCAGTGCCCGGCGCCTTTACACGTGAAGCATGGGAAAAATACTTCCGTAACACAATTATCGAAGCAAGCAAGGGGGAAATCAGGGGCGATGACTGGGTGCTCGCAGCAACTACCGTGGACGATCTGGGCAAGGATGGAAACGTCGAGCGGACACGCAACGAACTGGAGGCGTTGTACAAGGCCGAGTACGCTCGCGAATGGAAGAAGTTTCTCCAAGGCGTGGCGATACAGGACTTCACTTCGATTGACGCCGCGGCGCAGGCGCTGGGCCAGTTGTCCGATGTCCAGAATTCCGCCGTCAAGCTTATCCTGGCCAAGGCCGCTTATGAAACTGCATGGGACAACCCGTCTCAGATTTCGACATCAATCCAGTCAGCGAAGAGTTCTGTCATCGAGCGTACGGAAAAACTGATTCTTGGCAGTGCCCCGTTGCCGCCGGCTCAGGCTGCTACCAAGCTCGGAGAACTCGGCGGCAAATTTGCGGGATTGTCCTCGATCGTGACACCGGCGGAAGGAGGGCGCGCACCGCTGTCCGCCTATCTCGATACGCTTGCCAAGCTGAAGATCAAACTGTCGCAGCTCGCTGCCAACGGCGAGCCGGATGGAGCGGCGCGCCAACTCGTGCAGGCCACACTCAATGGCAGCGGCTCGGAACTGGTCGAGGCCCTCGCCCAGGTTGACGGGGTGCTGTTGGCTAATGCAACGGATGAAACAAAAGAGCTTGTCCGGCCATTGCTCGTGCGCCCGCTGATCCAAGCCTACGCAGCCTTGATCCCGGCAGTCGAGCGCGACATCAATCGCGCATGGCAGGCAGAGGTCATGGCGCAATGGCGCGGTTTAGCGAACAAATATCCGTTCGCGGATTCCGCCAATGAAGCATCCATGGCGGATATTGCGAAGTTCCTCAAGCCAGGCGAGGGGACGTTGTCGAAATTCATGGACAAGCATCTCGCCGGATTGGCTGTGCGCCGCGGCGATGCACTTGTTCCCCGCACCTGGGCCAATATCGGTGTCGGCTTCAATCCCGCACTCCTGACTGCTGTGTCCCGCTTGTCAACGATCGGCAACGCGGTCCTGCAGGAAGGCGACAACGCGAAATTCGAAATCCAGCCCATCCCCACGCCGGGATTGAGAGAGATCCTGTTGGAGGTTGATGGACAATCGCTCACTTACCGAAATGGCCCGCAACCCTGGACGGCGTTTACCTGGCCCAATCCAGCAAACCAGAATGCGCAGGGGGCGCGCATTCAGGCCGTGTCGTTCGCCGGCGTTTCCACATCGGTAGCCAACTTCAACGGGCGTCTCAGCCTAATGCGCCTGCTCGCACAGGCAAAGGCCGACAACCCGTCCAATCCCACCATTCAGCTTGAATGGCGCTTCAAGAAGGAGCGTTCGGGCGTCGAGCACGAACTGGTGAGCGCGCGGCCGGACGCCGATACCGACGTTGTCCGGTTCAACTTCCGCATGGTGAGCGGAACCAATCCTTTGGCGTTGTCCGGTTTGCGCAGGACAAGCTTGCCGGAAAAGATCACAAACTGAGGAGCCAGCGCGATGACGGTTTTACCTTTCAGGCGAGCTGAGGCCGGCACGAGCGCCACTTACGCGCTGTACGGCAAGCTGCCAAACCGTGCCGACTTTGTGCGCGTGAATGCCGATCACGCTGCAGCAACTGAATTCGACAGCCTGATTCAGCGGACGTTCGAACGTATTGTCCTCAAGGACAACTGGGAGGCAGCCTACGACGCCGGTGCACCGGTCGAGTTCCAGTACGTTTCCCGCGACCAGAGGCATACCTTTCTCGGCGTTCTTTCGCCGAGCAGGGACAAGGCAGGCCGGCGTTATCCGTTGATCGCGGGTGCCATCCTGCCGAGTGACTCCATTCTTGGCTACGCACATGTCGCGCCGATCGCTTACGAGGTGTTTTTCGATGGACTGCGTGAGCAGGTGGCGACTGCCGTCGAGAATTCGGTAGAAGCATTGTCCTGCCGTCAGTTCCTCGAATTGCAGGTGCGCGATAACGACACGGCGACGGCGGATCTCGACCTTGCAAAGAGCGTGGTCGCACGCTTCATGCAGACGAATTCCGTTGGAAGCCTGCACGCCTTGATTGCTGACGAGCTTGCACCGGCCGGACTGGAGCAAGCCCTGCTGAATCTGGCGTTTTATCGCGCATTCCTGCGCCGTTTCGACAATCCCTCGACCAACCAGATCATTCTCCTTCCGCTCCCCGAAGGCAAAGGCGAGCGTGCACTGATTGCAAGTGCATGGCTGTCGATACTGAGCGCCTTGTGGCAGGGAGCGAGGCATGGTGAGCCGTGGCGCGGCAATTATCTGATTCTGGAGCAATCCTCCGGCCGCATGACACTTGCGGCTTGCTTTGGCAAGGTGCACGAGCGTTTTACGACCATCATGCTCGGCGGCGGCATTGAGCCGGCGGCCTGCCTGGACCTGAGAAATGAGCAGGAGGCATGGAAGAACCATCGCATGTACGCCGAAGTTTCCTATGCACTCGCAAGGCTGCTCGCCGAGCCGGGGCTGTCCCTCCAGTCGTTATGCGAGTTCTTGATGGACGTTGGAAGGAAACTGGAAGAGGGGCTGTAGGCAGTTCGGAATGGTTGTGGCAGTGCCTGCCGCGAGTGGAATCGATTTATCAAACTGAGAGGAATTTGAGCTATGGGTAAAGAAAGTACGCAGAAAAAGCTGTCCCGGGTGCGTCCGCCGCGGGTCCAGATCACCTACGACGTCGAAGTCGGCGACGCGATTGAAACCAAGGAGTTGCCCTTCGTCCTGGGTGTGCTCGGCGATTACAGCGGCCATCCCAAGGAAGCCTTGCCCAAGCTGAAGGAGCGCAAGTTTGTCGATATCGATCGCGACAACTTTGACGACGTGCTGAAGGGCGTGGCTCCACGTCTCCAATTGCGGGTTGATAACCAGCTGAAAAAGGACGATACCGAGATGGGTGTCGAGCTCAAGTTCGAAAAACTTGAGGACTTCGAACCACAGCGCGTCGTCAGCCAAGTGGAGCCGCTGCGGAAGATGCTGGAGGTTCGCACTCGCTTGTCCGACCTCAGGAACAAGATCACCGGCAACGACCGCCTGGAAGAGCTGCTCGACGAGATCGTCCGGGACACCGAAAAGCTGAAGGAAATCAGCGCGACACGTCAGAAGAAGGAGGATTGATCATGAGCGAACTGGCACAAGTACAGGACGCAGCCGTTGTCGAAGCTGCGCCGACAAGTCTGCTCGATTACATCGTCGAGAACAGCAAGGTCGCAGCAAACGCAAGCGAAAAGGCGACTGCCCGGGATCAGATCGCAGAGCTGGTCGACGAGGTGTTGGCAGGAACGGTGACGCTGTCGCGCGATCTGGCTGCGAGCATCGATGCACGCATTGCCGAACTGGACAAACTGCTGTCGGACCAGGTCAATGCCATCATGCATCACCCCGATTTTCAGAAGCTGGAGGCATCCTGGCGCGGGCTGAAGTACCTGGTCATGCAGTCGGAGACGAGCCCGATGCTGAAGGTAAGGATGCTGAACGCGTCGAAAAAGGACCTCGTCAAGGATTTCAAGTCGGCGCCGGAATTCGATCAAAGCGCACTGTTCAAGAAGATCTACGAAGAAGAGTATGGGACTTTCGGTGGCGCGCCCTACGCGGCGCTGATTGGGGACTATGAATTTTCCCGTCATCCGGAAGACTTCTACCTTCTGGACGAACTGTCGCATGTCGCGGCCTCGGCGCATGCTCCATTCGTTTCGGCGGCCGCACCTGGGCTGTTCGGCCTGGAAAGCTTCACCGACATCGGCAAGCCGCGCGATTTGTCGAAGATCTTCGACACGGTGGAGTACGCAAAATGGAAATCCTTCCGCGAGTCCGAAGATTCCCGCTACGTTGGCCTTGTTCTTCCGCATGTACTTGGCCGTCTCCCGTACGGGAAGGACACCGTGCCGCTCGAGGAATTCAATTTCGAGGAAGATGTCGACGGCACCAACCATGGCAAATACCTGTGGACCAACGCAGCGTATGCATTTGGCGCGCGTCTGACTGACGCGTTTGCCAAGTACGGCTGGCTGGCCGCAATCCGCGGCGTGGAAGGTGGTGGGTTGGTGGAAGGGCTGCCGACACATACGTTCAAGACCGACGACGGCGAGATCGCATTGAAGTGCCCGACCGAAGTCGCTATCACCGATCGTAGCGAAAAGCTGCTGTCCGACCTCGGTTTCCTGTCGCTGGTCCACTGCAAGAACACCGACTATGCGGCATTCTTCGGCGGCCAATCGGTGCAGAAGGCAAAGACCTACAACACCGATGCAGCCAATGCCAATGCACGGCTTTCCTCGCAGCTGCCGTACATTTTTGCAGCGTCCCGAATCGCGCATTACATGAAGTCGATCATGCGCGACAAGATCGGCAGTTTTGCTTCGCGCGAAAACGTGCAGCAGTTTCTCAATACATGGCTCGCACAATATGTGCTGTTGGACGATTCCGCATCGCAGGAAGCCAAGGCCAAGTATCCGCTGCGCGAAGCGCGTGTCGACGTGGTCGAAGTGCCGGGCAAGCCGGGTGTATATCGTGCCGCAGCCTTCCTGCGCCCGCATTTCCAGCTTGATGAATTGACGATTTCACTCCGGCTGGTCGCCGAATTGCCCAAGAACGCACGCTAAGGTTTGATTCGTCCATGCAAGGAGTCTGCATGGACGAGGTGAATCATGTCGCCCAAATTGTTGCAATAAATGCAATAAAGATTCGAGATTTCGAGGTTTGAACAGGTTTTTTAAACAGACTCTTTATCGCGGCCATGCCAAAGATAAGAGTCAACTTTCATGGGAGAAGAAATGGCATTTGACGCCTTTATCAAGATTGACGGTATTCCTGGCGAGTCGACTGACGACAAGCACAAGGACTGGATCGAAGTGATCTCCTTTGATCACAAGATCGAGCAGCCGGCATCCAGCACCGCGAGCTCTGTCGGCGGCGCGACTGCCGAGCGCGTCAATCACGGGACGTTCAATTTCGTGCATCTGCTGGACAAGGCAAGCGCGAAATTGTACGAGGCCTGCTGCACTGGCAAGCACATCAAGGAAGTTACCGTCGAGTTCTGCCGTGCGGGCGGCGACAAGGTGAAGTACATGGAAATCAAGATGGAGCAGGTGCTGGTTTCCAAGGTTGAGGAGATTGGTGCATCCACCGGTGAATCCGGCTTCCCGAACGAGAAGATCTCCCTGTCGTACGGCAAGATCAAGTGGACCTACACCCAGCAGAAGCGGGAAGACGGTTCGGGTGGTGGCAACGTCAGCGCCGGTTGGGACCTGACTGCCAACAAGACCATCGCGTAATAGCGAAAAGACCTTCACGTTGATGCGCGCCCGCGGCGATATTCGCCGTGGGCGTACGCCTTTGGATCACGGGCAGCCTTTGAACACGATCTGGATCGCCACCGCCGAGCGCGGCAAAGAGCCAGGAGGTGCAGAGGCATGGAGCTGGACCAATCCGGAGGATGTCCGGCACGTACACAATGAAAACCCGTTCGCGGGGCCGTGGAATATCCGGTTGCCTTTCTATATCGGATAAATGTATGAAAACAGGAGATGACAAATGATTGCGAAGAACACACTGAAAATGCTGGCGAGCGGAGTGGGTATTGCTTCCTTGCTCGTGCTGACCGGCTGCGCGCAGAACCAGGCGCTGGAAGACCCAGCACAGTCGCCCGTAGTGAAGGAAGAAAAGACAAAAGCAACCGAAAAAGCGGCAGCGTCAAGTATGAAGTCGGAAGAAAAACTTCCCGACTACGCCAACATGAATCCGGTGCCGATCGAATTTGAAAAACTGAGCGTCAAGCTAAGCGATTCCGACAAGCAGATCCTGGTTCGAATCAAGGATCGTGCACAGAAGGCGAAGAAATTGATCATTACCGGATACTGTGACCGCAAGCAGGTCGGCAATTCCAAGGCGGCAGCCATCGCGCGGGCCAACGCCGTCAAGAGCGAGTTGCTTCGCATGGGCGTCAAGCCTGGTGTTGTCAGGATCAAGCATGCGACGAACGTTGCAAACAAACACGCAGCGGAAATTGAACTCGTTGCTTCGACCTGAGTTGAGCGAACCGCTGACCGAAGCCACAGCATCGTGGTTCCGGCCCAGCAAGCGTAAAACATCGTCTGGAATGACACGCGCATTCGACGTGAACGACTTCGCGTAAGCACGTCCGGCGACGGAGTGGAATGGAACGATCCGAGTATGAACACTAACCTGAAGGCATTGATTGCCAAACTCACCCCTGCAACACGTCGGGCGATGGAGTCCGCAGCGAATGTCGCCTTGTCGCGAACCCACCACGAGGTGGACATCGAGCACGTGCTGCTGGAGTTGCTTGACAATGCCGAAACCGACGTCGTAGCGATATTGCGCGCCTTTGGCGCAGACAGGGATCGTCTGCAAAGCGATTTGCAGAAAAGCCTGTCGCAATTCCGGACAGGAAACACGCGCAATCCGGTCTTGTCGCAAAACATCCCGCAGTGGCTGGAATCGGCCTGGCTTGTTGCGAGCGTCAATTACGGCGAGCAACAGATCCGCAGCGGTTATCTGCTCCTGTCGCTGGTCTCCGACGAAAACATCGCCCGTCTCGTCGGCGGGGCTTGTAGTGCATTGTCGAAGGTGCCTGCCGCAGACCTAAAGGAAAACCTGCAGCAGATCCTGCGCATGTCGAAGGAAGTCTCCGGCCAAACCGGTGGATCGCCTGCTGGAGCAGCCGCCAATGAGGGCGAAGCAGCTTCTGCGGCAGACACCGACGGCCGCGGAACGCCGGCCCTGGACAAGTATACGAACGACCTTACCGCACAGGCGCGTGCGGGAAAAATCGATCCTGTCCTTGGACGCGATACTGAAGTTCGCCAAATGATCGATATCCTTTTGCGCCGCCGTCAAAACAATCCCATCCTCACCGGCGAGCCAGGGGTCGGGAAGACGGCCGTCGTCGAAGGCCTGGCCCTGCGGATCGTGCAAGGCGATGTACCGCCTGTCCTGAAAAACGTTCGGGTCAGGGCGTTGGACCTCGGGCTGCTGCAGGCGGGAGCGAGCGTCAAGGGCGAATTCGAAAGCCGCCTGCGTTCCGTTATCGATGAGGTCAAGGCGAGCCTGGTGCCGATTATTCTGTTTATCGACGAGGCGCACACCATGATCGGTGCCGGCGGACAGGCGGGGCAGAACGATGCGGCCAACCTGCTCAAGCCGGCGCTTGCGCGTGGCGAACTGCGAACCATTGCGGCGACAACTTGGGCGGAATACAAGAAGTATTTCGAGAAGGATGCCGCGCTCGCCCGTCGCTTCCAGGTCGTCAAGGTCGAAGAGCCGCCTGAAGATGCAGCGATCCAGATGGTGCGCGGCATCGCTTCCGCCATGGAAAAACACCACCAGGTACGCATACTCGATGAGGCGGTTGTCGACGCGGTCAGGATGTCCAGCCGCTATCTTCCCGGACGCCAGTTGCCGGACAAGGCTATCAGCGTCCTCGACACGGCGTGCGCACGTGTGGCCTTGTCGCGGGCGAGCGTGCCGTCCGCCGTCGAGGATCTCAACAGGTTGATCGAAAATCTCGAGCGCGAGGAGGCGGCCTTACGGAAGGAGCGCGATCCCGCGCATGCGAAACGCCTGGAAGAAATTCGCCTGCGCCGTGCTGAACTGGATGGGGACCTGGCAAAGCAGAAGGCTGCATTCGAGGCGCAAGTTGTCTTGGTCGAAAAAATTGGGGAGCTGCGCAAGCAATTGGATGCGACAGTAGCCGATGCCTCCGGTGCCACGGCTTCTGACGTCAAGGAAAAAGGCGGGAAGAAGGGGAGGGTAGGGACATCCGGCGCCGAGTCGCTGCAGGCGGAACTCCGTGCAGCACAGCAGCAATTGCACGAGGCGCACAAGACCCAACCGCTCATCTACGATTGTGTCGACGGTCCGGCAATCGCGGAGGTGATATCGGGCTGGACCGGTATTCCTTTGGGACGCATGGTGGCCAACGAGATCGATGTAGTACGCAAACTCAAGGATCTGCTCGAAGAGCGCGTGGTCGGACAGGGGCATGCGCTCGCCCTGATCGCGCAACGGATCCAGATTGCCAAAGCCAGCCTGGAAGATCCGGGCAAACCGAAAGCGGTGTTTCTCCTGGTTGGCCCCTCCGGCGTAGGCAAGACGGAAACGGCGCTCGCACTTGCCGACACGCTCTACGGCGGTGAAAAAAATCTCATCACGATCAACATGTCCGAATACCAGGAGGCCCATTCGGTGTCCGGTTTGAAAGGTTCGCCTCCGGGATATGTCGGCTATGGCGAGGGAGGCGTGCTGACCGAGGCCGTGAGGCGGAAACCGTATTCTGTCGTGCTGCTCGACGAGGTCGAAAAGGCGCACCCGGACGTGCTGGAGCTGTTCTTCCAGGTATTCGACAAGGGTGTGCTGGAGGATGCCGAGGGCAGGGAAGTGGATTTCAAGAACACCATCATCATCCTGACCTCGAACGTCGGCACGGATCTCATCATGAAGGCGGTCGAGCACGGCGTGACGGTCGAAGATAAGACGCGGCACCCCACGCCTGAAGATCTGTCGGAACTCCTGCGCAAGGATCTTCAGCGGGCATTCAAGCCTGCATTCCTGGGGCGCTTGTCCGTGATTCCGTACTACCCGATTTCAGATGAGGTAATGCGGACGATCGTCGAGCTCAAACTGAACAAGGTGAAACAGCGGCTGATGAGGAATCATGGTGCGAAACTCACCTACGACAAGGCGCTGCTCGACATGATTGTGTCTCGTTGCACCGAAGTCGACAGCGGGGCGCGCGACGCGGATGCGATCATTTCCCGTTCAGTGCTGTCCGAAATGTCGGGCCAGGTGCTCGCGCGCATGGCGCAGGGGCAAAGTGTCCAGTCTGTCGCGTTGAAGGTAAAGAAGGACAAACTGGTCGCTGTGGTCGAATAACTGCAGGCCACACCGGATGGCGGAAGGAGGGGCGAGCCCTTTCCTTCCGCACCCTAGAGCGGTTTGCGGGTCAGTTGAGGGGGCGCGCAGCCCCGAGAATCGGCCGAATGCTAGGCGCAGCGACGCTTGCTCAGACGCCCAGTCTGAGCAAGCGCCGCGGGCTCGGCGCCCCCCCGCACTGCATCCCTTCTCGACCGAACGCGCCCCCTCAACTGACCCGCAAACCGCTCTATGATCTTCGCCGACTTATCTCCGCGGGCTTACGTTCCCAGCTTCTGGAAGTAGAACGTCGCGCCGCCGAATTTCTCGGGCGACTGATATTCCAGAACCTCGGTTTTCCTGAATGCGACAGGTTGCGCGAAGCCCGGTCCGTCATACACGAATGTGTGGAACTCGCCATTCTCGCCGCACGCATCGACACTTTCCGGCAAGTCAGCCAGGAATGATTCGTCGAAATTCCTCCCGCAGAATTCCCGGCCCAGGTACTTGCCGTTGACGCACACCACCATGGCCTTGAACCCGAGGGAAAGGAACTCGTCCACCAGCTTGCGCCGCGGTTCGTCCCACAGCGGCAGGCAGGGCGTGATGCCGGCCTTTGCGCATACCTTTTCTTCCCATTCCCGATGCGGCATCAGGTCGATGTCGCCGAAAACCGCGTGCCGGATGCCGTCCGCATGCGCGTCGCGCAATGTGGCCACGAAGCGCTCTTCGTAGTTTCCCCAGGAGGTTTTGTAGAAACGCAATTCGACGCCGAGCGCGTCGGCTTGCGCCTGGATCAATTCGGGCGGTATGCCGTGCGAGCGCGACCTTTCGCCATCCTCGTCCATCGCCGTGATGAGGCGGCGTATCTGCATGTCGGACTGGCGGGCGCGCCACATGGCGAGGCAGGAGTCTTTGCCGCCGCTCCAGGAGACGAGGGCGGGGATATTGCAGATATCGGTCATGGCTGAATAGTCCGTCGAGAATCGAATTCTGGCTTGTTCCGACTTGGCGAATTGCCCGCCGGGCAGTGGCAGTAAAAGAGGGAATTATCGCAGACTACCTGCAGGTCACTATCACGAACGTTTGTGAATTGAGGGCGAGTTGGACGAGGCTCGCGCCCACTGAGGATGGTGAGATGAGAAGGGGCAGCGCGATGATCGGCGGTATCTGAACCGGCTCAGTGTACCGGCATGCTTGCAGCGAGACGGTCGACCGGCGTCCTTGTTCTGGACGCCGGTGCCGTCATACCACTCGGAGGAGACAACTTTATTCAGGAGTGCATGTGCTGCCGATTACCACCACTCGGGCCGAAGTGGTGGTAATCGCCGAGGTTCAAGCAGCGGCGCGGGCTTGCGCCGAGTTCGCTGCGGTCGTGCTCAGCTTGCGGCGTGCGCTCGCCGGGAGGCGGCGCAGCGTCTTCAGTGCGGGAATATCGTGCAGGATCACGTTGCGCAGTTCGACCGAAATCAATCCGGCGGCGGCGAAGGCGGACAGCGTGCGGCTAATCGTTTCCAGCGTCAGGCCGAGGTAGTTGCCGATTTCCTCTCGGGTCATACGCAGGTTGAACTGCTTTCCGGAATAGCCCATCTCTTCAAAACGGCTGGACATGAACGCGAGGAAGCGGGCGACACGTGCTTCCGCGCCGAGCGAGCCGAGCGCACTGATCAGCGATTGTTCGCGGGCCAGCTCGCGGCCCATCACGCCGTACAGTGCGACTTCGAGGTCGGGTTGTGCCCTGCCGAGCGCGGTCAGGGTCTTGAACGGGACCAGGATGAGTTCGCAGGGCGTCAATGCCACCACTTCCGTAGCATGGACGTTACCATGGATCGCATCGACACCGAGCAGGTCGCCCTTCATCGGGAAGGACACCACCTGCTCGTGACCGTTGTCGTCGATGATGACCGACTTGAGGAATCCGGAGTACACGACGTACAGCATTTCAAACGGCTGGCCGATCGTGTGGACGCGTTGACCGGCCTTGTACTGCACATGCTGGAACATGCAGTCGCCGTCTTTCACGAAAGCGGGAATGCCGAGCAGCTTGGCCACATCGCTCAGGCCGGACCAGAGCCGGCCATGGCGGGGAGATACGGTGCTCCCTGCAGTTGCCGCGGAGATCGGAAGGACGGATACCGGATGGGCGGACGTGTTGGGGGTCAACATATTGTTTTGCTCCTCTCGTATTTGATGGTCGAATCGCGGCTGTGCTTCGGTGAATCAACTTTTCCGGAATCAATTATCAATATGTCGGATGTATAACAATATCGGACAGAGGATGAAAAAACGTGTAAGCCAATCGATACAAATTTTCGGAATTTTCCGATTGATGATCGGAAATCCGATAGCAAACAGCTATGTAAAGAGGGTGTGTTTCAGAGGGAAGTGTGCATACGTATGCCGTGTCAGAAAATTCGGCAACGAATGCGAGCAGCGCAGGGGGATGATCTGCGTCAAGTGCAGATTGATTGCAACTGAATGTAAGCAACGATGCGATTGAGGCGCATCGTTGCTTGCATCGTTTGATGATGCGTAAGTTTTTTACAGCCGGTTACATGTTGCGGCGATACTGACCGCCGACTTCAAACAGCGCATTGCTGATCTGGCCGAGCGAGCACACGCGCACTGCGTCCATCAGCACGGCGAACACGTTCTCATCCTTGATGACCGCCTCCTGCAGGCGCTGCAGCATTGCCGGCGCCTTATCAGCGCTGCGAGCCTGGAAATCAGCTAGTCGTGTGAGCTGTGACTGCTTTTCTTCCTCGGTCGAGCGCGCCAGTTCCAGCGTTTGCGGGATCGCTTCGCCCTTCGGATTGCGGAAGGTATTGACGCCGATGATCGGCAGCGTACCGTCGTGCTTCAGGTGCTCGTAGTACATCGACTCTTCCTGGATCTTTCCACGCTGGTAGCCGGTCTCCATCGCGCCGAGCACGCCGCCGCGTTCGGCGATGCGCTCGAACTCCTGCAGCACCGCTTCCTCGACCAGGTCGGTCAGTTCCTCGATGATGAACGAACCCTGGTTCGGGTTCTCGTTCTTCGCCAGGCCCCACTCGCGGTTGATGATCAGCTGGATCGCCAGCGCGCGCCGCACCGATTCGTCGGTCGGCGTGGTGATCGCCTCGTCGTAGGCGTTGGTGTGCAGCGAGTTGCAGTTGTCGTAGATCGCGATCAGCGCCTGCAGCGTGGTGCGGATGTCGTTGAAGTCGATTTCCTGCGCGTGCAGCGAGCGGCCGGACGTTTGAATGTGGTACTTCAGCTTCTGGCTGCGCTCGTTGGCGCCGTACTTGTCGCGCATCGCGACTGCCCAGATACGGCGGGCGACGCGGCCGAGCACGGTGTATTCCGGGTCCATGCCGTTGGAGAAGAAGAACGACAGATTGGGCGCGAAGTCATCGATGTGCATGCCGCGAGCCAGATACGCCTCGACGAAGGTGAAGCCGTTCGACAGCGTGAAGGCGAGCTGCGAGATCGGGTTCGCGCCGGCCTCGGCGATGTGGTAGCCCGAGATCGATACCGAGTAGAAGTTGCGCACGCGGTTGTGCACGAAGTATTCCTGGATGTCGCCCATCACCTTGAGCGAGAACTCGGTGGAGAAGATGCAGGTGTTCTGGCCCTGGTCTTCCTTCAGGATGTCGGCCTGCACGGTGCCGCGCACGTTCTCCAGCACCCATTCCTTGATCTTTGCGGCTTCGTCGTCGGTCGGTTCGCGCTTGTTGTCGGCGCGGAACTTCGTCATCTGCTGGTCGATCGCAGTGTTCATGAACATCGCGAGGATGGTCGGCGCCGGACCGTTGATGGTCATCGACACCGAGGTGTTGGGCGCGCACAGGTCGAAGCCGTCGTACAGCACCTTCATGTCGTCCAGTGTGGCGATCGACACGCCGGAGTTGCCGATCTTGCCGTAGATGTCGGGACGTGGAGCCGGGTCGGCACCGTACAGCGTGACCGAGTCGAAGGCGGTGGACAGGCGCTTGGCGTCCATGCCTTCGGACACCAGCTTGAAGCGGCGGTTGGTGCGGAAGGCGTCGCCTTCGCCGGCGAACATACGGGTCGGGTCTTCGTTCTCGCGCTTGAAGGCGAACACGCCGGCGGTGTACGGGAAGGAGCCGGGGACGTTCTCGGCCATCAGGAAGCGCAGGATTTCCCCGTGGTCTTCGAACTTCGGCAGCTGCACCTTGCGGATGACGGTGCCTGACAGGGTCTTCTGCACGAGGCGGGTGCGGATTTCCTTGTCGCGGATCTTGACCACGTAATCGTCGCCGGAGTAGGCAGCTTTCATGTCGGGCCACATCGCGAGCAGTTTCTTCGCGCCCGGATCCATCGCGTTGTCGCGCTCGGTAATCAGGTCGTCGAGGTCGGCCGTCTTGCTGGAGGCGGCGGCCATGCGCTTGGCTTCTTGCAGATGCTGACGCTCGCGGGCGAGCATCACCTGCTTCGCAGTGTTCTTGTGGTAGCCGCGTACGGTGTCGGCGATTTCGGCGAGATAGCGGGTGCGCGCGGGCGGCACGATCGCGTTCTTGCCGGAGGAGAAGCGGACGTTGACCGGAGCGAGCTTGCCGGGTTGGGTTTTGAGGCCGAGTTCAGTCAGCGCCGGCAGCAGCCCTTGGTAGAGCGCGGTGACACCGTCGTCGTTGAAGCGCGATGCCTGCGTACCGTAGACCGGCATCTCGTCCGGCTTCTTCATGAATAGTTCGCGGTTGCGCTGGTACTGCTTGGCGACGTCGCGCAACGCATCCTGCGCGCCCTTGCGGTCGAATTTGTTGATCGCGACGAAATCGGCGAAGTCGAGCATGTCGATCTTCTCGAGCTGCGATGCGGCGCCGAATTCCGGCGTCATCACGTACATCGACAGGTCGACGTGCGGCACGATGGCGGCGTCGCCCTGGCCGATGCCGGAGGTCTCGACGATGACGAGGTCGAAGCCGGCCACCTTGCAGGCGGCGATCACGTCGGGCAGTGCCTGCGAGATTTCGGAGCCGGCTTCGCGCGTGGCGAGCGAGCGCATGAAGACGCGCGACTGGCCGTTCCACGGATTGATCGCGTTCATGCGGATGCGGTCGCCGAGCAGCGCGCCGCCCGATTTGCGGCGCGACGGGTCGATGGAGACGACCGCGATGTTGAGCGCGTCGTCCTGGTCGAGGCGGATGCGGCGGATCAGTTCATCGGTCAGCGAGGATTTGCCGGCGCCGCCGGTGCCGGTGATCCCCAGCACCGGCGTGGTGATGGTATCGGCCGCCTTGTGCAGTTCGGTCTTCAGCCCGGCATCGGCCTTGTCGTTTTCCAGCGCGGTGATCAGCTGGGCGAGCGGGCGCTGGCGCGCCGCGAGGTCGCCGTCCATGAGGGGAGCGAGTGTCGCCGGCGCATGGGCGGAGAGGTCGACGTCACAGGCTTCGATCATCGCCAGGATCATGCCGACCAGGCCCATGCGCTGGCCGTCTTCCGGGCTGAAGATGCGCGTGACGCCGTAGTCGTGCAGCTCCTTGATCTCGGACGGCACAATCACGCCGCCGCCGCCGCCGAAGACCTTGATGTGGGCGCCGCCGCGCTGCTTCAGCAAGTCGATCATGTACTTGAAGTACTCGACGTGACCGCCCTGGTAGCTGGACACGGCAATGCCCTGCGCGTCCTCCTGCAGCGCCGCGGTGACGATCTCGTCGACCGAGCGGTTGTGGCCGAGGTGGATCACCTCGGCGCCGTTGGCCATCAGGATGCGGCGCATGATGTTGATCGAGGCATCGTGGCCATCGAACAGCGAGGCGGCGGTGACGAAGCGCACCTTGTTCGCGGGCTTGTATTCGGTCAGCTTCCTGGCTTCGGAGAGGTCGGTCATGGTTGGTCTCTTGGTCTGCTTGCGGTGTGGGCTGTGTGGGCGGCGTCGCCGGCCGAAGCCGGGGGCTGACATTACGTTTACGTTAACGTCAATGAGCCATGGTGTCAATTGGCGGTTCGGTCCCGGGGCGGTGATGTTTCTGTACGGTCAAGTAGGCGCATCCGGCGTGAATCCGGGCCCGCCGACGTGTTGTTGCTTAATGGCAATGCATCGGCAAGGACGGCGCCGGCGCCGCCCCTGTACTCTTTCGCTCAGGAACGCTTGCTGGCCGCGCCCACCCGACGCTTGAGCTCCTCGGACTGCAACGACCGGTTGTAGTCGTCGCGTGCGCTGGCCGCGCCCGGCTCGCCCGCCGCGATCGCATTGAGCTGGCGCTTCATGCTGCTGACCGTGAGCGGCTCGCAGGCGTCGATCGCGGCCGTGTATTCATCGACCTTGTCCCACAGACGGCCGGGGTCGACCAGGTCGGTCAGGAACCCGATGCGCTTCATTTCCTCGGCATCGATTGCCTGGGCGGTGAGGAACAGCCGCTTCGATTCCGCCAGGCCCAGCTGGGTGACATAGCGGCGCATGCCGCCCGGGTAGTAGTGGAGCCCGAATTTTGCGGCCGGCATGAACATGCGCGAACCGCGCACGCCGATGCGGAAATCGCAGCACAACGCCAGGTCCGTGGCGCCCCCGTACACGCTGCCGTTCAACGCGCAGATCGTCGGCAGCGGAAAGTTCTCGACGGCATCCAGCATCTCCTCGAAGCTGCGGTCCAGCTTTTCGACGATCGCCTGGATGGTGTATCCGGAACTGAAGGTTTTGTCGCCGAGCCCGGTGAGCACCACGGTCCGCCGGTCGCCCCGCCGCAGAATTTCGGCAAGATGCGCATGGATGACATCAATGTCGGCAGGGTCGAGGCGATTGTGTTCCTTCGGGCGCCGCAAGCGGATGATGGCGGCAGTGCCGGCATATTCGAGCGCCGGCGTATCGTCCGGCAGACTGCCATTCTCTTGCATGTCGTCGGTCTCCTGTTTCGCCGGGCCCTCAGGGCGCCGCGGCGGCTGCCTGATGCTGGGCTATCACGCCGTCGTGCGAAAGCTGCTGCAATTGATCTTGCGTATAGCCGAACTCGGCCAGCACCTCATAGGTATGCTCGCCGAGCAAGGGCGGCGGACGGCGCACGCAACCGTCCTTGAAGGCGTCGAGCTTGATCGGGTTGGCAACCTGCTTGAGCGGGCCCAGCAGCGGATGGTCGACTTCCTCGACCATGCGACAGTGCTTGACCTGCGCATCGTTGAACACATCCGCCAGGTCGTTGATCGGGCCGGCCGGAATGCCGAGCGGGATCATCGCCTCGGTCCACTCCATCTTGGTGCGCAGCTTCAGACGCGATTCGATAATCGCACGCAATTCTTCGCGATGCTGCATGCGCGCCGCGTTGTCGATGAAGCGCGGATCGTCGAGCAGCGCTTCCAGCTCGAGCAGCTTGCACAGTTTCACCCACATGTCCGGGGTCGCCGGCGCGAGGTTGAACGGACCGTCGGCGGTTTCGAACACACCATACGGGGCGATCACCGGATGCACGTTGCCGGTCGGCGCAGGCACCTCGCCGCAGCTGAGGTAGCGCTGCCCCTGCACGCTGAGCAAGCCGACCAGACTGGCAAGCAGCGAGGTCTCGACGTGCTGGCCGCGGCCGCTCTGCTGACGGCTCAACAGGGCGGAAAGGATGCCCATGGCGGTCCACATGCCCGAGGTCAGGTCGCCGATCGCGGTGCCTACCCTGGTCGGGCCGGTTTCCGGCTGCCCGGTCAGGCTCATCAGGCCGGAGTATCCCTGCGCGATCTGGTCGAAGCCGGGCCAGCCGCCCATCGGGCCGTCGCTGCCGAAGCCGGTGATGCTGCCCAGGATGAGCCTGGGGTTTTCATGCGCCAGCGTATCGTAGCCGAGGCCCATGTCTTCCATGACGCCGGCCTTGAAGTTTTCCACGACCACATCCGCGCGGGCGGCCATCCGGCGGACCAGTTCGAGGCCGCGGGCATCCCGGAAATTCACCGCGATGCCGCGCTTGTTGCGGTTGGTGGAGAGGTAGTATGCGCTGATGCCGCGGTCGAACGGTCCCCAGGTACGGATCATGTCGCCGGATTTCATGGGTTCCACCTTGATCACGTCTGCCCCGAGATCGGCAAGAATCATCGAGCAAAAGGGTCCCGATAGTGCCCTGGTCAAATCGACTACCTTCGTTCCTGCAAGTGGTAGGGCCAAATTGGTCTCCTTGTGGCGGGTGAATCAATTAACTACGCGACTGCAAGTGCGCGCGGTGCAGGTCCTTGCCGCGCGCACCGGGGGCTTACTTCCAGAGGGAGCACTTCGATTCCGCCTTGGTGGTGTAAACCTCATCGCCCGGAATGGTCTGCAGCACCTTGTAATAGTCCCAGGGATACTTGGATTCGGACGGTTTCTTGACTTCCACCAGGTACATGTCGTGCACCATGCGCCCGTCAGGCCGTACCACGCCGTTCCGGGCGAAGAAATCGTCGACCTTGGTCGCTTTCATTTTCGCCATCGCCTTGTCGCCGTCATCGCTGCCCGTCGCCTTGACCGCATTCAGGTAATGCATCGCCGCCGAGTAGTTGCCGGCCTGTACCATGGAGGGCTGCTTCTTCATCTTCGCGAAGTAGCGCTTGGACCAGGCGCGCGTATCGTCATTGAGATCCCAGTACCATCCCGTTGTCGTGTACATGCCTTGCGTGACGTTCAATCCCAACGAGTGGACATCGTTGATGAACATGGTCAGGCTTGCCAGTTTCATTGTCTTGTCAATGCCGAATTCCTTGGCCGCTTTCACCGCGTTGATGAAGTCGGTGCCGGCGGTGGCGAGACCGAGGATCTGTGCCTTGGATGCCTGGGCCTGCAGCAGGAAGGAGGAGAAGTCGGATGCCGACAAGGGATGCCTCACGCTGCCGAGGATCTGGCCGCCGTTGGCCCGTACCACGTCGGAAGTGTCGCTTTCCATCGACTTGCCGAAGGCATAATCCAGCGTCAGGAAGTACCACGTCTTGCCGCCCGCCTTGGTGACCGCCGATCCTGTGCCGCGCGCCAGCGAGACCGTGTCGAATGCCCAGTGCAGCGTATAGGGCGTGCAGTCTTCATTGGTCAGGCGCGAGGTGCCGGCGCCGATGGCGAAGAAGGGTTTTTTCTTGTCGCCGGCGATTTTCGCCATGGCGAGGTTGGCGGCGGAATTCGTTCCGCCGAACAGCACGTCGAGCCCTTGCTGGTCGATCCATTCGCGCGCCTTGTTGGCGGCGTTGTCCGCCTTGTTCTGGTGATCGAACATCATGAATTCGATCTTTTTGCCGGCGATCTGGCCGCCGGCATCGGCAATGGCCATCTTGATGGCTTCGGCGCCGCCCAGGCCGTCAAAATCCGAGAACGCGCCAGTGAAATCGCTGATCAGGCCAACCCTGATCACGTTGTCGGAAATTTGCGCGGACGCAGATGCGGCAAGGCCGGACCCAAGGGCGGCGGTCAATGCAAGCGCCAGCGCGTTCAGTTTTCCTTTCATTGTTGTCTCCATTCTTTTGAGGGGTGAGCTTGATTCATGGGAAGGCAAGGCGCAGCCTCGCCGGCGTGCTTCTGAAAGCATTTGTTCTTTCATTCCGTCGACGGATGGCACGCGGGAAGCGGTCATTCGAAATTGACGATGACGGTCTTCTTGTGCGTGAAGTGCTCCAGCATGGACTCCAGCGACAGCTCCTTGCCCAGCCCGGACTGCTTGACGCCGCCGTAAGAAATATTCGGCCCCGCCACCTGGTTCTGGTTGATCTGCACCAGGCCGGCTTCGAGGCGCACAGATGCATCCATGGCCGTTTTCAGATCGCGCGTCCAGATAGTCGCTGCCAGACCGAAATCCGAGTCGTTCGCCATGCCGATCGCGTCTTCGTAGTCCTTGAACTTGATGACGCAGGTCACCGGTCCGAATATCTCTTCCCGCGCGAACACGCTGGAATTCGATGCGCCGGTCACGATCGTGGGCTGCAGGTACAGGCCGTCCTTGTACGGGCCTTCCGAAGGCAGCGACGCGCATTTGACGGTCGTGCACCGTTCGTCCTGTTCCGCCAGCGAGATGTAAGACAAGACTTTTTCGTACTGGGCGCGGGAAATGATGGTGCCGACATCGGTGCGCTCGTCGAGCGGGTCACCGATGACAAGCTTGTCCGCCAGCACCTTCAGCCTGGAAACGAATTCATCATGGATGCTTTCATGCACGATCATCCGGCTCGATGCGGTGCAGCTCTGGCCCTGGCGCGTGAAGCGCATGCCGGCGATGGCGCCTTGCGCTGCCTTGTCGAGGTCGGCATCCGGCATCACGATCATCGGCGATTTGCCGCCGAGTTCGAGGGTAACGGGGATCAGCTTCTTCGCTGCCGCCTGGTAGATGATCTTGCCCGTCTCCACCGAGCCCGTGAATGTCACCTTGTGCACCGCGGGGTGGGTGACGAGTGCAGCGCCGGTGGTCGGGCCATGGCCGGAAATGATGTTGAGGACGCCCGGCGGCAATACCGTGCCCAGCAGCTGCGCCGCGCGCAGCACGCCCAGCGGCGTTTCTTCCGCGGTTTTGACCACGACGGTATTGCCTGCCGCGAGCGCGGGAGCAACCTTGAAAGCCATCAGCATCAACGGCGCGTTCCATGGAATGATGGCGCCGACGACGCCGACAGGCTCGCGTACGGTATAGGTCAGCGCGTTGCTTTTCAGCGGAACGGTTTCGCCCTTGATTTCCGGCGTGAGGCCGCCGAAGAACGCGAACACGTCGCCAGTGGTCGAAGCCTCGGGGCGGCATTCGGTGCGCAGCGCCTTGCCCGACTCCAGTGCGACGAGCCTGGCCAGTTCTTCCGCGTGCTGGTTGATCGCGCGTCCGGCTTCGATCAGCATTTTGCCCCGGTCGCGCGCGCTCATCTTTGCCCAGGACGCTTGCGCGCGTCGCGCCACGTCCACGGCTTGCTGGACGTCGCGGGCATCTGCCTCGGGCACCTGGGCGATTGCCTGGCCGGTTGCCGGGCTGTAGAGCGTGAATGTTTCGCCGGATTGCGCGGGAACCAGCTTGCCGTCGACGAACATGCTGTTCGACAGGGACTTCGCCAGGCTGTAAGGATCGGTGTTCATGGAAATCGATGTGTTGTTCATGGCGTGGGGTGGCAGATCGAAAGTCGATGTCAGGAATTGCGGGAACCGGAGGCGCCGACCTTGACGTCGCTCCAGTCTTCGAAAAATTCGACGATGGCCGAGAAATCCTTTTTGCCGGCGCCCTGGGCCACGGCGAATGACCATATATGCTTTACGTGGTTGCCAAGCCACATCGGCACCTTGAGGTGTTCCGCTTCTTCCAGGCAGAGCCGCACGTCCTTGTGCATCAGTTCGATCTTGAAGCCGAAGTCGAAGCTGCGGTCGGGGAAGGTGCCGGGGATGATCTTTTCCGTCGAGAAGCTCCTGCCGCTGCTGACGTTGATGACTTCGAGCATGGTTTCCAGGTCCAGGCCCGCCTTCAGGCCGAATACCAGCGCCTCTGACGAGGCAGCAAGCGAAGTCGCCACCAGCAGGTTGTTGATCAGCTTGAGCGTTTGTCCCTGGCCGACATCCTTGCCGACGTAGGTGGTGCGGCTGCCTATGGTTTTCAGTACAGGAGCGAGATGATCGTAGGCGGCACGGTCGCCCGATGCCATGACGGCGAGGGTGCCGTTGACCGCTCCTCCCACGCCCCCGCTGACCGGCGCATCGAGGCAGATAATGCCGTTCTCCGACAATTCCTTTGCCACGGCGATGGCGGTCTTCGCACCCGTGGTGGAAAGATCCACGTAATACTTTGCCGCGCCGCCGTGCCGGACGCCGTCGGCGCCGAGCGCGACCTCGCGCACCACGTCCGGCGTCGGCAGACTGACGAATATCGCTTCCGCGCGGGAAGCGACATCGGCTGGCGAGGACGCAGGCTTGGCGCCTTTGCCGACCGCTTCGTCCACGGCCTGCCGGTTGGGGTCGTAGACGGTCAGGGTGTGACCGTCGGCAAGCAGGCGCGCCGCCATTGGCGCGCCCATTGCACCAAGTCCGATAAATCCGATATTCATACCTGTCTCCTTCATATCGTTAGGTAGGTATTGCTGCACGGCTGGATCGTATTTCAAATATTATAAACTGAAATTTCAGTAAGTCTATTTGTGAGTTGCGGATTCCTTGTAATATCTTTCAAAACCAGCGTCTGGTATCATGCAGTGGATGAATTTACAAGATGTTGACGAGGTGGTTTTCGATGTTATCGACCAAGGAAAGCGCTGTTGAAAAGGTGCGATTTGCCCTTGAGGAAGAGATCATCAGCGGCGTGCGTCCGCCGGGCGAGCCGCTCGACGAAACGGAGCTGATGGAGCGTTTCAAGGTTTCGCGCACGCCGGTACGGACCGCTATCCTGCAACTGGCTTCCCACGGTCTGATCACCATCGTGCCGCGGTCTGGCACTTATGTGGCGCGGATGTCGGCGCAGGACCTGCTGTCGATGCTGGAAGTCCTCGCGGAGATGGAGGCGGCCTGCGCCAAGCTTGCGACGCGCCGCATGTCCGTCGCCGACCGCCAGAAACTGAAAGCGCTGCACGTCGAAGCGGAAGCGATTGCAATGAACGAAGACGCGGCCGCTTACGATCGCTATAACGCCAGCCTGCACGGCCTCATTTACGCCGGTTCCCTGAATTCCTACCTGACCGACCTGATCCTGTCGATCCGGCGCCGTACCAAGGTGTATCGCCGCAGCGTGTTCCAGGAGCCGGGACGCATCAGGACTTCCTATATGGATCACGGCAGGATCGTCGAGGCCATTGTCGCGGGCAATGCGGAGGACGCCCATCGCTACATGCTTGAACACATCTCCGGTTCGAGCAAGGATTTCCTCGAACTGCTGGCGCGCATTCCCGACCTCGAGGCGCGGGACCAGCCCGCACCGAGGGCCGCCGGCAGGCGCCGAAGCTGAGCGTGGTGTTCGGGCGAGCGCCAGCCTGTCTCCGCCTGGAACATGGATGCGCGCGGACATGGGCGATAACCGCGGATATCGAGGGTCTTTGAGGCACGCTCCCTTCCCGCGAGGCGCATATGGCCTTGCGGGAAAGGAGCGTGCCTCTCTGTCCCTCAACGACTCATCGCAAACCCTTCATAGTTCTTTGCCGCGACGTCATCGCAGATCTTGCGATATTTATCCAGGCCGGCGACGTAGGGCATGAACACGCGCGGCTTGCCGGGAATGTTCGCGCCGACGTACCAGGAATTCGCAAGCGGATACAGGGTGCTGTTGGCGACGGCGTTCACATGTTCCACCCACCTGTCTTCCGTCTCCCGGTCGGCTTCGATGCGAGTGATGCCGTTCGCTCGAAGGTATCGCAGGCAATCGGCGATCCAGTCCACATGCTGTTCGATCGAGGACACCATATTGGTCTTCACCGACGGGCTTCCCGGCCCCGTGATGATGAACATGTTGGGGAAGCCGGCTGTCATCAGGCCGAGATAGGTGCGCGGCCCGTCCGCCCACTTCTCCGCCAGCGTGGCACCGCCCTTGACATGGACGTTCATGTCCAGCAGCGCGCCGGTCATCGCATCGAAGCCGGTCGCGAAAATGATCGCGTCCAGTTCGTACTCGGTGTTCGCGGTGCGCACGCCGTTCGCGGTGATTTCGGCGATCGGATCGCTCCTGACGTCGACCAGGGTGACGTTGTCGCGATTGAAGGTTTCGTAATAGCCGTTGTCCAGGCACAGCCGCTTCGTGCCGATGTAGTGATCCCTGGGCGCGAGCAGCTCGGCGACTTTCGGATCCTTCACTATCGCGCGGATTTTCCGCCGCACGAATTCGCAGGCCGTCTCGTTGGAATCCTTGTCCACCAGCAGGTCGTTATAGGCATACAGGAAGCTGATGTTGCCCCCCGTTCCCCACTTTTTCTCATAGATGCGCTCGCGCTCTTCCGGCGTGTCCTCCAGCGCGGACTTGGCTGGCGGCGGGTGGCCGGCAATGCCGAACGGTGTGTGCTTGGCTTCTTCGCGCCACGCGCGATACTTCGCCTTGTGATTCTGGTCGACGTCCGGCGTCAGCGGACGGTTCACTGCCGGCACGCTGAAGTTCGCTGTGCGCTGGAAGACGTACAGGTGCCTGGCCTGCTGCGCCACGATGGGCGTGATCTGGATGCCCGACGACCCCGTGCCGATGAGGCCGACGCGCCGGCCGGAAAAATCGACCGGTTCATCGGGCCACAAGGCGCTGTGATACCACTCGCCCTTGAAGTTCTCGAGGCCCTTGAACTTCGGCACCCGCGGCAGCGAGAGGTTGCCGGACGCCATGATGCAGAACGGCGCACTGACCGAATCGCCCTGGTTGGTCTCGACCATCCAGCGCCTTGCGGCCTCGTCGAACTCGACTGAAGTGACGCGGGTATTCAGCTTGATGTCGCGGCGCAGGTCGAAGCGGTCGGCCACATGATTGATGTAGCGCAGGATGTCGGGCTGCGCGGCGAAGCGTTCCGGCCACTTCCACTCCTGCTGCAGTTCTTCGGAGAAGGAATAGGAGTATTCCAGGCTCTCGACATCGCAGCGCGCGCCGGGATAGCGGTTCCAGAACCAGGTGCCGCCAACGCCCTTGCCGGCCTCGAACACCAATACCTTCATCCCCAGCCCGCGCAGCCGGTGCAGCGCATAGAGCCCCGCGAAACCGGCACCGACGACGATTGCGTCGAACTCGGCGCCGGCACGGACCACACTGTTTCTTGATTCTGTCATCTCCACTGTCTCCTCATTGGTTATTGTGCTGGCCGCCTGCGGCGGCTCCTGAAACGGCAACTCTTGCGAAAGACCGATTCGTTCACGTACGCGGGGGCGCGGCCGCGCAGCGGCGGGAAATCGCCGCGGCGGCATCGTCCAGCGCCTCGTTTGCGACGTCGACAAAGTTCATCATGCGCACGAAGCCGTGCCCCGCGCCGGCGTAGCGGCGCAGCTGTACCGGCACGCCGGCGGCCTCGAGGCGCCTGGCGTATGCCTCGCCTTCGTCGCACAGCACGTCGTACTCCGCGGTGGCGATCCAGGCCGGCGCGACGCCGGCCAGAGCCTCGGAGCGCAGCGGCGAAATGCGCGGGTCGGCCCACAGTTGCTCGGGCGCGTAATGCCGGAAAAACCACTGCATGTCGGCACGCGTGATGAACAGCCCTTCGGCGTGCGCGCGGTAGCAGGGCGTGTCGGTGTCGCAGTCGGTCACCGGGTAGAACAGGAGCTGCAGCGCAATGTCCAGTTCATCCTTTAATGCGGCGGCCGCCACGGTCGCCAGGTTGGCGCCGGCGCTGTCGCCCGCCACGACCAGCGGCGCGTCGCCATCACCGGCAAGTCGGCTGCGTTCCGAGAAAGCCCAGCGGATCGCGTCCTCGACGTCTTCCAGCCCGGCCGGAAACGGATGCTCGGGCGCCAAGCGGTAATCGACCAACAAGAGGGTGCGTCCGCTTCGCGCCACCAGCGTACGGGCCAGTGCATCAAAGTCGCTCAGCGTGCCGATGACCCATCCGCCGCCGTGGACATAGATGATCAGCCCCGGCTCCGGATGGGCGGGCGCAAACAGGCGGCCGCCTATCGATCCGCCGCGCGTGGGAATCCTGACGTCGACGACCGCGCCGACCGCCGGTCCGGTGCCGAGGGCGGCGCAACTGCTGGACAACAGCGCGCGCGCCTGCTCCGGCGTGCCGGCCGACAGCGCCGGCCGGCCGGCCTGGCGATTGGCCTCGAGCATCTTTGCAAGTACTGCGTGTAACGCCATGGTCGCTCCTTCCATTCGCGCAGCCGCAAGGCTGGGTCATACCGTGAGATAGTGGACCAGCTGTTCGATCCGCTCGTCCGCATCCGCGCGCGCGAACTGGTCAACGATCCTCCCTTCATCAAGCACATAGTGGCGGTCCGCAAACTCGACCGCGAACGAGATGTTCTGCTCGACCAGGACAATGGTGAATCCGCGGGACTTCAGCACATTCAATGCCGCGCCGATCTGGTCCACGACGGCGGGCGCCAGGCCCTCGGTCGGTTCGTCGAGCAGGATCAGGTCGGCGCCGGTGCGCAGGATGCGCGCGATCGCGAGCATCTGCTGTTCGCCACCGGACAGCTTCGTCCCGGGTGTGGCGCCGCGGTCGGCGAGGTTAGGGAAGAGTTGATAGATTTCGTCGACCGACAGCCCGCCCGGCTTGAGGACGGGCGGCAGGATCAGGTTCTCATGGACTGAAAGGGTGGCGTAGATCCCGCGTTCCTCCGGAATGTAGCCGACTCCCAACCTGGCGATACGGAAGGCGGGCCAGGAGTCCACGTGTCTTCCGTCGATCAGGATTTCGCCTTTGCGGGTAATGAGTGTGCCGACGATCGCCCTCAGCAGCGATGTCTTGCCCGCGCCGTTGCGGCCGAGCAGGCTGACGAGTTCGCCGCGCCTGACCTTGAAGGTCACGCCGTGCAGGACGTGCGATTCGCCGTAGTAGCCATGCAGATTGCGCACGACGATGCGTGAGGTATTGGAATCAGGCTGCATGGCGTCGCTTCCCCATATAGGCTTCGATGACCTGCGGTTGGCAGGAAACCTCTTCGTAGCTCCCTTCCGTCAGTATCTCGCCGCGGCACATGACGGTGATGCGGTCGCAGATCTTCGCGACCACGCCGAGGTTGTGCTCGACCATCAGCACCGTGCGATTCTCGGCCGCCATCCTGATCAGGTCGGTGATGCGGTCGATGTCCGCATGGCTGATGCCGGCCATCGGCTCATCCAGCAGCAGTACCGCCGGATCCAGCGCCAGCGTGGTGGCGAGTTCCAGCGCGCGCTTGCGGCCGTAGGAAAGTTCGCCGGCCCGGGTCCTGGCGAACTGCGACAGCCCGACGGACTTGAGCAGTTCGAGGGCGCGCGGTTCTAGATGGCGCAGCGACTTGATGTCCTGCCAGAAGGCGAGCCCGCGCCCGTGCCTGCGATGCAGCGCCAGCAGCACGTTCTCGAACGCGTCCAGGTGCACGAACACGGCGCTGATCTGGAAGGACCTCGCGATGCCGAGATTGGCCAGCCGCGCCGGATGGTCCGCCGTGATGTCGCGTCCGCGGAAATAGATCCGGCCGCCGGACGGCTCCGCAAAACGCGTGATCAGATTGAAGAGCGTTGTCTTTCCGGCGCCGTTCGGGCCCAGCAGCGCATGGATGGACCCGCGCCGCACTTTCAGGGAAACACCGTTCAACGCCACGAAGCCGGAAAACTCCTTGCGCAGCCCGCGCGTCTCGATTTCGAATTCGGTAGTCTGGTTCATGGCTCGGTGACCTGTGTTGTGCCCGCCGCGGGGCTTGCGTCGTGCGCGCGGCGTGTCCGCAGCCATTTGTTCAGCGTGCCGGCGATGCCGTCGCGGAAGAGATGAACGCAAGCGATGAAAATCAGACCCTGGATCAGGGTGACCCAGTTGCCCGATTCAGCCAGCAGGCTGTGCAGGAGCGCTATCGCCAGGCCGCCGACGACGGGGCCCCAGAAAGTGCCGCTGCCGCCGATCAGGCAAGCCAGCACCACCATGCCCGACATGTGCCAGCTCAGGTCCGACAGCGTCGCGAACTGGAAGACGAGAACCTTCAAGGCACCCGCCAGACCCGCCAGCGCGGCGGATAGAGTCATCGCAAGCAGCAAGTGGTGCCGGACCTCGTAGCCGAGCGACAGCGTGCGCTGCTCGTTGTCGCTGAAGCCGCGCAGCACCATGCCGAACGGCGAATGGATGATACGGTGGATCAGCGCCAGCGAAGCCAGCACGATGACCAGCACGACGAAGTAAAGCGTGACCGTCTTGTTCAGGTCGAGCAGTCCGAACAAGGTCCCGCGCGGCACGCCTTGCAGGCCGTTCTCGCCGCCGGTCGCGGGCCAGCGCAATGCCACGAAATAGATCACTTCCGCCAGCGCCAGAGTCACCATGGAAAAATAGATGCCGCGCCGCCGGAGCGCCAGGGCGCCGATGGCGGCTCCCAGCGCGGCGGAGACCGCGACCGACGCGAGCAATGCGACTTCGACCGACGTTCCGTGGTCCTTGAGCAGGAAGGCGGTCGCGTAGGCGCCGACGCCGTAGAACGCCGCATGACCGAACGAGAGCAGCCCGCTGTAGCCGAAGATGAGATTGAAGGCCGCCGCGAACAGCGCCATCGTCAAGGCTTCCATCAGGAAGACCGGATAGATCGCGAACGGTGCCAGGATGAACAGGGCGGCGGCCAGCGCCAGAGAGACATTCTTGACTGCGGCGTTCATGATCATGCCCTCCCCAGCAATCCGGCCGGACGGAACATCAGCACCACCGCCATCACGACGAATACGACAACGCCCGCGCCTTCCGGGTAGAACACCTTCGCCAGGCCCTCGATCATCCCGATCGCGAGTCCGGCAATGACCGCGCCGGTCAGCGAGCCGATACCGCCGATGACGACGATCGCGAACGCGACGATGATCAGGTGGGCGCCCATGGGCGACGAGACTTGATAGATCGGCGCCGCCAGCGTGCCCGCCAGGCCCGCCAGCACCAGTCCATAGGCAAACGTCAGGGTGATCATGAGCGGCACATTGATGCCGAAAGTTTCCAGCAGCCGCGGGTTTTCCATGGCTGCGCGCAGATAGGAGCCGAGCCGCGTGCGTTCGATGAAAAGAATCGTGCACACGCATACGGCGATCGACGCCACGATCACCCACGCCCGGTAGTATGGCAAGGCCATGAAGCCGAGATCCAGCGCGCCGTGGAACTGCTCGGGCAGCGGATAGGCCTGGCCGGAAATGCCGTAGGCGATGCGGAAGATCGATTGCAGCACCAATGCAACGCCGAAGGTCAGCAGCAGCCCGTACACCGGATTGGCGCCATAGAGCGGCCGCAGCAGCACTTTTTCGATCGCGATGCCGAGAACGCCCATCGCCAGCGGCGCGATGAAGAGCGCGGTCCAGTAGCCGAGCTGCAGGTATTCGTTCAGCATCCAGCAGATGAAGGCGCCGGTCATGTAGAACGCGCCCTGCGCGAAATTGATGATGCCCAGCATGCTGACGATGATCGCAAGGCCCAGCGCAAGCAGCGCATAGAACGATCCGTTGATCAGTCCGAGCGCCATCTGACCGAGGAGAATCTCGAATTGGATGTTCATGGTCGATTGGGTATGAGTGAGTGCGGTCGGGCGCCGCCCGCGTGTCCGTTCAGGCGCGAAGGACGGGGCGGGCGGCGGACCGGATTTACTTCTTCACCAGCGGGCAATCGCTTTGTTCGAGCGGGATGAAGGCGTCCTTGCCCGGAATGACGGACAGCACCTTGTAGTAGTCCCAGCGGGCCTTCGATTCGGCCGGCTTCTTCACTTCGGCCAGAAGCAGGTCATGCACGAGGGCGCCGTCGGGCCGGATGGTGGCGTTGCGCGCGTAGAAGTCGTTCACCGGCATTTCGTGCATCTTCTTGATGACGGCCTGGGCATCCGAAGTCTTGGCCGCGGCCACCGCCTTCAGATAATGCGCCACCGCGGAATAGTTGCCCGCCTGCGGTGCGGTCGGCATGCTGCCGTGGAGGGCGTAGAACCGTTTCGACCACTCGCGGGTACGTTCATCGAGGTCCCAATAGAAGCTGGTCGTCAGCACCAGTCCCTGAGCCGCGTCAAGCCCGAGCGAGTGCACTTCCGGAATGAACATGATGCTCGCGACCAGGCGCTGCCCGCCCTTGGTGATGCCGAATTCCTTCGCCTGCTTTACTGCGTTGAGCAGGTCGTTTCCGGCAACCGCGAGACCGATCGCCTCGGCGCCGGACGCCTTGGCTTTAAGGATATAGGACGAAAAGTCCGTTGTGCCCTGCGGGACCAGGACGGAGCCGACGACCGTCGCCCCCATGCTGTTGATGACCTTGGTCGCTCTCGCCTGCATCGCCTGGCCGAAGGCGTAGTCGGCGGTAATGAAGAACCAGCGCTTCGCGCCCTGCTGGACCATGGCGCGCGTAGTGCCGATCGCCAGGCTGTAGGTATCGTAGATCCAGTGGATGCCGGTGGGCGAGCATTCCTTGCCGATCAGTGCCTCGGTGACGCCGCCGGGTACGACGTTGATCTTGCCAAGGCTCTTGGCCACGTTCTGCACGGCGATCGCCACCGCTGAATTGGTGAGGTCGGTGATCAGCTCGACGCCGTCGTTTTCATACCATTTGCGCGCGATGCTCGCGGCAACCTCGGGCTTGCCCTGGTGGTCCGCCGATACGACTTCGATGGCCCGCCCGTTAACCGTTCCCCCAAAATCCTGAACCGCCATCTTGACGGCAATAACGGCACCCGGGCCGCCCATGTGGGAATTGATGCTCGACATGTCGGTCAGTACGCCGATCTTCAGCGGCGGTTGTGCCTTTGTCTGCGCCATTGACGGTCCGGATAGCAAGAGAAGTGCCGCCCCGGCTGCGACCCACGTGCTCCATTTTTTCATCATGGTTCTTGTCTCCTTGTTGGAATAGTGGCACTAAGTGCATCTCATTGTAATCTGAAATTTCAGACTGTCAAATGTAGATAACTACTATCCAAATCTGGTATAACCTGAGTGAGCAGTCTGAAATCACCTCTTGCAATGGATTATCAGAACACCGCTCGTCGAGATATCTGTTGCGGGTATGCATTGACATCCGCCAGCACAGTGCAAGAAGGGAAGTGCCAGCGGAGTTGGCGTTCACTTAGAACTGCCGCGCATCCCTTTGCGTGTATTTGAATTTTGATCACAGAAATTTCAGAAGATAAATTTTATGTATTGCGGCGCCCGCTACGATCCGGCGGGCGTGTGATCCCGCAGTGGCTGAAGGAAATGCAATGTCGAAAAAGGAAAGTGCCGTCGAGAAGGTCCGGCGCCAACTTGAGATGGAGATCAGTAACGGTATGCGCGCGCCCGGCGAGCCACTGGATGAAACCGAACTGATGACGCGTTTCAACGTCTCCCGAACTCCGGTGCGGACGGCGATTCTGCAGCTGGCATCGCATGGACTGATCACCGTCGTGCCGCGCTCGGGGACTTACGTGGCACGCATGTCGCCGCAGGTTCTGCTCTCGATGCTCGAGGTGCTCGCCGAAATGGAGGCCGCTTGCGCCAAGTTCGCCGCGCGGCGGATGACCATCGAAGACCGGCAGTCGCTGAAGGCGCTCTATGCGGAAATGGAAGCGGCCGCCATCGCCGAGGACGCGGCCGCCTACGAGCTGTACAACCAGAAAGTGCACGGATTGATTTACGCGTCCTCGCTCAACCCCTACCTGACCGAACGGATTCTGTCGATACGGCGGCGAACCAAGGTATACCGACGCACCGTGTTCCAGGAGCCGGGGCGTATCAAAACCTCGCATGCCGAACATGGCAATATCATCGACGCCATCGTTGCCGGCTATGCCGATGCCGCACACCGCCATATGCTCGCGCACATCTCCGGCTCCAGTAACGACTTTCTTGAACTGCTCGCACGCCTGCCGGGGGGGCACGCTATCGAACAGGCGCCGCTCAAGCCGAACGTCAAATCTGAACGACGCCCCCTCGGATAGAAAAATGGACATGAACAACCTGGGCGCGTTCTTGATCAACGCCAATCAACTGATCGACGAAGTGCGTTCGCTGCTGCCGCCGGCACCGCCTGCGATCGATTGGGAAGACACGCTGGCCTTCGTCTGGCGCCGCGAACGCGGCCGCGGCTACCTCGAACCGGTGCGCCATCCGCAGCTCGTCGACATCGATGATCTGCAGGGCAATCGCGACAAATTCGAGCGGGTCGAACTGAATACCCGCCAATTCGTGCGCGGCCTGCCGGCCAATAATGTCCTGCTGACCGGTGCTCGCGGTACCGGCAAGTCGTCAATCGTGAAGGCCTTGCTGAAAAAATATGCCGCGCACGGCCTTCGCCTCATCGAAGTGGAAAAGGAACGGCTGACCGACCTGCCGTCGATCGTGGATGCCGTCCGGACCCGGCCGGAGCGATTCATCATCTTCTGCGACGATCTCTCGTTCGAGTCTGAAGAGCCCGGCTACAAGGCGCTGAAGGTGATGCTGGATGGATCGATTACGTCGACCTCGGAGCGCATCCTCATCTATGCGACTTCCAACCGCCGCCACCTGGTGCCGGAATACATGCGCGAGAACACCCAGTCGGAGGTCGTCAACGGCGAAATCCACCAGAGCGATTCCATCGACGAGAAGGTCTCGCTGTCCGAGCGGTTCGGCGTGTGGGTACATTTCTATCCGTTTTCGCAGAACGAGTATCTGCAGATTGCAAGGCATTGGCTGCACAGCCTGAATCCGCGCCTGGAGTTCACCCGGGAAGTGGAAGAGGCGGCGCTGGGCTGGGCGCTGCAGCGCGGATCGCGAAGCGGTCGGGTGGCGTTGCAGTTCGCGCGGGATTATTGCGGCCGGCAGGCGGTCGCCGCGGATGGCGCCTAGCGCGGGCTACCTCGTTCCCGCACCGCCGCGGCCCTCCTCGCAGCAATCGCCAGGGCGCGCAGCGCGAGCGCTGTGCACCCCCGTTTGTCGAGCTGGATTTCAAGGCGGAATAGCAGACGTCGCGATTCCGCCCGCCCCCTCCGCCGTGCGGCGTTGAAGGGGCGGGAGCCCGGTCAGGCCGCGTGCGGAAGGTTGCTTGCGGTTGCGGCGAACTTCCGTTGCAGCGCGGCCAGCTCGGCGCGGTATTGCTTGACCGCCTTTTCCTTTACGTGTCCGAAGCCGCGCACCTTCTCGGGCAGCGCCGCGATCTCCACCGCCAGCGCGTAGTTCTCCGGCGTCAGGGCGTCGATCAGTGAAAGCACCACGTCGCGATATTCCCCGATCAGCGCCCGCTCCATCTTGCGCTCCTCGCTGTAGCCGAACACATCCAGCGGCGTGCCGCGCAGCGTCTTGAGCTTGGCCAGCCACTTGAAGCCGGTCCAGACCCAGGAGCCGTATTCGGCTTTCATGAGATGGCCGTCGGCATCCTTCTTCGCCAGCAGCGGCGGTGCGAGGTTGAACTTGAGCGTGAAGTCGCCTTCGAACTGCTGCTTGAGCTTCTCGACGAACCGGCCGTCGGTGTACAGGCGTGCGACTTCGTACTCGTCCTTGTAGGCCATCAGCTTGAAGTAGGACTTCGCCACCGCGCGCGACAGCTTGTCGCCCAGACCGCGCTCGCCCTCCGCGGCGCGCACCTTGTTCACCAGCGCCTCGTAACGCGCGGCGTAGGCGGCATCCTGGTAGCCGGTGAGGAAGGCGGCGCGGCGCTTCACCAGGCTGGAAAAGCTTTCCGGCATCTGCATCACCACCGGCGTGCCGGGAATCGCGATGCGCTCGACGCGCGACAGGTCCACCGCGGCGCGGCGTCCCCACAGGAAGCTCTTCTTGTTTGATTCGATCGCCACGCCGTTGAGTTCGATGGCGCGCAGCAGGGCGGCTTCGGTCACCGGCAGCGCGCCCTTCTGATAAGCGAAGCCGAGCATGAAGAGGTTGGTGGCGATCGAATCGCCCATCAGCGCCGTGGCGAGGCGCGTCGCATCCACGTAATCGGAACGGCCGGCCACCGATTCGTCGATGAGTGCGCGCACTTCCTGCGCCGGGAAGGTCCATTCGGGATTCTTGGCGAAATGCCCGGTCGGCTGCTCGTGCGTGTTGACCACGGCGCGCGTGCGGCCGGCGCGCATCTTGGCGATGGCGTCCGGCGCCCCGGCGGTCAGCATGTCGCAGCCGAGCACGAGGTCGGCCTCGCCGGTGGCGACGCGCTGGGCGCGGATGCGCTTGGGATCGCGGGCGATGCGCACATGCGAGGTGACCGAGCCGTTCTTCTGCGACATGCCGGTCATGTCCAGCACGGAGGCGCCCTTGCCTTCGAGGTGGGCGGCCATGCCGAGAAGGGCGCCGACAGTGATGACGCCGGTGCCGCCGATGCCGTTGATGAGAATGTTGTACGGCGTGTCGCAGTTCGCCACGACCGGCGCCGGCAGGTCGCCGAAATCATCCTGCTGAGTGTTGGCCTGGGTGCCGGTCTTCGATTTCTTCAGCTTGCCGCCTTCCACGGTGACGAAGCTGGGGCAGAAGCCCTTCACGCAGGAATAGTCCTTGTTGCAGGAGGACTGGTCGATGGCGCGCTTGCGGCCGAACTCGGTTTCCAGCGGCAGGATGGAGGTGCAGTTGGATTGCACGCCGCAGTCGCCGCAGCCTTCGCAGACGGCGTCGTTGATGAACAGGCGCTTGTTCGGGTCGGGGAACTCGCCCTTCTTGCGGCGGCGGCGCTTCTCGGCGGCGCAGGTCTGGTCGTAGATCAGCACCGACACGCCGGGCACTTCGCGCAGCTCGCGCTGCACTACGTCCATGTCCTTGCGGTCGTGCAGGGAGACGATGGCGGGCAGCGAAGAACGATCGGTATAACGCGACAGGTCTTCGGTGACGAGCGCGATGCGCTTCACGCCTTCAGCGGCCATCTGCTGCGCGATCATCGGCACCGACGTGATGCCGTCCACCGGCTGGCCGCCGGTCATCGCCACCGCGTCGTTGTAGAGGATCTTGTAGGTCATGTTGACCTTCGCCGCCACGGCCGCGCGGATCGCGAGATAGCCGGAGTGGAAGTAGGTGCCGTCGCCGAGGTTCTGGAACACATGCGGCACTTTCGAGAAGGCTGCCTGGCCGATCCAGGGCGCGCCTTCGCCGCCCATGTGGGTGGTCAGCTTGTTGAACTCGGGGTAGATCGCGGTCGCCATCACGTGGCAGCCGATGCCGGCCAGCGCGAAGCTGCCTTCCGGGACCTTGGTTGACGTGTTGTGCGGGCATCCGGAGCAGTAGTAGGCGGGGCGCGGCGGCGTGTTGACCGCCTTGGTCAGCACCTTGTCCTTCGCTTCGAGGAAGGCGAGGCGGGCCTTGATCAGGTCGCTGGTGTGAAAGCGGGCGATGCGCTGCGCAATCACGCGCGCGATCTGCGCGATGGAGAAATCGGCCTTGGGCGGCAGCAGCCATTCGCCGCGCGGATGCACCCACTCGCCTTTCTCGTCGAACTTGCCGATCACGCGCGGGCGCACGTCGTCGCGCCAGTTGTACAGCTGTTCCTTCAACTGGTACTCGACCATCTGGCGCTTCTCTTCGACGACGAGAATCTCGTCGAGGCCTTGCGCGAATTCGCGCACGCCGTCAGGCTCCAGCGGCCAGGGCATCGCCACTTTATAGACACGGATACCGATGTCGGCGGCCATCTTCTCGTCGATGCCGAGCTCTTCCATCGCTTCCAGCACATCAAGGTAGGACTTGCCGGAGGCGATGATGCCCAGTCGCGCGTTCGGGCTGTCGATGGCGGTGTGGTTGAGCTTGTTCGCGCGGGCATAGGCCAGCGCGGCGTAGATCTTGTAGTCCTGCATCAGCGCTTCCTGCTTGCGCGCCTGGATGCCGAGGGTGTCGGTGGACAGCCGGGTGTTGAGGCCGCCTTCGGGCATGACGAAGTCGGTCGGGTATTGAATCTCGAGCCGGAAAGGATCGGCGTCGACCGACGCGGTGGACTCAACGGTATCGGCCAGCGCCTTGAAGCCGACCGCGCAGCCGGAGTAGCGCGACATCGCCCACGCGTGCAGGCCGAGGTCGAGGTATTCCTGCACATTGCAGGGATACAGCACCGGGATCATGCAGGCGGCGAAAATGTGGTCGGACTGATGCGGCAGCGTCGAGGAATACGCGCCATGGTCGTCGCCGGCCACCAGCAGCACGCCGCCGTACTTGGACGTGCCGGCATGGTTCATGTGCTTGAAGACATCGCCGCAGCGGTCCACGCCGGGACCCTTGCCGTACCACATGGCGAACACGCCGTCGTACTTGGCCGGGCCGATCAGGTCGACCGTTTGCGTGCCCCAGACGGCGGTTGCCGCCAGGTCTTCGTTCACGCCGGGGACGAACTTGACGTGGTTTTCTTCGAGGAGTTTCTGGGCCTTCCACAGGTTTTCATCGAGCCCGCCGAGCGGGGAGCCGCGATAGCCGGAAATGAAGCCGGCAGTATGCAACCCGGCCGCCAGGTCGCGCTGGCGCTGCATCATCGGCAGGCGCACGAGAGCCTGGATGCCAGAGATGAAGATCTTGCCGGTGGTGGAAGTGTATTTGTCGTCCAGTTTGACGGACGCGAGGGCGGGCTTGCCGGCTTGTGCGGCGTTGGCCTGCCCAGCAGTGGCCACTGCTGTGTCGGGCATGGTTTGTCTTCTCCAAAAGGTTATTTCAGATAGCAGCTGGCAGGAGTCGCCGGGTAAGGCGGGGTGATGCCAGGTTGCAAGACCGGGGTGCCGGTCGTGAGCGATTTTGCATGCAAATGCGCTACGAAAGGAAGTTTAGGGCGGCAAACTGCCCGGCGCAAATACGGAATGCGGATAGGGGTATAAGGAAAAGCTATGGCCTATGAAGAACACGGGCGCCCAGCCAGCGTCCGCTCAAGCAAAGGTCGCTCGTCACATCGAGCACCAGGCGGGCGACGGCCGACGCGGCGTTGGTCAGGGGGATGTTGCGGGAGGAGCACAGCACCACCGTGCGCGAGATGCTGTGGCCGGTGATCGCATGGGCAACGAACTCGCCGCGTTCGATTTCGGACAGCACCGGCGCCACCGGCAGGATGGTCGCGCCGATATCTGCCTGCAAGGCTGACTTCAGGATCGCCACGGAATTGATGTCGATGACCTGGTCGATCGACAGGCCGGCCGCCTGCACGACTCGCTCGATGCGCGGCCGCACCCCGTGCTGCAGTCCGGGCAGGATCAGCGGCGCATGGACGGCTTTGGCGAGTGGAATGCTTTTGCGCCCCACCGCGAAGCGCGAATCGGCGCGGGTGATGAACATCAGCTCTTCTTCCACCAGCGGCGTCACGGCAAATGCGCCAAGCTGGCCGTCATCGAACAGCACGGCAAGGTTGATGCGGCCGGATTTCAGTTGCTCGATCAGGTTGCCCGACAGCTCTTCGGTCAATTGCAGCGAAATCTCGGGATAGTGTTCGCGCACGGCGGTCAGCAGCGGCAGCGCCAGCGCGCTCGAGACGCTTTGCGGCACGCCCAGCGCGACTGTGCCTGCTGGCTTGTCCGTCGATTGCGCCACAGCCCACTTGGCATCTTCGACCTGTTTGAGGATCGCCTGCGCGTGTTCATAGAAGGTCTTGCCGGCGTCGGTAGAAATCACGCCTTGTGCAGAGCGATGCAGCAACTGCGCGCAGAGCTCTTCCTCCAGTTGCCGGATCTGCTGTGTCAGTGCCGGCTGCGCGATGTGCAGCACACGCGCGGCGCGCGAGAGCGAGCCGTGGTCGACGATGGCGACGAAGTAGCGGAGTTGGCGCAGTTCCATATCCGGATTCTAGCCGACGGGCTTGATCGCCTTGTGCTCGATATAAGAAGAGAGGATCAGCGACGTCGACGTCACCCCGCAGCGCGTCAGCGCGATAATGACCTTTTCCAGCTCGGTCACCGACGAGGCGACGACTTTCACGATGCTGCAGTCGTCGCCGGTGATGGAGTGGCATTCAATGATCTGCGGCACCTCGGCGGCGACGACTTCCACCGGCGTCTCATGGCTGCGCTTGGACACGCGGATGAAGGCGGTGATGCCATAGCCCAGTGCCGCAGGGTTGACCTTCGCGTGGTAGCCAGTGATCACTCCTGCCGCTTCCATCCGCCGCACCCGTTCGGCTACCGCCGGCTGGCTCATGTGGATGCGGCGCCCGATCTCGGTCAGCGTCGTGCGGGCGTCTGCCTGCAGAATCTCAAGGATTCTGGCGTCCATCGCGTCGAATTCTATCTTCATGGTCAAGTCCCGTTATTTCAATTAAAGCCAAGGTTTTTGGCTTTCTTTGCCTTGCATTATCCATTCAAAACGCGGTTTCAGGCGCATACACTGATCTGTACCTAAAAAGACAGGAAACCATGCGAACCCTCCCCAAATTCGTAGTGCTGGCGCTGCTGACCGTCTACCTCGTATGGGGGTCGACCTATCTGGCGATCCACTTCGCGCTGATATCCTTTCCGCCTTTCCTGCTGATGGGATCTCGCTTTGCCGTCGCCGGCATCCTCCTGTTTGCCTGGCTCAAGCTGCGCGGCGCGCCGAATCCGACGCTGCGCCAGTGGCGCGACGCGGCCATCGTCGGTGCCCTGCTGCTGGGCGGCGGGATGGGGCTGACTGCCGTCGCCCAGCAATATGTCTCTTCCGGCCTGACCGCCGTGTTCATCGCCTGCGCACCGCTGATGTTTGCGCTGTGGGCTGGCATGTTCGGGGACTGGCCAAGGCGTCGCGAGTGGGCCGGAATCCTGGCAGGCTTTGCCGGGGCGGCGCTACTTGCCAGCGGCGGCGAATTTGCTGCCGAGCCGGTCGGTGTGATCGCGCTGACCGGGGCGGTTGCCTGCTGGACCTTCGGTTCCGTGCTCTCCCAGAAGAAGCTGTCGCTCGCGCCCGGCGCGATGGGATTCGCCAGCGAGATGCTCATCGGCGGCGCGTTCTTGCTCGGGATGGGCTGGCTGCAGGGTGAGGCATTCGCGATGTCCTACGATCCCCGCGCCTTGCTGGCATGGGGCTACCTCGTCGTTGCCGGTTCACTCGCAGCGTTCTCAGCCTACATGTACCTCCTGTCCAAGGTGTCTCCGGCACTGGCCTCCAGCTACGCCTATGTGAACCCGGTCATCGCCGTGCTGCTCGGGGTTTGGCTGGCGGATGAAGCGATCGGGACGCGCGAAATGACGGCGATGGCAATCATCCTTGGCAGCGTGGTGCTGCTCACGACCGCGAAATCGGCCACACAGCCCGGCGATCGCAAACAGGAAGCCCGGCCGGCCGCCGGCGCTACCGCGTCTTCAACCAATTAACGCTTCCAGAAGGAGAAAAAACATGAGCTGGGATACCTATCTGATCTTCCTCGTCACCACCGCCGTCGTCTGCCTGACGCCGGGGCCGGCCGCGCTGCTGATCGTTGCGCAAGGCATCTCGAACGGCTTCCGGCGCTCGTACTGGGCAATCGCCGGCATCGCGCTGGCCAATGCCATCTACTTCGCGCTGTCGGCGACAGGCGTCGCGGCACTGATCGTCGCCAGCAGCACGCTGTTCTCGATCATCAAGTGGGTGGGTGTGGCCTACCTGTTCTACCTCGGCATTTCCGCAGTGCGCAGCAAGGCGAGTGCGCTGACGGTGACCAGCAATCCCGACCAGGCGGTGAAAGGCTTGCGCGCGTTCTGGCAGGCTGTTGTCGTGGAATTGTCCAATCCCAAGGCCTTGCTGTATTTCGTTGCGCTGTTGCCCCAGTTTATTGACCCCTCCAAGCCGGTTGGGATGCAAATGCTGGTCTTCGGCGTCACGACCGTGGTGCTGGATGCGGCCGCTTACAGCATTTACGCATGGCTTGGCAGCAAGACGCAGCGCTTCACGGCCAATGCCGGCTTCGTCAAGGCCAGTAATCGTACGGCAGGTGGATTATTGATCGTGGCCGGCGCGATGATGGCGACGGTCAAGCGGGCGATTTGAGCGAAATGCGAGGCGGGTCGGGCGGTCAGAAGAATTCCACGGTGTCGTTCGACACTTCGGAATGCAGCTCGCCGCTCTGCACCAGTTCGTCGTAGTAGCAGACCCGGTTGCGGCCGTTGGCCTTGGCGTAGTACAGCGCCTGGTCGGCGTGGCCGAGGATGACGACCGGGGATTCGGTGGAGATGCTGGCAAAGCCGAGGCTGACCGTAACCCGGCCGACCTGGGGGAAGTCGTGTTGTTCGACGTTGGTGCGGAAGCGTTCGAAGATCTTGCGTGCATCCTCCAGTGTGGTCGAGCGCAGCAGCACGACGAATTCCTCGCCCCCGAAGCGGAACACGCGGTCCTGCGCGCGGAAGGATGAGCGCAGGAGATTGGCGACCAGGATCAGCACTTCATCGCCGTAGAGGTGGCCGAACTGGTCGTTGACCTTCTTGAAATGGTCGATGTCAACGACGGCGAGCCAGTGGCCCACGTTCGACTGTTGGTGGCGGCGCTCCTCCTGGTCCTGCGGCGAACCTTCCGGTGCCGCGGACGACAGCAGCCGCGAAAACTTTTCGTCGAAGGTCTTGCGGTTGAGCAGGCCGGTCAGGGAATCGCGCTCGCTGTAGTCGAGGATGTTCTGGTAATTGCGATACACGCTGAGGATGCCTTCCATCATGTGGAGCGTGTCGCTGTTGTACGGCGTCGGGTTGGTGACTTCGAGGCAACTGCTGACCTTGTCGTTCAGCCAGACCGGCAGCCACAGGACGCGGTCGCCGGAAGTGGTGATTTCTTCGGAGCAGGACTTGCGCTGCTTGATGCTGTCGACCAGCGCCGGATATTTGCTGAGGGCTTCGCCGGTGCTTTCGGTGACGAGGTTCTCTTCCACCGACACCACCTTGCCGTCCTTGATCCAGACCCGGGGACGGACAAACAACTCGTCCCGGTAGCGGAACAGTTCGTGCACACGCACCTGTTGAGCGCCGACGAGCTCGTGCAGAGCCGATACCACCGAGCTGTCGAGCAGCGTATGGTCGCGCTGGCAGGTAATGTCCACCAGGTGCTTGAGCAATGCTTCCATCATCAGAATCCCGATCGGCTACCGGCAGTGATGCAAACCAAGCGCAACCAGGGAAGTGTGCAGAGTGGTGTCAGCATGAAAGCGGGCTTGTTTGATTTCTCGAAAGCGGTGGCGACGACGTCGGGCCGTTTGCTGCGCTGCACACCAGCGTCGAGCCGGATCGTTTCCCTGTTGTATTTATTCTTAATGCAGTCTCGCGCCTATTCTATCCCGAATCGAACCAAGTGTTGAAGGCTGTCGCATTTTTCCCAAGCAGCCTTCCTTGCCATGCGGTACGGCAAGTAGGTGATTTCTCCTGCTTTAGCGTTCAAGCACGTAATGCCCCGGGGCTGGACAGAGCGGGGCGTAGCCTTTCTTCATGGCACCCATCGGCGGAGGCGGCGTCATGCCTGTGTCGTGTTGTTCCAGCCAGTCAACCCAGGCCGGCCACCATGAACCCTCAATGCTCGGATTGGCCACGTACCAGGCCTCGGGATCCATATAGTTGGTGCCCGCAGGGCAGTGCGCCATCCGGTAATGCCGGCCCTTGTGGCCCGGTTCACTGACGATGCCGGCATTGTGGCCACCGTTGGTCAGCAGGAAGGTGACGTCGGGATCGGCAATCAGGTTGATCTTGTATACCGACTTCCACGGCGCCACATGATCGGTCTCGGTGGCGACCGCGAAAATGGGCGTACGAATATCGCCCAGCGAGATCGTCCTGCCGTTCAGCTTGTAGCGGCCGGCGAACAGGTCGTTCTTGAGGAATAGTCGATGCAAGTATTCGCTGTGCATCCGGTAGGGCATGCGCGTGGCATCGGCATTCCATGCCATCAAGTCGGTATAGGCCTGGCGTCCGCCGAGCAGGTATTCCTGCACGATCAGCGACCAGATCAGGTCGTGCGAGCGCAGCAGCTGGAAGGCGCCCGCCATCTGGCGGTTGTCCAGGTAGCCCTGGTCCCACATGATGTCTTCCAGATAGTTGAGCTGGCTGTCGTCGATGAACAGCGTCAGCTCGCCAGCCTCGGTGAAGTCGGTCTGTGCGGCCAGCAGCGTCATCGAGTTGAGCCGGCTGTCCTCGACTTGGGCCAGATAGGCGGCGGCCATCGACAGCAGCGTGCCGCCGAGGCAGTAGCCGACGGTATTGATCTTCTGGTCGGGCACGATCGCGCGTACGGCATTGAGCGCCTCCAGCACGCCCAGGCGCAGGTAGGCTTCCATGTCCAGGTCGCGATCCTGCTCGCCGGGGTTGTGCCAGGAGATCATGAACACGGTATGACCCCGTGCGACCAGGTACTTCACCAGCGAGTTGTGCGGCGACAGGTCGAGGATGTAGTACTTCATGATCCAGGCCGGCACGATGAGGATCGGCTCGGCATGCACCTCATTGGTGGCCGGCGCGTACTGGATGAGTTCGATCAGGCGGTTGCGATAGACCACCTGGCCCGGCGTGCAGGCGACCTGGACGCCGGGCTCGAAATCCTCCACCCCGAGCGGCGGCTTGCCGGCCACGCGGCGTTCCCAGTCCTCGAAGAAGTTGATCGCGCCGCGCAGCAGGTTCATGCCGTTCTCGCGCGCGGTCGCGTTGAGCACTTCCGGATTGGTAGCGATGTAGTTGACCGGCGACATCGTGTCGAGCAATTGCCGCGCGACAAAGGAAACGACCTGCTCATGATGGGGCGATACACCGCCCAGTCCGGTGGTGAGGTTGTGCCACCACTGCTGGGTGAGCAGGAAGCCTTGGTGGATCAGGTTGAATGGCAGGCGCTGCCATGCCTCGCTGCGGAAGCGGCGGTCCTGCGGCAAGGGCTGGATGCAGGGATCGACATGCCGGTCCGAGCAGGCGCGCGCGGCATAGATGCTGAAGCGCGCACTCTTGCGAACCGCCTTTTCGGCCACGCGTTGCCACTTGCCGGGCGACTCCGCAAGATGCACGGCCCAATCGATATAGGCCAATGCCAGGCTGGCCGGCGAGAGGCTTCCTGTCGCCCGGCCCATTGCCGCATGAATGAGCCGGTCTATCGTCACCGGCGGCTCTACGTCGGTGACCGCCCACGACGGTGCCGGGAGCTGCTCGGCCTTGACTTGCGCACGTTCTGCGCCGGGTTCCAATGTCGATCGGGGCCTGTCCATAACGTCCTCCCTTTGTGGGCTTATCCCCATGGTAGGAAGCGAGCCCCGGCGAATGCTTGATATGTATCAAATGCGACTGCTGCAGTGCACACATCGTTTGGAAAAGATGTACGCACGCAATTACCTTGCGCTTTTTCGCCTCGGACCTTTCCCGGAGAAACTGCACGCGTGTTTCTGATGTCTGACCTTGGCCGCACCTTCCGCCAATCACATCGATGAAATCCCTGTTCCAAGAGGCAAACAAATTCGAGCAGTTGTATCGACAGATCATCGACAACGCGCTCGACGCCTTCATCGCCATTGACCGCAACAGCATCATCCTTGAGTGGAGCCAGCATGCCGAGGAGACGTTCGGCTGGAGCAAGGAAGAATCGATCGGCAGGCCGCTCACCGAGACCATCATTCCGGAACGATTCCGTCTGGCGCATCTGTCCGGACTGCGCCGCTACCTGCAGTCGGGAACAGGGGCGATCGTCAACAAGCGCGTGGAGATGCAGGCACGCTGCAAGGACGGGCGCGAGATACCTGTGGAATTGACTGTCACGCCGCTCGTCACGCAGGAAAAGACGATCTTCTATGCATCCCTGCGCGATATATCGCATCGCAAGTCACTCGAGGAAGCACTGCACCGCCAGGCCAGCATCACCACATCGATACTCAACAGTATGGCGGGTGCAGTGGTCGTGGCAGATCTGTCGGAACGCCTGATCCTGGTCAATCCTGCCGGTCGGCAGTTGTTGAATCTTCCGGCGACGGGCCCGGAGGGTGGCTACTCGCTGCGCTCCTATGTGCTGCTGCAGCCCGATGGCGTCACGCCCTACCCGGCGGACCAGCGGCCGACTGTGCGCGCTCTGCGCGGCGAGCACGTAGACGGGCTGATCGCCTTTGTGCGCCACGAGGGCCTGCCGGAGGGGGCATGGGTGAGCGTCAACGCCAGGCCCATGCTGAACAGCCACGCCGTGCTGGTCGGCGCCGTCGCCGTCTTCCATGACATCACCGAACTGCGCCGCCGCGAGGAGTCGCTGGCAGCCCAGGCACGCCTGATGCAGGAGCAGGCCAGCCTGCTCGACCTCGCGCGGGATGCGATTCTGGCGCGCACCACCGACGACATCATCACCTACTGGAACCTCAGTGCCGAAAAGCTGTACGGCTACCGGCGCGATGAAGCGATCGGGCAGCACAGCCACTCGCTGCTCAAGACCCGCTTCCCGTTGCCGATCGAAGAGATCTTCGCCGCCGTGCAGGAACACCATTACTGGGAAGGCGAAGTGATCCAGTCCACCCGCGACGGCCGCGAGATCATCGTGTTCACCCAGTGGGCGCTCGACATCCAGGAAGGGCGGCCGTCCCGCTACCTCGAGACCAATGCCGACATCACCCAACAGGTGCAAACCGCACGGGCGCTGAAGCAGTCGCAGGAAGATTTTCGCCTGCTGGTGGAGGGGTCCACCGATCATGCGATCATGATGATCGACCCGCACGGCATGATCATGAGCTGGAACTCCGGCGCGGAACGCATCATTGGGCTTAGCGCGCAGCAGGCCATCGGAAGGCCGGTCGCGAACCTCTTCACCGCGGAGGATCGCGACATCGGCGAACCACATCGCGAGCTGGAGGAAGCAAGGACGCACGGGCGATCGGAGGACGATCGCTGGCATCTGCGCGAAGACGGCACCCGGTTCTGGGCCACCGGTGTGGTCACGCCGCTGTGGAACGCCGACGGCAGCCTGCGCGGCTATGCCAAGATCATGCGCGACCAGACCGCGCAGCGGCTGGCCGAGGAGCAGACCCGCTTCCTGGCCAACCATGATGGCCTGACCGGACTGCCCAACCGCATCAACTTCAGCAACCAGCTGCACCAGTCGATCGCACTGTCCCAACGCAACAACACGCCGCTGGCGCTGCTGCTGCTCGACCTCGACCGCTTCAAGTACGTCAACGATACCTTCGGCCACCACACCGGCGACCTGCTGCTCAAGGAAGTCGCGCTGCGCATCGTTTCTTCGATCCGCGAAACCGATTTCGTCGCCCGCCTGGGCGGCGACGAGTTCGTCGTCATCCAGACCGACGTCTCGCAGCCGGAAGCCGCCGAAACCCTCGCCCGCAAGCTGGTGCTGGAACTGGGGCGTCCCTACGAGCTCGATTCGCAGGAGATCATGAGCGGTGCCAGCATCGGCCTGTGCCTCTACCCGAGCGACGGAAAGAATTCTGTCGAACTGCTCAAGCGCGCCGACCTGGCACTGTACCGCGCGAAGAATTCCGGCCGCCATACCTACCAGTTCTATACCTCCGACCTGTACACCGAGCAGGCGTGGAAGCGCGACCGCGAAACCGCCTTGCGCGGCGCGCTGAAGAACCACCAGTTCGAGCTGTACTATCAGCCGCAGGTCGACCTCGGCAGCTGGCGCATTTCCAGCGTCGAAGCACTATTGCGGTGGAATGCGGCGGAGATGGAAACGGTGCTGCCGAACGAATTCCTCGACATCATCGAGCAGACCGGCATGATCGTGGAGATCGGCGAATGGGCATTGCGCGAGGCTGCGCACCAGGTGCGCCGCTGGCAGGCGCAGGGCATGTCCGATCTGCGCCTGTCATTGAACTGCTCGGCGCGGCAGTTCAATGACCCAAAATTCGTCGCTGCGATACCGGCCATATTGAAGGACGCCGGCATCACCCCCGACAGCCTGGAGCTGGAGGTGCCGGAGTCCATGCTCGCGCAACATCCGGAAATCAAGGAGCAACTGTCCGACCTGCGCGCACTCGGCATCCGGCTGACCATCGATAACTTCGGCACGGGCGCCACCGCATTGATGGACCTGAAGGAATTCGAGATCGACGTCTTGAAGATCGACAAGGCCTTCGTGCAGCACCTGCCGCACCGGCGGGAAGATTCGGCGATCACCTCGGCGATCATCAGTCTCGCGCACAATCTCGGCGTGCGCGTGGTGGCCGGCGGTGTGGAGACGGCGGAACAGCTGGCCTACCTGAAGGCCCGCGATTGCACCAGCGCGCAGGGCTTCATCTTCAGCCCGCCCGTGCCCGCGCACAAGTTCGAGGAATTGATGCTCAATGGGACATGGTCACGCATCAACCGCATGCCGGGGATCAGCGAGGCCGTCGCATTCAACGGCCTGCATTAGATCTCGACCTGCGTGCCCAGCTCGATAACCCGGTTGGTCGGGACGCGGTAGTAGTCGGCCGCATCCCGAGCATTGCGCGACATCGTGGCAAACAGCGATTCGCGCCAGAAGGCCATGCCGCTGCCGACCCGAGGGATGACGGTCTGGCGGGCAATGAAGTACGAGGTGCTCATCGTGTCCAGTTCCAGGCCCGCTTCCTTGCTCAAGGCCAATGCGGCCGGGATGTCACGCTCGTCCTTGAACCCGTAGCGGATGTCGACCTGGTAGCACTGGTGCCCCAGCGGCGTCACCTTGACGCGCTCCGCCTCGGGGACCATCGGGATATCCGCGTTGTACACCGTCAGAAACACTGTTCGCTCATGCAGGACCTTGTTGTGCAGCAGGTTGTGCAGCATTGCATGGGGAACGCCATCGCCTTCGGCGCGGAAGAACACTGCGGTTCCCTCGACGCGCGCCGGCGGGCTGATGAACAGCGACTGCAGGAAGTCTTCCAGCGGGACGAGATGCTTGCGCAGGTTGTCATACACCAGCTCGCGCCCGTCGCGCCACGTCAGCATGATTATCATCAGGAACGCTGCCAGCACCAGCGGGAACCACCCGCCGTGCAGGATCTTGATCGTGTTGGCGGAGAACAGTACGACGTCGATGGTGAGGAAGAAACCGGTCGATAGGAAGCACAGCAGCAGGTTGTACTTCCAGCGGTAGCGGATCACGAAGAAAGTCAGGATGGTCGTCATCAGCATCGTCGTCGTCGCGGCGATGCCGTAGGCCGATGCCAGGTTGGACGAGGAGCCGAAACCGACCACCGCCAGCAGCACGGCGCCCAGCTGCAGCCAGTTGATGAGAGGAATATAGATCTGCCCCATTTCGCGTTCGGAGGTATACATCACGCGCATGCGCGGCAGGAACCCGAGCGCGATCGCCTGCTGGGCGATCGAGAAGGTGCCGGAGATCGTCGCCTGCGACGCGATCACCGTCGCCATGGTCGACAGCACGACCAGCGGGTAGATGCTCCAAGGTCCGAGCTGCTGGTAGAACGGGTTCGACACGGCCTCCGGGTTCCCCAGCAGCAGCGCTCCCTGGCCCAGATAATTCAGCAGCAGGCCGGGAAAGACGATCGCAAACCAGGCCAGCCGCACTGCACGCTTGCCGAAGTGCCCCATGTCGGCATACAGCGCTTCCGCACCCGTCACCGCCAGCACGATGGCACCGAGCGCGACGAAGGCCAGCCAGCCGTTCTCCAGCAGGAAGCGGAAGGCGTGGAGCGGATTAAGCGCGGCGAGGATGGCGGGATTTTCCAGGATGTTGACCAAACCCATTGCCGCAAGGGTCGTGAACCAGACCACCACGATCGGCCCGAACCATTTGCCGATGCCGCCGGTGCCCGTGCGCTGCAGCGCGTACAGCGCCACCAGTACGGCCACCGTGAGCGGAACCACATAGGGCTTGAAGGCAGGCGTGGCCACTTCCAGGCCCTCGATCGCCGACAGCACCGAAATTGCCGGCGTGATGACGCCGTCGCCAAAGAACATGGCAGTCCCGAGCAGCCCGACCAGCACCAGCGGATGGAACCAGCGCGACGTCGGCCCGACTGACGACAGGGCAAGCGCCACCAGCGCCATGACGCCCCCTTCGCCGCGGTTGTCCGCGCGCAGGACCAGCGTTACATACTTCAGGGACACAATCAGAATCAGCGCCCACGCAATCAGCGAGGTCACGCCAAGGAGATTTCCCTCGTTGAGCGGCAAACCGTGCGCCGGGGCGAACACTTCCTTCATCGTATAGAGGGGGCTGGTGCCGATGTCGCCGTAGACGACGCCGATGGCGGCCAGAGTGAGGGCGGCAAGTCTGCTCTTCTCGGGATGCGAAGCCAAGAGGCCTCCTTGAAATGCTGCGTTGCAAAAAATGGAATTTTAGCCTATTTGCACCACTGCAAATCGCGAACAGACATTCGTTCTGCCGTGGCGCAAATTGCTTCAGGATCACAATGCCGGTGCAAGAGCAGACGCTGCATCAGCGGTACCTTGCAATGAAGAAGAGTGCTGCGCACTTTTCTGCTGACCTTTCAGGCCGCCGCGACGAATCTTTTTTCGCATGCTAACGGTAACAGGGAAATGCCGACCATCGCATCCGCCTCGTTCATGTGCGGGATCGGGGCCGATCATCGTGGATCGGATTTCTTTCGAATTGCGACTGGCGGAACGGCGATTTCCGTTCGCTGATCCTCTGCAGCACGACATAGAAAACCGGAATCACAAAGATTCCCAGCATGGTCGCGAACAGCATGCCGAATACCACTGCCGTGCCGATCGACTTTCTCGCTCCCGCTCCCGCGCCTGTTGCAATCGCCAGCGGCAGGCTGCCGAGGATGAAGGCGAATGAGGTCATCAGGATAGGCCGCAGGCGTAATTGCGCCGCTTGCTGCGCCGACTCCACGATGGCCACGCCGCGCTCGCGCGCCAGCCGGGCGAATTCGACGATCAGGATGGCATTCTTCGCGGCGAGGCCGATCAGCATGATGAGCCCGATCTGGGTGTACACGTTGTTGACCTCGTCGCGCAGGATGAGGCCGGTGAACGCGCCCAGCACGCCGAACGGAATGACCAGCAGGATGGCTACCGGCATGGCCCAGCTCTCATAGAGGGCCGCCAGTACCAGGAAGACGAACATGAGAGATAGCGCGAAGATATAACCGGTCTGGCCGCCGGTTTTCTGTTCCTGGTAGGTTGCGCCCGTCCATTCGTAGCCGAAGCCGGCCGGCAAGGTGCGGGCTGCGACTTCCTGCATCGCCTGCGCCGCCTGGCCGGAACTGTAGCCCGGCGCGGGCGCCCCGGTGATGGTGGCGGCGCGATAGATGTTGTAGCGCTCGTAGAATTCCGGCCCGTTCGTGGAGCGGGGCGTCAGCACCGCCGACAGCGAGATCATGTCGCCGCTGGCATTGCGCAGGTAAAAGCGGTTGACGTCGTCCGGGCTGGCGCGCGCGCGGGCCTCCGCCTGCATCTGCACGCGGAAGGTGCGGCCGTACAGGTTGAAATCGTTGATGTAATAGCTGCCCATCATGCTCTGCAGCGTGAAAAAAACGTCGGTCAGCGCGACGCCGTAAGTCTTCACCTTTTCCCGGTCCACCTGGTACTCGATCTGCGGAATGCGGTCGTCGTAGTTTGGAAATACGAAACCCAGCTCCGGGCGCTTGTGCGCCGCCGCCAGCACGTTCTGCAAGACTTGCCCGAATTGCTTCGGGTTGCCGCCGCTGCGGTCCTGCAGGATGAAGTCGAAGCCGCCGGTGGTCCCCAGGCCTCGTATCGGCGGCGGATTCAGCACCAGCGTCCGGGCTTCCTTGATCTCCGTATTCAGGCGCTTGAGCAGGGTGCCGACGATGGCATCGGCACTTTCATTCGGTGCCGTGCGCTCGTGCCAGGGCTTGAGACGGATGAAGGTGGTCGAGTTGTACGAGGTAGTCAGGGCTGTCAACAGGTTGAATCCGGACAGTGACGCCACGCCGTCCACGCCGGGAGTCTCGCGGGCGATGCGCGTCAGCTGCTCCATGGCGGCGTTGCTGCGCTCCAGCGATGCCGCCGGCGGCAGTTGCATGACGGCGAACACATAGCCCTGGTCCTCCGGCGGGACCAATCCTGTCGGGCGGGAGCGGATCATGAAAAAGAGCACGGCGAGGATGACCAGGAGAGTCAGCATGACCAGCAGGGCATGGCGTGCCAGCGTGACGACGCTGCGGCTGTAGCGGTTCGAGGCGGTTTCGAAGAAGTGGTTGAAGCGTGCGAAGAAGCGGCCCAGGACGCCGCGCGGACGCTCATGCGAGGCCGGGCGCAACAGCAATGCGCACAAGGAAGGCGTCAGCGTCAGGGCGACGACGGCAGAAAGAAGCACGGAGGTCGCCAGCGTCAGCGCAAACTGCCGGTAGAGCTGCCCGGTCAATCCGCCGAGGAAGGCGACCGGGATGAACACGGCTGCGAGCACCAAGGCGATGGCGATGACCGGACCGCCGACGTCCGCGATGGCGGCCTTGGTCGCCTCCTTGGCGGAAGTTTTCTCCGCATCCAGCCTGTGTTGCACCGCTTCCACCACGACGATCGCGTCGTCGACCACGATGCCGATTGCCAGCACCAGGCCGAACAAGGTCAGCGTATTGATGGAGAAACCCAGGGCGGCAAAGGCGGCGAAAGTGCCGACCAGCGAGACGGGAATCGCCAGCATCGGAATGATGGTCGCGCGCCATGTCTGGAGAAACAGGAAGACGACAATCATCACCAGCACGAAGGCAATGCCAAGCGTGATCAGCACTTCCCTCAATGACTCGGTGACGAAAGGCGTGGTGCTGTAGGGAATGGAATACACCATCCCCTCGGGGAAGCGTTTGGCGGCATCGTCCATGGCCGCCTTGACCTGACTGGCCACGTCGAGCGCATTGGCGTCCGGCTGCAGGAAGATGCCGATGAAGACGCCCGGGATGCCGTTTTCCCGCACGTTGATGCTGTAGTCTGCCCCGCCCAGCTCGACACGCGCGAAGTCCTTCAGGTAGACGATCTGGCCGGTGGGCGCAGCGCGCACGATCATGTTCTCGTATTGCGCAGGATCCGACAGCCGGCCGGCGATGGTGGCCGAATACTGCATCTGCTGTCCTGTCGGCACGGGTGGCGCGCCGACGCGGCCGGCCGGCGCCACCACGTTCTGCTCCTGCACAACGCGTTGCACGTCGCCTGCGGTCACCCCCAGGCGCGCCATCTTGTCCGGATCGAGCCAGATGCGCATGCTGTAGTCGCGTGCGCCGAAGATCCGCACGAAGCCGACGCCCGGAATACGCGCCAGCGCGTCCTGCAGGTTCAGCAGCGCATAGTTGCTCAGGAAAGTCGTGTCGAAGCGGCCGTCCGGCGACGTCAGCGCCAGCACTTCGAGAAAGTCGGTCGACTGCTTGCGGATGGTGATGCCTTGCCGCAGCACATCCGCGGGCAAGGCGCTCTGCGCGACGGCCACGCGGTTCTGCACATCCACGGCATCGAGATCCTGGTTGGTGCCGATCTCGAAAGTCACGGTCAGGTTGTACGAGCCGTCGTTGGCGCTCTTCGAGTCCATGTAGATCATGCCCTTGGCGCCATTGACTTGCTGTTCGATCGGCGCGGCGATCGATTGCGCCACCACATCCGCATTCGCACCGGGGAAACTGGTCGTCACCTGGACTTGCGGCGGCACGATTTGCGGATACTGGGAAATGGGCAGGCCGAAAGCCGCCAGCGCGCCCGCGAGCGTGATGATCAGGGAAATGACCGAGGAAAAGACGGGGCGGTCGATGAAATAGTTGAACATCGGTCTTTTGCTTGCTCGTCAGGCGCCTGGCAAGGCCATCAGCCTCCGCGCTTCCCGTTTTGCCCGGCGCTCGGTTGCTGCGGTTCCGGCTGGTTTGCCATCTGTTGGCCTGTACCCGCGGGCACGGCTTTTACTGTCGCGCCGGGCTGCACCTTGGCGATGCCTTCGACCACCACGGTTTCACCCGGCTTCAAGCCTTGTTCCACCACCCAGTCGCTGCCGGCGCGTCGATTGGCAACGATGTCGCGGCTCGTGACCTTGTTGTCGGGGCCGACCACGTACACCGATCGTTTGCCCTGGATTTCCTGTACCGCCTTTTGCGGCACCAGGATCGCATTCGGATTCGCTTTTGCCGGCACCAGTACTCGCATGAACTGTCCCGGGCGCAATGCGCCGTCGGGGTTCGGCACGACAACCCGGACCGGCAAGGTGCCATCGCGCGGGTTGATCGCCGCATCCACGAAGTTGAGCTTGCCGCTGTATTGGTAGTCGCTGCCGTCGATGAGCTTGAGCTTGAACTCGGGCGATGTCTTCATGTCGCGCAAGTCATGTTGACTCTGCAATTCATTCAGCTTCTGTTCGCTCATGGTGAAGCCGACATAGATCGGGTCCTCGGAATACAGCGTGGTCAGCAGCGTGGTCGACGCCACCACCAAGCCGCCCGGCTTGATCAACGCGCGGCTGATCATGCCGTCACGCGGCGCACGGATCGTGCTGTAGTCCAGGTTCAGTTGCGCCTGCTGCACCTGGGCCTCGCCTGCCGCCACGCTCGCCGCGTCGGCGCGTTCCTTCGCGATGGCACCATCCAGGTCTTGCTGGCTGATCGCGCGCGAATCGATCAACTGCTTGAAGCGTGAAAGCATCTGCGCGGAATTGAGATGGGATGCCCGTGCCTGCTGCAGATTGGCCTTGGCCTGCGCCAGTGCTGCAACGTAAGGTTTCTGGTCGATCTCGAACAGCAGGTCGCCTTTTTTCACATGCGCCCCATCCTTGAACGCCTGGCGCTCCAGGATGCCGCCGACGCGCGCGCGGATTTCCACGGCTTCGACCGCTTCCGTCTGCGCCGGGTAGTCTTCCACCAGCGTCACCGGCGTGGCGGCGAGCGTGATGACCGCAACTTCCGGTGGCGGCGCTTGCTGCGTGGCCTCACGCTTTTCCCCGCAGGATGAAATCCCGGATAGCAACAGGATCAGCAAGATCAGTCGGTAGCGAAGGATGAGCGTGCGCATGCGGAAACAGTCCGGGCGGGCGCTACGATGCCGATCCCGATGCCTGAGGAAAGCTTGGCGCGCGTCCATCGCCGGGTGGCGTGCGCACCTCGCAGCGCATAGTTTGTAGTATTGACTACGGGCGAGCCGAGTAAAGAAGCAAAACCCGCCTGTACTTGAGGAATGTCAGGCGTGTCGAAGCGGCAGGCAGTATTGCGGCCGGAGCAAGGGCGGTGTCGGCTGCGGGTGTCGGCTCGCCTGCGTTGATTCCCGCGATCAAGATGCCTGAGCAGGCATGTAACCGCTTACAAGCGTGAGGTGGACGGGTTGGGGGGAAGCTTGAATCATGAATTGCGATTGCTTGACCTCACCACCCCTATCCCAACCTTCCCCTTGCAAGGGGAAGGAGCGGTTCAGGTTTCCGTTGCTAGCCCAGCAACGTTCTGCTTATGCGAGCGCCAGGTCGACGAAATGCAAGCGGTCCTGTCCCCAGTACATGTCCTGGCCGACAAAGAACGTGGGCGCGCCGAACGCGCCGCGTGACACGGCTTCTTCGGTGTTTTGCTTCAGCTTTTCCTTCACCTTGTCATCCTTGATCAGTTCGAGGAAAAGGGATGGCGAAATGCCGGCGTCATTCAGCACGACCGCGACTTCTTCGGGGAGGCCAAGGTTGCGCGGCTTTTCAAACATCGCACTGAATACCGCCGACAGGTAGAGATGGAAGTCTTCGTCGCTGCGCATTTGCATGGCGACGGCGCCGCGCATGAGATGCAGCGTGTTGATCGGGAAGTGCGGGTTATGCCGGATCGGCACATCGAAGTATTTGGCCCAGCGCTCAAGGTCAATCAGGGAATACATGCCCTTGGCCGGCACGCTTGCCGGACTGGCGTTGCCTGTCGCCTGGAACACGCCTCCCAGCAACATCGGACGCCAGGAAATCGTGGCGTTCCTGGCCCGGGCGATCTTCGGAAGCTGGTGATACGCGAGATAGCTGTAGGGGCTGCCTACGTCGAAAAAGAACTCGACCTGTTTCATGGATGGGATCCTCTGCTGATGAAAGAAATGGAGCGACGATTACCACCGCTCGAGCCAGGGGCGCAGGTCGAGTTCGTGCGTCCATGCGTCGCGCGGCTGCGTATGCAGGTGCCAGTAGTTTTCCGCGATATGGTCGGGATTCAGGATGCCGTGTTGGTCCTTCAGCGCATAGCGTTCGGGGAAGGTGTCGCGGATGAAGGCGGTGTCGATGGCACCGTCGATCACGACGTGCGCGACGTGAATGTTCTTCGGGGCCAGCTCGCGCGCCATGCTCTGCGCCAGTGCCCGCAACGCATGCTTGGCGCCGGCGAATGCGGCAAAATTGGCCGAGCCGCGCAGGGCGGCGGTGGCACCCGTGAAGATGATCGTGCCGTGGCCGCGCGCGACCATGCGCTTGGCGACTTCACGACCGACCAGGAAGCCACTGAAGCAGGCCATTTCCCAGATCTTGAAGTACTTGCGTGCCGTCTCCTCGAGGATGCTGCATGGGACATTGGCGCCGATATTGAAGACCATCACTTCGATAGGCGCGATATCGCGCTCGATGTCGTCCACCAGCTTGATGACTTCCTCTTCCTTGCGCGCGTCCGACCCGAACCCGTAGGCCTGTCCGCCCTCGCTGCGGATCTCGTCGATCAGCGGCTGCAGCTTGTCGGCATTGCGGCGCGTGGCGCACGCGATCAAGCCTCCCTTCGCAAATCGCTTGGCAATGGCGCCGCCCGTCGAGTCTCCCGCACCAATGATCAGTGCGGCCTGTTTGGTCGTTGCGATTTCCATCTCAGTCTCCATTTATAAAATAACGATCGTTACGATAACGTACGTTATGCTAAGATTGGAAGGGTGTCAAGCGATTTGAAGGAACGGCCATGCGGTACAAGCCAGGTCATAAAGAGGAAAAGCGCAAGGAATTGCTGAAGGCCAGCGGCGCGCTGGTCAAGCAGAACGGCTTCGCCGCCACCGGCGTCGACGGCCTCATGCAGGCTGCCGGGGTGACCAGCGGCGCGTTCTACAGCCACTTTTCGTCCAAGTCGGACCTGCTCAAGGCGCTGGTGGAAAGCGAATTGCAGGCAAGCCGGGAAATGTGGGCCGGCAATCCGCACGAGACCGCGGAAGAGTGGGTGGCCTTCGAACTGGACCGTTACCTGAACATGGGGCATGTGAAGCACCCCGAAGCGGGCTGCGTGCTGCCTTCCCTCGGGGCGGAGATCGCCCGGGCGGATCTCTCGGTGCGCGAACTGTGCGAACGCGAATTGCTCAAGGGACAGCAGGTCCTGGCCAAGTGCCTGGGTAGCGAAGAGCTCGCATGGGCGTTTCTCTGCCAGCTTGTCGGCGCGATCCTGATGGCGCGCGCGCTGCCGACGGAATCCACCCAGCGCATGATCATCGAGGGCAGCAAGCGCATCCTGAAAGAGGCGATTTCGCGTGCAGCCGGCGAAGCAGGCGGTAAGCGCCGGGCTGCCGCCAAAGTGCAGTAGACGCCTTCTGCATCCGCACGCGCGGGTGACCTCCACGCGTGCGCACAACCGCTGCGCACAACATGACAACATGCATCCCTCCTTGGCAGCGGAACTTCCAGACGGACTTTTCCGTCCTGTTTGCCTCTAAAAGCATGAACGTTCGTTATGCTATAGAATTCCCTGCAGGACCTTGCCCGATCGCAATCGAAGGAATAGTGGTTGCCGGGCTCAGTCGACATGCCACCGCCACTCAACTATCGAAATGAGGATGCCCGATGCCCAATAGCCCGCTTTTTTCGCCCTTCCGCCACAAGACGCTGTCATTGCAGAACCGCATCGTGATGGCTCCCATGACGCGCTCCAAGTCGCCCGACGGAATACCGACCGAAGAGGTCGCCGCATACTACCGCCGCCGCGCCGAGGGAGGCGTGGGCCTCATTATCACGGAAGGCACCACCGTCAACCGCCCGGGCGCATCCAACGACCCCAACATCCCGAACTTCCACGCACCGGCAAGCCTGAAGGCATGGCGCCGCGTCGTGCAGGAAGTCCACGCGGCCGGCGGCAAGATCGCGCCCCAGCTCTGGCACATGGGAATGGTGCGCAAACCGGGCACGGGCCCGAATCCCGAGGGGAAATCGGACGGTCCGTCCGGCCTGTCCGCCTCCGGCAAACAGGTGGCGGAACCGATGAGCGATGCTGACATCGCCGACACCATCGCCGCCTTCGCCGATGCCGCGGAACAGGCACGGGAAATCGGCTTCGATGCGGTCGAGCTGCACGGCGCGCATGGCTATCTGCTCGACCAGTTTTTCTGGGAGCAGTCGAACCACCGGACGGACAGTTACGGCGGCGACCTCGTCAAGCGGACGCGCTTCGTCAGCGAGGTCGTGCAAGCCGTGCGCCGGCGCGTCGGTTCCGACTTCGGCATCATCCTCCGCTTCTCGCAATGGAAACAGCAGGATTACGGCGCCCGGCTGGCGCAGACCCCGGAGCAACTGACGGCCTTCCTCGAACCGCTTGCCGCAGCGGGCGTCGATATCTTCCATTGCTCGACACGGCGCTTCTGGGAGCCCGAGTTCGAAGGCTCCGCCCTCAATCTCGCCGGCTGGACGAAGAAGATCACCGGCAAGCCGACCATCACGGTGGGATCGGTCGGCCTGAAGGGCAATGACTTCATTCACGCCTTCAGGGGAGAAAGCGCCGAAGTCGGCGAGCTCGGCGAACTCGAGGCCATGCTGGAGCGAAATGAATTCGACCTGGTGGCAGTCGGCCGCGCCCTCATCACCGATCCACAGTGGCCCGCCAAGGTGCGCGAAGGCCGGTTCTCGGAACTTGCGCCGTTCACGGCCGCATCGCTGGCGACGCTCTAAGCACGCCTGATTTCAGTAGTTCTTCCTGACCCAGCGCGGGCGTCTGGCGCGCCTGCCTAGCGTCCGCGATCTCTCGTTGTCGACCAACGGTACGCAGCGGATGAAGTACGGAACGGCTCTCAAGGCGGCAGGCGTGTCGCGGCTGAATGTGAGTCTCGATACACTGCGGGCAGACCGATTCGAGCAGATTTGTGGCCGCGCAGCCTTTGACCTTGTGCGCTTCATGTCTGCCACAGGGGGCTGACGGCCAAGGCACGACGACTCGAAAACCGCACATGAACTACAATGCCCCAAGTGTGTTCCCGGAGTGCAACCCCCATGAACCTGTCCCGTGTCGACCTCAATCTCTTCATCGTATTTGAAGCGATCTTCACACTGGGGAGCATCACTTCCGCCGGCCGGAAACTGAACCTTTCCCAGTCTGCGGTCAGTCACGCGCTTGCACGCTTGCGTACCTTGTTCGACGACCCGCTGTTCGAGCGCAACAGCAAAGGGATGACCCCGACGCCATTGGCGCGGACGCTCATCGTCGATGTGCGGAATGCCTTGCACAGCATGGAGTGCACCCTGCAAAAGACCGTGCACTTCGACCTGTCCACCACGCAGCGCCGCTTTACCATCGCGATGGGAGACCCGTTCGACTCGCTGATGTTGCCTGCCCTGATGGAGCGCATCGGACCTGTTGCGCCCGGTATCGAGATCGAATCCATTTACAGCGATCGGCGCAGGGTGGAGGCCGCACTGCTGGACGGTTCGCTCGACATGGCGATCGATGTGCTGATCTCGACGTCACCCGATATCGCCAACGCCCCTGTCCTGTCGGAGCCGCTTGTGGTGCTGGCCAGGAAAGGGCACCCGTCGATACAAGGGAGCGTCGACCTCGATACCTACCTCAAGCAGGCGCACATACAGGTCTCTTCGCGGCGCCGCGGGTTGAGTATCGAGGACATCAGCCTGCGGCGTTCCGGGATGACGCGCCAGATTCGTATCCGCTGCCAGCATTACGCGGCCGCCTGTCGCATTGTCAGCCGCACCGACATGCTGATGACGATGCCGCGCAGTTTTGCGAAGATGACAAACGATGCCGTGCATAACCAGATCTTGCCGGCGCCGTTTCCCTCGTTGCGCCTCGAACTTTTCCTGTACTGGCACTCGCGCAGTGAAAACGATGCCGCCGCGCGCTGGCTGCGCGAGCAGATTCTTGCCACCATGAATCACGCGATGGACACGTCTTCCGCACCGGAAGAGCCTTCCGCACAGGCCGTCCGGGGTCGTTGACCGTATCTGACGCCAGCGCTGCACGCATGGGTAATATGAACGGCGTGCATAAGGCATCATCCAACGAAATCATTGGATTCATTTTCCTCCTCATCTTAAGCTTTAAGCACAAACCGTAGTGCGAACGCCCGGGCTCGACCTTCGGGGTAGCGCCAGAACGGTGATGGAGAGGGACAAAGTGAAGATGCAGGATTTTCCCTGGATACGGTCGTATCCGCCGGGCGTCTCCTGGGATGCCGAGATCGACGTGATGCCTGTGTATCGCATGCTGGACGCCGCTGCCGAACGCGCGCCGCATCGCCGGGCGATCGAATTCCTTGGCAAGGGAATGACCTATGCGCAGTTGCAGGATCATGTGAACCGGGCGGCAAGAGGCTTGCAGTTGCTGGGTGTGCAGCCGGGCATGAAGGTCGGGCTGTATCTGCCCAACACGCCGCACTATGTCATCGCCTTTTTCGCCGTCCTGAAGGCGGGCGCGACCGTCGTGAACTACTCGCCGCTGGATGCCGAGCGTGTGCTGGAGCACAAGATCGATGACAGCGACACGGACATCGTCATTACCCTCGATCTGCAATCCCTGTATCCGTTGATGGAGCGGCTGCTGAGCAAGACCCGCCTGAAGGCCCTTGTGGTCGGCAACATGGGGGAAATGTCGGCCTCGCCCGATGCGACGCAATCGGCGCTGCGCGAGGAAGGGCAGTTGAGCGAAGTGGCATGGGATGCGCGCCGTCTCCGGTTCGCGCAATTGCTGGATAACGACGGACAGTGCGCCGTCGTCGAGCCGGCCGATCTGCATGAGGCGGTCGCCGTGCTGCAATACACCGGCGGGACCACCGGCCTGCCCAAGGGCGCCATGCTGACCCATGCCAACCTGTCCGCGGGCTGCAGCCAGGCGATGCTCAATCTGTGCGGTCCGCAGGGGCTGGCCTTCGGTGCGGAGACCTTCCTCGTCGTTCTTCCACTCTTCCATATCTATGCGCTGACCTTCAACCTGCTGCTCGGGATTCGGCTTGCGGCAAGGCTGGTGCTGCATGCGCGATTCGACGTCGCAGCGGCGGTCCGGGATCTCGCCGAGCGGCAAGTCACCGTCTTCTTCGGCGTGCCGACGATGTTTACTGCCATCAACGGTTTCTCGCGCGTGGAGCAGTACGATTTCTCTTCGCTCAAGTTCAGCAATTCCGGCGGCGCGCCTTTACCGGTCGAGGTGCATGAACGGTTCGAGCGGCTCACCGGATGCAAGCTGCAGGAGGGCTGGGGCATGACCGAAGTCTGCGGCGTCGGCACCAATACGCCGATGCAGCGCGCCCACAAGATCGGGTCGTGCGGCGCGCCGATGTGCGGCGTGACGCTGCGCTTCGTCAGCGTCGACGATCCGGGACGTGCGGTCTCTTACGGCGAGCAGGGAGAAATCTGCATTGCCGGGCCGAACGTCATGAAAGGCTACTGGAAGAATCCGGAAGCGACATCGGCAAGCATGACCGCCGACGGCTTCCTGCGCACAGGCGATGTCGGCTATATGGATGAGGATGGCTTCCTGTGGATCGTCGACCGCATCAAGGACATGATCCTGTGCAGCGGCTATAACGTGTATCCGCGGATGATCGAAGAGGCAATCTACAAGCATCCGTCGGTCGCTGAGGTCATCGTGATCGGCATCCCTGATGCGTATCGCGGCCAGGCGCCCAAGGCCTTCATCCGGCTCAAGGAAGGCGCGCCGTTGTTTTCTCTCGATGAAATCAAGTCATTTCTGAAAAGCCACATCGGCAAGCACGAAATGATACAGGCGCTGGAGTTCCGCGACGCCCTGCCGAAAACGGCCGTCGGCAAGCTGTCGCGCAAAGACCTGCAGGACGAAGAAAAATCCAGGACGGCGCCGGCGGCCGGCACACGCTGAAGCCGCCGTGCGCCTCAATCACATCAAAACACGATAAGGAGATAGACATGACCACATCACCACGCCGCCTCGCGATATCCGTCGCCCTCGCTGCGGCCATGGCAGCCTCTGCTGTCCAGGCCGAGAACGTCAAGATCGCATTCATCGATCCGCTGTCCGGCCCCTTTGCGCCGCCCGGTCAGAACGCGCTGCACAGCCTGCAGTTGATTGCCGGCATCGCCAATGAGCAGAAATGGGCAGGCCCGGGCAACACCATCGAAGTGGTCGGCTTCGACAACAAGGGCAGCCCGCAAGAGTCGCTCAGCCAGTTCAAGACGATCGTGGACCAGGGCTACCGTTACATCGCCCAAGGTGCGGGATCGGGCGTCGGCCTGGCGCTCATGGATGCCATCAACAAGCACAACGAGCGCAATCCGGGCAAGGAAATCGTGTATCTCGATTACGCGGCGCTGGACCCGGACATGACGAACAGCAAGTGCAGCTTCTGGCATTTCCGGTTCGAACCGAACTCGGACATGCGCATGGAAGCATTGACCACCTACATCGCCGCCAACCCGAACATCAAGAAGGTCTACATCATTGGCCAGAACTACGCGCTGGGTCACCAGGTGTCGCGTGCGGCAAAGGACTATCTCAAGCGCAAGCGTCCGGATATCCAGATCGTCGGCGACGATCTTCATCCGATCGCGACGGTCAAGGACTTCTCGCCCTACGTCGCCAAGATCAAGGCCGCCGCGCCCGATGCCATCATTACCGGGAACTGGGGCGCCGACCTGGCGCTGCTGGTGAAAGCAGCCAAGGATGCCGGCCTGGGCACGACCTTCTACACCTACACCGCCTATACGACGGGCGTGCCGCTGGCGATGGGCGCCGCCGGCGTGGATCGCGTGAAGAACGTCAGCTACTGGAACGTCAACAGCGATCCGGACGGCAAGGACATCGTCGACCTGATGAAGAAGAAGTACAACGACGACTACTGGCTGATGTCCAGCCATAGCGCGATCGCCATGCTGTCGAAGGCCATCAAGGAAACCGGATCGGCCGACCCGGTCAAGGTCGCCTTCGCAATGGAAGGCATGAAGATCAAGACGCTGAACGGCGAAGTCGAAATGCGCAAGGCGGACCACCAGTTGCAACAGCCGATCTACATCAATACCTGGGTCAAGACGAACGGCAAGGATGTGAAATACGATCAGGAAAACACCGGGTACGGCTGGAAGACCGACAGGAAGATCGAGGCCTATGTCGCGACACAACCGACGTCATGCCAGATGAAGCGCCCGGCGCAATAAGGCCGGCACGCGGCAAGTTTTGTGGGAACAACGGGGGAATCCGATGAACAAGGTTCACCAACTGGACGATGCCTGCCTGCAACGCAGGGAGCGGAGACCCGTTCCATGAGCGTCCAATCCAGTCACGCCGCAGTGGCAATGCCCTTGCCGGACGGGCTCCTCCTCGTCGCCAAGCGCGAATGCCCCACCTGCACGCTGGTGGAGCCGCTGCTGCGCGAGCTGGTGCAAGGCGGGGCGGCGGTGACGGTCTACGTGCAGGATGACGCCGGGTATGCCGATGGCGTGCCCAACGTCATCCACGACGAGACGCTGGAGCAGTCCTATCGCCTCCATATCGAGGTGGTGCCCACACTCATCCGTGTTGAAAACGGGCGGGAAGTGGAGCGGACCTACGGTTGGCACCGGGAGGACTGGCAGCGGTTGACGGGGCGCGGCGATCTCGGCAACGACCTGCCCGCGTTGCGGCCAGGCTGCGGATCGAAGACGCTGGAGCCGGGCATCGCCGAGGAGCTCGCGGTGCGTTTCGGCAACGTCCGGTTCGGCGCACGCACTGTCGAGGTGGCCGCGTCGGAAGACCTCATGGAAGCCTGCTTCGAGCGCGGCTGGACGGACGGACTGCCGGTCGTGCCGCCGACGCGCGAACGGGTGCTGCGCATGCTGTCCGGCACCACACGCGCGCCTGACGAAGTGATCGGCATCGTGCCGCCCGACCTGGTCGAATGCACGGTGGAGAAGGTGGCGATCAATGCCGTCATGGCCGGTTGCAAGCCGGAGTACCTGCCCGTTGTGCTGGCCGCGGTCGAGGCGGCACTGGTCGACGAATTCGCGATGCACGGTGTGCTGTGCACCACCATGTTCGCCGGCCCGCTCGTCGTTGTGAACGGCCCCATCGCCAAGGCGATCGGCATGAATTCCGGCGTCAATGCACTGGGCCAGGGCAATCGCGCCAACGCCACGATCGGCCGCGCGGTCCAACTGGTGATCCGCAACGTGGGCGGCGGACGGCCGGGCGAGCTGGACCGCGCCACGCTCGGCACGCCGGGCAAATACACCTTCTGCTTCGCCGAGGCGGAGGACAGCGAGTGGGAATCGCTGTCGGTCCAGCGCGGCTTTGCATGCGAAGCATCGACGGTCACGCTGTTCGCCGGCGAGGGTGTGCAGGGCATCGTCGACCAGAAATCGCGCACGCCCGAGTCCCTGGCGCGCAGTTTTGCCTTGTGCCTGCGCGCGGTCGACCACCCCAAGCTGGCGATGGCGGGCGACGCGCTGCTCGTGGTGTCGCCCGAGCATAGCCGGGTCTTTATCGAAGCCGGCTGGTCGAAGGCGCGCCTGCGCGAAGAACTGGAGCGCCTGCTGCTCCTGCCCGGCGATGAGTTGGTCGCCGGCGCCGGCGGCATTGCCGAAGGCCTGCCTGCCGCGATGGCTGGCACCACGGTTCCCAAATTCCGCCCTGGCGGGCTACTGATTGTCCGTGCCGGCGGTACTGCCGGACTGTTTTCTGCAGTGATCGCCGGCTGGGCCGCTTCCGGCCCGGTCGGTTCAACCCCTGTTACCAAGGAGATTCGTTCATGAGAGAACCAAGCATCCTGCTCGATCCCACGGCAGAGCGATCGGCCGCGAGCCGTCCGCTGCTTGCCCGCCCGGCATCACTCGATGCGCTCGTTGTCGGCATCCTCGATATTTCCAAGGCGCGCGGCAATGTCTTCCTCGATCGGATCGACGAGCAACTGACGGCGCGCGGCATTCAGGTCAAACGCTTCCGCAAGCCGACGTTCACACGCGTCGCACCGACGACGCTCAAGCAGCAGATCGCGACGGAGTGCCATGTCGTCATCGAAGGATTGGCCGACTGAGGGTCTTGCACGTCGTGCTGTATGCATGACATTGCAGACCTCGAAAGTCGAGGCATTCCGGGAGTCGCGATTGCATCCACCGAATTCGTGCAGGCTGCCGCATTGCAGTCCAAGGTGCTCGGTTTCGATCCGGCGATGGTGTTCGTGCAGCACCCCATCCAGGACCGGACCGATGACGAACTGCGTGCGCTCGCCGACCAGGCGCTGGAGCAGATCCTGCGGGGGATTACTTCGCCCTGACCGAGGTGCGGCATGAGCGAGGCGGACGCAGCATGCCGCGTCCGCCTGCCGGCCGTGGACCGTGTACTGCGCTGGCCGGCGGTGGAGGCCCTGGTCGCGGCGCACGGCAGATCCGTCGTGCTGGCTGCAGTGCGTGAGGAACTGTCCGCGCGCCGGGCCGCGCAGGAAGCCGGATCGGACGCATCCATCGCAGAAGCAGTCGCTGCCCGCGCATTGGCGCATCTGGCGCCCTCGCTGCGCAAGGTATTCAATCTCACCGGCACGGTCCTGCACACCAACCTCGGCCGTGCACCCCTGCCGCCGGAAGCGATCGAAGCCATGGTGAAAGTGGCATCCGGCGCGTCGAATCTCGAATTCGACCTGGAGGCCGGCAAGCGCGGCGACCGTGACGACCATGTCGAAAGCTGGCTGCGGCAATTGACCGGCGCGGAAGCGGCGACCGTCGTCAACAACAATGCGGCGGCGGTCATGCTGCTCCTGAATACGCTGGCGCTGCGCAGGGAAGTCATCGTCTCGCGCGGCGAGCTGGTCGAGATCGGCGGTGCCTTCCGCCTGCCGGACATCATGGCGCGATCCGGTTGCACGCTGCGCGAGGTCGGCACCACCAACCGCACCCACCTGCGGGACTACGCCGAAGCAATAGGCCCGCGGTCTGCCTTGCTGCTGAAAGCACATACCAGCAATTACCGCGTGGAAGGCTTTACCGCGGCGGTGGAAGAAAAACGGCTTGCCGCGTTGGCCGCCGAAAAGGGCATGCCCTTCGTGGTCGACCTGGGCAGCGGCACCCTGGCAGACCTGGCACGCTTCGGCCTCCCGCACGAACCGACGCCGGCCGAAACCCTGTCCAATGGCGCCGACCTCGTCACGTTCAGCGGCGACAAACTGCTCGGCGGCCCGCAGGCAGGCATTATCGTCGGTCGCGCCGATCTCGTGGCGCGCATCAAGAAGAATCCGATGAAGCGGGCCATGCGTTGCGACAAGCTGACCATTGCCGCGCTGGAGGCCGTCTTGCGCCTGTATGCCGATCCCGATCGCCTGGCGCAGCGCGTGCCGGCGATACGCCTGCTGGTCCGGCCGCCCGGCGATATCGCCGCGTCGGCGCAACGCCTGCAACCGGTCGTGGCGAAATGGCTTGCCGGACATGCCGAGGTCGACGTCGTCCCTGTGCAAAGCCAGATCGGCAGCGGTTCGCTTCCGGTCGACCTGCTGCCAAGCTTTGCATTGCAGGTGAGGCCATGCGGCGGCAAGCGCGCATCGGGCAGAGCGCTCGACCGGATCGCGTCGATCTTCCGTGCGCTGGCCGTCCCGGTCATCGGGCGCATCGCCGACGGTGCATTCCTGCTCGACCTGCGTTGCCTTGAAGAGGAAGCGGAGTTCGCCGCGTTATTTGCAGGCGAGGTGTACCTGTGATCATCGCCACGGCGGGCCATGTCGATCACGGCAAGACCTCGCTGGTCAAGGCGTTGACGGGCGTCGATACCGACCGCCTGAAGGAAGAAAAGCTGCGCGGCATGTCGATCGAACCCGGTTTCGCCTATGCCGACCTCGGGACGGGATTCCCGGTCGGATTCGTGGACGTGCCGGGGCATGAGCGCTTCGTGCGCAACATGCTGGCCGGCGTGGCGGCAGTGGATTTCGTGTTGCTGGTGATTGCCGCCGACGACGGACCCATGCCGCAAACGTTCGAACATCTCGCCATCCTGGAATTGCTCGGCGTACGGCAGGGGGCGGTGGCGCTGACCAAGATCGACCGTGTATTGCCCGAGCGCCTGGCCGATGTGCAGGTGGAGGTGGCGTCTGTGCTGGAAAAAAGCGTGCTGCGCGATAC
>CBIHRW010000002.1:0-117516 GCA_966212545.1 uncultured Noviherbaspirillum sp.
TAATGAAGGGAATCAGGCCTTTGCGGCTTTTCTGCGCAAGCGCGGACAGGGTCGTTTGTATTCTGGACATGGTGCGATTCCGTGTTGCCGTTCAGGGAAAGCGCCGGATGCACGCTCCGGCACTCCCCTGAAGACGATTGTTATGGGAACAAGGCTGGTCAGGTACGGCCGGCGTCAGAACTTCTTCTTCATGCGTTCGGCCACGGTATGCATGTCCTTGTCGCCGCGTCCGGACAGGTTCGCAAGAATGATCTTGTCCTTCGGCAGGGTAGCTGCGAGCTTGGCCGCGTAGGCCAGCGCATGACTCGACTCCAGCGCAGGGATGATCCCTTCAATGCGGCAGCAGTTGTGGAACGCCTCGATCGCCTCGTCATCGGTGATCGATACGTACTTCGCACGCCCCTCATCCTTCAGGTACGCATGCTCAGGTCCGACGCCCGGATAGTCGAGGCCGGCCGAGACGGAATGCGTCTCGATGATCTGGCCATCCTCGTTCTGCAGCAAGTAGGTGCGGTTACCGTGCAACACCCCCGGCGAGCCGGCGATCAGCGACGCCGAATGCTTACCAGTTTCGAGACCCTCGCCTGCCGCTTCGACGCCGATCAACTGCACGTCCTTGTGGTCGATGTACGGATAGAAGATCCCCATCGCATTCGAGCCGCCACCGATGCACGCCACCACGTAGTCGGGCTGCCGGCCTGCCAACTCCGGCATCTGCTCCAGGCATTCCTTGCCGATCACGGACTGGAAGTCGCGTACCATCATCGGGTAAGGATGCGGGCCGGCGACGGTTCCGATGATGTAGAAGGTGTTTTCAACGTTGGTGACCCAATCGCGCATCGCCTCATTCAGCGCGTCCTTGAGCGTCTTGGAACCGGATTCGACCGGCACCACTTTCGCGCCCAGCAGTTCCATGCGATAGACGTTCTGCACCTGACGCTTGACGTCTTCGGCACCCATGTAAATCACGCACTCGAGGCCGAAGCGCGCGCAAATCGTCGCAGTCGCCACGCCGTGCTGGCCGGCGCCGGTCTCGGCAATCACACGCGGCTTGCCCATGCGCTTGGCGAGCAGGGCCTGGCCAATCACGTTGTTGATCTTGTGCGCGCCGGTATGGTTGAGGTCTTCGCGCTTGAAATAGATCTGCGCGCCGCCCTGCATCTCGGACCAGCGCTTGGCGTGGTAGATCGGGCTGGGGCGGCCGACGAAATGCTTCAGCTCGCGCGCAAACTCTTCGAGGAAGTCAGGATCGCTGCGGAAGTGGGCATAGCCCTTCTTCAGTTCATCCAGCGCATGGGTCAGCGTCTCGGAAACGAAGCTGCCGCCATATTGGCCGAAGTGGCCGCGCGCGTCGGGAAGCTTGTATGAAGCGGCCTGGTAAATGGCCGTAGTCGGGATTGCCTGGCGCTCGGCGTAGTTCTCGAGCGCGTTCAGTTCTTTCATGGTGATTCTCTCTTCAATTGCCAGAAGTAGCGTCCGCCTTGCGTACCGCGTCGATGAAGTCGCGGATTTTGGCGGGATCCTTGATGCCCTTGGACTGTTCAACGCCGCTGCTGATGTCGACGGCGTAAGGGCGCACCTGAAGCACTGCTTCAGTGGCGTTTTGCACGCTCAAGCCACCACTCAAAACGACCCGAGGCGCGAGCTCTTTTGGAATGAGAGACCAATCGAAGACCTTTCCGCCGCCGCCATAGCCCTCGACAAAGGCATCGAGAAGCAGACCTGAGAACAGCCTGCTGGCGGCGCGATACTGTTGCTCGTATTTTAGCAAATCCGCGCCGGTCATTTCCGTGTTAACGCGAACGGCGCGCACGAAGGGACGGTTCACCGCTTCGGCAATTGAAACGCATTGTCCCGGCGTCTCGTCGCCATGGAATTGCAACAGGGAAACAGGTACTTGCGCGACCACGGATTTCACCTCTTGCTCGGAAGCATTGACGAACAATCCAGCGGTGGTCACGAATGGCGGCAAGCCGGCGACGAGCCGCGCCGCATTTTCGGGCGCGATATGGCGCGGGCTTTTCGGATAAAACACCAGGCCGACAGCATCGGCACCGGCGTTGACCGCGGCCAGCAAATCCTCGTTACGGGTCAGTCCGCAGATTTTTATGCGTGTGCGGGAAGTCATGTTCTGTTCAATTGGTCAATGCGGCAGCCTTACATCGCTGCGCCACCCTGCAAAGCGATGCCGGGAAGTGGCAAACCCGGCGCATTTTCCTGCGGCAGATGCCATTTGGCATCGTACGCGATCTTTGCCAGGTACAGGCCGTCGGGCATGAAGGTCGGCGCTGCCAAGCTGCGGTCGCGCCTGGCAAGAATCTCGGCAAGCCACGCTGACGGCTGGTTGCCGTTGCCGATAACAATCAAAGAACCCACGATGTTGCGCACCATGTGATGCAAGAAGGCATTGGCCGTCAGTGTAACGACAATGATATCGCCTTGTCGTTCGATCCGAATGTCATGCATGGTCTTTACCGGCGACTTGGCCTGACATTCGGCGGCACGAAATGCCGAAAAGTCGTGTGTGCCCAGCAAATGCTTTGCTGCCACTCGCATCGGCTCGACCTGCAAGGGCCGGAAGACCCATCCGGCCTTTCCGGTCAGAAGCGGCGAACGTACCGGATGGTTGTAGATCACGTAGTGATAAGTGCGAGCCGTCGCGCTGAAACGGGCGTGAAAGGCATCGTGTTCCGTGGAAGGTGTTTCGCAGGCCCAACGCACGGCAACGGATGGTGGCAGGAAAGCGTTGACGCCACGCACCCAGGAAAACATGTCGCGATCAAGCTCGGTATCAAAGTGCACCACCTGCTCAAGCGCATGCACGCCCGCGTCGGTGCGACCGGCACAGGTGGTGTCGATATCGATTAACGCAAAACACTTGAGCGCCGCTTCCAGCGTGTCCTGCACGGTGCCGCCGGAAGGCTGGGTCTGCCAGCCGCGCCATGGCGCACCGTCGTATTGCACTCCGAGCACTATTCGCTTCAAGTCAACCTCAATCTGCTATCTGTCCTGCTAGATCAGTTTTATCCCGACCGTACACACCCCGCCAGCCGCAGCCAATCTCGGGCCTGCGATGCTCACCGTACCTCACGTACGGTTGCACTTCCCAACCCGACATTGACTCGTGCACAGTCAGGCTAAAACCACTCTAAAGAAAAACGGGCGCGAGCATGGCGCTGCGCCCGTCGAAGAATGAAAAAAGCGAATTATGCCAGTTCGAGCAACAAGGCCTTCGCACGTTCGCTTTGTTCCGGCGAGCCGCCCTTGAGCACTTCGTCCAGCAGCTCTCGCGCTCCTTCCTTGTCGCCGATCTCCTGGTATGCGATCGCCAGATCCAGCTTGGTTGCCATCTCCGCGCTGCTTGCATCCGGATCGTCGGTCAGCATCTGAGTATTCATCGAGTCGAAGTCCAGATCCGGCAACTCGTTCGACAGGGATGGCTCGACCGGCGCGGGTTCCGGCGTGGATTCGAGCGACCCCAGATCCGCCACGGGTTCGAGCGGTTCGTCGGGCGTGCTCGAGACAGGCGCCTCGTTTTGCGGGTTCAGCTCAAGGCTGATATCGGAGAGGTCGAAGTCCAGCGGATCGGCATCGGCTGCCGGCGCATCAGCTTTCGGTTCTTCCACTGGCAGGGACAGGTCGCCGAGATCCGGGGTGACAGCTTCTGCCGGCGGTTGCACCGCATCCAACGAAATGTCATCCGCCATGGCTTCGGGGACTTGGTTATCGGCAGGCTTGTCGTCGCCAAGCGAAAACTCGAGATCCTCGATCGGCGGGATCGACGCGGCCGGTTCCGGCTCGGGAATCGGCTCCGATTCAGCGGCCGGTGCCGGCGTCATATCCGCGGCAGGTTCGGCCGGCTTGACAGGTTCATCGAGGAAGTCAAAATCGATCGAGGTCAGTTCGGCCGGCGGTTCTGCTGGAACCGGGCGCGGAATGGTGTTGGGTACGGCCAGGTCCTGCATGCCATCGAGGTCGAAGTCGAGGTCGTTCGACGTGACCTTGTGCCCTGGCTCCGGCTCCGCCTGCGGCGCCTCGCCAGGAGCCTTCTCACCCGATGTGTCGGTCGCCAGCTCGGTGTTGTTGAAATACGACGCGTCGGCATCCAGGCCGCTGATGGTTTCAAGCTGCGTGGTGTCGGTCTGGGTGGTCGAAAGCAGCGTCGCCAGGCCTTGCTCGTCGAGCGGCTGGGTCGGCGCAATCAACGGCGCTTCGCCGGCACCCTTCTTGCCGCTGGCGTACAGCGGGTTGTTCGGATCGATTGCAGCGCCCATCGATGCAGCTTGGGCCCAATCGTCGCCCTCCCCCTTGGTAAGGCCGTACAGCTCGGTGGCCAGGACTTCGAACGCGCGCAGGTCCTTCCGGTTGGAATAGATTTCCAGCAGCTTGACGCGGACCGCATGGCGATCAGGCTGGGTGCGCAGGGCTTCCTTGAGAATCTCTTCTGCCTGGGCGTCGCGGCCATACGCAATGTAGACGTCCGCCTCGGCAACCGGATCGACTTCATTGGAGTCGAGCTGGCTGGCCGACGGCGCGAAGCTGGAGTTGAACACGCTGTTGCTGGTATCCACGCTCTGCCCGCCTGTCGAGCCGAACAGCGAATTCGCCTTCAAGCTGGAGTCGGTAATGATGCTGTCTTCGAACTGTTTGCTCTGCTTCTGCTTGCGTGCGCGGTAAATGCCGAGGGCACCCAGAGCAACCAGCAAGGCGCCGATGCCAGGTAGAACCAGCGGATTCGCGAGCAGTTCGTCGAAGAAGCTGGGTTCGGGAGCCGGCGTTGGCGGCGGCGTAACGACCTTTGGCTTTTGCGGTGCCGGCGCAGGCGCGGCTGCAGGCGGTACAACCGGTTCTGCCGGCTTTTCGACCTTCGGCTCAGCCGGCTTGGTCTCTGCGGGTTTGACCTCGGCGGGTTTCTCGATCTTCGCCTCGGCTGGCTTGCTCTCTGCAGGAGCCGGTGCCGGAGCAGGTGCAGTCGGTTGTGCCGCAGCCTTTGCCGCCGCCGCAGTGGCGTCGGCCTGCTTCTGCTGATCGGCCAACGCCTTGTTCTTCACCTCGAGGAGTTTCTGCAGTTCGGTAACGTTCTTCTCGAGTTCCTTGACGCGGGCGTTCGCTTCCGCAATTGCCTTTTCGCGTGCAATCTTGTCTTCCGCTGTCGCCGCTCCTGCCTTGTCAGCAGCTGCACCCTGCGCCGGCAGCGAGTTGGACAGCTTCAGCTTGTCCTTCGACTCGGACGCCGGGGTCGCCTTTTCCTCGACCTTTGCGGTGATCTTGCCACCGGCGGCCTGCTTTGCTTCTGCCGATTTCTGCGGCTCTGCCGAGGCAACCTGGCCTGCCAGCTTGTTGCGGTAATTATTGAAATCGGCTGCCTGCGCGACGATGATGCCGCGTGCCTCGGACTGGCTGATTGCGCCAGCCTTGTCGGCCTCGGGAACCGTCAGGATTTGGCCCGCCTTCAGGCGATTCATGTTGTTACCGACAAAGGCTTCCGGATTTGCCTGGTACAGGGCAACCAGCATCTGGTCCAGGGAAATGCCGCTCGGCTTGACCTGGCTGGCAATGCGCGCGAGCGTGTCACCGTTGCGGACACGGTAATCGCCTTGACTGGATTCGCCTCGCGGTTCTGCAGCAGGCGCTGGTACCGGCTTCGCCGGACGCGGCGCCGGTTCTGCACGCTGCACTCGGGCAGGGGCAGAAGCACGCGGCGCGGGTGCGGTGTCCGGCTGGACCTGGGGCTGCAAAGCGGGCGCGCTCGCCTGAGGCACTGGCATCGGTGCGACCTGAGCGGACTGCGTGGTACGCAAGTCAGCCGGATCCAGCAGGAATGTGTATTCGCGCACGAGACGGCCATTCGGACCGCTCAGTTCAAGGAGCATGTCGACGAAGGGCTCGTTCAGGGGCTGGGAAGATGTCAGGCGAATGAACTGGCGATCTCCCCGCTGTTCGACCGCAAACCGCAGTGTCATCAGCGCCGGATGGAAGTCGATATTTGCCTGGCGGTATGCCTCGGCCGATGCCAGTTTCGCCGTGAGCGCCCCCACTTCATCCTTTGAAACGGCCGTGAGCTCGATCTCGGCTCGCAACGGTTGCCCCAGGGAAGACAGGACGGTCAGCCTGCCCAGTCCGGCAGCATAGGCATTCGAAAACACGAGCGCAGACGCGACAGCGGCGCTGAGTGTCTTCAAATAGAACATACCGGAGGTCGGGCGCTTATTTGAATGCATTTTGGATGGCATAAGAGGGCATTCCGTTCGCGAATCTGGCGCGGGCACAATCACGGCGCCAATTTAACATTGATCGGGGGAACTTTCACCATATCATCATGGACTTAGGCGCGCAAGTGTAACCAACTTACTAAGTGGTGTAAAACTGGCATCCCCGCTACAGCAGTAGCGTTGCCAAATTTGCTGTTGTGCTTTGGCAACGAAACAGGGGCCTGGCGGCTTCCGGTTCATCGAACCGCGCCGACAGGCCCCAGGAATTTGCGACAACTATATAAATATAGTTAACGCAGTTTTGTCTCAGTTGTCCAACACAATGCGCAGCATGCGGCGCAGCGGTTCGGCCGCCCCCCACAGCAGCTGGTCGCCGATGACGAAGGCCGACAGGTACTCCGGCCCCATGTTCAGCTTGCGCACACGGCCGACGCCGACCTGCAGGCCACCGGTAATGGATGCCGGGGTCAGTTCCTTCTCGGTGATCGAGCGGTCGTTCGGCACCCATTTCACCCACTGGTTGCCGGAGCGGATGATCTCTTCGACCTGCGCCAGCGGCACGTCCTTCTTCAGCTTCACGGTCAGGGCGAGGCTGTGGCAGCGCATCGCGCCGATACGTACGCACAGGCCGTCGACCGGGATCGTGTTCTTGTTACCCAGGATCTTGTTGACTTCGGCCTGGCCCTTCCACTCTTCCTTGGACTGGCCGTTGTCGAGTTGCTTGTCGATCCAGGGAATCAGGCCGCCGGCCAGCGGCGCCGGGAAGAACTCGGTCGGGACGTCGTTGCGGATCGTCTGCGCAACCTTGCGGTCAATGTCGAGGATGGCGGACGACGGGGTTGCCAGCTCGTCGGCGACAGCGGCATGGATGACGCCCATGCCCTTCAGCAATTCGCGCATGTGGTTGGCGCCACCGCCCGAGGCTGCCTGGTAAGTCATGGAGCTGACCCACTCGACCAGGCCTTCGCGGAACAAGCCGTTCATACCCATCAGCATGATGGAGTTGGTGCAGTTGCCGCCAATGTAGTTCTTCACACCGCGGCCAAGCGCGTCCTTGATCACGTGCAGGTTGACCGGGTCGAGGATGATGACGGCGTCATCGGCCATGCGCAGCGTGGATGCCGCGTCGATCCAGTAACCGTTCCAGCCAGCTGCGCGCAGCTTCGGGAAAATCTCGGTGGTGTAGTCGCCGCCCTGGCAGGTAATGATGATCTCGCACTTCTTGAGCTCATCAATATTGTTGGCGTCTTTCAGCGTGGTTTCGTTTTTCGCCATTGCCGGGGCTTTGCCGCCAGCATTGGAAGTCGAAAAGAACACCGGGTCGATGTGGGCGAAATCGCCCTCTTCCTGCATGCGCTGCATCAGGACCGAGCCCACCATACCACGCCAACCTACCAGACCGACTAACTTCACGATTTTCTCCCTCTAGAGAACTACATAACAAAAACTAATCCCAACCGTTCCTACAAGGCCAGCGCCTTCACGACGGCGTCGCCCATTTCCCTGGTACCGACCTTGGTCGTGCCGTCTTCATAGATGTCCGGCGTGCGCAGTCCTTGCGCAAGTACCTGCTTGACCGCATTCTCGATGCGCTCTGCCTGCTCCGCCTTGTTCAGCGAGAAGCGCAGCATCATCGCAGCCGACAGGATGGTCGCCAGCGGATTGGCTATGCCCTTGCCCGCGATATCGGGCGCGGAACCGTGCGAGGGTTCGTACAGGCCTTTGTTATTCGCATCCAGCGACGCCGACGGTAGCATGCCGATGGAACCGGTCAGCATCGCGGCTGCATCGGACAGGATGTCGCCGAACATGTTACCGGTGACGATCACGTCGAACTTCTTCGGCGCGCGCACCAGCTGCATTGCAGCGTTATCGACGTACATGTGGTCGAGGGCGACATCCGGGTATTCCTTGTGCACGTCGGTCACGATGTCCTTCCAGAACTGGAAAGTCTCGAGCACGTTGGCCTTGTCCACGCTGGTCAGGCGCTTGTTGCGCTTGCGGGCGGCCTGGAAGGCGACGTGGGCGATGCGGCGGATTTCGGTTTCCGCATAGCGCATGGTGTCAAAACCCTCACGCTCGCCCTTGAACGGACCGTCCGGGCATTCGCGCACGCCACGCGGCTGGCCGAAGTAAATGTCGCCGGTCAGTTCACGGATGATCAGGATGTCCAGGCCGGAAACGACCTCGGGTTTGAGTGTGGAGGCGCCAGCCAGTTCCGGATACAGGATGGCCGGACGCAGGTTGGCAAACAAATTCAGGTTCTTGCGCAGGCCGAGGATCGCCTGTTCCGGGCGCAGCGGGCGGTCGAGCTTGTCGTATTTCCAATCACCGACGGAACCGAACAGTACGGCATCTGCTTCGAGCGCGAGCTTCAGCGTGCCTTCCGGCAGCGGATGGCCGTGCGCCTCGTAGCCGGCGCCACCGACCGGCGCGGTTTCCATTTCAAACTTTTCGTCGAGCGCCTTCAGTACCCGTACCGCTTGTTCAATGATTTCGGGGCCGATGCCGTCGCCCGGCAGGATTGCGATTTTCATCTTGTTCGGTCTGCTATCTGTTTTATCAAATCGTGTTGGCAAGCCACGGCTGCGAGGCAAGATGGCGCTCTTCGAAAGCGCGGATCTTGTCGGCGTGGCGCAGGGTCAGGCCGATGTCGTCCAGGCCGTTCAGCAGGCAGTACTTGCGGAAGCCGTCGACGTCGAAGGCGTAGCTGGCGCTGCCGTTGGTCGTGCTGACCAGCTGCTTCTCCAGATCGATTACCAGCTTGTAGCCGGGGAAGGCCTTCACTTCGTTGAACAGCTGGTCGACCTGGCTTTCGGACAGGACAATGGGCAGCACGCCATTCTTGAAGCAGTTATTGAAGAAGATGTCGGCGAAACTCGGCGCGATGATGGCACGGAAGCCGTACTGCTGCAGCGCCCATGGCGCGTGCTCGCGGGAGGAGCCGCAGCCGAAGTTCTTGCGGGTCAGCAGAATGGACGCGCCCTGGTAGCGCGGCAGGTTCAGCACGAAGTCCGGGTTCAGCGGGCGCTTCGAGTTATCCATGCCGGGTTCGCCATGGTCGAGGTAGCGCCATTCGTCGAACAGGTTCGGGCCGAAGCCGGAACGCTTGATCGACTTCAGAAACTGCTTGGGGATGATGGCGTCGGTATCGACGTTCGCACGATCCAGCGGTGCTACCAAGCCTTCGTGTACGGTGAATTTATCCATGGTCCTGATCTCTGTCGCCGCTCCTCTCAAGGGAACGACTCTCCTTCAATTATTTCTTAGCAGCGTTCTCGACGACTTCGCCTGCCTTCTTCACATCCTTGCCGATGCCTTGGACGGTGTTGCAGCCCGCGAGCACGAGAGTAGCAATGATGAGTGCAAACAGTTTTTTCATTCTTATCCTCCCTGAAAACCGTCAGCGCAATGCACGCACGTCGACGAAATGCCCTTCAATGCCGGCCGCCGCGGCCATGGCTGGCGACACCAGGTGGGTGCGGCCGCCCTGTCCCTGGCGTCCTTCGAAGTTACGGTTGGAGGTCGAGGCGCAACGCTCGCCCGGATCGAGGCGGTCGGCGTTCATCGCCAGGCACATCGAGCAGCCCGGCTCGCGCCATTCGAAACCGGCGTCCTTGAAAATCTTGTCGAGGCCTTCGCGCTCGGCCTGCTCCTTCACGAGGCCGGAGCCCGGCACCACCATCGCCAGCTTCACGTTGGTAGCGCGGAACTTGCCGCGCACAACAGCTGCAGCTGCACGCAAGTCCTCAATACGCGAGTTGGTGCAGGAACCGATGAAGACCTTGTCGATGCGGATGTCGGACATCGCGGTGTTCGGCTTCAGGTCCATGTAGACCAGCGCCTTCTCCATCGCATCGCGCTTGACCGGATCCTTTTCCTTGTCCGGATCCGGCACCCGGTCATCGACAGCGACCACCATCTCGGGCGAGGTCCCCCAGGTTACCTGCGGCTTGATCTCGGCAGCGTTGAGCGTGACGACCATGTCGAACTTCGCGCCCTGGTCGGAATGCAGCGTGCGCCAGTACTCGACCGCGCGGTCCCAGTGCGGGCCGACGGGCGCGAACGGACGGCCCTTGATGTAGTTGATCGTGGTGTCGTCCACGGCCACCATGCCGGCGCGCGCGCCGGCTTCGATCGCCATGTTGCAGATGGTCATGCGGCCTTCCATCGAGAGCGAGCGGATGGTAGAGCCGGCGAATTCAATCGCATAGCCGGTGCCGCCCGCGGTGCCGATCTTGCCGATTACGGCCAGCACGATGTCCTTGGCGGTGACGCCGAACGGCAGCGGGCCGTCGACCTGTACCAGCATGGACTTGGATTTCTTGGCCAGCAGCGTCTGGGTGGCCAGCACGTGCTCGACTTCGGAGGTGCCGATACCATGCGCCAGCGCGCCAAAGGCACCGTGCGTGGAGGTGTGCGAGTCGCCGCAGACGACCGTCATGCCCGGCAATGTCGCGCCCTGCTCCGGTCCGATCACATGGACGATGCCCTGGCGCTTGTCGCGCATGCTGAAGTAGGTCAGGCCGAATTCTTTCGTGTTCGCGTCCAGCGTTTCGACTTGCAGGCGCGAGACAGGGTCAGCGATGCCGTTGACACGGTCGGTCGTCGGCACGTTGTGATCCGCGACCGCCAGGTTAGCGGAAACGCGCCACGGCTTGCGGCCGGCGAGTTTCAGGCCTTCGAACGCCTGCGGGCTGGTGACTTCGTGCACCAGGTGGCGGTCGATGTAAAGGACGGCAGTGCCGTCTTCCTCCGTGTGGACGACGTGCGATTCCCAGAGTTTGTCGTAAAGCGTTTGTGCCATGTGTCGAAAGCCTGCAAGGATCAGCGCGAATGCGGCTGCGCAAAAACAGTGAAAATAGTCCTTGATTATGCCATAGTTGTGCGCCGCAAAACCGGGCTGCGGACCGCGCCAGCCCAATGAAAAACGCCCGCAGCCAAAGGCGCGCGGGCGTTTTGATTGACTGTTTTGCAATCAACGCTGTTTTCTGGCCTGCTCGTAGAGCGGCATCACGCGTTGCGCGTACACCGACAGGTCGGCCAGCCGGTCGGACTGCGACGGGTGGGTGGACAGGAATTTGATCGGTTCGCTGCCGCCGACCTGCCCCATCTTTTGCCACAGGCTGATTGCGGCGCGCGGATCGAAACCTGCGCGGGCGGCCAGCTCGATGCCGACCCGGTCCGCCTCGGTTTCATGGCGGCGGGAATTGGGCAGACCAAGCAGGCCCATATAGGCATATTCGGCCGTCTTTTGGCCCAGGTCTCCCACGCCGAGCAAGGCTGCTCCCACCGAGATCACGGTTCCCGCCACCGCCTGCTCCGACGCGCGTTCGCGGGCATGTTCACGCAAGGCATGGGCGATTTCATGCCCCATGACGGCGGCCAGCTCGTCGTCAGTGATTTGCAGCTTTTCAATCAGGCCGGTGTACACCGCCATCTTTCCTCCCGGCATGCACCAGGCGTTTACCTCCGGTGAAGTCAGGACATTCACTTCCCACGCCCACTCGCGGGCGTCCGGCCGGAAAACCGTTGTTTGCGGGACGATGCGGTTAGCGATTGCCCGGACACGCTCCACCTGAGCCGGGTTGCGGTTGAGCGTGCCCTTCTTCCGCTCCTGCGCCATGAGCGCGGCGTACTGTTCGCGGGCGGCCTGCTCGAGCGATTCCGCGGGCACAGCCATGCGCTGCTCGCGGTCGACACCCACTACACCGGTCTGCGTAGTCTGAACCGTCTGGCAGGACACCAGCGCCAGCGCGCCCGCCACCGCGAGCAGCTGCTTCAGGAATACCTTCTTGACGAACGATTTCATTTTTTCTCCTCATGATGATGCGGCTGCCATCTGTACGACAGGGCGGCAGCTCCGGCTCCGGCAAGGGCAAACAAGGCGGACATCAGATAGACCGTCTGCGAGCCGAATGTATCCCAGAAGCCACCGAGGACAAGCCCGCCGAGCGACCCGCCTAGCCCGTAGGAAATACTGGTGAACAGGGCCTGTCCGCGCGCCTGCAGCGGCCCCGAGAACCAGCGCTGCAGGGTCGCGACCGATGCCGAATGATGCACGCCGAAGGTTGCGGCATGCAGCACCTGGGCCACCAGCAGCACAAACAGCGATTGTGCCCCAAGGCCGATCATCAGGAATCGAACTACCGCAATCAACAGACTCGCCACCATCAACTTTGGTACGCCGAAGCGCTTGAAGATCGGCGCCTGGTAGAAGAAGAATGCGATTTCCACCACGACGCCCAACGACCACATCAGGCCGATCACCGTATTGCTGTAGCCGATCTGTGCGAGATAGAGCGAGTAGAACACGTAGAGCGACGCGTGAGCGGCGATCATGAGGAAGGTGGAAACGAAGAAGGCTGCGACCTCCCGCCGCCTCAGCAGAGACAGCACGGACGGCACGTTCAGGTGATGGTCGCCGTGCGGCGTTTCATGCATGCGCAGGCTGGACACAAGTACCAGCGTGAGTAGCGCAATGGCGATCCAGGGCATCAGACGGATTCCGTACCAGTCGAGCAATGGGCCGGCGAAGGTCACCGTCATGATGAATCCGACCGAGCCCCAAAGCCGCAGGCGTCCGTAGTGCGTGAGATCGCCACGCATCTCGGACAGCATCAGCGCCTCCGACAACGGCCCCTGGGCACTGGTGAACAGGTTGACCGCAACCATCACGAGGAAGAACTCCACGAACGTCTGGCCGAAGAAAATCCCGATGAATGCCGCAGCGGCAGCGACGGCCGTAATCCTGAGCACCGTGACACGCTGCTGGTGGCGGTCGGCGACCCAGCCCCAAAGATTGGGACCGAAGATGCGCATCACCTGCATCAGCGACATGAGCACGCCGATCTGCGCGGCCGTCATGCCCTTGTCGGCAAAATAGAGGCTGGCATAGGGCGAGAAAACGCCGACGTAGCCGTAGTACGCGAAGAAAAAAAGGGCGAAGCTGAACGACTGTTTGGGCCAGGACGGGTGCTGCACGGGACGGTTCTTTGGAGGCGGCAGGCGGACAAGTACTCCCTTCTGCCCGCCACCTGCCTGCTCGGTGCCGGACAGCCCGGACCGCCGCGGGCAGTCCAGGTGAACAACGCATGTATTTACTTGATATGGGCGGCGATCTTCGGCGTGGACACGACCACATCGCCGCACTGGGCACGATGACGCACCGCGTGATCCATGAGGACCAGCGCAAGCATCGCCTCGGCGATCGGCGTGGCACGGATGCCGACGCAGGGATCATGGCGGCCGAAGGTTTCAACGTTGATCGGATTGCCGGCCTTGTCGATCGAACGGCGCGGGGTGCGAATGCTGGAGGTCGGCTTGATGGCGATGGAGACGGTGATGTCCTGCCCCGTCGAGATGCCGCCCAACACGCCGCCAGCGTTGTTCGTCACGAAGCCTTCAGGCGTCAGTTCGTCGCCGTGCTCCGTGCCTTTCTGCGCGACCGACTTGAAACCGGCGCCGATTTCCACGCCCTTGACGGCATTGATACCCATCATCGCGTATGCGATCTCGGCGTCCAGCTTGTCGTAGATGGGTTCACCCAGTCCCACAGGGACGTTCTGCGCCACCACGTCGATGCGCGCGCCGCAGGAGTCGCCGTCCTTGCGCAGCTGGTCCATATAGGTTTCGAGCTGCGGCAGTACCGTCACATTGGCGGCGAAAAACGGGTTGTCAGGCACGTGCTCCCATGACTCGAAGGGAATCGGGATCTCTCCGAGCTGGCTCATGCAACCCTTGAACGTGGTCCCATACTTTTCCTTCAGCCACTTCTTTGCGATTGCCGCGGCACCGACGATGGGCGCGGTCAGGCGCGCAGAAGAGCGACCGCCGCCACGCGGGTCACGGATGCCGTACTTGTGCCAGTAGGTGTAGTCGGCATGGCCGGGGCGGAAGGTGTCGACGATGTTGCCGTAATCCTTGCTGCGCTGATCTTCATTGCGAATCAGGAGCGCGATCGGCGTGCCGGTGGTCTTGCCCTCGAAGACGCCGGACAGGATTTCCACCGTGTCGGATTCCTGGCGCTGGGTCACATGGCGCGAGGTGCCGGGCTTGCGGCGGTCGAGTTCCGGCTGGATGTCGGCTTCCGACAACGCCATGCCCGGCGGACAGCCGTCGACCACGCAACCGATTGCCGGTCCATGCGATTCGCCAAAGGTCGTGACGGTAAACAGTGTGCCAAAAGTGTTGCCGGACATGATGGTGTACAAGAGATCTGGAAAGGCTCGATTTTAGCTTATCGACCACCGGATTCCCAGAAACCTGGCGGCCGGACGTAAACCGCATGCAGCTTAACGGTGCGCGAGGTTGTGCTGGTTAAGTATCCGTCCATACACGCCGTTCTGCCTGATGTCCCGCAGTGCGCGGTTGAATTCCGCAAGCAGCACTGCCGCTTCCGCCTTTTTGTGGAAGGCGAGATGGGTGGATTTCTCTGCCAGGTAGACCGGACTTTTCTGGATGCCGGTGTAACTACCCGATTTCAGGATGCCTGCACCCACCTGTTCGATTGCGAGCACCGCATCGAGCCGGCCGCGGGCCAGCTTGTCGAAATTCTGGACATCGGACGGCACCTCCTCGACGAGGATCTTTCCCGCTTTGCGTGCATTGTCGAACTCGTCACCGTAGCTCCAGCCCAGGAGCGTGCCGACCCGTTTTCCGTACAGGTCGGACAACTCGTCAAACGCTACCGGCTTGTCATGATGGTGGTAGACGGCGATCCGCTCGACGAATAGCACTTCGCTGTAGTCATACTTCCGCAGGCGCTCTTCCGTTTTGTAGATGCCGCCGACACCCGCAACGCCCAGATCCAGCTCGCGGAGCGCCCGCTTCCAGGGCTTGGCCGACAATTTCACCGGCTTGCCCATCTGGTTGAACACGGCGACCACCAGTGAGGGATACAGTCCATCGGCATGCTGTGCCGAACCGTACATGAACGGCGGATTGGCCGCGTCAAAATTCACAAGGGTTGCTTGTTCCGCCAACGCCACGGCCGGAGCGGCCGTCAACGACAGCGTCATGCACCAAGCCAAGATCGAGAACCGCCCTGTTGCCGCCATATCCTGCACCCGATGCCGTAGAAAGAATATTGATTTACAAGAAAATTGCTGGCCCATTCACCCTATTGAATACTAGAAGTACAACAGTCCTTGTCAATGTCGCGTACCGAAAATCAACGGCGACGCAACTGCAGATTGCACACCGGCCAAATATGGTGCAACATCCAGAACAGTTACCATTTTGCAAGAAGCGTATCGAAAGCTTTACGGCCGCGGGCCAATCACAGGCTTGAATGATTCAAGTTACATAAATAGCAATAGCGTAAGGACTTTCCGGTCCTTCACGCCGTCTCGTCGCCGATGGAATACCTAATATACTGTTCCCAGAAGAGAACTCGGCCATCCTGGAGAGGACAATGAGCAGATCGACTGCGTCCGCCGACGACGATCTCGTATTCCTGGACGAAACCGCGCCGCCGGCTGATACGCCCGAAAGCGCCGAAGCAAAGGGTGTCTGGCGCGTCATGATCGTCGATGACGATACTGACGTCCATTCTGCAACCACGTTCGCGCTCAGCAACCTGGAAATGCAACACCGTCCGCTTGAATTCGTCCACGCCTATTCCGCCGCCGAAGCGCGCGAGCTCTTGACCCAGGAAGAGGATATTGCGGTCATCCTGCTTGATGTGGTGATGGAGCAGGAAGATTCCGGCCTGCAACTGGTGCGGCACATCCGGGAGGTGCTGAAGCTCACCGAAGTGCGGATTATCCTGCGCACCGGACAGCCGGGCTACGCGCCCGAGATCGACGCGATCCGCGACTTCGACATCAATGACTACAAGACCAAATCCGAGCTGACGCGCATCAAGCTCTACACCACTGTCACGTCGGCGATCCGTTCCTATGAACAGATCCGTGCGATCAACGCCAGCCGCCGCGGCCTCGACCGTATCGTCCGCGCCAGCACCGAATTGATGGCCCTGCATGGCCTGAACAATTTCGCAGCCGGCGTGATCACTCAGGTCGCCAAGCTCCTCGACTTGGACGCCAGCGGCTTGCTGTGCGTGCAGGAGCGCCCGAACGAGCACGACTGCGAACTGTCGGTCATCGCGGCCGCCGGCGCGCACGCGCTTCCTGCGAATGGGCCGGGCGTGCCGGGTGTGCGTAATGCTCGGGTTGCCGGACTGCTTCAGCAGTCCTTGGACCAACGCGCCAACATCTACGGGCGCGACTACACGACGCTGTATTTCGGCGGCAATGCCAACCGCGATTTCGTCGCCTACATCGACACGAACGTTCCACTCAACGAAATCGACCAGCGCCTGCTGGAAGTGTTTTGCCGCAATATCGCAGTCGGCCTCGACAATGTCCTGCTGGTTACGCGCCTGCACAATTTCGCGTTCTACGATCCGCTGACCAAGTTGCCGAACCGCACCCGTCTAAGGGAGTTATTGGACGAAGCGCTCGGCCTGCAGATGCGCAGCGAAGTCATCCTGGCGCTGGTCGACATCGATCATTTCTCCGAAACCAACGATGCCCTCGGCCATCAGTTTGGCGACCTGCTCCTGCTGGGCGTGTCGGGTCGACTGCAGGCGCAACTGGGCAGCCAGCTCACGATCGCGCGCGTGGCCGGCGATACCTTCGGCATCCTTGGCGATGCCGCGCTGGTCAATCCGGCTGTCCTGCTTGACCTGTTCGACGAGCCTTTCAGCATCGACGGCCAGGAAGTGCAGCTGTCCGCGACCGCCGGCCTGCTCCGGCTTGCCGATTACGACGGCAGCGGTGCGGATGCGCTCAAGGATGCGGACATCGCGCTGAAACGGGCGAAACTGCTGCAGCGCGCCGGCCACTTCTATTTCTCCCGCAGCATGGGCGTGGACATCCGCGAACGGGTCCGGCTCATGCATGCGCTGCGCAATGCATACGAGGAAAAGGAACTGTTCGTCGTCTACCAGCCTCAAATCGACCTGTCCACGCGGCGGCCGGTCGGGGCGGAGGCCCTATTGCGCTGGCGTACCAAGGACGGCACCTTCATCCCGCCGGACCGATTCATTCCGATCGCCGAATACTCCGGCCTGATCATTGACATCGGCGAGCGCGTGATGCGTGAGGCGTGCAAGGAACTGATGCGGCTGGACAGCCTTGGCTACGCCCAGTTCACCATGTCGATCAACGTCTCGCAGGTACAGTTCCGTCATCCGCGCTTCCTCGACATGCTGCGCGGTGTGCTGGCGGAAACCAAGGTACCGCCTTCCCGCATCGAACTGGAAATCACCGAATCGATCGCCATGGAAGAGCCCGATGCGTTGATCCAGCTGCTCGGCGAAGTCAAGCAGACCGGCGTCAGCATCGCAATCGACGACTTCGGCACCGGCTTCTCCTCGCTCAGCTACCTGCAGCGCCTGCAGGCAGACCGCCTCAAGATCGATCGCAGCTTCGTCACCGAAATCACCAGCTCCTCGCGCGGCAGCAGCATCGCGGAAATGGTGATCCAGCTCGGACGCAACCTCGGCCTGTCGGTGGTGGCAGAGGGGGTCGAGGACGAACGTCAGGCAAACATCCTGGCCGGGTTGGGATGTCCCCTCGCGCAGGGCTACCTGTTTGCACGGCCGATGACGGTGGACCAGCTCACGACCTGGCTCAAGGACAATGGAGCGCGGTAACGCGCTGCCCGGCCGGCACCGCCCCTTTCCCACCCGGGCGCCGTCTTCCGGAACGAAAAAGCCATGAACTTCAGCGTACGGACCCTTACTCTGCGACGAGCGATCGTGCTCGTCGTGGTGCTGGGTTTGCTCGCGCCCGCCCTGCTGATCAGCGGCTACTCCTGGTTCAAGCAGTACCGCGACGACATCCGCAAGCAGACGGAGGAACTGCTCGAACAGAATGCCGACATCCTTTCCAACGGCATGCAGGAACCGTTGTGGAACATCAACCAGGAGAGCGGCAATGCGCTGCTCGAGGCGATGATGTCGCGCAAGGAAGACATCGTACGCATCGAGGTACGTGACAACGCGCTTGGTGTCTTCGTATCCGGCGAGCGTCCCGAACGGCGCGTCGGGTACACGGCAACCACCGAAAAACCGGTCGTCTACCGCGGAAGCACGATTGGGTCGGTCAAGATCGAGGTCGGCAGCACCCGCTTGCGGGCGATCATGATGAAAGATCTGCTGGAATCGATGGCAGCCGTGCTGGCGCAGGCGGTGCTGTCGATCGCGCTCATCCTGATCCTGCTCGACCGCCGCCTCGTGCGTCCTCTGCAAAAGCTGGGCACAGGGGCGGAACGCCTGGCGAACCGGCAGCTCGATGTGCCGTTCACCTGGCAGCGCCTGGACGAGATCGGTATGCTCAGCCGCCGCATGGAAGACACGCGGATCAGCCTGCGCAAGCTGTTCGAGGAAGTCGACCGCAAAAACCGCGAACTGGAACAGGACATTGACAAGCGCAAGCGCGTCGAACAGGAACTGTACGAACGCGAGGAGCGCTACCGCGCGCTGGTGGAGCAGAGTCCGATCGCGATCATCGAGTGGGACAGCAAACTGCAGGTCATCGAATGGAATGCCGCGGCGGAGCGCATCTTCGGCTACGCGCGTGAACAGGCGATCGGGCGCCACGCCAGCTTCATCATCCCCAATGCCAGTCGCGAAGCGGTGAATGCGACGTTCAACCGGCTGACCGCCGGCAAGGGCGACAGCCGCAACATCAGCCCGAACCGCCGCGTCGACGGGCAAATTATCACCTGCCAATGGAGCCACACCCATATCGCCGACAAGAGCGGCAGGTCAGACCGCCTGCTGTCGATCGCCGAGGACATCACCGAGAAGCGCCGCGCAGAGGAAGCGCTGAGTCTTTCCGAAGCCAAGTTCGCGGGGGCATTCCAGGGCAATCCGGACTCGATCTCCATTTCACGCATGAGCGACGGCGTCCTGATCGACGTCAACCAGACCTTCGAGGCGCTTTCCGGATATACGCGCGAAGAGTCGGTGGGCAAGACTGCGATCGAACTCGATATCTGGGTCAATCCGGCTCGGCGCTGGGCGCTCCTGGAAGACCTGGGTGCCAACAAGATGGTCCGGAACTTCGAATGGGAGATGCGCACCAAGTTCGGCAGCGTGCGCAAATGCATGGCGAACGTCACCATTTTCAGCGCCAATAATGAACGCTACATGCTTGCCGTAATCCGTGACGTGACCGACCAGCGCCTGCTCGAGGAGCGCAAGGCCGAAGCAGACCGCGCACTGCTGCGTCTCGCCCAGGGCACACGCGATATCGCCGGCGAATCGTTCTTCGAACTGCTGCTCGCGGACCTGGCTTCCGCATTGCGCACCGACGGCGCATTCATCGGCCTGCGGATATCGTACGCGCAAAACAGGCTGCACTCGGTTGCGGCGCACGTCAGGGGCAATACCGTCGCCAACTTCGAATACGACAGCATCGGCACGCCATGTGAGCGCACCCTGGAAGGCGATATATCGGTCTTCCCATCCAGCATCCGCATGTCCTTCCCCAATAACATTCCGCTAGGCGCGCTCGAATGGGAAAGCTACGCCGGCGCGCCCCTGCGGGATGCTGCAGGCAATACCATTGGCGTGCTCGCAGTGATGCATACCGAGACCATCGGCAACCCCGACCTCATCAGGTCGCTGCTGCAGGTCTTCAGCGAACGCGCATCCGCCGAACTGGAGCGCAAGCGTGCCGAAGAGGAATTGCGCAACAGTGAACAGCGCTTCTCGACGATTTTCCAGTCGTCGCCGATCGCAATGTTTGTTACCCAGGTCCGCGGCAACTACATCGTCAAGGACGTCAATCGCGCGTTCGAGCAGCTTTTCATGCGCCCTCGCGATTCAGTGATTGGCAGGAACACGGTCGAACTGGGCCTGTATTGCGATATCGCGGACCGCACCAGCCTCATCGACGAACTGAAGCAAACCGGATCGACGGAAAGCCATCGCGAGGTCTGGATGTACCGCGGCGACGGCAGCAAGGTGCTGGTGCAGTTTGCCGGCCATACCTTCTCGCTGGCCGGAGAACGTTTCGGGATTCTTGCCTGCGCTGATGTGACGGACAAGCGGCGCATCGAAAACGAGATCCGCGAGCTGAATGCGACGCTCGAGCAGCGCGTGGTCGAGCGCACGGAAGAGCTGCAGCAAGCCAACGAAGAACTGGCCTACACGCTGGAGACCCTGAACAAGGCGCAGGAAGAACTGGTGCGCAGCGAGAAACTCGCAGCATTGGGCTCGCTGGTCGCCGGCATTGCACATGAACTGAACACGCCGATCGGCAACAGCCTGATGGTGGCAAGCACTCTGGTCGACCAGACGCGGTCGCTGTCCGGCCACTTCAAGGACAGCACGCTGAAACGGACCATGCTGGAAAACTATCTCGGCGACGCCGGCAAGGCCGGCGACATCCTGGTGCGCAACCTGCAGAAGGCGGCAAACCTGGTGACCGGCTTCAAGCAGGTTGCGGTCGACCAGACGAGTTCGCAACGCCGCAAATTCTCTGTCGCCGAAGTGGTGTCCGAAATCATGCTGACCCTGTGGCCGACGCTGAAGAAGACCTCATTCATCGTCAAGCAGAACATCCCGGATACCCTGGTGATGGACAGCTATCCGGGCCCGCTCGGCCAGGTGATCACCAACCTCGTCAACAACGCACTGCTGCACGGCTTTGAAGGACGGCAGGCAGGCATGGTGTCGATTACTGCGGAAGAGACCGGGGACGGCTGGCTGGAACTGACCGTCAAGGACGACGGCGTCGGCATTCCTCCCGCCAACCTGAACCGGATCTTCGATCCCTTTTTCACCACCAAGCTGGGCGCGGGCGGATCGGGACTGGGACTGAACATCACCCACAATATCGTCAGCGGCATCCTCGGCGGACGCATCCGGGTGCAAAGCGAAGTCGGGGTGGGCAGCACCTTCGTGCTTACGCTGCCGCTCGTCGCGCCGCAAAAGCAGCTCGATGAAGAGACGATACGGTCGCAGTCGAGTTTCGTTTAACCCACTCTCTCGGCCAGAGTGAATCCGCTCAAGTAGGCATTCTCCACGCGGCCGCTGCCGTCGAATCCGGCCGCGAACCAGTCGCCGCAGACGCCGATCCGCGCCTCGCCGTCCCACAGGCATTCTCCCGGCAAGGTACTCACTGCCTGCGCATAACGCCAGCGGTGCACGTCTGCATACACCGGCTGAACGTGTACGCCAGTGGCTTCATGAAATGCCTTCAGCAGCTTTTCCTTGACACGCTCAGGATCGTCGGCAAGATGTTCCACGCTCCACGCCGGCGAGGCGTGACCGATCCAGTGCTCGCCGGGCCGGCGCTCCGGTTTGGAGGCATCGCGCGCAATCCACTTCAGGCGCGATCCCTCCACCCACGCACCGTCATAGTCCAGGCCAAGCGGCTCCTGGAAGCCGAGGATCAGTGCCCAGCACGGTTCAAGGTGCTCCTGGCTTACCTGTTCAGCAAGTTGGGACACCGGTTGCAGCAGTCGTGCCGCAATATCGGCGGGCAGCGCAAGCACGACGGCGTCAAAGGGACCGGCGGTCGCCGCGATCGGCACCGTATCGCACTGCACAGAAAGAAGCCATTGCTCACCGAACCGTTCGAGACGGACGACAGCCTGTTCACAACGTACATCCAGATCTTCGGCCAGATGCTGCCCAAGCGCACCCATGCCCGGGACTGCGACCATGCGCTGCCGGGCAGAATTCCGGCCGGCTGCCGTAGCAGCGCCCTTGTCCAGCGACACCAGCCTGCCATCCCAAGGTGCTGCCCATCCCGCCTTGCGCCATGCCGCGACCTGCTTCTTGAACGCTTCGCTCGACGCCGTGAAATACTGCGCCCCGTGGTCGAATCCGCCCAGCTCCGTCTGTCGCGTGCCCATGCGGCCACCGACTTCGGCATTCCGTTCATAGACGACTACGTGATGACCTTGCTGCTGCAACTGGCGGGCGCATGTAAGGCCAGCCAGTCCTGCGCCGACGACGGCAATCTGCATGGAGTTATCCTTTCCTTGTGTGATTCGATGAAACCTGACCGAAACATGCGGACGCAAAAAAGCCGTTCATGAATTCCAATCCATGAACGGCTTTGTCCGGAGCCACTGCGGCGGTATTTATTCGTCGCCCTCAGCCGGCCAGTCGCGAATGTAGGCTTTGAGCATCTTGTTTTCGAAGCTCTGCGCTTCGAAAACGGCTTTTGCAACATCATAGAACGAAATCACGCCGTAAAGCGTCTTGGCACTGACGACCGGCACATAACGCGCATGGCGCTCCAGCATCAGCCGGCGCACTTCGTTCACTTCGGTGTCGGGCGTAATCGTGATCGGGTGATCATCCATATGCTTGCGCACGGTGTCGTTGCCGACCGAGCCCTTGTTTTCATACAGGGTCTTCATTACCTCGCGGAAGGTCAGCATGCCCACGAGTTCGCCGAACTCCATCACCACCAGTGAGCCGATGTCTTTCTCGGCCATCGTTTCCACCGCATCCAGAAGCGGCGAGTCGGGTGTTACCGTATAGAGGATGTCGCCCTTTACTTTCAGGATCTCGGATACTTTCATAGCGTCGTCCCAGGAGGGAAATTGTTGTTGTGTCCTTTGAATGTAGCCTAAGCGGCATGAAAAATCCAGCGCGCCCCGGCGACCCTTCCTGCACCCTCGGCGATTTCCTCTGCCAAACGCTGTCCAAAGCGGACCCGTTCGGCGAATTCGCCTGTCGTCCGCATGACAGCTTGATTTCCCGATCAATGCTAGCATGCAAGAGTCCGACTGATGCACTTCGCAGAACTGATCTAGAACAAGTTTTGGAGACAATCCACCGATGAGTGCCCCGAAATATCCAGGGTTCGACACCCTGTCCCTGCACGCCGGCGCGGCGCCCGATCCAGCCACCGGCGCGCGCGCTACGCCGATCTACCTGAGCACCTCGTTCGTGTTCAAGGATTCCGATCATGCAGCCTCCCTGTTCAACATGGAACGCGCAGGCCACGTGTATTCGCGCATCTCGAATCCGACCAATGCCGTGCTGGAGGAGCGTATCGCCGCGCTCGAAGGCGGCGTGGCCGGCATCGCCGTGGCCAGCGGCCAGGCGGCGATGCATCTCGGGCTGGCGACAATTGCCGGCGCCGGCTCCCACGTCGTCGCGTCGCGCGCACTGTACGGCGGCTCGCAGAACCTGCTTGCCTATACGATGAAACGCTTCGGCATCGAGACCACCTTTGTCGATCCGCGCGACCTTGATGCCTGGCGCGCGGCGATCCGTCCGAACACCAAGGTGCTGTTCGGCGAAACGCTGGGCAATCCGGGCCTGGACGTGCTCGACACCCCGAAGGTGTCCACCATCGCGCACGAACACTATCTGCCGCTGATGGTGGATTCAACGTTTACGACACCCTATCTGCTGCGCCCCTTCGACCACGGCGCCGACCTGGTCTTTCACTCAGCGACCAAATTCCTGTGCGGGCACGGCACTGCCATCGGCGGCCTGCTGGTGGACGGCGGCACCTTCGACTGGCAGCAGGCCTATGAAAAGACCGGGCACTTCGCCGAACTGTGCGAGCCGTACGACGGCTTCCACGGCATGGTGTTTGCGGAGGAATCGACGGTTGCGCCCTTCTCGCTGCGCGCGCGGCGCGAAGGCCTGCGCGACTTCGGCGCGGTGATGAGCCCGCACAATGCCTTTGCCATCCTGCAGGGCATCGAGACGCTCAGCCTGCGCATGGACAAGCATGTGACCAATACCAGGAAGATCGTCGAATTCCTCGCCGCGCATCCAGCCGTCGAGTCGGTGTCGTATCCGGAACTCGAATCGCATCCGGACCACGCGCTTGCGCAGGCGCTGTTGCCCAAGGGGTGCGGCGCGGTCTTCTCCTTCAGCATCAAGGGCGACCGCGCGGCAGGCCGCCGCTTCGTCGAATCGCTCAAGGTCTTCTCGCACTTGGCCAATGTGGGCGATGCCAAATCCCTGGTGATCCATCCGGCCTCCACCACCCACTTCCGCGTGCCGAACGAGCAGTTGGCCGCATCCGGCATTACCGAGGGAACGATGCGCCTGTCGATTGGCCTCGAAGATGCGGACGACCTGATCGAAGACCTGGGACGCGGCCTGAAAGCCGCGCAGAAGGGAGCGTGAGATGCTGCTGAACGTACAAGGACACGAAGCCTATTGCTATACCGGCGGCAAGGCCTTCAATCCGGAGCTGCCGACCGTGGTGTTCATCCATGGCGCGCAGCATGATCACTCGGTGTGGATCCTGCAGACGCGCTATTTCGCACATCATGGTTTCGGCGTGCTGGCGGTCGACCTGCCCGGCCACGGCCGCAGCAAGGGAAGCCCGCTTGCCAGCGTGGAGGCCATTGCCGACTGGCTGGTGGCGCTGCTGGAAGCGGCCGGCGTGGAAAAGGCTGCGCTCGTCGGACACAGCATGGGTTCGCTGATCGCGCTGGAGACAACATTCCGCGCGCCGCAGCGCGTGGCGAAGCTGGCGCTGGTCGGCACCGCCTATCCGATGAAGGTGTCGGATGTGCTGCTGGACGCGTCGCTGAACAACGAGCAGGCGGCGATTGACATGGTGAACATCTGGTCGCATTCCACCATGGCGCACAAGCCGTCCTGTCCCGGACCGGGCTTTTATGTCATGGGCGGAAACCAGCGCCTGATGCAGCACATCGCGCGACGCAATCCCGCCAAGGTATTCCACACAGACTTTTCCGCGTGCAATACCTATGCAAACGGGGAAGCGGCGGCGAAGTCGATCACCTGCCCATCCCTGCTGCTGCTCGGCGCGCGCGACATGATGACGCCACCGCGGGCGACTGCCACGCTGACCAAGGCCATCGCCGGGGCGAGGGTCGTGCATATCGACAATTGCGGCCACAACCTGATGGCGGAGCAGCCTGACGCGGTGCTCGAGACACTCTACGGATTCATGAAGGGTTAAAGTCGCCGGCCGGAGCTTCCCTCCGGCCGGTTGCAATTCTGCAAAACCGGACTAAGCTGAATCCAGATTCACAAGATGGAGACCGCCATGGCCACTGTGACGGACGGAAAGTACGCGTCGTTTTCCGAGTTCTATCCCGACTACCTCAGCGAGCACAGCAACCGTACCTGCCGCGAACTGCACTTCGTCGGTTCGACCCTGGCCTTGTTGTGCCTGGGCGCACTGCTGCTGACCGGCAATCCCTGGTGGCTCGCGGGCGCGCTCGTCGCCGGTTACGGTTTTGCCTGGGTGGGTCACTTCGTATTCGAGAAAAACCGGCCGGCAACCTTCAAGCACCCGTTCTATTCGTTCATGGGCGACTGGGTGATGTACTGGCAGATGCTAACCGGCCAGGCTAGCTGGTAGCAGCCAGCCGCCCCTTGCTGAAGTGGCTCGCGAGTGTCTCGTCGAGCCCCCGCTCCACCGCCGCTTCCACCTGTTTGGCGAGCGTTTCGTTCCCCGCAGCGTTGAATACGAACAGGCGGTAAACGTCGGCCACCTTCAGCTTTTCCGGATTGACCAGCAAGGCCCAGGTATCGAGGCCTTCCATGACGCGCTTGCCGAATTGCTTGCGCTTGGGCGTTTCCGGCTTGACGCGCCCTACCCAGCCGGCTTCCAGCATCTTCTGCAGCAAGGCCTCCGATTCGTCGAAACCGAGCCGGGTCCGCGAGCGGATGGTGCGCGTATCCACCGCTGCGCTTTTGCCCTCGGCGCGCGCCTCGTGCAGGACTTCGAGGATCGCCATCGCATCGATGAAAGCACTGCCCGGCGCGCCGACATGCCACCAGCGCTCATACTTCACCACCGGCAGCGCCGCCGCCAGCACTGCGCCGATGAGCGCGATCAGCCACGAGACATAGACCCACAGTAGGAAAATCGGCAAGGCTGCGAGCGCGCCGTAGATGACCGTATAGGTCGGAAACTTGGCGACGAACACGACGAACACGCGTTTTGCCAACTCAAAGGCCACCGCCGCAAGCAGTCCGCCGGCCGCTGCGTCGCGCCAGTCGACGATGCGGTTGGGGACGGCGATGTACAGCAGGGTGAACGCACCCGTAGTAAGAAGCACAGAGATCACCGTATACACCGTCGCCGTGAACAGCGGGGCGTTGCTAACGTAGCCGCTGGTCGCTGTGAGCAGGTAAGAGGTCGACGTAATCGATATGCCGATCATCAAGGGCCCGAGCGTCATGATCGCCCAATAGACCACCAGCCTTTGCGTGAATGACCGTACCGACTTCACGCGCCAGATATGGTTGAACGCGCGATCGATCGTCATCATCATGATGATGGTTGTGAGGATGATGCCGATCGCGCCGACGGCCGACAGCCGCGTGGCCTTGCTGGCGAACTGGTTGATACTGCCGAGAATGGTGTTGGCGATCGCCTTGGGCATCACGCTCTGGATGAAATACGCTTCCAGCGAAGCCCGGAAGGCATTGAACATCGGAAAGGTCGTGAAGATTGCCAGCGCGACTGTCACCATCGGCACCAGCGCGAGCACCGTGGTCAGCGTCAGGCTGCCGGCCACCTGCGGCAACTGCTCCTCGTTCAGCCGGCGCATGGCAAAGCGCCAGAGGCCGCGCACATCCTCGAGCGGTATGTTGCGAAGGACCGGTAGGTTGAATAGCGACGTGCGCTCGATGTTTTGCGGCTGCGGCATGGATTCCAGCGTGAATTTTTTGTCCACTAAAGCAGCCTATAATACCAAGCATGATTGCTGCAGACCTCCCTATTCTCGTCCTGTATTACTCCCGGAACGGCTCGACACGAAAACTGGCGGAACTGATTGCCCAAGGCGTGGAAAGCGTTGCCGGTTGCGAAGCCCGGCTGCGCACCGTTCCCGCAGTATCCACGGTGACCGAAGCCACTGAACCCGACATCCCCGCCAGCGGTCCTCCGTATGTGGAACTGCGCGACCTCGAGGAATGCGCCGCTCTCGCGCTTGGCTCGCCGACCCGCTTCGGCAACATGGCGGCGTCGTTGAAATATTTCTGGGACGGCACCTCGCCGCAATGGTTGTCCGGCGCTCTGGTAGGCAAACCTGCCTGCGTGTTCACGTCGACGGGAAGTCTGCACGGCGGCCAGGAAGCGACGCTGCTTTCGATGATGCTTCCGCTGCTGCACCACGGCATGCTGCTGCTCGGGCTACCGTACACACACCCCGAGCTGATGACCACGACCAGCGGCGGCACGCCTTACGGTGCCAGCCATTGGTCCGGAGGGAATGGCATGAATCCGATTTCCGAGGACACGCGCCTGCTCGCCGTCGCGCTTGGTCGCCGGCTCGCGGAAACTGCGGTGCGCCTGAGGGGCAAATGATGCAAAACCCGATGCAAAAAATTCTCTATTCCGGTTCGGTCAGCAGCCTGGTGCTGCTGATCCTGTTATGCGTGGCGTGGGAACTGGTCCTGGCGCCGCTGCGTCCCGGCGGTTCCTGGCTGGTGCTCAAAGTGCTCCCGCTGCTGCTGCCGCTGCGCGGCGTCATCAAGCGCGACCTCTACACGATGCAATGGTCGTCGATGCTGATCCTGCTGTACTTCGGGGAAGGCCTCGTACGCGCCACCAGCGACCGCGGGCTCTCCGCGACGCTCGGCTGGGTTGAAGCCGCCCTCACCTGCATTTTCTTTACCTGCACCATCCTTTACCTGCGGCCGTTCAAGAAAGCCGCGAAGAAGCTGGCGCAACAAGCCATCCAGAAAGCATCCAAATGAACGACTTCCTCGACAAGTGCCGGTCGGCCATCGGCGCCGATCACGTGCTCACGGAATGCGCCGACATGGCTGGCTACCTGACCGATTGGCGCCGCCGATTCACCGGCAAGGCGCTGGCCGTGGTCAAGCCCGGCAACACCGATCAGGTCGCAACCCTGGTCCGCCTGTGCAACGAATATCGCGTTCCCGTCGTTCCCCAGGGCGGCAATACCGGCCTCGTGCTGGGCAGTGTGCCGGACGAAAGCGGCAAGGCGATCGTGATGTCGCTCACGCGGCTCAACCGCATCCGCGCCATCGATACGGTCAACAACACCATGACGGTGGAAGCCGGGTGCATCCTTGAACACGTGCAGAACGCGGCATCCGAATCCGGACACCTGTTTCCGCTGTCGCTTGCGGCGGAAGGCAGTTGCACCATCGGCGGCAACCTGTCGTCGAATGCAGGTGGCACCGCCGTCCTCCGTTACGGCAACGCACGCGAGCTTTGCCTGGGCCTGGAAGTCGTGACCGCGCAAGGCCAAGTGTGGGACGGCTTGCGCGGCCTGCGCAAGGACAACACCGGGTATGACCTGCGCGACCTGTTCATCGGCGCGGAAGGCACGCTCGGCATCATCACGGCCGCAGTGCTCAAGCTGTTTCCGCAGCCGCAGTCGCAACTGACTGCGCTCGCCGCGATGCGCACGCCCGGCGACGCGCTGCGCCTGCTGTCGCTGGCCCAAGGCAAATGCGGCGCCGCCCTCACCGGGTTCGAGCTGATGTCGGATTTCTGCCTGCGCCTGGTTGCCAAGCATTTTCCACAGATGCGACTGCCCTTCCCGCAAAGCTATGCACAGTATGTTCTGCTAGAGCTGTCGGACAGCGAATCCGAAGACCACGCGAACGCCATGCTGGAGGCCGTGATCACGGATGCGCTGGAACAGGACATCATCCAGGACGCGGCAGTGGCATCGTCAATCGCACAGTCAAAGGCCTTGTGGAACCTGCGCGAGCACATCCCTCTTGCACAGGCTGAGGAAGGCAAGAACATCAAGCACGATGTTTCGGTGCCGATTTCCCGCATCGCCGACTTCATCAGCGAAACGGACGTACTGCTGCAAAACGCGTTTCCCGGTTGCCGCCTGGTGACCTTCGGCCATCTCGGCGACGGCAACCTTCATTACAACGTCTCGCCGCCGGAAGAAGGATCGCCTGACGCCTTCATCGCGCACCAGGAAGAAATCAACCGTATCGTGCACGACAGCGTGCACCGGTTCAGCGGGTCGATTTCGGCAGAGCACGGGCTGGGGGCATTGAAGCGCAACGAGATCCGCCAATACAAATCCGAGGTCGAGCTGGGAATGATGCGCGCCATCAAGCAGGCACTGGATCCGCTCGGCCTGATGAATCCAGGGAAGGTGATATGAGGTTTGCTCGGGCGCGCGTTTTCTTTGTTTGCACGCTGCTGGCCGTTGCAGCGCCGGCTTCGGCCGTATTCAAGTGTGATTCCGCTGGGAAGGTGTCCTACAGCGACCTGCCATGCGACGGGGGCAAAGCTCTCGATCTGAATACGGCCCCGGCGACCAATGGTGGCGACACCCCACGACAGGCCGCGCAGGAAAAGAGCAAGCTCAAAGCGCTCGAGCGGGAACGCCACCGGCGCGAGTCGGCGGAAGCGCGCGAACTGAAAAAGGCTTCAAAGGAAAGCGCAGCCCGCCAGAAAAAATGCGCCGCCTACGCCCGTCGCCAGAAATGGGCGCACGAAGACGCGGCGCGGGCGACAGGCCTCGCCAACGAGCGGGCAAAGCGCAAGGAGCAGCGCATCACGGAAGCCTATGAAGCAGAGTGCGGAAGGTGGTACGAGCGGGAGCTCGGCCTCGTTCGTTAGGCCCGTACCGGAGCGGCCGATTCCTGCGCTTGCTGCTCGCTCGCCGGGTCTGGCTGCTGCTCCCCGTCAAGCAAGGCAATCAACGGTTGCAGCAGGTCTGACTCACCCGGTTCCAACGATGACGCAGTCAATGAAAGGTCACGGGCCACGTCGCGCAACCGCCATTGAATTTCGCTGGTCGCCACTTTCGTTTCAAACAGGACGCGCGTGCAACGCGTCTCGAAGAAGCGTTTCTCCGCATCGAGGCAGGTATCCAGCCCGGTACTGCTGAATGCACGCTGGATGGCGATCACACGTCGTTCAGTATCGGACAGCAGCTGGTGCACTTTCTTTGACTGGAGTTCCGGCTTGTCGGCCAATTCCTGCCTCAGTTTCTGCACTGCGTCTATCCGGTCGAACAAGGAGCGCAGGGAAGCAAGTTCGGCGCCTGTCGGACAGGCAGTTTCTTCCCCCGCGGTGTCATCGGGGCTCCGCGCGGATTGCATCGCCAGCGACAGCACCGAGACCAGCTCACGTGCAAATTCCCCGGGCAGGATCTTCAGCGCGAGCTCGGCGCGCTGCAGCGGCTTGTCCTGGTTCAGGAAAATCCCCGAAATCATTTCCGCAACCGAAACCACCTGCCCCACCGCACTGATACTGTTCCCCGCGATTTGCCGCGGATAGCCGCCGCCATCGACGCGCTCATGGTGCTCGAAGACGGCCTGTGCGACGCTGGCAGGATACTTTTCCAGGCCGGAGATCAGCATCTGGCCGATACGCGGATGGACGACCACATGCCGCCATTCGTGCGGGTACAGGCGCCGGTTGGTGTGCAGATAATCGGGATCGATATACAGCTCGCCGATGTCATGCAGGAGGCCGGCGAGTGCCACGACGGCCTGGTCGGTATTGCTGAGGCCGAACTTCTTCGCCAGGCAAATGGACAGGAGACTGACCATCACGCTGTGCTTCAGCGCCGTCTTTCCACCCCGCTCGATAATCGTGAGCATGGTGCTCATCGCGCTGCCGAACTGCACCTCTGCAAGAACCTGCAGCGGCGAGATGCCGCCGCTGACCGTACCCATGATCGAACGTACCGGTTCGACCGTGTCCGCAATGCGCTGCGCTTCGGTCGTGATCACGTCGATATTAACGCCGGAGTCGACTGCGATGCTCGATTCGAAGGGCTTGCTCAGTTTCCGCTGCGTCAGCCGTTCCTGGAGGTTGCGTGAAATTGTTGCGCCTTTTGCAACAAGCTTCATACCGCGCGCATCGAATATGTCTTCGGTCGCCTTGATGTCAGCCTTCTCGGCAAGGTTCAGCACCTTGTCGAGATAGTATTTGTTGACCGAATTGATGGCGTATTCTTCTGGCATCTCGCGAACAAGAGCACCAGGAAGGAATGCATTCCCGGTAATTGCATAAGGGAAACAGTCTTCATTGTGCCCCGAAACAATGGTACGCGTAAATACCCGCCATCCGGCATTTGAGAAAAACCAGACAGTGAATAGGGATATGAGGGGGAGAGTGGCCTGCCCAGCAGGAGTCGAACCTGCGACCTACGGCTTAGAAGGCCGTTGCTCTATCCAGCTGAGCTATGGGCAGTGCGAGTACATGACGAGAAAAACGCGGCGTCGCTTGTGCCGGTTTTCGCCTCGCCGGAAACGAGGCTTGCGGATATTACATCTAATGGCATCCGCTTTCAATGACCGGCGTCCTGTCCGTCAACGCAGTTTGCTCTCGCGCATGAAGGCTTCCAGTTTATCCACCGACAGCGGCCGACTCAAATAGTAGCCTTGCATCATGTTGCAGTTCTGCGCACGCAGGAATTCAAGCTGCTCCGGCGTTTCCACGCCTTCCGCAATGACGGCCAGCTTGAGGCTGTGCGCCAGCGCGATCACCGCCTTCGCGATCGCGGCATCATCCGCATCGATCGTGATGTCGCGCACGAAGGACTTGTCGATCTTCAGCGCATCGATGGGAAAGCGCTTGAGGTAGCTGAGGCTGGAATAGCCGGTGCCGAAATCGTCGATCGCAAGGTGCACACCCATTGCGCTCAGCTTGTACAGGGTTTCCGCCGCGGTTTCCGGATTTTCCATGACCACGCTTTCCGTGATTTCGAGTTCCAGCCACTCCGGCTGGCAGCCGGTTTCCTCGAGCACGCACGAAACCATCTTCACCATGTCCTGTTGCTTGAACTGGCGGGCCGACAGGTTGACGGCCATTCTCACATCGGTGAACTGACCGGCATCGTGCCATTGCTTCTTCTGCGAACAGGCGCGCCGTAGTACCCACTCCCCGATCGGAACGATGAGTCCGGTTTCCTCCGCGCTCGGAATGAATTCGCCGGGAAAGACAGTCGGCTGCCCCGGCGGCTCCCAGCGCAGGAGCGCTTCGACGCCGACAATGCGTCCGCTCGCAATATCCATCTGTGGCTGGTAATACACCGCGAACTCCTCACGCTCGAGTGCGCGCCGCAACCCTGTCTCCAGCTTGAGGCGATCGAGCGCACGCGAATTCATGTCATGCGCATAGAACTGGAAATTGTTCCTCCCCGCATCCTTGGCACGATACATCGCGGTATCGGCGTTCTTCAGCAGCGCCGGGCCGTCCAGCCCGTCCTTCGGGAACATGCTGATGCCAATGCTGCCTGTCGGATAGAATTCATGCCCCTGCACCGTCATCGGGCGCGACAAGGCTTCGAGGATCTGCTGCGCCACCCCGGCTACCGCATCTTCGCGCGCCACGTCGGGCCGGATCAGCACGAACTCGTCCCCGCCGAGCCGGGCGATGGTATCCCCTGCTCGCACACTGGCCAACAAGCGGTGTGCAATCTCGACGATGATTTTGTCGCCGACATCATGTCCCAGGCTGTCGTTGATGTTCTTGAACCGGTCGAGGTCGATCAGCATCACCGCGACCTTACTCTTGGAGCGGCCTGCAAACACCAAAGCCTGCGAAAGACGGTCAAGGAGCAGTGAGCGATTGGGCAAGCTGGTGAGCGCGTCGTGGTTGGCCAGGTGCAGCAATTCCTCTTCGATCTGCTTGCGCCGCGAAATGTCTTCCACCACCGTGCTGTAGTACTTCGGATTGCCGTCGGCGTCCCGCACCATCGAGCTGGTGAGGTTGACCCAGATGTAGTAGCCGTTCTTGTGCCGGTAACGCTTCTCGCGTGTTTTCTCTTCGAGCTCGCCTGCAATCATGCGTCGTGCCAGCGCCCAGTCGGCGACGAGGTCTTCCGGGTGCGTGATGTCCTGGAAGCTCATTTCGAGCAATTCCCGCCGCTCATAACCGACGATCTCGCACAGCTTGTTGTTCACCATCAGCCAGCGGCCATCGGGCGCCACATGGGCAAGGCCGACCGCTGCCTGGTTGAACGCTACGCGGAAACGCTCCTCGCTCTCGCGCAGCACCGCCTCTGCCTGCAGCCGCTGAGTGATGTCGCGCACGACGGCAACCAGCAGCTGGCGGGCCTCCGATTGCACTGCCCGCAGGTAAACCTCCACCGGGAGGCGTGATCCATCCTTGCGCTGGTGCATCGTCTGGATCATGCCTGTGCCGCTGTCGGAGCGGATGACGTCATCGAAACGCCGATTGATCCGCTCAAGCTCGCCTTCATCGGGCTTCAGGTCCTGCGGCCCGAGGCGCAGCAATTCTTCATGGCTGTAACCGAGCGTCGCCAACGCCGTTTCATTGGCGTCGATGAAGCGCATCTTCTCGCGGTCGATCAGGTACACGGCGTCGATCGAACTGTCGAGCGCCATGCGAAACCGGCGCAGTTCCTCTTGCGATCGCACGCGGTCGGTGATGTCCTGCGCCATCAGCAGCAGCGCATTTTCCTGCCTTAGCAATGCCGCCGATACATTGAATTCGATATACCGCTTGCTGCTGCCTTCGTTTACGCTGACCAGCAGGTCATGCCGATCCTCGCCGGAGTCCAGCACCTGCTTCAGGCAGTCGGTCAGCTGCTTGCTCCAGACCACGGACGTCATGGGCTGGCCGACAACTTCGGTCTCTCGCACCTCTTTGAACATACGGCACATCGCGTGATTGATCGTCCGAATTCTGAGATCGGCGTCGACCACCATCAAGCCCGAGGGCATCGAGGCAATGATCTGTTCCGCGTAATTCTTCACGCGAACGATCTCAGCCCGGTCCGCCTCGAAATACGTGTCAAGGGCAAGCACCATGTCGAAACAGACGACTTTCAGGAGCGCGTCGCAGGAGTGAAAGAATTCCTGCGGTTCGTCCGCGAATGCGGCGGAAAGGAAAGGGATAAGTTGGGACAGGTACCGCCGATATGCACCCACGTACCATCGCGGCTCCAGTCCTATCATCTGGTGGACAAGGCCGACACGCAAGCGATCCTTGACGTACCCGGCGTCGTAGATGCCAGAGGTCAGCTGGTCGAAATACGTTTGCTGCGCACGCTTGAGACGATCGACCTTGACGGCGTCGCCAAGCATGCCCTTGAGCTCGGGGAACTGCGCGAGGTAACTGTGGAAGGAATCGACCAGATTCTGCTGATGCGGCGCAAGCAGATCATGGACCTTGCGCAGGCGCGCGATATCCGCTTCACCCAGTTCAATCGCCGCTTTGCGTTGCGCGATGTCGCCAAGATCCAACCCGATTTCGCCTGCAATCCGCTCGACCAGTTCGTCCAGTCTTTTCATGCGGCAGCCCCGCTCGATGGCACGGTCAAGCAGGATGCAAGGGCCACGGATGACAAAGGCTCTCCGGTTCGCATGAATTTTCGTAATCAAACAAAGTGCAGCGCTGTCGGCGACCGGCGCCGGCACATGCCAGCACAGAGGAAAGACGAAACGACACTTAGCATTCGTCATCCGGCCTGCTGCACAGACATTTTGCCAGCAAGTACTACTTGGTGCCTAGCATCAACTTCCAGGAATGGGAGCGTGGCACGCACATGTACCACGCGAAAAGCAAAGTCGGGAAGTTTCGAAGGAGGAAAGGGGAAGGAGGAAAGGAAACGGGTTCTTGGTAAATTAACCAGAAAATCCGGATCGTTTCGAATTCTGGTCGGGGCGAGACGATTCGAACGTCCGACCACCTGATCCCAAATCAGGTGCGCTACCAGGCTGCGCTACGCCCCGAGAGAGATGCATCATACCGGCCCGTGGCATTCTGGTCAATTTATAACTTCCGCAGCTTTGTTCAACGTACCGCATTCTCGGAGTCATGAATGGCCGGTTTGATGGAGCGCTGCGGCGCGCAGCGCTCGGTGAGGAAAAATCTGTCGGGGCGGATCAGGTAAGACAGGTGTCTCTGTCTGGACTGCATCAAGCCGCGAGCTTGTCGGCGATACGGCGCGCCATGCGCCCTGCGTCGTCCGCATTGCGCGCCTCCACCATCACTCGAACCAGGGGCTCGGTTCCGGATGCGCGAATCAGCACACGTCCATTGTCGCCAAGTTCTGCCTCGACCACTTCCTTCTCGGCCACGACCGCCCCATTCTTTTGCCAGTCGAAGCCCGGCGTGACTTTGACGTTGACCAGCGACTGCGGGAACAGTGTGAGATCGGCGGTTGCCTGCGCGAGGGTCTGTCCGGCGCGCTTGAGCGCGGAGAGTACCTGCAATGCGGATACGATGCCGTCGCCGGTCGTATGCTTGTCCAGGAAGAGCAGATGACCCGAGCCTTCGCCGCCGATCAGCCAACCGCGCTCCTGCAGTACTTCCAGCACATAACGGTCACCAACCTTCGCGCGCGCGAAGCCGATACCCATATGCTTTAGCGCGACTTCAAGCGCCATATTCGTCATCAGGGTCCCGACGACGCCTTCGACCGGGGTCGTTGCCATCCGGTCCTTGACCATCACGTACAACAATTCATCGCCGTTGTAAGCCCTGCCCGTCGCATCGACCATGAGCAGACGGTCGGCATCGCCGTCGAGCGCGATGCCGAGATCGGCCTTATGCTCAACGACAGCGGCCGAGAGCGCCGCCGGCGCGGTAGCGCCGACACCGTCATTGATGTTCAGGCCGTTCGGCTGGTTGCCGATGGCAACCACTTCGGCACCGAGCTCATGGAATACGTCCGGCGCAATGTGGTAGGCAGCGCCATGCGCGCAATCCACCACGATCTTCAAGCCCTTCAGGTCGAGCTCATTAGGGAAAGTGCTCTTGCAGAATTCGATGTAGCGCCCTTGGGCGTCGAACAGCCGCTTGGCCTTGCCGAGCTTTTCGGAGGATACACATGCGATCGGGTCATCGAGCAGCGCCTCGATCGAGGCCTCGACCGAATCCGGCAGCTTGTTGCCGGACGCGGAGAAAAACTTGATGCCGTTGTCGTCGTAGGGATTGTGGGAGGCGGAAATAACGACGCCGGCAGACAGCCGCAATGCGCGCGTAAGGTACGCAATTGCCGGCGTTGGCATCGGTCCGGCGAGCATCACATCAACGCCAGCGGCAGCGAAGCCTGCTTCAAGCGCCGCCTCGAGCATGTAGCCGGAAATACGCGTGTCCTTTCCAATGAGGACCACGGGTTTGCTGCTACTCATTTCCGCCTGGGCCAACACCTTCCCCGCTGCGTATCCGAGCTTCATCACGAGATCGGGCGTAATGGGAGTGGTCCCAACCCGGCCACGTACACCGTCGGTACCAAAATATTTGCGCGTCATGTTGTTTACCCCTGTTTCTTGTTGTCGGCGGCGGCCCACACCTTGAGTGCGTCGACCGTTTCCGCCACGTCATGTACACGTACGATTCCGGCGCCATGCGCGACTGCTGCCAAGGCAGCGGCAAGGCTGCCTGCGAGACGCTGCTCCACCGGCTTGCCGGTGATCGCGCCTATCATGGACTTTCTCGATAGACCGGCCAGTACCGGCACGCCGGTCTCTTCCACCATTCTGTCGATATTCTTCAGAAGCGCAAGGTTGTGTTCGAGCGTCTTCCCGAATCCGAATCCAGGATCGATGCACAAGCGGTTGCGATCGATGCCGGCCGCATCCGCTGCCGCTACCCGCTCACTGAGGAACTGCAGGACCTCGACCGTGACATCCTGGTATTCCGGGCTGAGCTGCATGGTCTGCGGATCTTTTTGCATGTGCATAATACACAACGCGCAGTCACTTTCGTTGACAGCCGTCAACGCTCCCTCTGCACGAAAACCATTGATGTCGTTGATCATATCGGCCCCAGCGGCCACTGCCTCGCGCATGACTTCCGGCTTGCAGGTATCGACAGACAAGGGCTTGCCGCAGTCCCGCAGCGCGTACAGCACCGGCATGACACGTCGCAACTCCTCATCCAGCGGCAAGGACGGTGCACCGGGACGGGTGGACTCTCCACCTATGTCGATGATATCGACACCCTCGGCAATCATTTGCTCAGCATGCGACAGCGCCTGATCGAGCAAGTGAAACCGGCCGCCATCCGAAAACGAATCAGGCGTGATATTCAGGATACCCATCACAAGGGGACGGGACTCGCCGAAAGTCATGGGAAAGCGGAAACGTCCGCATTGGAAATATTGATTTTTCATCGCGGGCAAACAAAAAGGGCGAGGATTGCTCCTCACCCTTGTCAAGTTGCTTCGACTCGAGCGCGGTTTATGCCGGTGCCGTTGCGTTCGGAGAGACACCGCCCGATGTGTTATCGGACGCCGAACGCTTCACCGGAACGCCGGACTTCGGCGGACGCGGCTCATGGCCTTCCATGATGTCGTTGATCTGGTCGGCGTCGAGCGTTTCCCACTCGAGCAGCGCCTTGGCCATGACTTCGACCTTATCCTTGTTCTCTTCCAGCAGGCGGCGAGACAGCACGTACTGGGCATCCAGGATGGAACGGATTTCCTGGTCAACCTTCTGTTGGGTCGCTTCGGACACGGTCTTGGACGTCATGCGGCCAAAATAGGCATCTTGCTCACTGTCTTCGTACACCATCGTGCCGAGCGTTTCGGACATGCCGTAGCGGGTCACCATGGCGCGAGCCAGCTTGGTTGCACGCTCGAAGTCGTTCGATGCGCCGGTGGACATCTGGTGCATGAAGATCTCTTCTGCAATACGGCCGCCGAACAGGATGGCGATCTCTTCCAGCATCTTGTCCTTGTACATGTTCACACGGTCATGCTCGGGCAACTGCCAGGTCAGGCCGAGGGCATAGCCCCGCGGCATGATAGTGACCTTGTGAACCGGGTCAGCCTTCGGCAGCAGCTTCGCAACCACTGCGTGCCCAGACTCGTGATACGCGGTATTGCGGCGCTCTTCCTCACGCATGACAGCGGACTTGCGCTCCGGCCCCATCACGATCTTATCCTTCGCATCTTCGAAGTCCTGCATCTCGACCAGGCGCTTGTTGCGGCGCGCGGCAAACAGAGCAGCTTCGTTGACCAAGTTCGCCAAGTCGGCACCCGAAAAGCCAGGGGTACCGCGGGCCAGGATATCAGCCTTGACATCCGGTGCGATCGGCACCTTGCGCATATGCACATACAGGATCTGCTCGCGGCCGCGAATATCCGGCAGGCCAACCATCACCTGGCGATCGAAACGACCCGGACGCAGGAGGGCCTTGTCGAGCACGTCGGCACGGTTAGTCGCAGCGATTACAATGACCCCCGAATTCGCTTCGAAACCGTCCATCTCCACCAGCAGCTGGTTCAGGGTCTGCTCGCGCTCATCATTGCCGCCGCCGAGTCCCGCACCGCGATGTCGGCCGACTGCGTCGATTTCATCAATGAAGATGATACAGGGCGAGTGCTTCTTCGCGTTCTCGAACATGTCGCGTACGCGCGATGCACCGACGCCGACGAACATTTCAACGAAGTCAGAACCGGAGATGGTGAAGAAAGGTACCTTGGCTTCTCCCGCAATAGCGCGTGCCAACAGGGTTTTACCGGTACCCGGCGGGCCGACCATCAGCACACCGCGCGGAATGCGACCACCAAGCTTCTGGAATTTCGTCGGGTCACGCAGGAAGTCAACCAGCTCCTGCACTTCCTCTTTCGCTTCATCGCAGCCTGCGACGTCGGCGAAGGTGACAGTGTTGCTGGCTTCGTCGAGCATCCGCGCCTTCGAGCGGCCGAACGAGAATGCCCCGCCCTTGCCTCCGCCCTGCATCTGGCGCATGAAGAACACCCACACGCCGATCAGAAGCAGCATCGGGAACCAGGAGATGAAAACCTGGGACAGGAAGGACTGCTCTTCCGGCTGCTTGACGTCGAACTTGACGCCGTTATTGACCAGGTCACCGATCAGGCCGCGGTCGAGATAGGTCACAGCGGTCTTGATGCGCTTGCCATCATTTGTCGTTGCGATGATGGTGCGATCCTCGATGGTAGCCTCGCGGATCTGCCGGGCTTTTACTTCATCCAGGAAGTCCGAGTAGGGAATCGGCGTTGCGCCTCCCGCCAGTGTCCGGCCGTCGAACTGCTTGAAGACGGTGAACAGCACCAGGGCTATGACAACCCAGATGGCGGCTTTCGAAAACATGTTGTTCACTAGAACTCCTTAGACGCAACTGCGCCCGTTTACATTACTTGTAAAATTGATTCTACCCGCATTAACCAGCGCTTGCCAGCCTGAATATTTCGGCTGGAAGCAGGGATGATCCGGGGCAAAACTGCCGCAATTGTCGCTTGGAGCCCGCTGCAAGACACGCGACTCCGACCGGGGTGAATATGCGGTCGCGATCGGATTTATCAAGGATTACCAAAGAGACAACGTGGAAAGTTGCAATCAAGAAGGGTTTTTCAGTACCTTGCCGAGCAAAAAGACTTCAGACGACTTGTCCCTGCTGGCCTTGGGCTTCTTCTGCGAGACTACCTTGAACTCCTGTCGGAACTTCCCGAGGATTTCGTTAAAGCCCGTGCCGTTGAAACATTTGACGAGGAGTGCTCCAGAAGGTTTCATGTGAGCCCGCGCAAAATCGACGGCGAGATCGATGATATGCTCCACGCGCGCGGCGTCTGTAATCGCCACTCCTGACAGGTTGGGTGCCATGTCGGACAGCACGAGGTCGACCCTGCGCCCTTCCAGCACGCCCTCCAGCTGGTCCAGCACTTCCTGCTCGCGAAAATCGCCTTGTATGAAATGCACGTCGGCGATCGGATCCATCGGCAGCATGTCGAGACCGATAATGGTGCCATTGATGCCACCGCCCTCTTTCCCTGCCAGCTTGTTGCGCGCGTATTGTGACCAGCTTCCCGGCGCGCAACCGAGGTCCACGATAACCTGTCCCGGTCTGATGAGTTTCTCGCCTTCGTCGATTTCCTTGAGCTTGTACACGGCGCGCGCGCGATAGCCCTCCTTCTGTGCCTGCTTCACGTAAGGATCGTTGATGTGGTCGTGCAGCCAGTTTTTGTTGAATTTGTTCTTTGCCATTCGCGTAGAATACCGCTTTTAAGGAATATTAATCATGGTGAAACTGACACCCGCAGAGCGCAGCGCACTTCGCTCCGAAGCCCACGCTCTCAATCCGGTCGTCATCATCGGCGATGCCGGGCTGACATCCGCCGTGCTGAAGGAAATCGATGCAAGCCTGGATGCGCATGGCCTGATCAAGGTACGCGTCTTCGGCGACGACCGTGAGGCGCGCATCGAGATTTACGAAACGATCTGCGAAAAGCTTGCTGCGGCGCCGATCCAGCATATCGGCAAGCTGCTGGTGCTTTACCGCCCGAAGAAAGAAGCGCAGAAAGAGCGCAGTGACAAGCGCGGCAAGGGATTGCGCGAAGTCACCATCGTCAAGCCGAGCCCGAGCGGCACGAAGCGGCCCACCGTTCAGAAAGTCGTCCTGAAGGGCAATGAACGCGTCACCGCGGGCGGCACGATCAAGCGGGCCAAAAAGCGCCAGACCAGCCCCAAGAAATCGGCCCTGGGCAGGGCTTGAGCACCCGGCCGCAATGTTCGTCATTGCGGCACGATCCAACCGCGGTCAGCGAAGTTTCCAGACGAGGAATCCGCCCAGGATGCTCTGGATGAGATAGAACGCGCTGGCCACGCCATGCAGCAGTCCAAACCTGGACTTGGCCGCAGCATCCATCACCCCTCCGACGGCAGACTCCTTCAGTACTGCCATGAATGGCTGCAGGCCGAAATAGCCAAGCAATGTGCACGCGAGCATTGCGGATACGATCCACAAGAGGTGCTTCCGCGCTCTCGCGTCGCGCCCGTCCACGGGCCATCTGAACGATATGATCAAGGCGATTGCGCAGGCGACTGACAACCAGGCTTCGATGCGGAACAGTTTGCCCGCAATGAACCCGGCCAGCACCCTGTCCGCGAGGGTCGCGAACAAGGTTGGTGCGACGACATAGCCGATCGTCCACAGGCTCCCCACCCAGAGGGTCACCAACAGCATGCGGACACGCGCAACGGTCATGTCGAATCAGATGTAACGGACTTCGAGGACTTCGTATTCGCGGATACCGGACGGGGCATTGACTTCGACCACGTCGCCGGCGTACTTCCCGATGAGCGCACGGGCGATCGGAGAGGTAATGGAAATCTTCATTTCCTTCAGGTCGGCCTCGTCTTCGCCGACGATCTGGTAGGTCACCTTGTTGCCCGACTCGAGGTCCTCGAGATCGACGGTAGAGGCGAACACGATGCGGCCTTCCGCATCCAGCACGGTCGGATCAATGATCTGCGCCGCGCCCAGCTTGCCTTCCAGTTCCGCGATACGCCCTTCGATGAATGCCTGGCGCTCCTTGGCGGCGTCGTATTCGGCATTCTCGGACAGGTCGCCTTGCGCGCGCGCTTCCGAAATCGCGTTGATGACGGCGGGACGGTCCTTGGTCTTCAGGCGGTGCAGTTCCTCTTTCAGCATTTCTGCGCCGCGCTTGGTAATCGGTACTGTGCTCATAATTTCTGTAGGCGAAATGAAAACCACAGAGGTCACAAATAACCCCGGGAAACCCGGGATCGTCTGTGACCTCTGTGGCGAAAGTTTAACTATTGACGGTTTAGTGTAAAGACTTATGCAGGCCTTGTAAATCGTAGACGTGCAACTCGTCCAGGTGGCGCATGCCCTCGACCGCCGCCTCTGCTCCGGCGATGGTCGTATAGGTCGTTGCGCGCGCCAGCAATGCCGAGGTGCGGATCGCACGGGAATCGGTGATTGCCGTGCGCTTTTCCTCGACCGTGTTGATGACCATGACGATCTCGTTGTTCTTGATCATATCGACAACGTGCGGACGGCCTTCAACGACCTTGTTGACCGGCGCAACCGGAATGCCTGCTGCACTGATTGCCGCTGCAGTACCCTTGGTCGCGACCAGCGAGAAGCCCAGTTCGACCAGGTCCTTCGCCACCTGCACGGCGCGCGGCTTGTCGCTGTTCTTGACGCTGAGGAAGACCTTGCCGGATTTTGGCAACTTTACGCCGGCCCCCAGCTGGGACTTCACGAAAGCTTCGCCGAAGGTCTTGCCCACGCCCATGACTTCGCCGGTCGACTTCATTTCCGGACCAAGGATGGTGTCGACGCCCGGGAACTTGTTGAACGGGAAGACGGCTTCCTTGACGCTGTAGTACTCGGGCACGACTTCGTTCTTGATACCCTGGCTGTCGAGCGACTGGCCGACCATGCAGCGTGCTGCAATCTTCGCCAGTTGCAGGCCGGTTGCCTTGGAAACGTAGGGAACGGTGCGCGAAGCACGCGGGTTCACTTCCAGCACGTAGACGATGTCCTTGAGCTGGCCTTCGACTTCCTGCTGCTGGATCGCGAACTGCACGTTCATCAGGCCGACCACGTTCAGGCCCTTGGCCATCAGCGAAGTCTGGCGCTTGAGTTCTTCGATCGTTTCCTTCGACAGCGAATATGGAGGCAGCGAGCAGGCAGAGTCGCCCGAGTGCACGCCGGCCTGTTCGATGTGTTCCATCACGCCCCCGATGAAGGTGCGCTGGCCGTCGGACAAGCAGTCCACGTCGACTTCGATCGCATCGTTCAGGAAGCGGTCGAGCAGCACCGGGGAATCGTTGGAGACCTTGACCGCTTCGCGCATGTAACGCTCAAGATCACGTTGCTCGTGCACGATTTCCATCGCGCGGCCACCCAGCACGTAGGACGGGCGAACGACCAGCGGGTAGCCGATTTCCTGCGCCAGGCGCAGTGCTTCTTCTTCAGTACGTGCTGTACGGTTCGGCGGCTGGCGCAGGCCGAGTTCCTGCAGCAGCTTCTGGAAACGCTCGCGGTCTTCCGCAGCGTCGATCATGTCCGGAGATGTGCCGACGATGGGTACGCCGTTGGCTTCCAGGTCGAGCGCCAGTTTCAGCGGGGTTTGACCGCCATACTGGACGATCACGCCGTAGGGTTTTTCCTTGTCCACGATTTCCAGCACGTCTTCCAACGTCAGCGGCTCGAAGTACAGGCGGTCGGATGTGTCGTAGTCGGTGGACACGGTTTCCGGGTTGCAGTTGACCATGATGGTTTCGTAACCGTCGTCGCGCATCGCCAGTGCGGCGTGCACGCAGCAGTAGTCGAACTCGATGCCCTGGCCGATGCGGTTGGGGCCACCGCCGAGGACCATGATCTTTTTCTTGTCGGTCGGCTGCGATTCGCACTCTTCATCGTAGGTCGAGTACATGTACGCCGTCTTGGTCGCGAATTCCGCAGCGCAGGTGTCGACGCGCTTGTACACCGGACGCACTCCCAGTTCGCGACGCTTGTCACGCACGGCCTTGTCGGTAGTCTTCAGCAGTTTGGCCAGACGGCGGTCGGCAAAACCCTTCTGCTTCAATTTGAACAGCGTGGCCTTGTCAATCGCGTCGAGCGACTGGGTTTCCAGCCACAGTTCGATGTCAACGATTTCCTTGATCTGCACCAGGAACCACGGGTCGATATGCGTGAGCTGCTGCACTTCTTCCAGCGAGAAGCCTTGCGCAAAGGCGTCGCCGACGTACCAGATGCGTTCCGGGCCGGGCTCGCCGAGCTGCTCTTCGATGGTCTCGCGGTCCTTGGTCTTTTCGTTCATGCCGTCGACACCGACTTCCAGGCCGCGCAGCGCCTTCTGGAAGGACTCCTGGAAGGTGCGTCCGATCGCCATCACCTCGCCCACCGACTTCATCTGTGTGGTGAGGTGACTATCGGCGGTCGGGAATTTCTCGAACGCGAAACGCGGCACCTTGGTGACGACGTAGTCGATGCTCGGTTCGAACGATGCAGGGGTGGCGCCGCCGGTGATTTCATTGCGCAGCTCATCCAGGGTGAACCCGACGGCCAGCTTAGCAGCCACCTTTGCGATCGGGAAACCAGTTGCCTTGGACGCCAGCGCGGATGAACGCGACACGCGAGGATTCATCTCGATGACGATCATGCGGCCGTCTTTCGGATTGACCGCGAACTGGACGTTGGAGCCGCCGGTGTCCACACCGATCTCGCGCAGCACTGCCAGCGAGGCATTGCGCATGATCTGGTATTCCTTGTCCGTCAGGGTCTGCGCGGGGGCGACGGTGATCGAGTCGCCGGTGTGCACGCCCATTGGATCGAGGTTCTCGATCGAGCAGACGATGATGCAGTTGTCCTTCTTGTCGCGGACCACTTCCATCTCGTACTCCTTCCAGCCAATCAGGGACTCCTCGATCAGCAGTTCGGAGGTCGGCGAGGCTTCGAGGCCGCGCTTGCAGATGGTTTCGAATTCTTCCGGGTTGTAGGCGATGCCGCCGCCGGTGCCGCCCATGGTGAAGGACGGACGAATGATGACCGGGAAGCCGATCGCCTTCTGCACGGCCCATGCTTCATCGAGCGTGTGGGCGATGCCTGAGCGCGCCGAACCGAGACCGATCTTGGTCATTGCGTCCTTGAACTTCAGGCGGTCTTCCGCCTTGTCGATCGCTTCCGGGGTCGCGCCGATGAGTTCGCAGCCGTACTTGGTCAGCACGCCGTTGCGGTGCAGGTCGAGCGCGCAGTTGAGCGCAGTCTGGCCGCCCATGGTCGGGAGAATCGCGTCCGGGCGCTCCTTGTCGATGATGCGCTCGACGACTTGCCAGGTGATCGGCTCGATGTAGGTGACATCGGCCATCTCCGGGTCGGTCATGATGGTCGCCGGGTTGCTGTTGACGAGGATGACCTTGTAGCCTTCCTGGCGCAATGCCTTGCATGCCTGCGCGCCGGAGTAGTCGAATTCGCACGCCTGGCCGATGATGATCGGGCCGGCGCCAATGATCAGGATGCTTTTGATGTCTGTGCGCTTAGGCATTTTTGTGTTTCTCCATCATCGCCACGAAGCGATCGAACAGGGGGGCGATGTCATGCGGGCCGGGCGAGGCTTCCGGGTGGCCCTGGAAGCAGAACGCGGGCTTGTCGGTGCGTGCGAAACCTTGCAGCGAACCGTCGAACAGCGACACGTGAGTCACGCGGCAGTTGGATGGCAGCGTGTCGACGTCGACGGCGAAGCCGTGGTTTTGCGAGGTGATCATCACCTGCTTGGTGTCGAGGTCCTGCACCGGGTGGTTCGCGCCGTGATGGCCGAATTTCATCTTCAGGGTTTTCGCGCCGGAGGCCAGCGCCATGATCTGGTGGCCGAGGCAGATGCCGAACGTCGGGATGCCGCGCTCGATCAGTTCGCGAGTCGCAGCGATAGCGTAATCGCACGGCTCCGGGTCACCGGGTCCGTTGGACAGGAAGATGCCGTCCGGGTTCAGTGCGAGCGCATCGGCAGCGCTGGCTTGCGCCGGGAGGACGGTGACCTTGCAGCCGCGTTCGGCGAGCATGCGCAGAATGTTGTACTTGACGCCGTAGTCGAAGGCAACGACGTGGAACTTCGGGTTGTCCTGCTTGCCGTAGCCGCGGCCGAGCTTCCATTCGGTTTCGTTCCAGACGTAGGACTTGGTGGTCGACACCACCTTCGCCAGATCCATGCCGGCAAGACCGGGGAAGGATTTGGCAAGCGCCAGCGCTTCCTCAGTATTGGCCGATTCGCCAGCGATGATCGCCCCGTTCTGCGCGCCCTTTTCACGCAGGATGCGGGTCAGCTTGCGGGTGTCGATGCCGGCGATGCCGACGACGTTTTCTGCTTTCAGGTAGTCCGACAGGCTGCGCTGGGAACGGAAGTTCGAGACCAGCAGCGGAAGGTCCTTGATGATCAGGCCGGCGGCGTGAATCTTGCTCGCCTCGACATCTTCTTCATTGACGCCGACATTGCCGATATGCGGATACGTGAGGGTGACGATCTGGCGGCTGTAGCTGGGGTCCGTCAGGATTTCCTGATAGCCGGTCATGGCCGTGTTGAACACGACTTCGCCGATCGTATGACCGGGAGCACCGATGGAAAAACCCTGAAAGATAGACCCGTCTGCGAGCGCAAGGATGGCCGGAACTGATTGGCCAGAAAAAAATGGCAGCAAGGGTAACTCCTGAGATGTTTACCGCCGCTGCGCCGCGCCAGAACGACCGTCGACCAAACGGCTTGCGCTGGGTGTCGGGGGTCTTTTTGGGACGGTGATGGAAGGGGTATGCGCTACGGCGGACTGAATTAGATAAACCCCAAGATTATAGCCGAGAACGCCTTGCGCTGCAACTTTGTAAGTTTGCGGTAAGGCGTTCCCGGCAGGGTTTCCTCTGGCAGATCAGGGTTGCTCGTTGCACCCTGCGTAAGCGGTGGAAGGGCTGCTGTTCTCAGCCTAGAGCGGCGATTCCAGCGCGGGCGATTTGCACATCTTCCGAAGACTTCACTCCCGACACCCCAACTGCGCCCGCGCACTGGCCATTGACGATCACTGGCATACCGCCTTCCAGCATGCCTTGCAGGACAGGCGCGGACAGGAAGGACGCCCTGCCATTGTTGATCATGTCTTCATACACCTTGCTCTCACGGCGGCCGAGTGCGGCAGTTTTCGCTTTCGCCGGCGCAATTTCCGCGGAAATCGGCGCAGCGCCGTCCAGTCGCTGCAACCATAGCAAGTGGCCGCCGTCGTCGACCACGGCGATGGTCACCGCCCAGTTGTTGGCTTTCGCCTCAGCCTCCGCCGCCACGGCGATCTTTCGCGCGTCGTCGAGGGTAAGAACTTGTTTCGATTGCATGAGTGCTCCTATCAAGAAGGCAGGATTGTACGACAGGCACGGGCGGCAGTGTCTCCGTATTTCTACCTGCCCTGGTTCAGGAGCATGTCGACCAGAGGCTGCAATTCGGCGGAGAGCTTGCCGATATGCGGCAGCACTTCGTCCCGCCGTCCCTCCTTCATCCACTTGAGCAGCGTTGCGAGATCAGGTGCTTGTCCGACGCCAGCTTGTCCTGCGACAGGCGTCGCTGCGGATGCGAATACCGGCTCGCCGCGCTCGAACGCGCCCTCCTCTTCCTCGCCGATTACACCCGTGACTGCGTAATTCAATCCGAGGACGGCGCGACGGGAAGCAGTTTCGCGCAAGGCGCGAAAAGTTGCCTGGTTGGCATCGATATTAGTGTCACTTAGAGACACCAGGCCGCAGCTGGCGACAAACGACATGCTGCTGTCATTGACGAGGTTTGCTCGCCCGATCGCATTGCAGACGCGCTGCGCGAAGATGCGTGCCGCATCGAAGTTGATGCCGCCAGTGACGAGCGTGAATTCGGCTTCGCCGGTTTTCGACACAAGATCGCTCTCGCGAACCGTGCGTTGGAGCAACTGACCAACTGCGTCCGTCACGCTTACGGGAGGGAGCGTCGCCACACCCTCCAACGCGACATGCCGGATGCCGACGCGAACGTTCAAAAGGACGAAATTTTTCTTGCTGCTAACTGCGTTGGCCAGCAGTTTTTCACCCTGCTCAGCAAGCACTTCCGCCGGCGGCAAGGACACCTGCTGCCCGTCCGACATGTTGCGGACCAGGGCTTCCAGGCCGCGCTCGAATTCGCGCTGCGTGCCGACCAGCTTGGACAGAATATCCAGGCGCGAGAGGAGTTGTGCAGTGCCGATTCCCTTGGTGATCAGGTCGGTCGCGCCGGCAGCCTTGACCCGGTCGCGCTCCTCGCGCTCATCGCTGCCCGACACGACGACCACGGGAATCTCGCGGATGCGGCTGATCTTGGATGCGCGAATACGCTTTAGCAATCCATAGCCGTCCAACTTGGGCATGGTGAGGTCGGTGATGACGACACGAATGCTCGGGTCGAGCAGGAGCACCTCCCACGCCTGTTCGCCGTCCAGGGCTTCGCGGAACTCGAACATACCTTCAATGTGCTTGATCAGCGTCGCGCGCACGATGCGCGAGTCGTCTGCAATCAGCACTCGCGGCTTGACCGGGAGATCAACCGTTGTCTGTTTGGTCATGCGTCTGCTCAGAAAATGCTTTGATGCAAGCATAACCTTGCGTGATTAATTTTGACAGCGCCTATCGGCTTACCGTACATTGAGGCCGTCACTTTGGGATGAAATTACAACGTTGACAATGTCACACCATTTCCTGCTCCGCGGTCTTTGCGCCTGCGCATGTGCGCTGTGGCTCGGCCTGCCCGCCGCATCGGCCGCTGAATCGCCTGCACAGGAGCAAAGCGCAGCGTTAATAAAATTACAAGGATTGACTTCGCGCGCGTCGGAACTGGCGCTGCACGCGATGGGCCTGATCGGGATCCGGTACAAATATGGCGGGACAGCGCCGGAGAACGGCCTGGATTGCAGCGGACTGGTACGTTATCTGTTCAAGGAAGTCTGGGGCAAGGAATTGCCGCGCACATCGGAAGAGATCAGCCGAGTCGGCGAGCGCATCGAGACCAGCGAACTGCAGCCGGGCGACCTCGTCTTCTACAACACCCTGCGGCGCGGCTTCTCGCACGTCGGCGTCTACCTGGGCGACAACAAGTTCATCCACGCCCCTTCCGGCGGCGGCCAGGTCCGGATTGAAAGCATGGACATGAACTACTGGAAGAACAGGTTCAATGGCGCACGCCGTATCAACCACCCAGAGTAATTATTACTGCTCCCGCTTTACTGCGAGTTTGCGCTTGATTTCAGGCATCAGCGCGGCGGCTGCCTGTTCGCCGGCAAGAATTGCCGTGTTCCGTCCCGGGAAATCGTTACCCTTCATCGTTCCCAACCGCGGTTGGATCACGACGTCCGCCTCCCTCAGCTCGAATGCATTGATGCTCTGTCCCATGATTGCAAACGTCTGCAGCAGCACGTCCAGCGTGCTGGTCGAAGGCTGCGCATCCGGCTGCGACGAAATATTGACGGCGATGACGAAATCGGCCCCCATTTCACGCGCGAAGCGCACCGGCACCGGCGACACCAACCCGCCGTCGACGTAGGACCGCTCGCCGACGCGCACCGGCTGGAAAACACCGGGTACGGCTGATGATGCGCGCACGGCTGTGCCGGTATTCCCTCTCTGGAACAGAATCGGCTCCCCGCTCTTGAGGTCGGTTGCCACCGCGCCGAAGGGTCGCTTCAGCTTCTCCAGCGGCACATTGTTGATCGCCTTGTTGACATAGTTCTGCAGCGCCTCGCCTTTCAGCACGCCGGTTGCCTTCGCAAACAGCGGGACCGACCAGTCGGATATTGCCGCTTCGTCCATTTCCAGCGCGAGCTTGTGCAAGGCGAATCCGTTATTGCCGGCCGCGTACAAGGCGCCGACCAGACTGCCCGCGCTCGTGCCGACCACGATGTCGGGGACGATCCCCTGCGCTTCCAGCGCCTTGATGACGCCGATATGGGCGAAGCCGCGTGCCGCTCCGCCGCCCAGAGCCAGGCCGACCTTGACGGAACGGATGGGCTTTGGTTGCGCGACCGGCTGCGACGCGGGAGATGTCGTGATCGGCGACGTGGAACAGGCCGCCAGGAAAATCACGAAAGGCGACAACAGTGCTGCAGGAGAATAACGCTTCATGGGCTAACACATCGGCATGACGCCGGAAATTTGCGGCCTGGACCGCGAAACCGGTCTTCGGCAAGGAAACGGCATTGTAACGGAGCCGGGTTTCCCGATGGCGCGATCTTAATGAGAATCATTCCTGTTTGTGTCAAAAACCGATATACTCAGTTGTTATTGAAAATTATTCTCAACAAGGAAAAACAATGAAAACTGTTCTCCGCTCGAATATCGTCGCCGCTGCCGTCGCGCTTGCGGCAACCTCCGGCGTTGCACACGCCCAGGAAAATGTCTTGAATCTTTATTCCGCCCGTCACTACCAGACGGACGAGCAGCTCTACTCCAATTTCACCAAGCAGACCGGCATCAAGATCAACCGTATCGAAGCCGACGACAACGCCCTGCTGGAGCGCCTGAAGAACGAAGGCAAGAACAGCCCGGCGGACGTGATCCTGATGGTGGATGCAGCCCGCCTGTGGCGCGCACAAATCGAAGGCCTGTTCCAGCCCGTGAAGTCGAAGGTGCTGGATTCCCGCGTCCCGGCCAACCTGCGCGGCAAGGACGACGGCAACGGCGCCGAATGGTACGGTTTCTCCACCCGTGGCCGCATCATCGTCTACAACAAGGCTAACGTGAAGCAAGAAGATGTCGCGACCTACGAGTCGCTGGCCGATCCGAAGAACAAGGGCAAGGTCTGCACCCGCTCCGGTTCGCACCCCTACATGCTGTCCATGATCGGCTCGATGATCGAGCGCAATGGCGAAGCAGCGACCGAAAAGTGGGCGCAAGGCGTGGTCAACAATTTCGCGCGTCCTCCGCGCGGCGGCGACACCGACCAGATCAAGGGCGTGGCGACCGGCGAATGCGGTGTTGCCGTTGCCAATACCTACTACTATGTCCGCCTGTTGCGTTCGACCAAGCCGGAAGACAAGGAAATGATCAGCAAGGTCGGCTTCGTTTGGCCGAACCAGCAGACCTCCGGCACACACCTGAACATTTCGGGCGGCGGTGTCGCCAAGAACGCGCCGCATCGCGAAGCTGCCGTCAAGTTCCTGGAGTACCTGGCGAGCGACGAAGCGCAAGCCTATTTCGCGAACGGGAACAATGAATGGCCGGTAGTCTCCTCCGCCGTGGCGAAGAACCCGACGCTGGAACAAATGGGCAAGTTCAAGGCCGAAAACATCTCGATTGCCACCATCGGCAAGAACCAGATCGCCGCACAGCGCATCCTCGACCGCGTAGGCTACAAGTAATTCCTCCTGCCGCACGGGATCCGAAAACGGATTCCGTGCCCCGCCCCCGCGGCCTTCAGCGCCGCATCAATTTGAACGGCTTGCGTTGGAGGTTCAGGTCCAACTAAAGCAATGATTACTCGGTCGCGACCAGCTTTCTCGGGAATTTCACGGTGAAGATACTGCCCTTCTCCGGTTCGGATTCGATATGCAGGGTGGCGTCATGGCGCAGCAGTACGTGCTTGACAATGGCAAGACCGAGCCCGGTGCCCTGCGTTTCACGCGAACGGCTCTTGTCGACGCGATAGAAGCGCTCCGTCAGGCGGGAAATATGTTCGGGACGGATACCGATGCCGGTGTCCTGCACGACGAACTGCGGGCCGGCCTCCTTCATTTCCCACTTGATATTGATCGAACCACCTTCCGGCGTGTAGCGCACGGCGTTCGACACGAGATTGCCGAATGCACTGCGCAATTCCTCCGTCCCGCCCTTGAGGTCCGGGCCGTCGCTTTGCATCGAGATGACATGCCGGCCGGCCGATAGCGCAATGGCCTCCTGCTCGATTTGTTCAAGCAGCGCGCGCACATTCACCGTCTCCGGCCGCAGCGGATACTCGACCGACTCCAGGCGCGTAAGCGTCAGCATATCCTCGACCAGGTTCTGCATGCGCTGCCCCTGCTCGGTCATCAGTTTCAGATGCGCCATGCGGGTCTGCGAATCAAGATCCGGCTGGCTGGTGGCAATCTCGAGGAAGCCATTAATCACCGTCAGCGGCGTGCGCAACTCGTGTGACGCATTGGCGATGAAGTCGCGCCGCATCATCTCGATGCGCTCGGATTCGGTCGCATCGTGCGTGACCAGGATCTGGCGGCGGTTTTCGAAGGGAATGATCTGGACCACCAGCTTGCGGTCCTTGAAACTCAGCGTCAGCGGCTGGTCGTAGCGGCCGAGGATGATGTAGTCCATGAACTCGGGGCTGCGCACCAGGTTGGTGACGCGCATGCCCTTGTCGCGGTCGAGATGCAGGCCGAGATGTTTTTCGGCGGCGGGATTGCACCACTCGAGAAACAGCACGTCGTCCATGATGACCACGCCGTCCGGCAACAGGCTCATCGCCTGGCGGAAGCGTTGCAGCCATTCGGACAATTCCGCCTGGTTCTTCTCGTCGCCGCGGCGCATGCGATAGAGGCGCGCGAAGATGTCGGTCCATGCGCCCCAGCCGTCTGGCAATTTTGCGCTGCTGGGATCATCTAGCCAGGCGGACAACTGGTAGAGGTAATTGAGTTGCACCACCAGCAGCACCAGCAAGCCGACGAAGGCGGAGACCAGTCCGGCGGCCATGCCGAACAGGTACCAGAGAATTCCGGCACCGACGAGCACAAGCGAAAAACGCAAGCCGGCCGGAATCCAGAAAAGCAGGCGAGGATTCATAAAGGGGAATTATTTCTCGGACAGCATGTATCCTACACTGCGCACCGTCTTGATGAGCGACTCGGCCTCCTTGAGCGCCTTGCGCAAGCGGAGCACATGGACATCCACCGTGCGCTCTTCGATCACCACATGGTCGCCCCAGACCTTGTCCAGCAACTGGCTGCGCGAGAAGACGCGCTCCGGATGGGCGAGGAAGAACTTCAGCAGCTTGTATTCGGCGTGCCCGATGTCGATCTTCTGTCCATTCAACATCACCGTACAGCTGACCGGGTCCAGCGTGACAGGGCCGGCGGAGATCATGCTTTGCGCATGTTCGGGGGCTTTGCGGCGCAACAGCGCCTTGATGCGGGCGGTCAGTTCGCGCGGCGAGAACGGCTTGGTGATGTAATCATCCGCGCCGTTGTCGAGGCCGGCGATCTTGTCTTCTTCCATGCTCTTCGCGGTGAGCATGATGACAGGCAATTCATTCAGTTGCCGGTCGCCGCGGATGCGCGACAGCAGGCGCAGACCCGATTGATCCGGCAGCATCCAGTCAAGCAGGACCATGTGCGGCGTCCGGCGTTGGATGAACTCCCAGGCCTCGGACACGCTGCCTACTGCGACGATATTCCAGCCCGCTTCCTTCAATGTGAAGGAAACCAGCTCGACAATCGACGGCTCGTCTTCGACGACAAGAATGGTGGTTTTCTCAACTGCCATATTCAGCCGCCGTTATCCAGCTTGGTATACACGTAATCGGTGTGGCGGATGTCCTTGCCTTCCACGACGTAGATCACGTACTCGGCAATGTTCTTTGCGTGGTCGCCGATGCGTTCGATCGCCTTGGCGACCCACAGCGTGTCGAGGGCCGCAGAAATGGTCCGGGGATCCTCCATCATGAAGGTCACCATGGCACGCGTCGTCGAGCGGAACTCGTGGTCGATGGTCTCGTCCGCAGCGATGATCCTTGCCGCCTGCTTCTCATCCAGGCGAGCGAACGCATCCAGCGCATCGTGCAGCGAATTCGCCGCGCCAGTCGCAAGCACACGGACCGATTCGTAATGGTTGAGGACGCCGACAGTGCCGCGCTCGTGCAGGTGCTTCGCGGTGCGCGCGATCTTGACCGCCTCGTCACCGATGCGCTCGAGGTCGGTGATCACCTTCAGCGTCGCCATCACGGTACGCAGGTCGTTCGCGGCCGGCTGGCGTTTGACGATCAGGTGGCTGCATGCGTCATCGAGCGTTACCTCGAGGCGATTGACGTTCTCGTCCGACTTGATCACCTGGTCGGCCTGCGCGAGGTCGCCGCTGCGGAAACAGGCCATCGAGTCGTTGAACTGGCTTTCCACCAATCCGCCCATGGTCAACACCTTGGAGCGGATCGTTTCGAGATCCATGTCGTACTGCTTGGAAGAGTGGTCGCCTGGCATCAGGTTCTCCTAATTGATTCCGTATTCAATGTATCAGCCGAAGCGGCCGGTGATGTAGTCCTGCGTTTCCTTCTTCCCCGGGTTCATGAAGATCTGGTCGGTTTCGCCGAACTCCACCAGTTCCCCCAGGTACATGTACGCGGTGTAGTCCGAGCAGCGGGCGGCCTGCTGCATGTTGTGCGTCACGATGGTGATGGTGTAGTCCTCTTTCAGCTCGGCGATCAGCTCTTCGATCTTGGCGGTGGAAATCGGGTCGAGCGCCGAAGTCGGCTCGTCGAGCAGCAGCACGTCGGGTTTGACTGCCACGCTGCGCGCGATGCACAGGCGCTGCTGTTGACCGCCGGACAGGGAGAGGCCGCTCTTGTTGAGTTTGTCCTTGACTTCGGTCCACAGGGCCGCTTTCTTCAGGGCCCACTCGACGCGCTCGTCCATTTCGCCCTTGGAGAGGTTCTCGTACAGGCGCACGCCGAAGGCGATGTTCTCATACACCGACATCGGGAACGGGGTCGGCTTCTGGAACACCATGCCAACCTTCGCGCGCAGCATGTTCACGTCCTGGCCGGGCTCGAGGATGTTGCGGCCGTTGTACATGATCTTGCCTTCCGCGCGCTGCCCCGGATAGAGGTCGTACATGCGATTGAGGGTGCGCAGCAGGGTCGATTTGCCGCAGCCGGACGGGCCGATAAAGGCCGTGACCTTCTTTTCGAACACGTCCAGGTTGATGTTCTTCAGGCCCTGGAACGTACCGTAGAAAAAATTCAGGTCGGAGATTTCGAGCGTCGGTTTCACGGCAGTCATTGTTGTCGAATTATCCATATCAGTGCGGGGTTTTCTGGCTGAGCAAGGTACGCGAGAGGATGTTCAGGCCGAGCACGCTGAAGGTGATCAGCAATGCGCCGCCCCAGGCGAGCTCGCGCCAGTTATCGTACGGGCTCATCGCGAATTGGAAAATGACCACCGGGAGGTTGGCCATCGGTGCGTTCATGTTGGCGCTGAAGAACTGGTTGTTCAGTGCGGTGAACAGCAGCGGCGCGGTTTCGCCGGAAATGCGGGCAACTGCCAGCAGCACGCCGGTGATGACGCCAGCCTTGACCGCACGCAGGCGGACCATCGTCGCGACCTTCCAGCGCGGTGCGCCGAGCGCGAATGCGGCCTCGCGCAGGCTGCTTGGCACCAGCTTGAGCATGTTGTCCGTGGTACGGACCACAACGGGCACGGCGATCAGCGAAATGGCGAAAGTGCCTGCCCAGCCGGAGAAGTGCTTCACATTGGCGACATAGAGCGCATAAACGAACAGGCCGATCACGATGGACGGCGCCGACAGCATGATGTCGGTGACGAAGCGCGTGATCTGCGCCAGCCAGCTTTCCTCGCCATATTCAGCAAGATAGATGCCGGCGAGGATGCCGATGGGCGTGCTGATCAGCGTGGCGAACCCGACCATCATCAGGCTGCCGACGATGGCATTCATCAGACCGCCGCCGTCGCTGCCGGGCGCAGGTGTAGTCTCTGTGAACATGGCGAGGCTCAGGGCGCCGAAACCTTTCACCAGCAGGGTGAAGAGGATCCACATCAGGAAGAACAGGCCGACAGCCATGGCGCCGATCGAGAGTGCGATGCCAACGCGATGCACCCACAGGCGCTTGCGATAGACAGGATTCATTATTTCGTTCCCTCCCTGCGTGACAGGCCCGTCAGCATGAGCTTGGCCGCTGTAAGTACGATAAAGGTGATGACAAACAGGATCAGTCCGAGCGCGAACAGGGACGAGACGTGCAGCTTCGATTCGGCTTCGGCGAATTCATTGGCGAGCGTGGAGGCAATGCTGTTGCCGGGCGCGAACAACGACCAGGAGAGCTTGTGCGCATTGCCGATCACGAAGGTGACCGCCATCGTCTCGCCGAGCGCGCGACCAAGGCCGAGCATCACGCCGCCGACCACGCCGGTCTTGGTGTACGGAAGGACGACCTTGCGCACGACTTCCCACTTCGTGCAGCCCAGGCCGTAGGCGGATTCCTTGAGCACGGCGGGCACGATTTCGAACACGTCGCGCATCACGGAAGCAATGAACGGGATGATCATGACCGCGAGGATCAGGCCGGCGGTCAGGATGCCGATGCCCATCATGGGCCCAGTGAAAAGCTGTCCGATCACGGGCAGCTGACCCAAGGTCTTTTTCAGGATCGGCTGGATATAGTCGCCGAACAGCGGGGCGAAGATGAACAGGCCCCACATGCCGTAGATAATGCTGGGCACGCCGGCCAACAGCTCGACGGCGGTGCCGAGCGGACGGCGCAGCGGCGTCGGGCAGATTTCGGTCAGGAACAACGCAATGCCGAAACTGATGGGGAACGCAATCAGCAGCGCGATCAAAGACGTGGCAACCGTGCCGACGATCGCGATCAGCGCACCGTACTGGTCATTGACCGGGTCCCACTCCACCGTGGTAATGAAGGCAGGGCCGAACTCCTTGAGCGCCGGCCAGGCACCGATGATCAGGGAGAGAATAATGCCCGCAAGCACCAGCAATACGCTGAGCGCGAACATCAGGGTAATCTTGTGGAACAGAAAATCCTGAAGGCGCTGCTTGCGCATCGTGGAGCCCAAGGCCTTGGCGGCGGCTTGCTGCTCCTGGATTTTCCGTTCGTTCTGTTCGGACGAGGCGACCGGCGCCGCGACCGAGGAAGGATTTGCGTTCATATGCAAAAAGCCCTTTCGGGCGGTTGAGACCGGACACGGAGCTGCCTGTTGAGAGCTCCGTGCCACGGACAGGTACTACTGCGGTGTGGCGCAATATTAATAAATCGCCTTGCCGGAAGCATCCTTCAGCTGGGACTTCCATGCATCCTGGACCAGCTTCACCACCGGGGCAGGCATCGACACATATTCCAGTTCGGTTGCCATTGCGCCGCCGTTCTTGTATGCCCAGTCGAAGAACTTCAGCACCTCCTTGCCCTTGGCAGCGTCCGCCTGGGTCTTGTGCATCAGGATGAAGGATGCACCAGTAATCGGCCAGCTGCTCTTGCCCGGCTGGTCGGTCAGCACCACGGCGAAGCCCGGGGTCTTGGCCCAGTCGGCGCCGGCTGCGGCTGCCTTGAAGCTGTCATCATCCGGCTGCACGAACTGGCCTTCGCGGTTCTTCAGCTGGGCGTGCGACATCTTGTTGCGCTTGGCGTAGGCATACTCGACGTAGCCGATGGAGTTCTTGATGCGCTGGACGTTGGCTGCAACGCCTTCGTTGCCCTTGCCGCCCACGCCAGTCGGCCATTTCACTGCGGTGCCTGCGCCGACCTTGGACTTGAATTCGGCATTGACCTTGGACAGGAAGTCGGTGAACAGGAAGGAGGTGCCGGAACCGTCTGCGCGGTGCACCACGGTGATGTCTTCCGCCGGCAGTTTGACGCCTGCGTTCAGGTTGGCGATTTGCGGCGCATTCCACTTGGTGACTTTGCCCAGGTAGATATCAGCGAGGACTTCGCCGGTCAGCTTGAGCTGGCCGGGAGCGACGCCGTCCAGGTTCACGACCGGCACCACGCCGCCCATGATCGCCGGGAACTGCATCAGGCCTTCGGATTCCAGATCTTCCGCCTTCAGCGGCATGTCGGACGCGCCGAAGTCGACGGTCTTGGCCTTGATCTGCTTGATGCCGCCGCCGGAACCGATGGACTGGTAGTTCAGGCCGTTGCCGGTGGCCTTCTTGTACTCTTCCGCCCACTTGGCGTAGATCGGATACGGAAAAGTAGCGCCGGCACCGGTGATGTCGGCGGCCACGGCGGAGGAAAAGGCAATTGCGGCACCCGCAGCCACTGCAGCGGATGTAAGGAATTTGTTCAGTCGCATATCTGCTCCGTGAAGTTGTCAAAGTAAGACAGGGCGAACTGTAACGAAGGAATGTGACAGCTTTATGACACTGACAAAACGGTATGTCATAAAGTGCCGGTCGGCAGACTAGATGTCATCGAGTTGTCACATTCCTTTTCTACACTGCCCCGATCGAACGACATGATTCCGGGCGGAAATGAACAAAAAGACAAAACCCGAACACAAAGTGTCCGTTGCACCGGATCAGGGCAGCAGCGTGTACCTGAACCGGGAGCTGTCCCAGCTTGCCTTCAACCGCCGGGTCCTTGCACAAGCCGAAGATCAGAGCATTCCCCTGCTGGAACGCCTGCGCTATCTCTGCATCGTCAGCAGCAACCTTGATGAGTTCTTCGAAGTAAGGATTGCCAGCCTGCTCGCTCACAACCGGATGGAGGGTGTAAAAACGGAGCCGCCCGCGCTCACTGCTGCCCTGGAACGTACCAGTATTGAGTCCCACCAAATCGTTGCAAGGCAGTACGAGTTGCTGCACAGGGACATTCTTCCGCAGCTGTCGGCCAAGGGGATCCAGCTTCTCCGCCACCAGGACCGCAACGAGGCCCAGCGCGCTTGGGTCAAAGAATATTTCGACCGCGAGGTGCGGCCCTTGCTCACGCCGATCGGGCTGGACCCGGCACACCCGTTTCCTCAGGTAGTTAACAAGAGCTTGAATTTCATCGTCGAGCTTTCCGGCAAGGATGCGTTTGGTCGCGGAACGGGTATTGCCATCCTGAAAGCACCGCGCGTGCTGCCGCGGGTTATCCGGCTGCCGGATTCGCTCTCGAGGAAGGGCGTGTCCTTCTGCCTGCTATCGTCCATCATCCATGCCCATATTTCCGATCTCTTTACCGGACGGGAAGTGCTCGCCTACTCGCAGTTTCGGGTGACGCGCAACAGCGACCTGTGGGTGGACGAAGAAGAAGTGAAGAACCTGCGCCAGGCATTGCAAACGGAATTGCAGAGCCGCCATTTCGGCTTCGCGGTCCGGCTGGAGGTCGCCCACAACTGCCCGCCGCACCTGGCCGATTTCCTGCTCGATCAGTTCTCGATCGACCGGAGCCGGCTCTATGCGGTCGACGGACCGGTCAACATGGTGCGCTTGCAGGAGCTGGTCAATACCGTCAAGCAGCCTTCGCTGCACTTCCCGCCCTTCCTGCCGGGACTGCCTCGCCACATTGCGGACGGCAACATGTTCGATATCCTGCGCAAGCAGGACGTGCTGTTGCACCACCCCTTCCAGTCCTTCCAGCCGGTGGTGGAATTCATCCGCCTGGCGGCGGAAGACCCTAACGTGCTTGCCATCAAGCAGACGATCTACCGCACGGGCATGAATTCCGACCTCATGGAGGCACTGATTTTCGCCGCGCGCAACGGGAAGGAAGTCACGGTGATCGTGGAACTGATGGCGCGCTTTGACGAAGAAGCCAACATCAACTGGGCCGAACGGCTGGAGCGCGTCGGCGCGCAAGTTGTATACGGTGTGGTCGGACTGAAGACGCATGCCAAGCTGGCTCTGGTGCTGCGCCGCGAGGAAGGTGAATTGCGGCGCTACGCCCACCTCGGCACCGGCAACTACCATCCCACCACGACCAAGCACTACACCGATTTCGGACTGCTGACCGCGCATCCGGGGTTGACCGCGGACGTGGCTGAAGTCTTCATCCACCTGACCAGCCTGACCAAGCCGAAGAAGCTCCAACACCTGTGGCTGGCACCGTTCACGCTGCAGAAGGAATTGATCAAAGCCATCCGTAACGAAGCTGCGATCGCACGTGAAGGCCGTCCTGCGCGCATCATCGCCAAAATGAACGCGCTGGTCGATGAATCCGTCATCCGCGCCCTGTATGCCGCATCCACCGAGGGTGTGAAGATCGACCTCATCATCCGCGGCGCCTGTGCACTGCGGCCGGGCGTGCGCGGACTGTCCGAGAACATCCGTGTCCGCTCCATCGTGGGCCGTTTCCTCGAACACAGCAGGATCTATTATTTCCGCAACGATCTCGCGCATGACGTCTACCTGGCGAGCGCCGACTGGATGAACCGAAACCTCTTCCGCCGCGTCGAAGTGGCATTTCCGGTCATGGACGGCCTCCTGAAAAAGCGGGTGATCACGGAGGGCCTGAACCCTTACCTGAAGGACAATATGAATGCCTGGGAACTGGACTCGTCCGGCAGCTACCACCGCAGGAAACCGCGCGGCAAGCAACCGGCATTCAGCGCACAGCAATACCTGGCCCAGACGCTCGGCGCGAACGGCAAACTCGAATAGGTGGCCTCATGGAACTGATTCTCTGGCGTCATGCCGAAGCCGAGCCCGGCGATCCGGACCAGGCGGATGAAGCGCGTGAACTGACGGAAAAAGGACGCAAACAGGCGCGCAAGATGGGCGAATGGCTGGACCGGAACCTGCCGGACGATTGCCGTGTCCTTTCCAGTCCGGCTGCACGGACGGTTCAAACGGTGGAAGCGCTGGGCAGGAAATTCAAGACCAGCCGCGCACTGGCGCCAGATGCGAGCGCCAATGACATCCTCGGTGCCGCTGGCTGGCCTGACGGCGACGCGCCGGTGCTGGTGGTCGGGCACCAGCCCACACTCGGCCACGTCGCATCGTTGATCATCGCGGGAAAAGAACAGGAATGGCACCTGCGCAAGGGAAGCATCTGCTGGATCGCGAGCAAGGACGACGGCGATGTGCAAATGCCCTATCTCAGGGTCGTGCTCGGCGCCGACCTGGCCGGCAAATAAGTACTTCTTCTATTTCGTCCCGAACAGGCGGTCGCCGGCGTCGCCCAGGCCCGGCACGATGTACGCCTGTTCGTTCAGGTGCGAGTCCAGCGACGCGACATAGACCTTGACGTTGGGATGCGCCGACTGGAAGACCGTCACGCCCTCCGGCGCCGCCACCAGTGCGAGAAAGAGGATGCGCTCCTCCGGCACGCCGCGCTTGCGCAGCACGTCCACCGCATGCACGGCCGAATTGCCGGTGGCCAGCATCGGGTCGCACAGGATGAAGCTGCGCTCCTGCAGGTCAGGCAGGCGGACGAGGTATTCGACCGGCTGGTGGGTTTCATGATCGCGATAGACACCGATATGCCCCACCCTCGCCGACGGCACCAGGTCGAGCAGACCGTCGCTCATGCCGATGCCGGCGCGCAGCACGGGCACCACGGCCAGCTTCCGGCCTGCAATGACCGGCGCGTCGATGGTTTGCAAGGGCGTATCCATGCGCTTGGTCGTCATCGGCAGGTCGCGCGTCACCTCGTACCCCATCAGCAAGGTCAGTTCCCGCAACAGTTGCCGGAACGTGCGCGTCGACGTGTCCTTGTCGCGCATGTAGCTGAGCTTGTGCTGGATCAGCGGATGATCGAGGATGAACAGATTGGGGAAGCGCGGGTCCTGTTTCATGATCTGGCCTGGATTCTCATTTGTCTCGGTCTGCGCAGTGTACATCACAGGACGCGCGAGATCGCGTGCAGCACCAGCCCCACCAAACCGCCGACCAGCGTGCCGTTGATGCGGATGTACTGGAGGTCCTTGCCGACGTGCAGTTCCAGCTTGCGCGACATCGTATCGGCGTCCCACTTCCGGATCACGCGGGCGACAAGGTCGGCAATCATTTCCCGCCGCTCGACGATCGTTTCGGTCGCGAAGATGCGTATCCACTGGTTGAGCTTGCGCTGGACGCGTTCGTCGCCCAGGAGTTCGTTGCCGACTGAACGGAAGCCCCGGTCGAGCTTGGCGGCAAGCTGGGAGTCCGGTGAAGCGATGTCGGCTTCCAGCCTGGCCTTGATGTCGTGCCAGATGTGCACCATGTAGTTGCGCGCCAGCGGATGGCCGAGCACCTCCCCCAGCATCGCATCGAGTTTCTCCTCGTACTCCGGCGAGGTCTTCAGTTTGTCAATGAATTCATCGGTCATGTACTGGAAGCGCATGCGCCATTCGCTGTCCTCTTCGCGCATTTCATCCAGCGTGCTCTGCACGGCGTCGATCAGGCGGTGGTAAAGCTTTTCGTCGATCGCCTTGGGCAGCCAGCGTGGGCTGCTCTCGTGGATTTTCCAGCGGATGTAATCCTTGTTGTGTTCCAGCGCCCGCGCCGCCAGATCGATCAGGTGGTTAAAGAAGGCCTGGTGGCGATTGCTTGCCACCAGCACCGATAGCATTTCCGCGACAGCCGGCGCGAATTTCGTATGCTGCAGCGCCGCCGTCAGCCGGTTGTGCATGAACTGCTTGACGTCATCGTCCTCCACGACACGCAGCAAGGTCGGGACGCTGCGCACGACCTGCCGTGAAATCGCCGCGCTGTTTTCGGGTTGCGCCAGCCAGGCGGCGGCGGCGCCGGCAAAATCGATGGACTGCAATTCCTTGCGGATGATTTCCTGCGTGATGAAGTTATGCTCGAGGAAATTCGACAGGCTGTCGCCGATGCGGTCCTTGTTGCGCGGAATGATTGCCGTGTGGGGAATCGGGAGGCCGAGCGGGTGCCGGAACAAGGCAGTGACTGCAAACCAGTCCGCCAGCGCACCGACCATGGCGGCCTCGGCGAAGGCAGTGACGAAGGAAAGATAGGGATAGCGCGGCATCAGGGACCGCGAAATGACGAACAGTACCGCCATCGCCACGAGCAAGCCGGTGGCCAATCTGCGTGTTTTTTTGAGTTGTAGCGCCTGCTCCCGTTCGTGCATCGACAGCCCGCTGGAATGTGATATCCGATTCGAGCGTGGAAGGTTGCGATTAGTTCACAAATGACAACTCATCGCCCTACTTGCAGGACGTCACACAGAACGCTGCGAGCCAGGACCGGCGCTCAACTCCGAATTCCGCTTACCGGCTTGATGAAGCCGGGATCAAGGAAGTTATCGCCCGGCTTCACAACACCCTCTCTTCTTTGAGGTAGTGACGCGCATAGCGTCCGTCGAGGCGGACGAGCGGCATCAGCAGGAACAGGTCGGCGGTGTGGAAATCGGCATCCCAGGCCGGTTCGCTGCACACCCATGCACCGCTGCGCAGGTATCCCTTCAACAGTGGCGGCATTTCCGCCTTGTGCTCCAGCCCGCGTCCCTGGATCGGGAACGGTACGTGCGGGTTGACGCGATATTCCGGCGGCGCGAGCTGTGCATCGGTCAGCCCGCGATAGACGGCGGCGGCATTATGTCCGCCATCGGCGAGGCAGATGCTGGCGCAACCGATCAGGTGTTCGCGCTGGTTGCGCTGCATGTAGGCGACGAGGCCGTGTCGTCGATGACGCTGAAAGGCTTTGCCGCTGCAAAGGCACTGGTCAAGGCGATCCAGCAGTCAAAGCGCGGCGATCGAGCGGCGCTGCACGACTTCATCGCACAGCGCAAGGACATCGACCTCGGAGGGCTTTCGGCCGTGCCGGCGAATGGCAGCAACCGGCTGTCGAGTTATCTGGATATCGCGCTGTTCCGCAAGGGGAGCGGGTTGATGTTTTAAGGGGCATTCTGACTTGCCAAGTTTGATGCCCTGGGTTTGGAGAAAGGTCGTCATCCCCGGTGAACACCGGGATCCGGTGTCCTTCTTCAAAGCCGGAAAACGTCGCTGGGTCCCGGCCTCCGCCAGGACGACGAGGGACGGGGAGCTAACCTTTAAATGCACCGCCCCGCTCGCTAACGCATTTCAGCACGATCAGGCTAACTACCCGCCTTGACACTCATCTCCACACCAATCTCATCCCAGCATCCACGTTCCTTCTCAATCCAGTAGGACAGCGTCGGATGCTTCTCGATCCAGTCGCGCTTGAGCTCGAGTTCGATCCGGCTCTTCATCTTCAGGCGCACCCCGTTCACGTCGTCGTCAATGCGGGAATGCAGGAAAATGGTCGCCAGCCGCAAGGCCAGGACCGCCTTGGCGAAATCCGGATCGTCCAGGGTATCGCCCAGCTTTCGCAGGTTGCCCTTCTGCGCCATGATCAGCGTGCTCATCACCCGCTGCTCGCGCGTGGTGAATCCGGGCAGGTCGGCGTTTTCCACCATATAGGCGCCGTGCTTGTGATAGCCGGTATGGGAAACCGCCAGTCCGACCTCGTGCAGCATGCCGCTCCAATACAGGTACTTGGCCAAGGCGTCCGAGCCCGGCTTGAGCAGACTGAAGAGCGTGCTTGCTGTGCGTGCAACCTGCATCGCGCGGTTTTCGACCGCATGAAAGCGCCGCATGCATTCCTGCACGGAGAGTTCGCGCCGGTCGAGCTTGTCCGCACGCAATTGCAGATCCCACAGGACGCCCATGCGCAGCCCGGCATCAATGGCCGTCATTGACGTCACGCCGAGTTCCTGCATGATGCCGATCAGGATCGCGAGCCCGCCTGCCATGACAATGACGCGCTCCGGCTTGATGCCTGCCAGCTCCACCCGGCTGACATTGCCGAAGGCGATGAGGCGTTGCTTGAGGGCGTTGAGATTGTCGAGCGACATTGTGCCGTCGCCGATCGCGTTTTTCGCCAGCACCTCCGAGATTGCGCGGATCGTGCCCGAAGAACCGTAAGCACCGGTCCAGTACTGGGCATCGTAGAGCGGCGCCACATCCTCGAAATACGAGCGGGCCGACACGATGGCGTCCTCGAAGGACGCGGCGTCCATCTGCCCTTGGGGGAAAAACGACTGGCTTTGCCCGACAGTCCCGATGCTGAAGGATTCGACGTGCCGGATTTCCTGCCCCTTGCCCAGGATCAGTTCCGTCGACCCGCCGCCGATGTCGATGACCAGCCTCGCCTCATTCGATGTGGCAAGCGCGCTGGCAACACCCATGTAAATCAGGCGCCCTTCTTCCTCGCCGGAGATGATCTCAATGGGATAACCGATCGCCGCTTCCGCCGCCGGCAGGAAGCTGGCCGCATTCTTTGCAATGCGAAGGGTATTGGTGGCAACGACGCGCACGGCGTCGAGATTGTATGCGGACAGGATGGCCCGAAAGTTCGTCAGGCATTCCAGCGCGCTCTGCTTTGCCTGCTCCGTCAGGTTTCCCTTGCTGTCCAAACCGGCCCCGAGGCGTATCGGATCACGCGCGCTCTTGATGATCCGTATCGAGCCGCCATCGAGTTTGCCAATGTGGAGGCGAAAACTGTTCGATCCCAGGTCTACAGCTGCGTACATCCTTTTTCCTTCTCTACGGAGCGCGGGTTGAATATCCCGAATGTATCACCAACGGCCGCCGTACAAGAGAACCTTCCGGACAAAAATTGAGGACGATATAGCAGGACTATGACTGGCCTGTGACAGCCGTACGGCCGGATGACGGGTACTCCGCGCGGGTCAGCGATAGCGGGCGATGATGGCGTTGAAGCGGCCCTTTGCCTTGACCTGTTCCAGCGCGGCCTGCAGCCTTTCAACGAGTTTGTCGTCGGTATCCTTGTTGACGGCGTAGTAGTACTGCTGGGATTCGGTCAGCGTGAACACTTCCTCGTACGCATCCGTTGGATATCCGAGTTCCTTCAGGTTCCACATGATCACCAGCGCGCCGTACGCCCACATGTCGACCCGGTCGGCGTGCAGCATCTTGGCCACGCTGACGCCGGAGTTGGCCTGTACCGTCCTTTCCTTCACGACACCCGCGTTGGCGAGCAGCTGGCCGCCGATGTCTTCACGAACGACGCCGATCTTGTAGGGGGAACGGTTGAGATCCTCGATCGACTTGAGTTGGATTCCCCGCACCTTCTTTGCTACCAGAACGATGCGCGACGGCATGATGGGACCGACCCATTTGAACAGGTGCTCGCGCGCCTCGGTGCGGGCGGTGGAAAAGAGGACAGTGTTCTTTTCCTTGAGCGCCGTTTCATATCCCCTCGCCCAAGGCCAGACCTTGATGTCGGCGCGCGTCTTCTTTGATCCGGCCAGCTTGAGCATTTCCTCCAGCATGTCGACCGCAATGCCCTGCCGCCTGCCGTCACGGTCAAAGTTGAAGGGTGGGTAGTCTTCCGTAACGAAGACCAGGTCGTCGATCGATTGCGCTGTGACCGGAACGGACGCGAGCGCCAAGGCAATACCGGCAAGCAGCGGCCGAAGGCCGGACCATGTCCTCGACAAGAAACCGCATGGGAAACGGGAGGAACAACGGGAGGGACGCATCCGGGTCATGCCTTCCATATTAATCGAAGGAAATATTTTACTCCCGGCTACAACACTTTCGTATCGACATCAGAACAATCATGCAACCGGGATGTCGCCACCGACCGCCTGCCCCGGTATGTCAAGCGCCTTGCCGCTGCGCAGCATCGCCAGGAATTCATCCGGATCGACCGGCGGACTGAAGTAGTAACCCTGCATTTCATCGCAGCCAAAGCTCGACAGCTGCCTTGCCTGCGTCGGCGTTTCCACGCCTTCTGCGACGACGACAAGGTCCAGGCTGTGCGCCATGCCGATGATGGCGCGGGCAAGCGCCGAATCCTCGGGATTGCCGGTAATGTCGGAAACGAAGGCCCGATCCAGCTTGAGGCGGTCGACCGGGAAACGCTTCAGGTAAGAGAGGTTGGAATAACCCGTGCCGAAATCGTCGATTGCGATGCCGATGCCCATCGCCTTCAGCTTCAGCAGCAACAACACCGTGTGTTCGGGGCTGCGCATGGACGCGCTTTCGGTGATTTCCAGGTCCAGGCATTCCGGCGGGAGGCCGGACGTCTCGAGCGCGCGTGCCACCTCGGATTCGAACTGCGGCCGCACGATCTGCTGCGCCGACAGGTTGACCGCTACCTGCAACTCGCGGAAACCCGCGTCATGCCATGCCTTCGCCTGCACGCAGGCGGCCTGCATCACCCATTCGCCGATGCCGGCAATCACGCCGATCTCCTCCGCGAGCGGGATGAACCTGGCCGGCATGACCAGGCCGAGTTCGGGATGGCGCCAGCGAAGCAGCGCTTCCGCGCCGATGATCCTGCCGCTGCGCAAGTCGACCAGGGGCTGGTACTGGAGCAGGAATTCATGACGCTCCAGCGCCCGGCGCAGGTGGAATTCCATCACCAGATGCTCGTTGACGCGGCTGTGCATGTCGGCGGAATACCGTTCGACCCCGTTGCGCCCCTTCTCCTTGGCGTGGTACATCGCCGTGTCCGCAAACTTGAGCAGGGAGTAGGTATCGGTAGCATCCTGCGGATAGACACTGATGCCAACGCTGCAGGTTACGGCGACTTCCTGCTCGCCGAGCACGACCGGCTCGCAAATCCGCTCCATGATGCGCAAGACCAGCGGCGCGATGGCCTGCTCATCGTCGATTTCTTCCAGCATGAGCACGAACTCGTCGCCGCCGAGGCGCGCCAGCGTATCGCCCTTGCGCGCGCAGTCCGACATGCGGGCGGTAATGGTCTTCAGCAGTTCGTCGCCGGCATCATGACCCAGCGTGTCGTTGACATACTTGAAACGGTCAAGGTCAAAGAACAGCACGTAAAACGAATTACCGCTGCGGTTGGCGGTCACAATCGCCTGCTCCATCCTGTCCATCAGCAGCAGCCGGTTCGGCAAGCCGGTGAGCGCATCGTGCAGCGCCTGGCGCCGCAGCTGCTCCTCGTAGTCCTTGTGACGAGTGATGTCATGGATGACGGTCTGAATGGCCGGCTCGCCGCCGTACTGGAAGGTCGCGCGCCGGATCTCCACGTCGATGAGCGTGCCGTCAAAACGCATCATCTTGCCCTCGAAGGAACGCGATTCAATGTGCGGCTGCAGCATCTCGTCCATCTTTTCGCGCATGCGCTCGCGCCAGCCCACGGGCACGAGCTGCAGGAAAGGCATGGCCTTCACCTGTTCCGCATTCGGCGCCCCAAGCAAGGCCAGCGTGCCCTGGTTGACGAAGATGATCGCCTCGTCGCGCTCGATCATGATCGCGTCGGGCGACATCTCGACCACCTGCCTGTAGCGTTCCTCGTTCTCGCGCGCCGCCTGTTCGGCCAGCTTGCGCTCGGCCATTTCCTGGTGCAGCCGGGCGATCGCCTCTTCCTTTTCCTCGATCTTCTGCGCCAGCTCCTCGGTGCGCACCGCGACCAGCTGCTCAAGGCCTTTCCGGTAACGGGCGAGCTCCTCGACGTCCCGTTTGATGGAGCCGGCCATGTCATTGAATGCGGAGACGACAACATCCAGCTCGTCGGGCACGACCCGCCGCCGGCGACGGAGCCGGAGGGTGTCGGAGAGGTTGGACAGGTCCAGCCCTCGCGCATAATCGGCAATTGCCGACAGATGGCGGCTGACCAGGCGGCGGAAGATGTACAGCGTGAACAGCACCACGATCGCCGTCTTGGCGGACTGGATGATCAGGATCAGCAATACCTTGTCCTGCAGTTCGCTGTAGACCGTATCGAGGCTCGCAGTGACCTCGAGGGTCCCGAGCGGAACGGGGCGATAGTCGCCCTCGTCCTCGGCGAACCTGATCGGGATCGCGCGCTTGATCGTATTCGCGGCAGGCGCCCGTGCAGCGCCGGCTCGCGCCAGGAGCTTTTCCGCAGGATCGCGCAGTTCCACCCCGACGACACCCGGAAGCTTGGCGATCCCCTCGAGCTGCTTGGCGGTCTGCTGCTCGTCCATCGTCCACAGCGACGCCCCCAAGCTGTCCGCATAACCACTCTCGATCTCATCAAGGCGCAGTTCGATGCCCGAAACGCCATGGCGGTAGTCGAGCAGAAGCTGGAGACCGGTGGATAAAATGGCAAGCAAGGTGCTGCAGACAAGGATGTACGCCAGCACGCGGCGACCGAGCGGATCCGACCGCCAATACTTGTCCAACAGTTTGCTCATTGACAATTCACCGATGCCTGGAGAGTTCCGAAATCCGCGGGAGATCTTGCATTCAATACACTTGCCAGAAACAAAAAAGTTTCCATATGGCAAGCATAGCACTGTCGGTAGAAGATGGGAGAAAGTCCTGCTGTCCCGTATCGGGATCCGTTGTCAGGGATGGACGCGCAGAGCGGCATGGAAAATCGAAGAGGGATCATGAACGATAAAGCCGCAGTGTTGCGGCTTTATTCGTTACAAGAGAGACAGGCCGATATTTCTACACACTATTGAAGCTGCTGGAAACCCCTTACTCCATTGACGTTCGCCGTCCTGAGAAATTGTTCAAACTCATCTGCCGGTATCGCCCTGCTGAACAGATAGCCCTGCCCTTCGTCACAGTGGTGAGCATTCAGAAATTCGAGCTGCGCCTTGGTCTCGACCCCTTCTGCGATAACTTTTTGTCTGAGACTCGTTCCCATGCTGATGACCGCTCCGACGATAATGCCATTCCCGCTTTTCTTCGTAATCGCCTGGACAAAGGACTGGTCGATCTTCAATACGTCAATAGGTAGTTGACCCAGGTAGCTCAGGCTCGAATAGCCGGTGCCGAAATCATCAATGGCGAGCTGCACCCCCAACTTCTTCAGTTCCTGAAGAACAAACATACTGGTATCGATGTTCCGCATAAGAACGGATTCGGTCAGCTCGAGCTGGAGAAATCGCGGAGCGATTCCAGTTTCTTCCAGCACCTGGCGCACATCGTCAGCGAATCGTTTGTTCCGGAATTCCAGCGCCGATACGTTCACCGAGAGAACGAACGGCGCCACCCCATCATCCAGCCATTTCTTGAGCTGTTCGCACGCCTGCCGCAGGACCGCGCTGCCGATTGGCACGATGAGTCCGGAATCCTCGGCAACGGGAATGAACGAATCAGGAAAAACGATGCCGCGCTGGGCATGCTGCCATCGAATCAGCGCCTCTGCGCCCGTCACCTTACCGGAATCGAGATCGATCCTCGGTTGGTAATGCAACACGAACTCGTTCCGCTCTATTGCGCGGCGCAGCTCGACTTCTATCGACTGCCGCTCGACAGCGCGAGCGTTCATTTCACTGTTGAAGAACTGGAAGTTGTTTCTTCCCTTCTTCTTCGCGTAATACATCGCTGCATCGGCGTTCTTGATGAGGGTTTCAGCATCTTCCCCATCGGTTGGATACATGCTGATGCCAATACTCGTCGTAACGTGCAGCTCATGCCCCGAAAGACGATGTGGTTCACCCAATGCACAGAGGATCTTCTCGGCGACGATGGCGGAATGCTCGCCATGCGTCTCTTCCGAAACCAGAATGACGAACTCGTCGCCGCCCAGGCGGCTTACTGTGTCCGAATGACGAACTTGGGCAACGAGTCGTTTCGAGACCGACTCCAGCAGCGCATCACCGATGGTGTGTCCGAGCGAGTCGTTGATATGTTTGAAATTGTCAAGATCGAGAAAGAGTACGGCAATCTGAGTATGGTGCCGCTGTGCACTGGCAACTGCCTGATCAAGTCGATCATGAAGCAGGAGACGGTTCGGCAAATCCGTGAGGTAATCGTGTTGTGCCAGATGTGCCATTCTTCGCGCCATTGCCTGGAATTCCGACACGTCGCGAAATGTCACGACAGCACCTGTCACTAGGCCATGCTGATCGAATATGGGCGCAATGGAGTCTTCAATCGGCGCTTCATACCCGTCCCTCCGAACAAGAATCGATTTGGCACGCAGTGCCATATTCTTCTTATGGGCAATGACGAGTTCAACCGGATTCCGTGCCGGTTGGCGATTGTCGCTGTCGATGAGATGAAGGACATCAGCAATTGGACGCCCGCGAGCCTCGTCGCGCGACCAGCCGGTCAACCGTTCCGCTTCCGAATTGAGATAAGTGATATTGCATGCCTCGTCAGTGCTGAGAATGCCATCGCCTATCGACTCAAGCGTCACGCGGGCGCGTTCCTTTTCGACGAACAACGCCTCCTCGATCTTCTTGCGCTGGATAATGCTGCGCAGTGCTTGGGGAAACAGTGCATTGGCAAAATGGCCCTCGGAGAGATAGCCTTGGGCCCCATGCTGTACCGCCTCAATTGCAGCCGCCTCGTTTTCCTCGCTACAGAGCGTCAAAATTGGAATGCGGGGCACTCGGTCGAATAGCGCGTCAAAGGTTTCGACACCCTCGCTGTCTCTGAGGAATAGATCAACAAGAACGATATCGATGCCGCCCTGACCCAGCCGTTCAAGCCCTTCTGACAAGTCCTGCACCCATTGCGTAATGAATGGGCCGTCTCTCGCAGTCACAAGCGTTTCTTGGATCAATGCTGCGTCGTCGGCGTCGCCTGTGATGACAAGCACAGTACTGGCTGTCATGTTCCAAACTGCCTTCAATCAAACTTGCGCGGTGAAGCTTGAAGAATTGCTTCGTACGATCTGATAGGACAATTGCGATTCCTTCCGGTTCACAGGCCCCCGCCAAGCGGGCAAAGTTAGCGAACGGAAACTGCAAAAGAATAGCTGGCTGAAACTAACGTGGAGAATCTTTTTGTCCGCCAAAAGCGTCACATGATGCGACAGAGTGATGAGGAGAGCGGGGGGCAAAAAGCAAGACCAGAGGCGGAGGCATGTGTGATTGGCGAGCAAGGCCAGCCCGAAGGGCAAATCTCCTGCTGCAATCCTATAGAGGTCCTTATTTGCTCGCACCCGGCCTTGCTCAAGGCATCAAGCTGAGCATGTGTTTCTCGTTCCTGTGCTGATACTCCGGCCTAACCGACGGGCATACCTATCGGTCTTTTTCAGATACCAACAGCCTAAGCAATCGACAATTGGGGGAAGTCTTGAGAATGATGACCACCGGCGGGTCATCTTGCGGAACCATGCTGCGAATGCCGCATGGCAAGGGAGGGATTCGAACCCGACTCCGCTTGGGCAGTTGAGGGAGTTATGCCGCTGAGGATGAACAAGATCCCGAGGACGACGCTAGCCGCCGTTGCTGCCATCCTCGCGGTAAAAACTTCCCATAGAGAATGCTGGCCTGTCCGCTCGGCCCGGTCCATGTCAGCGGCCATGATGATTTGCATCGGATCACAGCCGATCTCGAGCGCCAAGGCTATGCACGCCTCGTTATCCATGACCCGACGCCCAGCGCGATAGTTCGGGATCACACCGTTACCCCACCCGAGTTTTTTAGCGAGGGCCGAGTCGTTCTTGTATCCGCCTTTTGCCAACGTCTGATCGATAAATTTCACGCTTTTCATAGTTTCCTCTTGACATTCTTTCGATGAAAAGCATGTCTTTCGCTTGAAACAACTTTCACACGAAAGAACTATGCCGAACTCTACGGGCTTACCTTCCGCAGCGCAAGCCTCCCATATTCATGGGAGCAGTTCTCGTCACCACTTGATGTCTGTCCGCCCCTCGCGTCGGAAATGCCTTTCTGGATCGTATTCCTCGTTGCCCACCCGTGACCGTCTTAGTAGTCGCGGGTTGTACATCGCCTTTTTAACCGGGTCCTCGAGGCGTGAGTCTAGCTCTTCGTTGTGCCTTCGTTGCACTTCTCTGAAGTACAGCCAGTTGTTGATGTGCCACTTGAGAATGAAAAGTCCGTACGCGACGGCTAAGGCTATCGCTACCAAAAGCAGCAATGCGGCGATGCGTGCTATTGGATTGTTGGAGGCCGAGTTGAGCGTGTCGATTAGGAGGTCCATACAAACTCCCCAATTTGAAAACCTTGATTCTAAGCAATGGCTTCAAGTGTTGTCGCCTCATAAACATGGGAGGGTTATTCACTTCAAGTGTGCATGCGGCTTCCGCTCCTGGTGGAAGCAGCTTCCCTTGTTGGAGGTCGCGCATGAGCGCCGCAGGCGCTTCCCCCCGTACTGTAATACGGGGGGAAAGTCTCCACGGAGTGGGCGCGATAGTGGATTGGCTACGGTTCACGTTTTTGCCAATCGGCGGCTCCGTCTGCCTCGTCCGGTCCGGCGCTGCTGGATCGTCCGAAAAGTCAGGCTCGTTACGTGGCGCAAGGATGGTCCGAATCAACGGGGAGTCGTGGGTAGTTGTGCATGACGTTGGAAGCGGTTCCGTTCGACTGGAGAACCCTGCGACGTTCGTCGGTCGTGGCGTCATGATGGTTGGCAATATCGAGGGCCAGCGCGTTGCGATATGGACCGGCGCGGCTCGGCCGGCATCGCCAGTCGTCGGCTTGGGAGTGCAAAAATGAAACGTCTGCTGCTCGTGTTGTGGCTGGTGGTGATCTCCGTATCGGCAAATGCGCAAACGCGCAATGTGCCTTCTGAGTTCGATTTCTCGGCGGTGCCGCTTAACCAGGTTGTGAGCCTGTATTTCAAGGAAGTCAGTAAAGGGCCGTACGTGATCTGCAATGACGTGCTCACCGATACAAGGCCGGTATCGATCCGTGCGGGAGGTCAGGCGCTTGATAAGGCCGTCATCGGCTTGGTCCTTGAATCGTTTGGCTATGAGGCGCGTTCGGAAGGTGGCATGACGGTCGTGTGCAAGCGTGCGGCCGCGTCGACGCATGAGGATTCAATCTTTGTATATCGTCCATTGCATCGTGATGCGTCGTATCTTGTTGACTTCCTTTCGCCGCTGGTAACCGACTCTGCGGGCGAGCTTGATCTTTGTGGCACTTTTAAATTCGTCCCTGGTTGACATTCTCGTCCCCTGGTACCGACCGGACCGTCGGCCTAACTTCAGTTAGCTCTTCTATATCCGCATTAATTGTAGTCCGAGGCCGACAATTACCGTTGCCCGTTTCGACAACTACATTCCGCCTTGTTACATCAATGGTAAAAATGCCGAGAAGAAATATTTGACGCCCAAAGACATGGCTCTGTGAAGCGAAGTGTGTTCGGTAGAAGCACACCAATTTTTGATGGGTGTATTGATGGGTAAAACAAAAAAGCGCCTGAAAAGGCGCATTTTTATTGACCACTTGGCGGAAAGGGAGGGATTCGAACCCTCGATACGCATAAACGTATACTGGATTTCGAGTCCAGCGCATTCGACCACTCTGCCACCTTTCCTGGTCGGTTTGCGGCGGGGTAAAAGCCGCAAAGCAAAAGAGTATAGCAGGCTTTCCTTCGTTACGGAATAGCTCTCGTTTCCCCGAGCGATTGTGCCGATCAGACGCAATCCCCTTGCTGGCATCTGGGCATTTCCTTTCATCATCCTGTCATAAATCTTGTCTAGCATTCACACCTTGAATTGCTAGATAGAAATACAAGCAGGCTGTCTTGAATCCGCTTCCCCATCCCAACCGCGCCCGAAAGAATGGCGCAGAAGTGCGCTGTCATGACCAATGCAGCGATCGAAAGTGCGTCCGTGCGCCCCATCAATGGCGATGGACGATTGCGCGCGCTGAACCCGGCCGCGAACGACAGGAACAATGAGCAGGTGCCACAGCCGGAGAACAGGGATGCCATGCTGTTGTCTCGCCTAAAAGAAATCCTGGAACAGCGCCAGCTGAATGCGCTCTTCCAGCCGATCATCCATATGCAGCGAGGAGAAATCGTTGGCTACGAGGGGCTGATCCGGGGCCCCTCCGACAGCCCGCTGCACTCGCCGATGAACCTCTTCAAGGTGGCGCGCGCTCATAACCTGAGCGTCGAGGTAGAGCACATGTGCCGGCGCGTGGTGATCGAACGCTTCGCCGAACTCGGATTGCCGGGGAAACTCTTCCTCAACGTCAGCCCCGAAATGCTGTTGCAGCCGCACGCGCGGCATGGCGAAACGCTGGGCTACATCCAGGAGGTTGGCCTGAATCCCGACCGCGTGATCATCGAACTGACAGAGAACCAGCCGACCTACGACTATGACCTCTTGCGCGAGGCAGCGATGCATTACCGCGGCATGGGCTTCGAGATTGCGATCGACGATCTCGGCGAAGGCTTCTCCAGCCTGCGGCTGTGGTCTGAACTGCGGCCGGAGTACGTGAAGATCGACATGCACTTCGTGCAGGGCATCAACCAGGATCCGGTGAAGCTGCAGTTCGTGCGCTCGATCCAGGAGATCGCCGAGCAGTCCGGCACCGTGGTCATCTCGGAAGGCATCGAAACCCAGACGGAACTGCTGATGATTCGCGATCTCGGCATCGCCTGCGGCCAGGGCTACCACATCGCCCGTCCCCAGCCCAACCCGGGTACCGCTCTATCGGCCGAAGTGGCCAAAACGCTGAACCGCAACAGCGTTGCCGTGTACCCGTACAAGAATGCGGTCGAGCAGAACGCCGTGACCGCGCTGCGGCTGCTGCGCATTGTTCCCGCTGCAACGTCGGAATTGACCAATTCCGAAGTCTGCGACATGTTCAACAGCGACCCGGAACTGGAAGTCATTCCGGTAGTGGACAACGGCATGCCGCTCGGCCTGATCTCGCGCCGCGACCTGATTGACCGCTTCTCGAGACTGTATTCGCGCGACCTGTACGGCAAGAAGCGCTGCACAACCTTCATGGACGCCAAGCCGCTGATCACCGACAAGGACACCAGCCTGCAGGAACTGAGCCAGATCATCGTCGAGGCAGACCGGAACCACCTGTCGAACGGTTTCATCATCACCGACAATGGCCGCTATCTCGGCATGGGCACCGGCCAGGATCTGATGCGCGAGATCACGCAGATGCAGATCAACGCCGCCCGTTATGCCAATCCGCTGACGCTGCTGCCGGGCAATGTCCCGATCAACGAGCACATCGACCGGCTGTTGCAGAACGGCGTGCGCTTTACTGCCTGCTACGCCGACCTCGACCACTTCAAGCCGTTCAACGACGTATACGGCTATCGCCGCGGCGACGACGTGATCCAACTCACCGGACGCATCCTCGGCTTGCATTGCGATTCGGACCGAGATTTCATCGGGCACATCGGCGGCGACGATTTCATCGTGCTATTCCAAAGCGAGGATTGGGAAGCCCGCTGCCGGGCGGTTCTCGACGAGTTCGACCGCTCAATCCAGCCGTTCTTCTCGGATGACGATCGCGAGCACGGCGGTTATGTGAGCGAGGACAGGCGCGGCAGGAAGGTATTCCATTCGCTGGTCAGCCTGTCGCTGGGCGTAGTGCGGGTAGAGCCGGGGCAGTTTGCGTCGCATCACCAGATCGCGACGGCTGCCTCCGATGCAAAGAAACAGGCGAAAAAAATCCCTGGCAACAGCTTGTTCATCGAACGCCGCCAGGGATCTTCTTCACCGCAATGGCCCTATCCTGCATAAAGGATAAAGGGCCGTTCCCGGCTCAAGCCGGGCGAGTGAGACGCTTCAGGCCACCCATGTAGGGCTGCAGCACTTCCGGGATATCCACGCTGCCGTCGGCTTGCTGATAGTTTTCCAGGATCGCGACCAGTGTGCGGCCGACCGCGAGGCCGGAGCCGTTGAGCGTGTGCACCAGTTCCGGCTTGCCCTGCGCATTGCGGAAACGGGCTTGCATGCGGCGGGCCTGGAAAGCTTCGCAGTTCGACACGGACGAAATCTCGCGGTAGGTGTTCTGCGCGGGCAGCCATACTTCCAGGTCATAGGTCTTGGCAGCGCCGAAACCCATGTCGCCGGTGCACAGCGTAATCACGCGGTACGGCAGGCCGAGCTTCTTCAGGATGTTCTCGGCATGGCCGACCATCTCTTCCAGCGCCTCGTAGGATTTCTCCGGATGCACGATCTGCACCATCTCGACCTTGTCGAACTGGTGCTGGCGGATCATGCCGCGCGTGTCGCGGCCGTAGCTGCCGGCTTCGGAGCGGAAGCACGGGGTATGCGCGGTCATCTTCATCGGCAGCGCGTCGCCGGCGACGATCTCGTCGCGGACCATGTTGGTCAGCGGGACTTCGGACGTCGGTATCAGGTACAGCGCCTCGCCCTCGCCTTCCTGGCCGCCCTTCTTGGCGGCGAACAGGTCGGCCTCGAACTTCGGCAGCTGGCCGGTGCCGCGCAGCGAATCGGCGTTGACGATGTAAGGCGTGTAGCACTCGGTGTAGCCATGCTCGCTGACATGCGTGTCCAGCATGAACTGCGCGAGCGCACGGTGCAGGCGAGCGATGCCACTCTTCATCACCGCGAAGCGCGAGCCGGTGAGCTTGGTCGCCACATCGAAGTCGAGGCCGAGCGCGGAGCCGACGTCCACATGGTCCTTCACCTCAAAGTCGAAGCTGCGCGGCGTACCAACCTTGCGCACCTCCACGTTGGCGGTTTCATCCTGGCCAACCGGCACGGACTCGTGCGGCAGGTTCGGGATGGTGAGCATGAATTCGCTCATCCTGGCCTGGATTTCGTCCAGGCGCTCCGCGGACGCCTTCAGCTCGTCGCCGATACCGGCCACTTCCGCCATCACCGCGGATGTGTCCTCGCCCTTGCCTTTCAGCATGCCGATCTGCTTGGACAGCGCGTTGCGCTTGCTCTGCAGCTCTTCGGTGCGGGTCTGGATCTGCTTGCGCTCGGATTCGAGCGCGTTGAAAGCGGCGACGTCGAGTTGGAACTTGCGCGCAGCCAGGCGTGCAGCGACGGTGTCGATGTCTTTGCGGAGAAGTTGAATATCGATCATGGAAATGCCGGGTTTAGTAAACGCTAAACCGCCATTGTACCAAGCGGAAGCTTGGTTCCCGCCATGCAGGGAAAGGCAAAAACTTGATCGCAGCCAAAACCCGGTTAGGGTCGGCTATTTCTTCTCGTTCTTCCTCGCCTCGCGGTCCAGCGACCGCAGGTAGGCGAGCTTTTCGCCGATCTTGCCTTCCAGGCCACGCGGCGTCGGCTGGTACCAACCCGGCTCGCGCATGCCTTCCGGCAGGTAGGTTTCGCCGGCGGCGTAAGCATCCGGCTCATCGTGGGCATAGCGGTACAGCTTGCCGTAACCGAGTTCCTTCATCAGCTTGGTCGGCGCGTTGCGCAGATGTTCGGGCACTGGACGCGATTTGTCCTTGGCAACGAAGGCGCGTGCAGCGTTGTAGGCGTTGTAGACGGCATTCGACTTGGCGGCGCAGGAGAGGAAGATCACTGCCTCGGCCAGCGCCAGTTCGCCTTCCGGTGAGCCCAGGCGTTCGTACACTTCCGCCGCATCCAGAGATATGCGTAGCGCACGCGGGTCGGCCAGGCCAATGTCCTCGGCTGCCATGCGGACGATACGGCGCGCGAGGTAGCGCGGATCCGCGCCACCGTCCAGCATGCGCACCAGCCAGTACAAGGCCGCATCCGGGTTGGAGCCGCGCACTGACTTGTGCAGAGCGGATATCTGGTCGTAGAAGGCATCACCGCCCTTGTCGAAGCGGCGCAGGTTCTCGGCCAGCGCGGTGCCGAGCAAAGCCTCGTCGACTTCCTGTGCCTCGTTCGCCGCAGCGGCGCGGGCGACGATTTCCAGATTATTCAGGAGCTTGCGGCCATCTCCATCGGCGCTGGCGATCAAGATCGACTTTGCCTCGGGCGTGAAATCCAGCCCGCCCAGTTCCTGAATGCAGGCGCGGTCGACCAGTTCATCGAGGTCTTCATCGGACAGCGATTTCAACACGTACACCGCCGCACGAGACAGCAGCGCGCTATTGACCTCGAAGGACGGGTTTTCCGTGGTTGCGCCGATGAAGGTGAACAACCCGCTCTCGACATGCGGCAGGAAAGCATCCTGCTGGCTCTTGTTGAAGCGGTGTACCTCGTCGACAAACAGGATGGTGCGGCGGCCGGAATTGGCCTGCACGATCTGCGCGTGCTCCACCGCCTCGCGAATGTCCTTCACGCCGGACAGCACCGCGGAAAGAGCGATGAATTCCGCATTGAAGCTGTCAGCCATCAGCCGCGCCAGCGTCGTCTTGCCCACGCCCGGCGGTCCCCACAGGATCATCGAATGCGGCTCGCCCGACTCGAACGCGACCCGCAGCGGCTTGCCCGGCCCGAGCAGGTGCTGCTGGCCGATCACTTCATCCAGTGATTGGGGCCGAAGGCGTTCGGCGAGCGGAATGTTTGCCATGGCGTCGTGCGGATGAGATCCGCGATGTTCTTGTTACTGCTGGAATACGTCAGCGCCCTTGGGCGGCACGAAGCGGAACCGGTCCGCGGGGATCGCCGGATTCTTTTCAAATTTGCTGAAGGTGAGCAGCGAAACTTGTCCGAAGGAGTCACGCAGCTCCATCGCCTGCGGCACGCCGTTCTTCAAACCGATGCCGATGCGCTCGAAGGTCGTGTCCTTGGTCTTGGGTGTGGCTTCCAGCCATTCCAGGCCGTCCTTTGTGCCTGCATCCTTCAAGGTGAAATTCTTTTCGAGATCGTTGCTGCCGAACAGGATCGCCGCCGGCGAGGAACCGAGCGCATCGCCCAGCTGCTTGACGGTCACCTGGTTCAAGTCCTTGTCGTAGATGTACAGCTTCTGGCCGTCGGCCTGCAGCAATTGCTCGTACGGCTTCTGGTAGGTCCAGATGAACTTGCCGGGGCGGGCGAACAGGAAGGTGCCGGTCGAGGTGTTGGCGATGGTTTCGCCCTTGCCGACGGACTTCACCTGTTTCTGCACAAACTCGCCCTTTGCCGCCTTGGTGCTGCTGACGAACGACCTGAACTGGTCCAGTGCTGACGCGCCGGCAATTGCGGGGAGTGCAAACACACACGCCGCAACGAGATGTGCGGCGTGTTGTGTGAATGAAAATTTTCGACTTGCTGAGAGTTTCAAAGCCGCTTTCCTATTCGGGGTTGTTCGATGCCGGCGCCAGGATTTCCCGGTTGCCGTTCGATTGCATCGAAGAAACAAGGCCGCTCTGCTCCATTTGTTCGAGCAGGCGGGCTGCGCGATTGTAGCCGATGCGCAAGTGACGCTGCACGAGCGAGATCGATGCGCGGCGGTTCTTGAGGACCACGGCAACTGCCTGGTCATACAGCGCATCGGACTCGCCGTCACCCTCACCCCCGCCGCCAAGCGCAACATCGCCTCCTTCTTCGAGGACGCCTCCCTCTAGGATTCCTTCAATGTAATTGGGTTCCCCTTGCGCCTTGAGGTGCTGCACGACGCGATGCACTTCGTCATCCGATACGAAGGCGCCATGCACGCGAATCGGCAGGCCGGTCCCCGGAGGCATGTAGAGCATGTCGCCCATGCCGAGCAGGGTTTCCGCGCCCATCTGGTCGAGAATCGTGCGCGAGTCGATCTTGCTGCTGACCTGGAAAGCGATGCGGGTCGGGATGTTGGCCTTGATCAGGCCGGTGATGACATCGACCGACGGACGCTGGGTTGCAAGGATCAGGTGGATGCCGGCAGCACGCGCTTTCTGTGCGATACGGGCGATCAGCTCTTCGACCTTCTTGCCGACCACCATCATGAGGTCGGCAAGTTCGTCGATGATGATCACGATGGTCGGCAGCTTGTCCAGCGGCTCTGGTGCGTCCGGCGTCAGGCTGAACGGGTTGGGGATCTTTTCCTCTTTCTTTTCCGCCTCGGCGATCTTGTTGTTGTAGCCGGCGAGGTTGCGCACGCCAAGCTTGGACATCAGCTTGTAGCGGCGCTCCATCTCGGCCACCGCCCAGTTCAGCGCGTGGCCGGCCTGGCGCATGTCGGTGACCACCGGCGCCAGCAGGTGCGGGATGCCTTCGTAGACCGACATTTCCAGCATCTTCGGGTCGATCAGGATCATGCGTACATTGTTCGGGTCCGCCTTGTACAGCAGCGACAGGATGGTCGCATTGATGCCCACCGACTTGCCGGAACCGGTCGTACCGGCGACCAGCAGGTGCGGCATCTTCGCCAGGTCGGCCACGACAGGGTTGCCGGCGATATCCTTGCCCAGCGCCACCGTCAGGGTCGAATGGCTGTCGTTATAGACCTTGGAGCCGAGGATTTCGGTCAGGCGCACGATCTGGCGCTTCGGATTCGGCAGTTCCAGGCCCATGTAGTTCTTGCCCGGGATGGTCTCGACCACGCGGATCGAAGTCAGCGACAGCGAACGCGCAAGGTCGCGCGCAAGATTGACGATCTGGCTGCCCTTCACGCCGGTCGCCGGCTCGATTTCGTAGCGGGTAATCACCGGGCCGGGATAGGCGGCGACCACTTTTGCTTCGACGCCGAAATCGGACAGCTTCTTCTCGATCAGGCGGCTGGTGAACTCCAGCGTTTCGACGCTGACTGTTTCCTGCGCCGGCGGCGGCTCATCCAGCAGCGACAGCGGCGGCAGGTTGGTGTCGGGCAGGTCGGCGAATAGCGAAACCTGCTTTTCCTTTTCCGCGCGCTCGGATTTCGGGACGCTCACGACCTGCGGTTCGATTCGGATCGGCGGCGCTTCCACGATCTTGGCACGTTCCTGTACCACGGCCTCCTCGCGCTTGACGGCAGCGACCTGGCCGACCTTGCGGTCTTCGCGTGCGGCGTAGAAGTTGCGGACGAAATTGATGCCATCCTCGATGGCCCCGCCCACGCGCTCGGCCACGTTCAGCCAGGAGACATGAAAGAACAGGCTGAAGCCGATACCGAAGATCAGAAGCAGGAACAGGGTCGCGCCGGTGAAGCCGAAGGCATTCTGCGCCGCCCCGCCGATCAGTTCTCCCAACACGCCGCCGGGCGCACGCGGCAACTGTACCTTGAGTGTGTACATGCGCAGGTACTCGATCGCCACGCTGCCGATCAGCATCAGCACGAAGCCGATGGCGCGGATCCACACTTCCGTGTGATGTTCCGGCTCAGGCTCCTGTTGCAGCAGGAAACGCTGCGAAAGGCGTTTGTAGCCTGCCCAGACCGAGCGCAGCAGGAAGACACAGCCCCACCAGGCGGAGAACCCGAAGATGAACAGCATCAGGTCGGCCAGCCAGGCGCCGATGCGTCCGCCCCAGTTCTGGATCTGCGGCACGACATTGGCCTGCGACCAGCCCGGATCGGTCTTCGCATATGTCAGAAAGACAAGAATCAGGTAGACGGTAACGATGGTGAGCACGAACCAGCGCGCCTCGGACAGCAGGCGCACCAGGCGGTTCGGCAGCGGATTGGCCTCGGCCTGGGCGGTATTGCGCGTGTACGCTTGTGTTGTTTTGGTCATATTGCTTGAAAATTCGGTGAAACGCCGGCCGCTGCAGGGGGCGAATAGCTTTCGCCGCTCGGCTGCGCGAAGCGGGTTCGACTATAATCTTAACCAGTTTTTCATGAGCAATCCCGAATAAGACTCGGGAAGCGCTTGAATTTTTGCCTTTTGGCGACATATGCATCGCCAGCACCGTCGAATTCCTTCACTCCCCCATCTATCGCTATGGCTACCACCAAACACGCCCACGTACTGATCATCGGTTCCGGCCCGGCCGGTTACAGCGCCGCCGTCTATGCCGCGCGCGCCAACCTGAAGCCCGTGCTCATCACTGGCGTCGAGCAAGGCGGTCAGCTGATGACCACCACCGACGTCGAAAACTGGCCTGGCGACCCGATGGGCGTGCAGGGACCGGAGTTGATGCAGCGCCTGCTGCAGCATGCGGAGCGCTTCAAAACCGAAATCATCTTCGACTACATTCACACCGCGAAGCTGAACGAGAAGCCGATGCGCCTGATCGGAGATTCCGGCGAATACACCTGCGACTCGCTGATCATCGCCACCGGCGCCTCGGCGCAATACCTCGGCCTGCCCTCCGAGGAAGCCTTCATGGGCAAGGGCGTGTCGGCTTGCGCCACCTGCGACGGCTTCTTCTACAAGGGCCAGGAAGTGGCCGTGGTCGGCGGCGGCAATACCGCGGTCGAAGAAGCGCTCTACCTGTCCAACATCGCCAGCAAGGTGACCCTGGTCCATCGCCGCAACAAGTTCCGCGCCGAGCCCATCCTGGTCGACCGTCTCTTGGCGAAGGTCGAGGAAGGCAAGATCGAATTGAAACTGGACCACACGCTCGACGAAGTCCTCGGCGACGTGAGCGGCGTCAACGGCATCAGCATCAAGTCGACCAAAGACGGCAGCACCAGCAAAATTGCATTGCAAGGCGTCTTCATCGCCATCGGCCACAAGCCGAATACGGGCATCTTCGAAGGTCAGCTCGAGATGCATAACGGCTATATCAAAACAAAGGGCGGCTCCGAAGGCTTTGCGACGGCGACCACTATCCCCGGTGTGTTCGCCGCGGGTGACGTGCAGGATCACGTGTACCGCCAAGCGGTTACCAGCGCAGGCACCGGCTGCATGGCCGCGCTCGACGCACAGCGTTATCTGGAAAGCCAGGAAGGCTGATCCAGCGGCAGTAACCCGTCCGCGCCCTACCCGGTGCGGACGGCATCAGGAATACCATCATGTCTGGCTCCATCAAGGACTTCGCCGCGCTGAAAACCCTGCGGGCGACCATCAAGGCGCAGGAAGAAGCGCGCAAGGCAGCCGAGGAAGAGCGCATCCGGCGCGAGAAGGAAAGCCGCCGCGACGCCGAACTCTTCCGCCGCACCATCGGCGACGTCAAACCACTCTCCCACTCCGGCAAGGCAGAACCGGACCAGCCGCGTCCGCTCCCCATTGCCAAGCATCGCATGGCCGACGAACAGGCAGCGCTGGAGGAATCGCTTTCGGATGAATTCAACGTCGACACCCTGCTCGACACCGACCATGAGCTTAGCTATGCACGCCCGGGCATCGGCGGCGATGTCCTGCGCAAGCTGCGGCGTGGGAACTGGGTGATCCAGGCGCAGCTCGACCTGCATGGCATGCGCCGGGAGGAAGCGCGCGAGGCGCTCGCGGAATTCCTGCGCAATGCGGTCAAGCGCGGGATGCGCTGCGTGCGCGTCATTCATGGCAAAGGGCTGGGCTCGGTGAACAAGGAACCGGTGCTGAAGAGCAAGGTGCGCAGTTGGCTGGTGCAGAAGGAGGAAGTGATGGCGTTTTGCCAGGCGCGGGCGGCCGATGGTGGCGCGGGGGCGCTGGTGGTGTTGCTGAAGGCTTGAAGCAGCTTGCGCTCTGCGTGCCGACCAAGCGACTCGCTTCATCGTTACTTAAGTAACAACGTGCTTTCGACTGCGGGCGCAATCCTTTCGATCCTTATCCCCCTTACCCGCAGTATCATGCACCACAAACAACTCCCCCACCTCCCCGCATGACCCTGATCAAGATCCTCGAAATCCTCGCGATTCTGGTGGGCGCCTTTTCCGGCTTCATCGAAGCCCGCAGCAAGAAGATGGATGTGGTCGGGATCTTCACGGTCGCCTTCATCACCGCCTTCGGCGGCGGGACGCTGCGTGACATCCTGCTCGACAAGCGGCCGCTGTTCTGGGTCGCGCACCAGGAGTACGCGATCCTGATCTTCGTACTGGCGCTGGTCGCGGTGCCGGCCATCCGCACACTGAAGAAGATTGTTTCCGAGCGCTTGATCGTAACTGCCGATGCACTGAGCCTGGGCCTGTTCTCGATTGTGGGGGTATCGCAAGCACTGGAGGCCGGTATGCCGCTGTTCATCGCGTCGATGATGGGCGTTATCACCGGCATCTTCGGCGGCGTGCTGCGCGATATCGTGTGCAACGAGATCCCGATGGTCCTGCGTGACGGCAAACCCTACGCGATCTGTTCGTTCGCCGGCTGCTGGATGTACCTGCTGATGCAGAAGACGGGGGTGCCGGCGGATTTCGCGCTGTGGTCGAGCGCGCTGGCGATTACCGTATTCAGGATGGTGACCTGGGCCAAGGGTGTGAAGATCGAGTAGCCCTGAAAACAACAAAACCCGGCGGAAGCTGGCCCCGCCGGGTTGCAATGCCTGTCCGGAACTTAAACAGCGTCTGCGCCGGTCTCGCCGGTACGAATACGAATCACCTGCTCCACTTCGCGCACGAAAATCTTGCCGTCGCCGATCTTGCCGGTCCGCGCCGCCTTGATGATTGCGTCGACTGCCTGATCGACCACCTTGTCGTCGATGACTGCCTCGATCTTCACCTTGGGCAGGAAGTCGACCACGTATTCCGCGCCGCGATACAGCTCGGTATGGCCCTTCTGGCGGCCGAAACCCTTCACTTCCGTTACGGTCAGGCCGGTGACGCCGATTTCGCCAAGCGCTTCACGCACTTCGTCCAGCTTGAAAGGTTTGATGATTGCAGTAACCAGCTTCATGACAGCTCCTTAGTTTGTATCACTTACGAAATCGGGAAGTAACCGAGTGGCGCCTGCCGGCGCTGTGTTTCGTTTATTTTACATTGTGCGTGCATCAATCTCGATCATTCAACCTCGATCATTCGTCGGGAATGTTATTCAGTTCGTTCAACCACACGGCGGCTTCGGAATCGCTCGGCGCCCGCCAGTCTCCGCGCGGCGACAGGGATCCTCCGGAGCCCACCTTGGGCGAATTCGGCACGCAGGACCTCTTGAACTGGCTGGTCTGGAAGAACCTGCGCAGAAAGATGGCCAAATTGCGCTTGATATCGCCCACGCCATACTCGTTGCGGGCCACATGTGCGCCTTCGGGCCATCGTCCCGCGTCCCGATCCGCCCACGCATGCCAGGCGAGGAAAGCAACCTTCGGCGGAGTAAAGCCGAAACGCAGCGTGTAGTAGAGATTGAAGTCCTGCAGTTCGTACGGCCCGATGACGCTCTCGGTTTTCTGTTCCGGCGCGTCCTTACCCTTGCCCGGCACAAGCTCTGGACTGATGTCGGTATCGAGCACGCTCAGCAGGACGTCGGAGCCGGTCTCGCCGATCTGGCCGGTTTCCGCCACCCAACGCACAAGGTGGGCGATCAGGGTCTTGGGAACGCTGGCGTTCACGTTGTAGTGCGACATGTGGTCGCCTACCCCGTAAGTACACCAGCCGAGGGCGAGTTCGCTCAGGTCGCCCGTGCCGATGACAATGCCATTGTGATGGTTCGCAAGGCGGAACAGGTGGCTTGTTCTTTCCCCGGCCTGCACGTTCTCGAACGTGACGTCGTAATTCTCCTCGCCCGATGTATAGCTGTGCCCGATGTCCTTGAGCATCTGCAGGCAGCTTGGACGGATGTCGATCTCCATGGCGGTACACCTGACAACGTCCATGAGCTGCCTGGCTTGAAGGAGTGTCCGGTCGCTGGTAGCAAATCCCGGCATGGTAACGCCGATGATGTTCGTTCGCGGGAGACCCAGGCGGTCCATCGCCTTTGCGCACACCAGCAGCGCATGGGTGGAGTCGAGCCCGCCCGACACGCCGATAACCACCTTCGAGATGCCTGACGCCGACAGGCGCTGGACCAGCGCCTGCACCTGGATGTTGTAGACCTCGCTGCAGCGCTCGTCGCGCCGGCTCGCGTCGGCAGGGACATAGGGGAAGCGCTCGACGGTCCTGCGCAACGGCAGCTTTCCGGAAATGGGCACGTTGAGGGAAAACGCGATCTTCCTGAATCTTTCGACCTCTGTAGCGTGGCGCCGCACGGAGTCGCCAAAGGTGGTCATCCGCATCCTCTCGCGCGACAGCCTGTCCAGGTCGACATCGCCGTAGATGAGATGGGAACTGTCCGAGAACCGTTCCGATTCGGCGAGGCGCTCGCCGTTCTCGTAAATCAGCGCCTGCCCATCCCATGCCATGTCGGTCGACGATTCGCCTTTTCCCGCCGACGAATAGAGGTAGGCCGACAGGCAGCGGGCGGACTGCTGCGACACCAGCTGATGCCGGTACCCGGACTTGCCGACCACGATGTTCGATGCAGAAAGGTTGACGAGTACCGTGGCGCCGGCGAGCGCGGCAAAGGTGGAAGGCGGAATCGGGACCCAGACATCTTCGCAGATCTCGACGTGGAACCGGAAGAGCGGCAGGTTTTCCACCTCAAACAGCAGATTGGCGCCGAAGGGAACCGCGTTTCCCAGGAGGGTGATTTCGGAAACGGCAACGCTGTCGGCAGGACTGAACTGCCTTGCCTCGTAAAACTCGCCATAGTTCGGCAGGTAACTCTTGGGGACAACGCCGCGAACACGACCGCCGGCCACGACGACGGCGCAGTTGAACAGCCGATGCTCGACGCGCAGCGGCATGCCCACGATCATCGCGATATTCAGCTTCGCCGATGCTTCGACGATGGATGCAAGAGCGGTCAAGCATGCGTCGAGCAAGGCCTTTTGATGAAACAGGTCATCGCAGGTGTACGCCGACAATCCCAATTCGGGAAAGGCGATCAGCGCGGCGCCATTCTTTTCAGCCTCGACGGCCAGGGCAAGCGTTTCCTTCGCGTTGAATACCGGATCGGCCACCCGGCAGACCGGTACGCCGACCGCGACCCGAGCAAAGTCGTGAGAATAGATGTTAAAAAACTCCGGATTCTTCATCAGCCTTACCTTTATGAAACCTGTGCCGTCGCCTTCGGACACACAAACCTGTCATCCCTGGAGCCACCTTGCCCGCAGCTGCGTCGAACCGTTCTGCCGAATTTGCGTAGAATGAGTGGCACCGCGGCAGGCAACGAGGCGCTGCAGAACCGAACAGCAACAACCCGGCGGTCATCGCGGGTTGGCAGGCGTCCCCGAGGTCCTCGATGGACAAGCATTGCAGCACTTCAATACTTGCGCTGCGCTGAAGCACAGGATGGTTTGATATCAATAGTGAATTATCGCACGCAAATCGTTTCCTCCCTTGACGAGATCGGACAGGAAAACTGGGACGGGCTGGTCGCTGCGCAGCAGGAGCGCAATCCGTTTCTCTCGTTTGCATTCCTCCATGCATTGCACGCTTCCGGAAGCGCTACGCCGCAAAGCGGCTGGCAGCCGCAGTACCTGACGCTGTGGCAGGGTAAATCGCTGGATGCGGCGCTGCCGCTCTACGTGAAATCGCATTCCTACGGCGAGTACGTGTTCGACTGGGCTTGGGCAGACGCGTATCACCGCAACGGACTCGACTACTATCCCAAACTCCTGTCGGCGATTCCCTTCACGCCGGTTGCCGGCTCCCGCCTGCTTGCACGCAGCAATGACGCAACGGCCCGTCTTGTCGAGGCGTTGTGCGGACTACAGGAAACGAACGGCCTCTCGTCCACGCACATACTCTTCCCTCCCGAAACACAGGCCCACATCCTGGAGAATGCCGGCTTCATGCTGCGGACCGGCGTGCAGTTTCACTGGATCAATCAGGGGTATCGTGATTTCGAGGACTTCCTGACCTCGCTCGACCGCAAGAAACGGAAGAACATCCGTGCAGAGCGCCGCAAGGTGCAGGACGCCGGTGTCACCTTCCGCCACATACCGGGCGAGGAAGCCGGCGAAGCGGACTGGCGCTTCTTCAAGCGTTGCTACGATCGGACCTACGCCGCCCACTACTCGACACCCTACCTGAACCTCGATTTCTTCCTGCGCCTGGGCCGGACCATGCCGCAACACCTCCGGCTGATCGTGGCGGAACGTGACGGCAAGCGTGTTGCGTGCTCCTTTGTGGTCCACGACGAAAACACGCTCTACGGCCGCTACTGGGGCGCGGTCGAGGACATCCCCTGCCTGCATTTCGAAACCGCTTACTACCAGCCGCTGCAGTTTTGTATCGAACGCAAGATCAGCAATTTCGAAGGCGGCGCGCAAGGCGAGCACAAGATGGCGCGCGGCTTCCTGCCCCACAAGACCTGGTCGGCGCATTGGCTGGCGCATCCAGCGTTCGCCGATGCGGTCGAACGCTTCCTGCAGCAGGAAGCCGGCGGGATCGATGCCTACCTGGACGAACTCAATGAGCGCCAGCCGTTTCGGCAATCGCGCCAACTTCCGTAGTAAGTTCCGGTAAGCATCGAGGAAATCTTGGTCACCATCGGCGCGGAGCAGCGCCAATCCTTGCCAAAAAGAACACTTCACGGCATGCTCTCGCCATGTCTTACGTGCCCACCGCCCCGTTCACACCGTCCAGCTCCGCTGTCAGCCGCATCGGGCGTTTTTACATCACACGCGAACTTGGGCGCGGGACGGTCGGCTGCGTCTATCTCGGACACGATCCGGTAATCGGCCGTGACGTCGCGATCAAGACTTACAATCCGCGGCTGACTGCAGCCGAACGCAACCGCTACGAACAGCAATTCATCAACGAGGCGCGCGCCACCGGCCTGCTGTCCCATCCCCACATCGTCACCGTCTACGACGCCTGCATCGAGAACGGTACGACCTACATCGCGATGGAGTACCTGCGCGGGCGCGAACTCGACAAGATCCTGGACAGCGGCCACCGCTTCAAGCCGGACGAAGTGGCGTCGATCGTGTGGAAGATCGCCGATGCGCTCAACCACGCGCACCAGCGCCAGGTCATCCACCGCGACATCAAGCCGGCCAACATCTTCATGGTGACGGATGACCAGCCCAAGCTTGTCGATTTCGGCATTGCGCGGGCACCGAACCGCGTCGCGGACAAAAATGCGAGCCCCGACGACCCGGTCACGATCCTGATGGGCAGGCGTCTGCTCGGCACGCCGAATTACATGTCGCCGGAGCAGGCAACCGGCAAGCCGATGGATGCGCGCACCGACATCTATTCCCTCGGCGCAGTGATGTACGAGATGCTGGTGGGAAGAAAGCCCTTCCATTCGGAGAGCGCAGACAAGCTGCTGCAGCTGATTGCCTACAAGACGCCGCCGGCACCGCACGAGCTTGATGCGCGCATTCCGACCGCGCTGTCGGAAATCGTGATGAAGGCGATGAGCAAGCGTCCGGAAAAGCGTTACGAATCGGCGGAACGCATGGCGCTCGACATCAAGCGCTACCTGGTGCGCCAGCGCCGCGCGCGCCGCCGCATGAAGATCCCGGTTCCCGCACTCGAGCAGCGCGATCCGCAACTCCAGCCCGAGGGACGCAGCGTCCTGTTCTGGGCAGGGTGGCTGTCGCTGGCAGCGGCGGGCGCCATTGCCGGATCGATGCTTCTGCGTTAGGTCACCTCGATCCGGGCGCCCGTCATGTCGCTGCAGGACGCGGCGGAAAAATTTCCCTCGGCGACACGCCGATTTGCATCCGAAATGCCGCGATGAACGCCGACATGCCCTGATAGCCGCAGGCCAGGGCGACGTCGGTTATCCGGTCGCCGCGCTCAAGCAAGGTCATGGACGAAAGCAATCGTGCGCGTTGCCGCCAACGGCGAAAGGTCAACCCCGTCTCGTTCGTGAAAAGCCGGCTCAACGTCTTCTCCGAAACACCCATTGTTTCCGCAAACTCGCAGAGATCCTTGCGGATGTCGGGATGGTCCTGCAGATGTCTGCAAATGTTTTGCAGACGGCTGTCCTGCGGCCAAGGCAGCATCAGGTCCAGGTCCGGCGCGTCGACAAGCTCATCCAGCAGCACTTGTGCAAGCCGCCCCTCGCGCCCGAGCTCCTCGTACTCGGCCGGAAAGGTACTGAATGCCCGTATCAACTCGCGTAACAGGGGCCTGACGGCAAGCACGCGGCAGCGGGTGTGATCAAGAGGAATTGCCTCCTGCCGGATATACAGGCTACGGATCACAGTGTCGTCGGCACATTCCACGCCGTGCGGAATCCCCGCCGGGATCCAAACAGCGCATTGGGGCGGCGCGACATATCTTCCTGTCTCGGTCGTGACCTTGATGACGCCCTGTAGCGCATACGACAGCTGCGCCCACGGGTGGGTGTGCCGGTCCCGGATCACCTGGTTGGGTAGGCCGTCGATTTCGCCGAATACAGGGCGCGGAAGCGTGCTCAGCGCCCTCAACGCAAGGACGGCATCCCGGGTAATGTCCGTTCGGCGATGTTTCATATCCTTTTAGCGATAAAACCTCAATCCACCCTACGGTAAGGTATATCCACATAGTTTGCAATCGTCCTTCTCGCGGGATTGCCCATGCCTTTACGCCTACGCCGATACCTTCGAAGCCTGGGAACGCCGTTCCTCCTTCACCCGTTGAATCTGTCATTAACTGTCGGCATGACACTGCAAGGGAATTCAGCCCATCCGCTGCAGAAGCCGGGGGATGAGATGATGGTTGTGGAATTGTGTTCGTCTTGTCGATTGCTGAACTTGCTGAAGGCCGCCTTCGCCTGCTGGGCAGCACGTCACCTGCGCTACCATGCTGTGCTGCTGACGCGCCGCGGCGCACGATTCCCCTACAGGAGAATCCTCGTGCCCGTCGACTTCTCGCCAGGGTCACTAACCGCAGTGAGAGCCGCCATGTGCTTGTCTGCCGGTTCCCAGGTGACTCTCCTGCATGCGTTGCATTCAACAGCAGAACCGAGGACAAAGACTGGTTTTCATGCGCTTGAGCAGGTGCTCTCGTCTCGCAGGGCCGCCAAGGACGCCGCCGTGGCGCGTCTTCGCGAACTCATTGCCCGCCTTGAAAACGGAAACGCGCTCGTTTCCTATGCCGTCCAATACGGCTTTCCTGAAGACGTTGCCAGCACCTATGCCAACCGGTTTCAGGCCGACCTGGTTATCCTGGACAGCGAACGCGCAGCGGGGCGCTGGAAATGGCGGCCGGGCGCTTTCGAATCGCATCTGGTGAATCAGATCGGGGCCGACGTGCTCATTGTCGCGAAGACGCGCGAGCAGAGGAAGACTTGCAGGAATTGATCTGCGTTCAAGAGCCTGTTCAGTGTTCAGATGCAGGATGTTACCGAGACTGCAGTGCAGTCAGCACCTGGCCCTTCAGGGTTTTGATCAGGGAAGTCTCGTCATGCGGCACGCCTTCGGGCGCTGCCGTCGCCCGGTCCGCGTAGAACAGACCGAGCTGCTTTTTCTGCACGACCAGGGGCAGCACGATGAAGCTGCGCGCGTCAGGCAGCAGCGTGCGGTGCCAGGCGGGCAGCAGGTCGCGGATCTTGGGTGCAGTGGCATCGGAAATCATGAGGTCCGCGTCGTTCTCCAACGCCAGGTGGAACAGGTCGCGCGCGGTAGCGACCGGGAATGCGAAATCAGCCTGCCGCTCCGTATTCCTTTCACCTATCGCAATGCGCGCCCGGAACTGCTGCGTATTCATGTCCTTCAGGCACACGGTCGCAAAACGGAAGCCCATGCTGCTGTAAAGCGTTTCGAGGACGAGCAGCATCAGGTCGTTTACCTTGCAGCGCCCGGAGGCCAGCATCTGCGTCACGTCCTGTACGCCGGCGAGCAGCAGGTCGCGGGCGTTCACTGGCTTGCCGCTGGAGTGACGTTCGGTGATCTGGAGCGCTTGGGTCTCTTCGAGGACCTCCAGCAGCAGCTCTGCCGGGAGCCCCGAGTCGCCGTCCGCTCCCGCGTCCGCTTCCGTCGCGGGAGCGGCGGCGGATGAGGCTGCAGCCGCTTGTTGTGCCGCCGGGGCAGCGCCGGCTTCGTGTGCATGCGCCTGTTCGTGCTCCTCGACATGCAGGGCCAGTTCCGTGGAACTGGCTATAACGCGCGTTTCCTGAGCCACGCCTGCGAACAACTGGTTCAGCTTCGCCTGGTCGAGGCCGAGCGCGCCACCGAAGCGCGTGAGCACGGCTTTGCCGGCCGCTTCCTGGCCGGGCGTTCCCAGCGAGGGAATCAGCCGTGCCGCTGCGGAACTGAAGGCAGCAACCTGCTGCAGCCATTCCTGGCGCCCCTTCGCAGCTTTCAGCACGCCTGGAGGCGGCGGATTCAGGGCCTGCACGATACTTTCCGGGATGTTCCACTCGCGCAGGACTGCTTCGGCCAGAAGCTCGAAACTGCACCCGAGCACCGCCTGCGAGGCCTGTGACGGGTTATGCGTACCGGCTTCGACCAGACCGGTGATCTTGTCGTACATATCGTGGTCGTGCGCCGCTACCAGGACGCGTCCGATGTTCTTGAACAGCGCAGCAACGGCCGCCTCTTCCGCATCCTTGAAATGGCTGCGGCGTGCGATCTCGCGGCCGACAATACTGGCGCACAGCGCGTGGCTGAGTTCGTTGCGCACGCTCTTGGCGTTCTTGCCCTTCATGCCGTCGACCAGCAGCATGGCCAAGGCAGCCGTCTTCACGGTATCGAAGCCGAGCAGGAAGATGGCCCTGGAGACGGTGGTCACCGGTGTACCGGACGCGGTGCGGTAACAGACGGTATTGGAGATGCGCAGGATTTTCTGTGTGAGGGCAACGTCGGACAGGATGAAGTGCGCGAGGTTGCGCACTGCTTCATCATCGGACGATGTCATCTGCACAACGCGCGAGACGGAGCTGCCGAGCGCGGGCAAGTCGGTTGCGGCGGTAATCTTTCGCAACAAGCTTTCCAGCGCATTCGTGGTCTGATTTTCTTCGCCGACGTCAAAATCCACTGCGGGTTTTGCCGGCGCTGTATGTTTGGGGACCACGTCTAAAAACTCCTGAATGTACGCACGCTTCTCGGGGTCCAATAATGACGCATTCACTCGGGGTTGTCGATGCGGCGAGACCTTGTTGATGCGTATCTGTCTCTATATCGGCAACCCCACTGGGATATTGAGCGTCTATCGAAGCCCTTGTTCAACCGCATCGAGGAACAAGCGCACCTTGGATGCCAGGTACCGGTTCGGCAGGTAGATCCCGTAGAGCCATTTCTGCGGCTGGGCCTCGTATTCAGGCAGCAGGCGAACCAGCCGCTTTTCGGCCAGGTCCGTGGCGATCATGAAGTCCGGCAGGATCGCCACGCCCATGCCGCGCAACGCACACTGGCGCAGCCATTCGCTGTTCCCGCAGCGCACGCGAGGCTCGACCAGGACCTCCTTCCTGCGACCGTTCAGCACAAACGTCCACATTTCGCGCGGGGTAATCTTGGTGTCGGAAAGACAATCCAGCGAAGACAGTTCGGCAACATCCGCAGGCAGGCGGCGCTTCGAGAAATAGCGAGGACTGGCGACCAGACTCCATCCGATGCGGCATAGCCGGCGCGCATACACGTTCATCGGTGCCTCGTCGACGACGCGCAAGGCGACATCGATGGATTCTTCCGCCAGGTCGAAAAAACGATCCGACAAGATCAGGTCCAGCTGAATGCCTGGGTAGCTGGCCATGAAGGACTGCACGATGTCGGCCAGCCGCGCATTGGCGAGGTTGGCGGGCGCGGTAACGCGCAGGATGCCCTGCGGCGCATCCTGCCGCCGCAAGACCTCCTGCTCGGCGGCCGATACGTCCGACAGGATCGCCTTGCAGCGCCGGTAAAAGATTTCCCCCGCTTCTGTCAGGCTGATGCTGCGGGTGGTCCGGTGCAGGAGGCGTGTATGCAGCTCTTTTTCGAGGGCGCTGACCTGTTTGCTGACGTGTGAAGTGGACACGCCGAGCCGGGCGGCGGCAAGGGAAAAACTCAGCGTGTCCGCGACGGCGGCAAAAATTCCGAGGCGCTGGAGGTCGACCATTTTATTTCTATGGAAATAATCATTTTCCAAAATCTACTTTAATCATCATATGGAAACAATACAATTCTCGCATTCCCTTTCGATTCCACTGCCATGAAGCCTTCCGACATCCTGCTGGCCCTTCTCGTCGTCGTGATCTGGGGATTCAACTTCGTGGTCATCAAGCTCGGCTTGCAGGGGCTGCCGCCGATCCTTTTCACCGCCCTGCGGTTTGCATGCGCCGCCCTGCCCATGGTCTTCTTCATTCGCCGGCCGGCGGTGCCGCTGCGGCTGCTTGTCGGATATGCGGCATTTCAGTTCGCGCTGCAATTCACCCTGCTGTTCTCCGGCATGCAGTTCGGCTTTCCGCCGGGCCTGGCATCGTTGGTGATCCAGCTGCAAGCGTTCTTCACCATTGGTCTTGCCGTGCTCGTGCTGGGCGAGCGTCCCCTGGTGACACAAATCGCCGGTGCGCTGATCGCCTTTTCCGGCATGGCCGTGGTCGCCATGCATCTGGAGGCACGGGCGACGCTGGTCGGGTTCCTGATGGTGATCGCAGCCGGTTTTTCCTGGGGTGTGGGCAACATCTTTACCAAGCGCATCGGCAAAGTGGACGCGCTGGCCCTAGTGATATGGGGATCGCTGCTGGCCGCGCCGCCGCTCCTGCTGGCGTCGCTCGTGCTGGAAGGTCCGGCGGCCATTGGCGCGTCGCTTAGCCAGATGAGCTGGCTGTCCGCCGGCGCGGTATTGTTCCAGGCCTATCCCACCACCATCCTGGGTTTCGGCATCTGGTCGATGCTGATGCGCAAGTACCCGACCGCCACGGTCGCACCATTCACGCTGCTCGTCCCCGTGGCCGGCATGCTGAGCGCAGCGTGGGTTCTCGGCGAACCGCTGCAATGGTGGAAACTGGCGGCCGGCCTGCTGGTGCTGACCGGACTGGTGCTCAACCAGTTCGGGGCACGCATGATGACCGCTCTCACAGCGTCAAAATAAAAAAAAGCGCACCGGTCAGGTGCGCTTCTCCGTGTATCTTCAGGCAGCTTACTTGCTGTGTTCCCGGTTATAGGCGGCAACGCCGTTCAGGATTTCCTGCTTGGCTTCCTCGGGACCGTACCAGCCTTCGACCTTGACCCATTTGCCCGGCTCGAGATCCTTGTAGTGTTCGAAGAAGTGCTGGATCTGCTTCAGGCGCAGATCGTTCATGTCTTCCGGCTTCTGCCAGTGCTTGTAGATCGGCAGTACCTTGTCGACCGGAACGGCGAGCAGCTTGGCGTCACCGCCGGCTTCGTCCTTCATGCGCAATACACCGATCGGACGGCAGCGGACGACCACACCCGGAATCAGCGGGAACGGTGTCACGACGAGAACGTCGACCGGGTCGCCGTCGTCGGAAATCGTCTGCGGAATGTAGCCGTAGTTGCACGGATAATGCATCGCCGTTCCCATGAAACGGTCAACGAAAATCGCACCGGTTTCCTTGTCTACCTCGTACTTGATCGGGTCGGCATTCATCGGGATTTCGATGATGACGTTGAAATCGTCAGGAACGCTGCGGCCGGCGGGAACATTGCTCAGACTCATGATGCTCTCTCAATGGAAATGAAAATGCGGAAATGGCGAGATTATAACGGCATTCAGAGCGAGCTTGTGCGACGCAGCACGACTTTGAGGAATCGTGGCTCCGTCCTTGATACAAGTCAGGGGAACGTCAGCAAGCTGTGCTAAAAGCGCAGCAATTAAAGCATCGTCGCAAGCGCGCACTTGCGATAGTGCGCGGCCGCTTCGTCCGGCTGGTTCAAGGCTTCATGCAATTGCGCGAGCTTCAGGTGCGCCTCGCGGACGGTTTCCGTTTCGGTCGCGTCCAACAAGGCCTGCTCCAGATGTCGCTGAGCCTTGCCCCAGAGCTTCTGGCGCAGGCACAGCGCGCCCAGCGTGAGCTCGAGCTCCGCATCGCCCGGATGCGATTTTGCCCACTCCTCGCAACGCTCGATCTGCGCCAGCAGTTCGGCGGAGCCTTCCGCACCGGCAGAATTGCCGTATGCACGCACGAGGCGTTCGTCCCACTCCACCGCCAGCGCCTTCTCCACCACGCTGCGCGCCTCGGCGTGCAAGCCCTTCGCGCTGAGCGTCCGCACCGCACGGATGGCGACAAAAGGCCTTGTCCTGTCCTCTTGCGGAATCGTGGCGAGCACCCGCTTCAGCGATTCGTCGTCGTGTGCCTGGCTGGACAGAAGGTCCTCATAGGCCATTTCCCGCAGGCGGCGGGACAGTGCCGGATGCAGCGCGTTGCGCTTGTCCAGCATGCGCACCAGGCGCAGGACTTCGGGCCAGTTCTTCGAGCGCTGGTTGGCCTTGAGCGCGAGTCGCAGCGCATGAATGTGGCGCGTCCCGCTCGAGTTCAATTCCTTGACCGACTCGAGTGCCACATCCGGCTCATGCCCGTCGATGGAAAGTTCGATGGCGGTCATCAGGCGCGCTGTCTTGAGTGCCGGGTCTTCCAAGGCTTTGGTCAGCCACACGTCCCGGCGCTCGGGACGGCCGATGCGATGTGCCGCCCGCGCAGCGATCAGGGCAGACAAGCCTGCGTTATCCGGTGACTCCGCGGCACGCGTCGCGGCCTTTTCTGCATGGCCGAAGCGTCCTTCGAACAGCGCCTTGAGCGCGTCGCGCATGGCGCGATTGCTTTCGCGGTCACGCTTTTCACGGCGATAGGCAGCAACGCGCTGCGGCATCTGCTGAGTGCTGCGGATGGCATTGACAATCGCGAACAGCACGAAGAACAGCAGTGCCGTCAGCACAATGAACAGGTTGAGCGACATGTCCACCCGGTACGGCGGGTAGAAGAGGACGACGTTGCCGGGATTGAGGCGCGCACCGACGGCGAGCCCAATCGCGGCGGCAAACAGGATGACGAGCGACAGGAATATCCGCATATGGAATTAGGGTTTCGCCTTGTAGTTGCGTACCGCGTTCAGGCTTTCCGCCAGCGTCGGCATTTCGATGGACAAGTTGCTGGCCTGGACCTGGCGCAACAATGCCTGCGTCGTCTGCGTTTGCTTGGCGCGCGTGTCGAAGTACTTGGCGATGGAGTCCTGGGCGGCGATCAGGTCGCTGCGGAATGCGGACTCATTACGGGTCAGCAGCGCCAGGCGTGCGTTGAGCAAGCGCAGCTTGAGGTTCTCACGGGCGTAATAGGCTTGCGTCGGCGACAGCAGCAATGCATCCGAAGCCTCGACATTGCGCACCCGGATCAACTGCTTGATCTCGCCCCACATTTCGGCGGTCCAGCTGTGCCAGGCTTCCTCGATATCCGCGAGCCAGTTGGAACCGCCGCTTTCCTTGCCGCCGGCAGCCTTGGCCTGCGTGCCGGGGGGAGCACGGCGCGGCGCACGCGGCTGCGTTGCCGTCACCGCCGGCTTTTCGTCGGCCAGCAGGGGCATGCTGTCGATCTGGCTGATGATGCTGTCCAGGCGGAGTGCGATGCCGGTCAGGTCCACCGTGGGCAGCGCCTTGAGGCGTTCGAGGTCCTTCGCGATGGCACGGCGGATGATGATGAACTGCGGTTTGTCCGACCGGGAAAGCCGGTTGTCCGCGTTCTGCAGCGCAATCACTGCACCTTGCACGTTACCGGCAAGCTGCAATTGCTGGCTTGCGGTCGAGAGAACCTGTTCAATCTCGGCGAGGGCCCAATCGTCGCGGTTGCGGGAGAGTTCCTGGTAGAGGTGTTCGAGCGCAAGCTGCTGGCTTTGCGCTTCAACCTGCTTGCCTTCCAGGACGTTCACCTTGGCCTGCAGTTCCTTCACGCCCTCCTGCACCGAGCGGACGATGACATTCGTTTCGGTGGTGACTGTTTCGCCCGTCTTCAGGCGCTTCGCCATTTCCTCGCGCAGCCCGGTGAGCTCGCGCTCGGACGACCACCACTGGGCGGCCAGCAACATGACCAGGGCACCGAGCGAGGCGTAGATGATCCTGTTCGATTTCCGCTGGCGCGTTGCATTGTCATTTTGAAAAGCAGGCTCCGCGTTCCGCGGGGCAGAGTTCGCTTGTGCAGGCTGGCTGACGTCGGAAGAAGGCAATTCGTTCATGCTCGAAATTGTAACGCGGCTAACAAGGGTTCGTCCCCTGATCCCGTCTGGATGACATTGGTGAAACCGAGCGATCGCGCCGTTTCCGCAATACGCACGTGGGGAACAATGAGGCGTTGGCGTTGCATTTTAGCAACGGACTCGTCGCCGCCCGACTCGCCGGCCATGTCGATCAAGATGCGCAATGCTTCAGAACTGGTGATAACCCAGTCCGCATCGGATGTAATCAACTGCAGGAGCTGCCCGCGCTTGGCCTCGTCGAGGACAGGCGCAACGCGGCGATAGGCGGCGACCTGTTCGACGTCGATACCGCTGTCGCGCAGGGCCTCGGCAAGGAACTCTCGTCCGGACTCGCCGCGAACGATCAGGACGCGCTTGCCGCGCAAGGCGTCGAGGTCAAGAACTTCGAGCAGTGTCTGCGAGTCGGTACGATGCGGATCAACAGGACTGTAAATGGTTGCATTGACGTCGCTCAGCCCATGCTGCGCGAGCGCCGCCTTGCTGCCCTCGCCCACTACGGCAAGCGCGACATGCGCCGGCCATTGCCCGACATGTGTAAACGCCGCGTCAATGGCATTGGGGCTGACGAAGGCAACCATTGCGTAGCTGCCGACGTCACCCAGCACCGCGCGCAAATGCGACTGGTCAGGCAAGGGAAGGATTTCCAGCAAGGGAAAGACAACGGCGTCGCGGCCGATTGCGGCCAGTTTCTGCGCAAGCGGCCTTGCCTGCGCGAGCGGGCGAGTGATGACTACGGGACGTGAGCGTTTGTCTGTCATCGTGCGTTGCCGGGCGGCTGGATCCGATTCGTTTCCACGTCCCGGAGCGGATAAGTGAAATGCTTGCGGCGGCTACCAGCCGCCATGCGTGGGATGGAATTCAACCCGCGTCCATTGCCTTGCACACTGCAAGGATGTGGTCAGCGTCTTGTTCCTGCAGGGCTAGGGCGATCTGCTTGCCGAGTGCTTCGGGCGCATCGGCGGGGCCAGTAGCGTCACCGGTCGCGATGCGCTTGCCGTCCGGCGTCGCCACCATCGCGCGCAGGCGCATGGAGTCGGCATCCACCGTTGCAAATGCCGCCAGCGGAATCTGGCAGCTCCCGCCGAAGACGCGTGACACGGTGCGCTCGGCGTTGACCGCCCGCGCTGTCGCCTCATGATTCAGCGGCGCGAGCAATTGCATCAGGTCGTCGCGGCCGTCGAGGATCTCGATTGCCATCGCGCCCTGTCCCGGCGCCGGCAGGCTTTGCTCCGGCTCGATCAGTGTGCGGATACGCTGTGGCAAGCCTAAACGCTTCAGGCCCGCGGCAGCAAGAATGATTGCGGCGTATTCACCCCGGTCGAGCTTGCCGAGACGCGTATCCAGGTTGCCGCGCAGAGGACGGATCACGAGGTGCGGGTAACGCGCGGCGATCAATGCCTGGCGGCGCAAGCTGCTGGTTCCGACCACGGCACCTTCGGGCAAGTCGTCAAGCGATGCGTAATCATTCGATACGAATGCATCGCGCGGATCTTCACGCTCGAGCACGGCGGCCAGCCTGAACCCCGGCGGCAACTCCATCGGCACGTCCTTGAGCGAATGCACGGCGAGATCGGCGCGCCGCTCTTCCATCGCGACTTCGAGCTCCTTGACGAACAGGCCCTTGCCGCCGACTTTCGAGAGCGCGCGATCGAGGATCTGGTCGCCCTTCGTGGTCATGCCCAGAATCTCGATACTGCACTGCGGATATAATGCGGACAGCCTTGAACGGACATGCTCGGCCTGCCACATGGCGAGGCGGCTCTCACGTGACGCGATCACGAGTTTGGCTGGTGGAGATACTTGCACGGCGAGTACTTTCGATGTTCGTTGATGCGGATGGGCTCTGATCGCAGAGGGCAAATTTTATCATGCACCCATCCCCCGGCCGTGCCCGCTCGTTACATCCCTCCGACTGATTGCAGACATTCAACATGGCAAATCAAGCAAGCCCCTCCGCAACCAAGGCGTCGAATGACAAGGACGCCCCCCTCAAGGAAGACATCCGCCTCCTCGGACGCCTGCTCGGCAATGTGCTGCGCGAGCAGGAGGGCGAAGCGGTTTTCCATGTCGTAGAGACAATCCGCCAGACGGCAGTGCGTTTCCGCCGCGAGTCCAACGCAAGCTCCGGAGCGGAACTGAACAAGTTGCTCAGGAAACTGACGCGTGACCAGAGCATTTCCGTGGTGCGGGCGTTTTCGTATTTTTCGCACCTGGCCAATATCGCGGAAGACCAGCACCACAACCGGCGGCGGCGCGCGCACCTGCTCGCAGGATCAGCACCGCAGCAAGGCAGTGTCGCCTATGCCCTTTCCAGGCTGGATGATGCGGGGGTTTCGGGTTCCGCAGTGCGCAGCTTCTTCAAGGATGCGCTGATTTCCCCGGTGCTGACGGCGCACCCGACCGAGGTGCAGCGCAAGAGCATCCTCGACGCCGAGCGCGAGATCGCCCGCCTGCTCGCCGAACGCGACCATCCGTTGACTCCCAGGGAGCTGGCCCGCAACACCCAGCTGCTGCATGCCTGCGTCGCCACCCTATGGCAGACCCGGATGCTGCGCTACACGAAGCTGACCGTCGAGGATGAAATCGAGAACGCGCTGTCCTACTACCGCATCACCTTCCTCCGCGAGCTCCCGGGACTGTATGAGGACATCGAGACGGAGATCGCTGCCCAGTTCCCCCAGCGTCACGCCGCATCGGACAGCGACCTGCCGCCATTCGTGCAGATGGGCAGCTGGATCGGTGGTGACCGCGACGGCAATCCGAACGTCAATGCCGGGACGATGAAACATGCGCTCGTGCGGCAGTCGACAGCGATCTTCGATTTCTATCTCGACGAGGTACACGCGCTGGGCGCGGAGCTATCGATATCGACCCTGCTGGTCGGTGTCAGCCCGGAACTGCAAGCGCTTGCGGATGCATCGCCGGACCAGTCGGCCCACCGTTCGGACGAGCCCTACCGGCGCGCCCTGATCGGGTTGTACGCACGTCTGGCCGCGACTGCCCGGACGCTGGGTGCCGCCCATGTGCTGCGGCAGGAAGTTGGCGCGGCCGCGCCTTACGCCACAGCCAATGAATTTACGCGCGACCTGCAAGTGCTGGTCGATTCGCTGGAATCCCACCACGGCAGTGCACTGGTAAGACCTCGCCTCGCCGTACTCAAGCGCGCTTCGGAAATTTTCGGCTTCCACCTTGCGACGCTAGACATGCGCCAAAGCTCGGACGTCCATGAACGCGTGCTGGCCGAACTGTTTTCCAGCGCCGGGGTAGAGAAAAATTACAGCGCCCTGTCGGAAGAAGACAAGGTGGCGCTCCTGCTGGACGAACTGGGCAAGCCGCGCCTGCTGCATTCCCCGTACCTCGCCTACAGCGCCGAGACCGGCTCCGAACTCGCCATCCTGCGCGCCGCGCGCGAAGTACGCAGCCGCTACGGCGAACGCGCGATCCGCAACTACATCATTTCGCACACGGAATCGGTGTCCGATCTGCTCGAGGTACTGCTCCTGCAGAAGGAAACCGGCCTGCTGAAACAGCAATGGGACAAGGAGTCCGGCGAGGCCTCGGACGCGCGCAACGAGCTGATGGTCATCCCTCTATTCGAGACGATTCCCGACCTCCGCTGCGCTGCCGACATCATGGAACGCTTTATGTCGTTGCCACAGGTGCGTCGCCTCATTGCCAACCAGGGCGATCTGCAGGAAGTCATGCTCGGATATTCCGACTCCAACAAGGATGGCGGATTCCTGACCTCCAACTGGGAACTGTACAAGGCAGAAATTCGCCTGGTCGAACTGTTCGACCGCGCGGGCGTCAAGCTGCGCCTGTTCCACGGCCGCGGCGGCACCGTGGGACGCGGCGGCGGCCCGAGCTACGACGCCATCCTTGCCCAGCCGGTCGGGACGGTGAACGGACAGATCCGCCTGACGGAACAGGGCGAGATCATCGCGTCCAAGTTCTCCAACCCGGAGATCGGACGCCGCAACCTTGAACTGCTCGTTGCAGCGACACTGGAAGCGAGCCTGATGCCGCACGCAACGGAAGGAAAACGCGCAAAACGGCTTTCCGGATTCGAAAGCGTGATGGAAGAATTGTCCGAGCACGCCTATCGCGCCTACCGCCATCTCGTCTACGACACGCCAGGGTTCACCGACTACTTCTTCTCCGCGACGCCCATTGCGGAAATCGCGGAGCTCAACATCGGATCGCGGCCAGCCTCGCGCAAATCGACGCGCCGCATCGAAGACCTGCGCGCCATCCCGTGGGGATTTTCCTGGGGCCAGTGCCGGCTGCTGCTGCCAGGCTGGTATGGTTTCGGCAGCGCGGTGACATCATGGCTCAATGAAATCGACGACGCAAAGGAATACAAGAAGCGCGCGGCCACCCTGCGCGACATGTTCAGGGAATGGCCATTCTTCGCTACCCTTCTGTCGAACATGGACATGGTGCTGGCCAAGACGGACCTCGCCGTGGCGTCGCGTTATGCAGAGCTGGTGGGCGACAGGAAGCTGCGCAACGCGATCTTCAAGCGCATCGTCGAAGAGCACGAGCGCACCATCGCCTGCCTGACCGTCATTACCGGCGCCAAGGAGCGCCTGGCGACGAACCCGCTGCTGGCGCGCTCGATCAAGAACCGCTTCGCCTATCTCGATCCCCTGAACCACCTGCAGGTGGAGCTGATCAAGCGCCATCGTTCGACCACGGCCGAAGGGCGCACGATGGACGAGCGGGTCCGTCGCGGCATCCACCTGTCGATCAACGGTATCGCGGCAGGCTTGCGCAATACCGGCTGACCGTGCTTTGAGGCGCACTATTTGACGAGCACCTTTACCGCTGCCCACTGCCGGCGCGAAATCGGCAGGCGCTCGTCCAGGTCGCGCAGGATGACTTGCCACGATTCCTGTGTGCGCTCACCTTCTCCCTCGCCGTCGACGGCAAGCGTTCCGCGCTCGACGCCGACAATGGCATCGCGCGCCACCAGCGCCTTGCGGTGTACGCGCACGAAGACATCGCCGAGCTCTTCCTCAATGGACGTCAACGATTCCTCGATCAGGTATTCGTGCGTGCGGGTGCGCAGCGTGACGTATTTCAGCTCCGCCTTGAGGTAGAGGACGTCACTGACCGGCACGAGCATGACGCGGCCACGTTCCTGCACCGAGAAATTCTGCCGTCCTCCCTGCAGCGTTTTTGCCGCGTCCGCGATGGAAGCTGCCTGTGTCGCCCGTATCGAGGATGCACGGCGGATTGATTCCGCCAGGCGGGATGCGCGCACGGGCTTCAACAGGTAGTCCAGCGCATGCACCTCGAACGCCTTCAACGCATATTCATCGTATGCAGTAACAAAAATGACCGCTGGCGGTGAAGGATTCTTCATGAAGTGCGACGCCAGCTCGATACCCGTCATGCCGGGCATCTGTACGTCCAGCAGCACGATATCCGGCACAGCGACGGCCACGCCCTCCAGCGCCCTTTGCGCGCTGTCGGCCTCGCCCGCCACTTCATGCGGACATTCCTCAGCGATGTCAGACAACAGCGTCTTCATCCGCGACCTCGCCGGCGCTTCGTCATCGATGATATAGAGGCGCGGAATCATGCGGCACCTTTCACATACGGAAAGCGCAGCCGCACTTCGAAGCAGCCGTTCCCGACCGCGGTCGTGAGCTGCGCCTCAACGTCATACAGAAGCACCAGGCGTTGGCGGATATTGTCGAGCGCCATGTGGTTGCCCGAGGCGGCCGCTGATTCTCCATGAAACGGGTTGACCACCAAGATCTCGATCTTGTCGATCGAACGGCCGACGCTGACCTGCACCTGTACCGGGTGGACTGCCGGCTCAATACCGTAACGCACGGCATTCTCGAGCAATGGCTGCAGCAGCAGCACCGGCACCTGCGCCTTACGCAACACGTCGTCGTCGACACCTTCCATGTCCCACCGCACCTGCAGGCGATCGCCCAGCCGGATCTTTTCGATCGAAAGATACTGGCGGCTCAGGCGGATTTCATCGTCCAGCGTGGTCATGCTGCGCGGATCGCTCATCAGGACGCGAATCAGGTCGGCCAGGTCTTCCAGCGTGCTTTCCGCTTGCCGCGGTTCGGTGCGGATGAGCGACAGCGCCGCATTCAGGCTGTTGAAAAGAAAATGCGGCCGGATGCGTGCCTGCAGCGCCTGCAACCGCGCCTCGACCAGGGCCGGCGAAAACGCGCGCGTCCGCAATTCGAAGTAATGCTGGAACACAGCGCCGAACAGGGCGGCGAGCAGCATGCCCTTTTCCGCGTTCATGCTGCTGAAACTGTCGCCGAAGCCACTGCCGGTTGTGAAAAGATGGACAACGATACCAGTGACAGCGGCAGGCACGAAGACGGTTGCTGCCCGCTGTGCCCACGGCGTTCCCTGGCCGGCCGCAGGAAAGCGGCGCAGGAGCTGGCGCAGACCGCACAACAGGAACAGCGACCACAGGCAGGCCAGCTCGATCACCATGGACGATTCGACGAATTCGACGGCGCCCAGCTTCCAGCTGCTGGCCTGGATGATCGAACCGGCAAACACGGCGGCGTTCACCCCGACCAGGGTGCGGAACACGACCCCGATGTTGCAGCAGTCGGGAATAAGGATCTCAGCGGGGCTGCCAGCTTGATCTGGAGCGGCGGATAGCGGCATGGGAGTTATAATCACGTATTCACCGGGATTCAATTATGACAGCACAACTTTCCAAAAAAAGCGAGGCCTGGTCGGCACGCTTTTCCGAACCGGTCTCCGACCTGGTCAAACGTTACACCGCATCGGTCTTCTTCGACAAGCGCATGGCTAATGCCGATATCCAGGGCTCGCTCGCGCATGCCGAAATGCTGGCACACCAAGGCATCATCAGCGCGCAGGACTACGCCGACATCCAGCGCGGCATGGCGCAGATCCAGTCCGAGATCGCGTCGGGCAAGTTCGAATGGCTGCTCGACCTCGAGGACGTGCACCTCAATATCGAGAAGCGCCTGACCGAGCTGGTCGGCGATGCCGGCAAGCGCCTCCATACCGGCCGCTCGCGCAACGACCAGGTGGCGACCGACATCCGCCTGTACATGCGCTCGTCGATCGACGACATCACCGCCTTGCTGCGCGACCTGCGCCTGGCATTGGTCGATCTCGCCGAAAAGCACGCCGACACCATCCTGCCTGGCTTCACTCACATGCAGGTGGCGCAGCCGATCACCTTCGGCCACCACATGCTGGCCTACGTCGAAATGTTCGGCCGTGACGCCGAGCGTATGGCCGACTGCCGCAAGCGCGTCAACCGCCTGCCTCTGGGCGCCGCCGCGCTGGCCGGCACCACCTTCCCGATCGACCGTGCGCGCGTGGCGAAGACGCTTGGATTTGACGATGTGTGCCATAACTCGCTCGACGCCGTTTCCGACCGCGACTTCGCGATCGAATTCTGCGCCGCCGCCGCACTCGTGATGACGCATATTTCCCGCATGTCGGAAGAACTCGTGATCTGGATGAGCCCGCGTGTCGGCTTTATCGACATCGCCGACCGCTTCTGCACCGGCTCCTCGATCATGCCGCAAAAAAAGAACCCGGATGTGCCGGAACTCGCGCGTGGCAAAACCGGCCGTGTCAACGGCCACCTGATCGGCCTGCTCACCCTGATGAAGGGCCAGCCGCTGGCCTACAACAAGGACAACCAGGAAGACAAGGAACCGCTGTTCGATACGGTGGACACCGTTACCGACACGTTGCGGATTTTTGCCGACATGGCACGCGGCATTACGGTGAAGCCGGAGGCAATGCGGGCAGCGGCGCTGCAAGGCTATGCGACCGCAACCGACCTTGCCGATTACCTCGTCAAGAAGGGCCTGCCGTTCCGCGACGCGCATGAAGCGGTGGCGCATGCGGTGCGCACCTGCGAACAGCGTGGCTGCGACCTCGCCGACCTGACGCTCGACGAGATGCGCGCGTTCTCCCCGCTGATCGAGTCGGATGTATTCAACGTCCTCACGCTCGAAGGTTCGGTCGCTGCTCGCAATCACGTGGGCGGTACCGCGCCGGATCAGGTGCGCGCGGCAATTGCTCGCGTACGTGCCCAACTCGGTTGACGCATCGCTTCCGTCTGATGCTGCCGGCCTGTTCGCCGGCAGCATTTCGCGCCCTCTTCTCCCCGCTGTAAGCTTTTTCGAAAACGCGTATGCTGTCGCGGCGACGCAATCTGCATAAAAGCATCGGCTGATCCCGTCATACCGTCACCACGCAATTTCCGCATTCGCTCACGCGAATGTTCACGCGAATCACATCCTCCCCCTCCGTTGCTGCACCCCCACAATTGCGTAGTTTTGCGTAGGGCCTTCCACGTAAAAATACGCTTGAAAGATGAAAAAAACAGGGGCTTTTGCGTCGCAGCATGAAAAGAATACTGACGGCCCTATCCAGTTGTTCGCTTGCACATTGAAATGTCATATACTGCGGCGAACTTAAGCCTGAACGCCGCATCTCGATCGCACAGAAAAACCACGCGATCCACGACAGTTGATGTTCACTATTGGAGACGAAACCATGCCACTTGCCCCCCGCTTTCGGGGCTCGCCGTAGCCCTGTCGGTCACGCGGCCTGCACAGGCAGCCGCCATTGAATTCCGTCTCCCCGTTGCAATTCGTCCCGGCGTACCTGCAGTACGCCAGTCTTCCTCAAGAAGGCTTCGCCGCAGGCAGACGCGCGCAACACGAGACACTTTCGATTTTCATTCAAGTAAGGAAGAGGAGATCTTCATGCTGCAACTGCTGCGTCTATCCAAGTGGATCGACGTGTTGGGCGAGCGCATAGGCCGGGTGGCGAATCTCATGATTCTGCTGTCATGCCTGGTGAGCGCGACCAATGCGTTGGTTCGATATGGTTTCAACATAAGTAACAACTGGCCGCTGGAACTGCAGTGGTACCTGTTCGGCGCCGCCGTGATGCTGGGCGCGCCCTACGTCTTTCAGAAAAACGAACATGTCCGCGTCGACCTGATCTATGGCCATGTGTCGGATCGCGCCCAGCTCTGGATCGACGTATTCGGCATTATCTTCTTCCTGCTGCCCGCCTGCCTGCTGTTCACCTGGCTGGCATGGAAGGCCCTGTTCCTCCCCTCCTGGGAAATCCTTGAGCAGTCCTCGAATGCCGGCGGCCTGCCGCGCTACCCGATCAAGCTGATCGTGCCGGTTGGATTTGCGCTGATTTCGCTGCAAGGCATTTCCGAACTCATCAAACGTATCGCCTCCCTCAGAGGCCACGTGCATCTCGAATCCAAATACGAAAGACCCGTCCAATGATTCCGCTCGAGTATATGCCGCCGCTTATGTTCGGCGGCCTGGTTTGTTTCATGCTGGTCGGCTTTCCCGTTGCCTTCTCGCTCCTGGCGCTCGGCCTGTTCTTCGGAATCATCTCGATCGAACTCGGCTTCTTCGGCGTCAATTACATGCAGGCGGTGCCGCAGCGTATTTTCGGCAGCGTGCTTGCGAACGATCTGCTGCTTGCGATTCCATTCTTCACCTTCATGGGGGCCATCCTTGAGAAATGCGGCCTGGCGGAGGAGATGCTGGATTCGATGGGTCAGCTGTTCGGCCCGATCCGCGGCGGTCTCGGCTATTCGGTCATCCTGGTCGGCTTCGTGCTCGGCGCGATTACCGGCACCGTTGCCGCACAGGTGATCACGATGGCAATGATCTCGCTCCCGGTCATGATGCGTTACGGTTACAACATGCGCTACACCACCGGCGTGCTGGCCGCGTCCGGGACCATCACGCAGCTCGTCCCGCCGTCGCTGGTTCTCGTGGTGCTGGCTGACCAGCTGCGCACCCAGACCGCCAGTGCCGACGTCGGCAGCATGTACCTTGGTGCATGGGGTCCCTCGCTGGTGCAGATTGCGCTGTTCGTTGCGTACACCTTCCTCCTGTCGCGCATCAAGCCGGAGTGGCTGCCCGCGATTCCGAAGGAAGCTCGTACTCTCCAGGGCTGGGCATTGTGGAAGGCCTGCCTGCGCGGCATCGTTCCGTCGGCAGTCCTGATCTTCATGGTGCTGGGCACGATGATGCTCGGCGTGGCAACCCCGACCGAATCCGGCGCCATGGGTGCGCTCGGTGCAGTCGTGCTGGCCGTGATGCGCAACAAGGAATTCCAGAAACGGGACAAGATGTTCTTCCGTGCCGGCATGCTGGGCCTGGGGACAGCTGTCGCAATCGGCGCGATTTTCTACTCGAAGGAAGTCGGCGTCAGCAAGGCAGCCCTGCCCTTCCTGCAAGGCTCACTGGTGGTGGCCTACCTGGCCATCGTCTGGCTGATCATCCGCGCCACCCAAATCCGCGAACTGCGCGACCTGATCGTGCTCGGCTACCAGTCCACCATGCGCCTGACCTCGATGGTCGTCTTCATCCTGATCGGCTCCACCTGCTTCTCGGTGGTGTTCATGGGCGTAGATGGCGGCATGTGGGTCGAACACCTGTTCACCGGCCTGCCGGGCGGCTGGGTCGGCTTCCTGATCATCGTGAACTTGTTCGTGTTCTTCCTGGCGTTCTTCCTGGACTTCTTCGAAATCGCCTTCATCGTCGTGCCGATGCTTGCACCGGTGGCGGAAAAGATCCTATCCCCTGTCCTTCTGGAAAGCATGGGCAGCCCGGAAGCCGCCGCGGCGGCAGCGCTGGTCTGGTTCGGCGTCATGCTGTGCGTGAACATGCAGACCTCCTTCATGCACCCGCCCTTCGGCTTCGCATTGTTCTATCTGCGCGGGGTTGCGCCAAAGGAAGTGAAGAGCTCGGACATCTACTGGGGAGCGATTCCCTGGGTCGTGCTGCAGATCATCATGGTCGGCCTGGTTGCAGCATTCCCGCAAATGGTGACCGGCCTGCTCGACAAAGGTGTCGCAGCCACGCCGTCCGAAGGACTGATCATCGAACAGCCGATGTCCGATGATGCCGCCAAGGGCCAGGAGGGCGGACTGCAGCTCAACTTCTCGACCGACGAAGAGAAGAAGGAAGGCGAAGCACCGCAACTGAACTTCTCGACCGACGAAGAAAAGAAGTAATCCGGTTCGACCGGTTGCAAAACCCCGCCCGCGTGGCGGGGTTTTTTTATGCCTGTTTGGAGCGCAGTGCCGACCTGAGCGTCGATTGAAGACAATAAAAAAAACCCGCAGGGCTTTCGCGCTGCGGGTTCAGTCGTGCCGGAAAAATTACCGGCGGGTGATCATATAGTTCTGCAACGGTGCCTCTGCCACCGATGCCCACTGGTTCTGATCCTGGCGGAAACGCTTCCACGGTTCGTAGATCTTCTTGAACTTCGCGTTCTTGGAAGCCTCCTCGTCCATCACTTCGGTCGCAGCCTTGTAGCAGGCGTCCATGATGTCCTTCGAGAAGCTGTGCAGCTTCACGCCGTTCTTGAGCAGGCGGGCCAGCGCTGCCGGATTCTTCGCGTCGTACTCGGCCTGCATCACGATGTGCGCATCTGCCGATGCCGCTTCGATCGCAGCCTGGTAGTCCTTCGGCAGCTTTTCCCATTCCTTGATGCCGACATAGAACGACAGCTGCGGACCGGCTTCCCACCAGCCTGGAGCGTAGTAATGCGGCGCGACCTTGTAGAAGCCCAGCTTCTCGTCGTCATACGGACCAACCCACTCGGCTGCATCGATCGTGCCCTTTTCCAGTGCCGGGTAGATGTCGCCCCCAGCGATCTGCTGCGGCACCAGACCAAGGCGCTGCATCACGCGGCCGGCAAAGCCTCCAATACGCATCTTCAGACCGTTGAGGTCCTGCACCGTCTTCACTTCCTTGCGGAACCAGCCACCCATCTGGCAACCGGTATTGCCGCCCATGAAGTTGACGATTCCGTAGTCCTTGAAGAATTCGCGCATGAGCTGCATCCCGCCGCCCTGGCTGATCCACGCGGTCTGCTGGCGGGAGTTCAGGCCGAACGGCACGGCGCAGTCGAATGCGAACGTCGGATCCTTGCCGAAGTAGTAATAGGAGGCGGTATGGCCCATTTCCACGGTGCCAGCCTGCACGGCGTCCATCACCTGCAGGGCAGGAACGATTTCACCGCCGGCGAACACGCGGATATTGAACTTGCCGTTCGTGAGCTGGGACACGCGTTGCGAGAACGTCTCTGCCGCGCCGAAGATGGTGTCGAGTGCCTTGGGGAAGCTGGACGCGAGGCGCCAGTTCAGTGCCGGCTGCGACTGGGCAATTGCCGGTGCGGCGATTGCGCCCGCTGCGGCGCCAACAGATGCCTTTTTGATAAAGGAACGACGTTCCATTTTGTCTCCTTGGGGTTGCGCATCAAAGTCCGGTTTGTGGCCGAACTGTCCGTTTTCCATACAGTTGCTGTATGTCGCGAGGATTGTAGATAGGCAATTTTACCTATGCAACACATAATAATCGTGCAATGCAGCAAAAACACTACGTAGATGCAACTACCTACTTTCACCGACAACGACCAGTGGAATTACGTAGTAGTAATCATTCAGGCCACGAACGATGAAGGATACGGTGCAGCGACGGCTCAAACAGGCGGCGCGATGACATTCGAAAAACACAACTTGATGCGAGGAGGAAAAAAGCAAGCATAAATCGCTTATGCGATTGCAAAAAAGAAAACCCGCACCGCGAATGCGGGGCGGGTTTCCGATGAGGTTCTGCTAACGTTCAGCGGCGCGTGATCATGAAATTCTGCATCGTTGCTTCGGCAACCGAGAACCACTGGTTCTGGTCCTGGCGGAAACGTTTCCAGTGATCGTAGACCTTCTTGAACTTGGCATTCTTCGCGGCCTCTTCCTCGTTCACTTCGGTCGCGGCCTTGTAGCACGCCTCCATGATTTCCTTCGAGAAGTGGTGCAGCTTCACGCCGTTGCGCAGCAGGCGCGCGAGCGCTGCCGGATTCTTTGCATCGTATTCGGCCTGCATCGTGACGTGCGCCTCGTAGGACGCGGTCTCGATTGCGTACTGGTATTCCTTGGGCAGCTTTTCCCATTCCTTGATGCCGACATAGAACGAGAACTGCGTGCTCGGCTCCCACCAGCCCGGTGCGTAGTAGTTCGGCGCGACCTTGTACAGGCCAAGCTTTTCGTCGTCGTACGGACCGATCCACTCTGCCGCATCGATGGTGCCCTTTTCCAGCGACGGATAGATGTCGCCGGCGGCGATCTGCTGCGGCACCAGGCCGAGTCGCTGCATCACGCGGCCGCCGTAGCCGCCGATGCGCATCTTCAGGCCCTGCAGATCGGACACCGATTTCACTTCCTTGCGAAACCAGCCGCCCATCTGCGAGCCGCTGTTGCCGCCCTGGAAATTGACGATGCCGTAGTCCTTGAAGAATTCACGCATCAGTTGCAGGCCGCCGCCCTGGTCGAACCAGGCGGTCTGCTGACGGGAATTCAGGCCGAACGGGACTGCACAGTCGAATGCGAAAGTCGCGTCCTTGCCGAAGTAGTAGTAGGAAGCGGTATGGCCCATTTCGATGGTGCCGTTCTGCACCGCGTCCATCACCTGCAGGGCCGGAACGATTTCGCCACCCGGGAAGAGGCGGATGTTGAACTTGCCGCCGGTAAGTTGGGACACACGCTTGCAGAAGGTTTCCGATGCGCCGAACACGGTGTCGAGTGCTTTCGGGAAGCTGGACGCCATGCGCCAGTTCAGGTTCGGCAGGGATTGCGCCAATGCCGGCGCCGCCATGGCGCCCACGGTTGCGCCTACAGTTGCTTTCTTCAGGAAGGAACGACGTTCCATGTTGTCTCCTTGGATTAGATATGTGATCACCATGCGGACTTTCCGCGGCACATATAAGGCTGCTATATGTTGTGGACGATTGTAGGGCGGGGGAAAAATGGCGTAGGTGAAAAATATTTATGCCGGGAACAAGCAGCGCAAAGGCATGGATGAGGTCCGTGCGCTGCGGGCTGGCGGAAATTGGCGGGCCGGCTTTGACGTGCGTCTGCTGAAAATATTTCAAGCGCTGCGGGCGGCAGAACAGGAGAGCGGGCGCCCTCCTCGAAATTATCCTGAATCAAGCAGCCGGCCTCATTGCGAGGCCGGCCCACAGCCAGTCTTACTTGCGGCTGGACATGAAGCTGCCCATCGGCAATTCAGCAACCGTGAACCACTGGTTCTGATCCCGCTGGAAGCGCTTGTAGTGGTCGTAGATCTTCTTGAACTTGGCGTTCTTGCCTGCTTCTTCATCCATGGTCGCCGTGGCAGCCTTGTAGCAAGCTTCCATGATGTCCTTCGAGAAGAAACGGAGCTTGGCGCCGTTCTTGATCAGGCGGGCAAGCGCCAGCGGGTTCTTCGCGTCGTATTCGGCCTGCATGGTGACGTGCGCCTCGTAGGATGCTGCTTCAACGGCATACTGGTAATCCTTCGGCAGCTTTTCCCACTCCTTGATGCCGATATAGAAGGACAGCTGCGCGCCAGCCTCCCACCAGCCCGGCGCGTAATAGAACGGTGCCACCTTGTAGAAGCCGAGTTTTTCGTCGTCATAAGGCGTCGTCCACTCGACCGCGTCGAGGGAACCGCGCTCCAGTGCCGGATAGATGTCCGCGCCGGCGATCTGTTGCGGCACCAGGCCCAGAGGCGCCATGACCTTGCCGGCAAATGCGCTGATGCGCATCTTCAAGCCCTTGAAGTCAGCGACGCTCTTGATCTCTTTGCGGAACCAGCCGCCCATCTGCGCACCGGTATTGCCACCGATGAAGTTGATGATGCCGTAGTCACGGTAAAACTCGCGCATCAGATCGCGTCCGCCGCCCTGGTCGAACCAAGCCGTCTGCTGGCGCGAATTCATGCCGAAAGGCACCGCGCAGTCGAATGCGAAGGTCGCGTCCTTGCCGAAATAATAGTAAGGCGCCGTATGCCCCATCTCCACGGTGCCGTTCTGGACTGCGTCGACGACCTGCAGCGGCGGAACGATTTCGCCGCCTGCAAAGACACGGATATTCAGCTTGCCGCCGGTGAGCTGCGAAACGCGCTTGCTGAACACCTCTGCCGTACCGAACAGCGTATCGAGAGATTTCGGGAAACTGGATGCAAGACGCCAGTTGAAAGTCGGCTGCGCCTGGGCAAGCGCCGGAGCGGCAACTGCACCAACCGATGCACCGACAGCTGCTTTTTTTAGAAAGGAACGACGTTCCATGTGGTCTCCTCTTGGTGTGAAAAATGCCGCGTGTCGTCGTAACCGCCCCGGCCACATCCGCACGCGAACGATGAATTGCTTAAAAATTAGTCACTGCTTTTCACGGTCGGTTCATCCGCAACTGCACAAAGGAAGCGAAACCGCAAATAGCAAAACCCGCGGCGCTCGCGCGTCGCGGGTACAAGCATCCAGAAGTGCATGAACGCAGCAATTACTTGCGCGTCACCATGTAGTTCTGCAGCGGAAGCTCTGCAACGGACGCCCACTGGTTCTGGTCTTGGCGGAAACGCTTCCAAGGATCGTAGATCTTCTTGAACTTTGCGTTCTTGGAAGCTTCCTCTTCCATCACATCGTTGGCTGCCTTCGAGCAGGCATCCATGATTTCCTTGGAGAACTGGCGCAGCTTCACGCCGTTCTTCAGCAGGCGTGCAAGCGCAGGCGGATTCTTCGCGTCGTACTCGGCTTGCATCACGACATGCGCTTCATAAGACGCTGCCTCGACGGCTGCCTGGTATTCCTTCGGCAGCTTTTCCCACTCCTTGATGCCGATGTAGAACGATACCTGCAGGCCGGCTTCCCACCAGCCCGGCGTGTAGTAGAACGGTGCGACTTTTGCGAAGCCGAGCTTCTCGTCATCGTACGGGCCAATCCATTCGGCGGCATCGATGGTGCCCTTCTCCAGTGCCGGATAGATGTCGCCGCCGGCGATCTGCTGCGGCACCAAGCCCAGGCGCTGCATCACGCGGCCGGCGAAACCGCCGATACGCATCTTCAGGCCGTTGAGGTCCTGCACCGTCTTTACTTCCTTGCGGAACCAGCCGCCCATCTGGCAACCGGTATTGCCGCCCATGAAGTTGACGATGCCGTAGTCGCGATAGAACTCCCGCGTCAGGTCGCGGCCGCCACCCTGGTCCCACCATGCTGTCTGCTGGCGCGAGTTCAGGCCGAACGGAACAACGCCGTCGAAGGCGAAAGTCGGATCCTTGCCGAAGTAGTAGTAAGACGCGGTATGCCCCATCTCGATGGTGCCGCTCTGCACGGCGTCCATGACTCCCAGCGCCGGGACGATTTCGCCGCCCGGAAACACGCGGATGTTGAACTTGCCGCCGGTCAGAGCGGACACGCGCTTGGAAAATGTTTCTGCCGCGCCGTAGATCGTGTCGAGCGATTTCGGGAAGCTCGATGCAAGGCGCCAGTTGAGAGTCGGCAACGACTGTGCGACAGCCGGTGCGGCAACCGCCCCGACAGCGGCGCCGGCAGCCGCCTTCTTCATGAATGAACGACGTTCCATTCTGTCTCCTAGTGGATTGAACGCAAGATTTTCTTCGTATAGCGCCTTGTTACCAGGCGCATGGCCGGACAAAGGGCATCAAGGATTCTAAGAGCGGGAATGTGCGTATATCAACACAAATTACGCGGTCTCGTGGTAGTGCGTAGGTAGTACCACGTAGGTGATTTCATTTATGTGCGTAAGCACTGCGCCGATATAGCGTGTCGGGCCTGTTCTGTCTTGATGCGAATCGCTTCGCTCGCGCGATTCGCGCACCCGAATGGATAAACGTGTTTGCCGCATCGGTGTTCATCGCGCAGGCCACCGACACGCCGATGACGCTGACCCAGCAGCTCACCCTGCTCGCGGTACTCCTGCTCACCTCTCGCACCGCGCTGAGCCGCGAGCGGTTCAGCGAATAAAAAACGGGCCGGGAGTGCATCGCAATCCCGGCCCGCGAGTTTTCCGGTCCGCGCTTAACCGCCGGCGACCGTCATGCTCTCGATCAGGATCGAGCCAGTTTCCTTGGTGCCGCGGATCAGCTTATCCGCACCAATCGCGACGATCTGCTGGAACATGTCCTTCATGTTGCCGGCGATGGTAATTTCTTCCACCGGATACTGGATCACGCCCTTCTCCACCCAGTAGCCGGAAGCGCCGCGCGAGTAGTCGCCGGTCACGTAGTTGACGCCCTGCCCCATCAGCTCGGTGACCAGCAGCCCGGTATCGAGCTTCTTCAGCATCGCCTTGAAGTTGTCGCCAGGCTGCGTGAGCGACGACACCAGCGACAGGTTGTGCGATCCGCCTGCATTGCCGGTGGTCTTCATGCCCAGCTTGCGTGCGGAGTACGTGGACAGGAAGTAGCCCTGCACCACACCGTCCGTCACCACCTCGCGCCGGCCGGTTTTCACGCCCTCCTCATCGAAAGGCGCGGATCCAACGGCACCAATGATGTGCGGATCCTCCACAATCTGGATGTGCGGTGCAAACACCGGCTTGCCAAGCGAATCGAGCAGGAAGGTAGACTTGCGATACAGCGCGCCGCCAGACACGGCCTGCACGAATGCCCCCAGCAGTCCCGCTGCCAGCGGTGCTTCGAACAGCACCGGGCATTTGCGGGTATCCAGCTTGCGCGCATTGAGGCGGGCCAGCGCGCGTTCGGCGGCATAGCGGCCGATGTCTTCCGGACGCGCGAGCTTCTTCGGGTCGCGCGTCGACGAATACCAGTCGTCGCGCTGCATGTTGGCCCCCTTGCCGGCGATCGGGGCGACCGACACGGTATGGCGCGAGTACGGATAGCCGCCCAGGAAGCCACGGCTGTTCGCCGACACGAAATGGGACTGCTGTGCATAGACGCTCGCGCCTTCGCTGTTGGTCACCCGCTTGTCGACGGCAAAGGCGGCCGCTTCGCAGCGGGTGGCGATGTCCACTGCCTCTTCGGTGGAAATCAGCCACGGATAGCACAGCTGCAGGTCGCGCGGCGACATTTCCAGCGTATCGGCCTCCGGCAGGCCGGCGCAATCGTCCTCGGCCGTGAAGCGTGCGATGTTGTAGGCCGCTTCGACCGTGTCCTGCAGCGATTTCCTGGAAAAATCGGAGGTGCTGGCATTGCCGCGCCGGATATGGCGCTCTTCCCCGAGGTACACCGTTACGCCGATGCCCTTATCCTTGTTTTGCTCGATGGTCTCGATCTTGCCCTTGCGCACCGTTACCGCCAGGCCGTTACCCTCGCTGATTTCGACGGAAGCGTCCGACGCGCCCTTTTCCCTGGCGAAACGCAGGACATCCTGCGCGATCTCTTTCAGCTGGTCCTGGCTATGGGTAAATACGGGATTGCTCATGAGCTTGTTTTTTTGGAAGTGGCTAAAAGGGTTATCATAGCAGTCGTTTACAGAATGGCTTTGATTCATCATGGTTAATCCCAATCGCGGCAGCGGCGGCGTCGGTTTCCGCTCGGACGAATTCGAACAAAAATACGATCGCCCCTCCAAATCCCAGCTCAAGCGCGAAATGACCGCTCTGCAGGAGCTTGGCGAAGAACTGGTGTCTCAACCCAAGGACCGCGTCATGCGCGTGCCGATGCCGGAGGATGTGCGCGAGGCGATCCTCGAATGCCAGAAGATCAAGGACCATGAAGGCCGCCGGCGCCAGATGCAATACGTCGGCAAGAAGATGCGCACGCTGGAGGAAGACGAAATCGCCGCCATCCAGAGGGTGATCGACAGCTGGAAAGGCGCCTCGAAAGCCGAAACCGCTGCCATGCACGCGTTGGAGCGTCGCCGCGAGAAGCTGCTGGCCGACGACAATGCGCTGACCGAGCTGAAGGCGGAATTTCCCGAAGCCGACGTGCAGCAGTTGCGTACCCTGATCCGCAACGCCCGCAAGGAACAGGCTGAGAACAAACCGCCCAAGGCCTACCGCGAGATCTTCCAGACCCTCAAGCAATTGCAGCGATCCAAGTCCCCGGCGTCCGCCGACGAACAGGATGACAATGCCGAAGAAGAGTAATCCCGACGAGTTGCTGATCGGCCTGGTGTCGATTTCCGACCGGGCTTCCAGCGGCGTGTATGAAGACCAGGGCATCCCCGCCCTGCGCGACTGGTTCACGGCGGCGCTGACTAGCCCGTGGAAGATGGAAACCCGCCTGATCCCGGACGAGTGTTCGCTGATCGAAAAGGCGCTGGTCGAACTGGTGGACGAGGTCGGCTGCGACCTCGTGCTGACTACCGGCGGCACCGGCCCGGCACGACGCGACGTGACGCCCGAAGCGACGCTGGCTGTCGGCACAAAGGAAATGCCCGGCTTCGGCGAACAGATGCGCCAGATCAGCCTGAAATTCGTTCCGACCGCCATTCTCTCGCGCCAGGTCGCAGTCATCCGCGAAACCGCGGATCACGCCGCCCTCATCATGAACCTCCCCGGCCAGCCGAAATCCATCAAGGAAACACTGGAAGGCCTGAAGGATGCCGACGGCAAGCAAGTCGTGCCCGGCATCTTTGCAGCGGTGCCGTATTGCATCGACCTGATCGGCGGCCCGTACATTGAAACGAACGACGCGGTGTGCAAGGCATTCCGCCCGAAATCCGCCATCCGGCAGAAATGACATGAGCAAGCCGAGCCTGGAATCCATCGAGATCGAAACCGGTCCGAACCCGGAAGTGGCGGTCATCTGGCTGCACGGCCTTGGCGCGGACGGCAGCGACTTCGTGCCCATCGTGCGGGAACTCGACCTCTCCGGCTGTCCGGCGATCCGTTTCGTGTTTCCCCACGCACCGACGATGCCGGTGACCATCAACTACGGCTACGTGATGCGTGCGTGGTACGACATCCTCGGCACCGACCTGACCTACCGGGAAGACGAAGCCGGCCTGCGCAAGTCGCAGGTCTTGGTCGAGCAACTGATTGCGCGGGAAAAAGCACGCGGCATTCCCGCCAATCGCATCGTTCTGGCGGGTTTTTCGCAGGGCTGCGCCATGACGCTGCAGACCGGCCTGCGCCATCCGGAAAAACTGGCCGGCCTGCTCGGCCTGTCAGGCTACCTGCCCATCCACATGACGGTGGAGGCGGAGCGTCACGGCGCCAACCATGAGACACCGATCTTCCTCGCCCATGGCCGCAGCGACCCGATCGTCCCGATCGAGCGGGCGGAACATTCACGCGACATCCTGAAGGCCCTTGGCTATGAAGTGGAATGGCATGAATATCCGATGCCGCACTCGGTATGCGAGCAAGAGATTGCGGATATCGGTGCGTGGCT
>CBIHRW010000003.1:0-105981 GCA_966212545.1 uncultured Noviherbaspirillum sp.
TGCCCCAAGGCGCTCGTCGACTCCGAGCAGATCCTCACCCAGCTGCGGGCGGAAGGCTACGATACGGCCAAGTCCTATGACGGTGCCGACCTAGTCATCGTCAATACTTGCGGCTTCATCGACGCCGCTGTGCAGGAATCGCTGGACGCCATTGGTGAAGCGTTGAAGGAGAACGGCAAGGTCATCGTGACCGGCTGCCTCGGTGCCAAGAAGGATGCAAGCGGCAACGACCTGATACAGGGCATACATCCGAAAGTGCTTGAAGTCACCGGCCCGCATGCGGTCGGCGAAGTCATGGCAGCGATCCACAAGCACCTGCCCAAGCCACACGATCCGTTCATGGACCTCGTGCCGGCGCAGGGCGTGAAGCTGACGCCGAAGCACTATGCCTACCTGAAGATTTCAGAGGGTTGCAACCACCGCTGCAGCTTCTGCATCATCCCGTCGATGCGTGGCGACCTCGTGTCGCGTCCGATTGCAGATGTCATGCTGGAAGCTGAAAACCTGTTCAAGGCCGGCGTCAAGGAACTGCTCGTCATTTCGCAGGACACCAGCGCCTACGGCGTCGACGTGAAGTTCCGCACCGGCTTCTGGAATGGCAAGCCGATCAAGACGCACATGACGCAATTGGTCACCGCGCTCGGAGAGCTGGGCGCGCAGTACGGCGCATGGGTCCGGCTGCATTATGTCTATCCGTATCCGCACGTCGATGACGTGATCCCGCTGATGGCGGAAGGCAGAGTACTGCCTTACCTCGACGTGCCGCTGCAGCATGCGCATACCGACGTGCTCAAGCGCATGAAGCGTCCGGCCAATGGCGAAAAAAACATCGAGCGCATCCAGGCCTGGCGCAAGGTTTGCCCGGACATCACCATCCGTTCGACCTTCATTTCCGGCTTCCCGGGCGAGACCGAAGAGGAGTTCCAGTACCTTCTCGACTTCCTCAAGGAAGCTGAGATCGACCGCCTTGGCTGCTTTGCGTATTCGCCGGTGGAAGGTGCCACCGCCAACGATTTGCCCAACCCGGTGCCGGAAGAGCTGCGTGAGGAGCGTCGTGCGCGCGTGATGGCGCTGCAGGAAGGCATCTCGAAGAAGCGCCTGCAGGCCAAGGTCGGCAAGACCATCCGTGTCCTGCTCGATGAAGTCGGCCCCAACGGCGGGGTCGGCCGGTCGGTGGCAGATGCGCCGGAAATCGATGGCGTCGTTTACGTCAAGCCGCCTTACGAGCCGCACCGCAAATTGAAGGTTGGGGAGTTCGTCGACGTTCGCGTCACCGCTGCAGATGCCCATGACCTGTGGGCGGAAGCGTAAATGAAGCGAACCACCGCGCTGTTGCTGCTCGCCTCATCACTCGCCGTACCGGTTGCATTTGCCGCTCCTCCGGCGGCAGGGAATGCCAAGATGCTGTTCGTGAAGCCGGTCGCATTGCGCGGCACCTTGGGCAGCGAGCAGATCCAGGTGAACTTGCGCACCAAGGCAGAATTCGAGGACGGCATCGAAGGTGAGTACTTCGTGTTTGGATCGTCGCAGAAGGTCCTGCTCGCAGGCGAGATCGAAGGCGATGAATTGTTCCTGGAAGAGTCTGTCAACGGTACCGACGTATCGGGCCAATGGGACGGCAAGCTCGCCGGGGACGTGATTACCGGCGAGTGGCAATCCGCCGACGGCAAGTCGAAAAAACCGTTCCAGATCCGCGTTGTTCCGTCCGGGGCCAAGCCAGGCCCGCTGCGGACGGGCGGCGCAACGAAACAGTAATCCCCGGAGGTCATGCGTGTCAGACGGTAAATCGCTCCAAACCTCGATTATCCATTCCGACTACACGCCGCCAGACGGCTTCGGCGCCTTTCCTGTGCCGGTCCATCGGGCGTCAACTGTGGTATTCAAGGATGTGGCGGCGCTGCGGTCGCGGGACTGGCGGGAAAAGAATGCCTATACCTACGGCCTGCACGGCACGCCAACGAGCTTTACGCTGGAAGCCAGGCTGGCGGAGATCGAGGGGGGGAATCATTGCCTTCTCGCGCCGAGTGGCTTGGCGGCGATCGCGATGGTGAACTTCGGGCTGCTAAGGAGTGGTGACGACCTGCTGATTCCCGACAATGCCTATAACCCGAATCGCGACCTGGGACGCTGGCTGGCGCAGGATTTCGGCATATCGACACGTTTCTACGATCCGCTGGTCGGCGGTGGAATCGCCAACCTGATTCAGCCGAATACCCGTCTGGTGTGGACGGAGGCGCCCGGATCGGTATCGATGGAAGTGCCCGATATCCCAGCCATCTGCAAGGCCGTGCGGGACAGACGCTTGGCAGGCCAGGATATCCACGTCGCGCTCGACAATACCTGGTCGGCAGGCATCGCGTTCCGTGCATTCGACCATGGCGTCGACATCGTGATGCAGGCCTTGACCAAGTACCAGTCCGGCGGCTCCGACATCCTGATGGGCGCGGTCATCACGCGCGACAAGGAACTGAATCATCGTATCGGCATGTCGCACATGCGCATCGGCTTCGGGGTCAGCATGGACGATGCTTACCTGGTGCTGCGCGGATTGCCGACCATGAAGCTGCGTTTTGATGCGCACGATGCGGGTGCTCGCAAGGTCGCCGCCTGGCTGAAAGCGCGGCCGGAAATCGCGTTGGTGCTGCATCCCGCATTCGAGGATTGTCCCGGCCACGAGATCTGGAAGCGCGACTTTACCGGCGCCGGCGGCTTGTTCTCCGTCGTGTTCGACGAGCGCTATAGCGAAGCGCAGACGGACCGTTTCATCGACAACCTGAAGCTGTTCAAAATCGGTTTCAGTTGGGGCGGGGCACACAGCCTTTGCATTCCCTATCGTATCCAGACGATGCGCCGGCAATGGGCAGGCAAGGGGCAATTAGTGCGTTTCAACATTGGCCTGGAAGATCCGGCCGATCTGATTGCGGATATCGAGCAGGCGCTAATGGCCTTGAATGCCGAGTAAAGGCGAACTCAGACCGGCATTGGCTTGTTGTCGTTCAGGTCAAGGAAGCCCTTGAGCAGGCGATAAGCCTTCCAAACCCATGCCGCCAGCCAGACCAGGTAAGCAAGCGGGATGCCGATCACGGTAATGAACAGGACGCCGCCGATCACCATCCAGAACAGGTACCACCAGAACGAGCGGATTTGCCACCGGTGATGGCTGTAGACGAAGGTGCCGGACGCTTCGTCACGCTTGATGTAATTGATGATCAGCGGAATCCAGGAAAACGCACCAAGTGAAAACAGGAAGCTGAGACCGTGCATGATATAAAGCCACCAGGCAAGGTTCTTGGTGGATTGCAACCTTGGATCAAGCACGAGTTCCTGCACCATTCAGCCTCCGTTACATGTGGTCAAGAGAACAACGATAGGACTCCATCCAGGCCGACAAAATTCAATGCGACATCGGCTTGCGCACAGACAACAGGTTTTGCGCGGAAAGCGACGGACATGCCGGAGATGCCCATCATTTTCAGGTCATTGGCGCCGTCGCCCATGACGATCGCCTGCTGGGGAGAAATTCCCAGTTCTGCACAGACACGTTCGACCGTGTACTTCTTCTCTTCCGCATCGACAATTCCGCCGACGACCTTGCCGGTGAGCTTTCCGTCGACGATTTCCAGCACATTGGAATGTGTGTAATCGAGGCCAAGGCGGGTCTTCATGCGATCCGTAAAGTACGTGAACCCACCCGACACCAGGAGGGTTTTCAAGCCTGCCGCCTTGACCGCGTCCAGCATCTTCTCGGCGCCGGGCGACAATTTCAGGCGCTCGTCATAGACGCGCTGCAGCGCGCCTGCGTCCAGACCCTTCAGCAGTGCGACGCGGCGTGTCAGGCTTTCGCGGAATTCGATCTCGCCGCGCATGGCCGCCTCGGTAATTTCGGCGACCTGCGGCTTCAAGCCTTGCATGTCGGCGATTTCGTCGATGCATTCGATCGTGATCAGGGTCGAGTCCATGTCCATCGCGACCAGCTTGAAATCCGTCAGCTTGCGTTCGCCGCTGACGAAGGTGCAATCGAGCTTGGCAGCGAAGCACTCGGCGTCGATGTGCTTCCTGATCTCTTCCGAGCTTTCCACGTCCTCGCAGCGGAAGGCATGGGCGTCGATGGGAACGATGCGGGCGGCGCTGGCCATCGTGGCGATGCGTTCAATGGTGGGACGGTCGGTGGCGAGGCCTTGCAGGATCAGGTTCATGTCGTGCTGCTAAAGAGTCAGGATTGCAAAAAAGGTTACGGAACGAGGGAGCGGATGGTCGCTTTCACTTGCGAGACGCGCGCCCCCAGGTCCGGCATGCTGGCCGTGATGCGCAGCTTGTCCTGCCCATGCAGCTTGATATGCCGGTTTTTCTGGATCAGTTCGATGATGCGCATCGCGTCGATCGGCGGGTTCGGCTGGAAATGCAGGACTGCCGATTCCGCATGGGCATCGATTTTAACAATGCCGACCGGGATTGCGGCAATTCTGAGGCGATGGGTTTCGATCAGCGCCTTGGCGGGTTCGGGCATCTTGCCAAAGCGGTCAATGAGCTCCTCCTGCAGTTCGTCGATCGCGGCCTGCGATTCGCAGTTTGCCAGTCGCTTGTAGATCGACAGGCGCTCGTGCACGTCGCCGCAATAATCCTGCGGGAGCAGGGCGGGGACGTGCAGGTTGATTTCGGTCGTGGTCGACAGCGGGGCAGCGAGATCGGGCTCCTTGCCGTTTTTGAGCGAGCGCACGGCCTCGTTGAGCATGTCGGTGTAGAGCTGGAAACCGATCTCCTGCATTTCGCCCGACTGGCTTTCGCCCAGCACCTCGCCGGCCCCACGGATTTCCAGGTCGTGCATCGCGAGGTAGAAGCCGCTGCCCAATTCCTCCATCTGTTGGATCGCCTCCAGCCGGCGCTGTGCCTGCTTGGTCAGGCCGTGCACATCGGTCACCAGCAGGTAGGCATAGGCCTGATGGTGCGAACGGCCGACACGGCCGCGCAACTGGTGCAGCTGCGCCAGGCCGAACTTGTCGGCGCGGTGCATGATGATGGTGTTCGCCGTCGGCACGTCGATGCCGGTTTCGATGATCGTGGTGCACAACAGGATGTTATGGCGCTGCGCCACGAAGTCGCGCATCACCTTTTCCAGCTCGCGCTCATGCATCTGACCATGGGCGACCGCGACGCGGGCCTCCGGCAGCAGTTCTTCCAGCATCGCCTTGCGGTTGAGAATGGTCTCGACCTCATTGTGCAGGAAGTACACCTGGCCGCCGCGCTTGAGTTCGCGCAGGCAGGCTTCGCGGATGACGGAGGATTCTTCGGAGCGGACGAAAGTCTTGATCGCGAGACGCTTCTGCGGGGCAGTCGCGATGACCGAGAATTCGCGCAGGCCTTCGAGTGCCATGCCGAGCGTACGCGGGATCGGCGTGGCGGTCAGGGTCAGCACGTCGACCTCGGCACGCAAGGCCTTCAGTGCTTCCTTCTGGCGCACGCCGAAACGGTGTTCCTCGTCGATGATGACCAGGCCGAGGCGGGAGAACTTTACCTCGTTCGACAACAGCTTGTGGGTGCCGATCACGATGTCGATCGTACCGTCGGCCAAGCCCTTGATCGCCTGCGTGACTTCCTTGCCGGTGCGGAAGCGCGACAGTTCGGCAATTCTCACTGGCCACTCGGCGAAGCGATCGGCGAAGGTCTGCGCATGCTGTTCGGCCAGCAACGTGGTCGGCGCAAGGATGGCGACCTGCTTGCCGCCCATGACTGCAACGAAAGCCGCGCGCAAAGCGACCTCGGTCTTGCCGAAGCCGACGTCGCCGCAAATGAGGCGGTCCATCGGCTTGCCGCTGGTCATGTCCCTGATCACCGCATTGATTGCGGCGCTCTGGTCGGGCGTTTCCTCGAAGCCGAAACTTTCGGCGAAAGTCTCGTAATCCCGCGCCGAGTACTGGAAGGCATGGCCTTGACGCGCGGCGCGGCGCGCATACAGATTGAGTAGTTCTGCAGCGGTATCCCGGATCTGCTGGGCGGCTTTCTTCTTGGCCTTCTCCCACTGGCCGGAACCGAGCGTGTGCAGCGGTGCATCTTCCGGCGACGCGCCTGAGTAGCGCGAGATCACATGCAGTTGGGAGACCGGCACGTACAGCTTGGTCTCCTTTGCGTATTCGAGGTGCAGGAACTCGGTTTCACCTTCGCCCAGGTCCATGCTCAGCAGACCCATATAGCGGCCGATGCCATGGTTCACATGCACCACCGGATCGCCAATTTTCAGCTCCGACAGGTCGCGTACCATCGACTCGACCTGGGTCACGGCTTCCTGCTTGCGGCGGCCCACGCGGCGGCCGGTGCCGGCATAGAGCTCGGTTTCGGTGATAAATGCCAGGTTGCCGAGATCGGGGGCGAGTTCGAAGCCGGCATGCAGCGGCGCGACGCCAAGCATCAACTTGGCCGACGCCGCCACGAAGTCGGCAAAGCCTTCGCACTGCGCGAGCGTCAGATCGTACTCATTGAAATACTGCTGCAGCGTTTCCCGCCGCCCGCTCGACTCGGCGCAGATCATCACGCGCTTGTCTGTTTGCGGCAGATAAGCGCGCAGGTTGACGAGCGGATCGTCGACGCGGCGGTTGACGGCGACATTCGGTACCGGCGCGGAGATCTCCGAAGCCGCATCGCTTGCCTGGATCACCCAGCGGCCAAAGGGTTTGGCGAGGGTGAAGAAATCCTCGTCGGTGAGGAAGAGCCGCTCCGGGGGCAGAATGGGCCGTTCACGGTCGGTCTTCAGGAATTTGTAGCGGGACTGCGTGTCGCTCCAGAAGCGTTTGATCGAGGCCTCGATATCGCCGACCAGTGCAAACGTGGTGTCCTCGGGAACATACTGGAACAACGTCGCGCTCTCGTCGAAGAACAGCGGCAGGTAGTACTCGATGCCGGCGGATGCGATGCCGTTGCCGATATCCTTATAGATCGGCGACTTGGACGGATCGCCTTCGAACTCCTCGCGCCAGCGGCCGCGGAAGGCAGTGCGGGCCGCTTCATCCATCGGGAATTCGCGGCCGGGCAACAGGCGCACTTCACGGACCGGGTAGAGCGATCGCTGCGTATCCGCGTCGAATGTACGGATGGATTCGATCGTATCGCCGAAGAGGTCAATCCGGTACGGAAGTACCGAGCCCATCGGGAACAGGTCGATCAGGCCGCCGCGTACTGAATACTCGCCGGGTGACATTACCTGGCCGACATGGGTGTAACCGGCCAGCGTCAGCTGCGATTTCAGTCTTGACTCATCGAGCGTTTCGCCCTGTTTGAAGAAGAACGTGTACGCGGCCAGGAAGGACGGTGGCGCCATGCGCAGCAGCGCGGTGGTGGCCGGCACGATCAGCACGTCACACTGGCCTGTGCTGACTTCGTGCAGCGTCGCCAGTCTTTCCGACACCAGGTCTTGGTGCGGCGAGAAGGCGTCGTACGGCAAGGTTTCCCAGTCGGGCAGCAGGTGACAGCGCAATGCCGGCTCCCGGCCGCTGAACCAAGGGATCTCTTGCAGCAGGCGCTGGCCATCGGTTGCATTGGCGACCACGACGGCCAGCATGCGTTTTTGTTGCTTCAGTTCGAGCGCAGCCTGTGCGAGGACGAACGCATCCGCAGAACCGTGCACAGCGGGGAGAGCGAAGCGGTTGCCGGGTTTGGGGAGGGACTTTTTCAGATCAAACGACATCGGGTGTGTCAGGTTGCCGAAACCGCCCCTGCACGCTGCATGTCGGGGACTTCGACTGTGAGAAAATATGGCGAGATTATAAACCAAGGCTCGCGCCGGTCCTTTCGCAGGGACAGCAATGCGCGGACCGAATGTTGACAGAATGATTGCATCCCGTCACTTTGCCCTTGTTCCCGCCGCCGGCGTCGGTGCGCGGATGTGCGCCGAATGCCCGAAACAATACATGCCGCTGGCCGGAAAGCTGATGCTGCTGCATGTGCTTGATACTTTTGCATCCAGCGATTCCATTACGCATACCTATGTCGTCGTCAGCGAGGGCGACGGTTATATCGACGACGCGCTGGCCGACGCGACGCATCTCATCGGACGCGTGACGGTTCTTCACGCCGGCGGGCCGACGCGGCACCAGTCCGTGCTGAACGGGCTCAAGGCAATGCGTGAGCACCTCGCGGATGATGACTGGGTACTGGTTCACGACGCTGCCCGTCCTGGACTGACCGGCGACCTGATCGAACGGTTGATCGATGCGGTGAAGGTGGATCCTGTCGGGGGGCTGTTGGCGTTGCCTGTCGTCGATACCTTGAAGCGCGGCGATAGCGGCGGACGTGTGGAGAATACGGTGCCGCGCGACAGCCTGTGGGCGGCGCAAACGCCCCAGATGTTCCCGTACGGACTGTTGCGCAGGGCACTGGAGCAGGCGAGCGAAGTCACTGACGAAGCGTCCGCAGTCGAGGCGCTCGGCCTCAAGCCCAAACTGGTGGAAGGCAGTCCGCGCAATTTCAAGATCACGCTGCCGCACGACGTCGCGCTGGCTGAACTGCACCTGAAAGGAAAAGCATGAGCCTCCCGCCGTTTCGAATCGGGCAGGGTTACGACTGCCACGCGCTTGTTCCCGGCCGCGCACTGATCATCGGCGGGGTCAGCATTCCGCACAAGAACGGCCTGCTGGGACATTCCGACGCCGATGTGCTGCTGCACGCGATCACCGATGCGATTCTCGGGGCTGCGGGACTTGGCGATATCGGGCGGCATTTTCCGGACACGGATGCGCGCTTCAAGGGCGCGGACTCGCGCGCGCTGCTGCGCGAAGCCGGTGGGCGCGTCCTTGAGGCCGGCTATGTCGTCGGAAACATCGATTCGACCATCATCGCGCAGGCGCCAAAAATGGCGCCGTATATCGCGACGATGGCAGCCAATATTGCTTCAGACCTGGATATCGACCCAAGTCAGGTCAATGTGAAGGCGAAAACCAACGAGAAGCTCGGCTTCCTGGGACGCGAAGAAGGCATTGCCGCTGTAGCCGTCGCGCTCGTCCACAAGCGCTAGAGCCGCACAACTTGCATCGCGCGGCGCCTAAGCTTCAGCCTCCGCCAATCCCATGGATCACGCGCCCTGTGCCTTCGCAGGTCGGGCATTCGCTGCCGTCTTTACGGATACCTGTTCCGCCGCAATCTTCGCAAAGATCTTCGCCGGTCCCGGGCGTGCCCGGCGGCGCTTCGTCGCCCGGTTTGAGATGGGTCGGTTGCCTGCCGGGCGTACCGGTGGGGGGCGATGTGGGCATGTAACCTCCTGAAAGAAAAACGGCATGGAATGCGTTCCATGCCGCTTGTTTCGCATCTCTGCCTTCCGGCATTCCGACTGAGTAGATTGCCCGCCTTGTCGGAAGTTCAAGCTGGAGGTGCAGGCCCAGATTGCGAGATATCAGGCGCTCATCTCAAGGACTTTCCTGCTGACATCCAGCGTGACGTCGCGCTGTTCACCCAATGTCACCATGCGATGGCTTTCCAGGCGTTTCAGGATGGCCTCGATGTTTTGCGAGCCCAGCTTGTAGTCGGACAGGCGTGTCTTGACACCCATCTCTTCAAAGAAGTCCTGGGTACGCTGGATGGCGCGGTCGATGCGTTCATCCTCGCTGCCTTCGGTGATGCCCCATACCCGGGCTGCGTACTGTAGCAATTTGGCGCGCTTGCCTTCCTTGCGCACGCGCAGCATGCTGGGCAGCACGATGGCCAGCGTTTGCGCGTGGTCCAGGCCATACAGTGCGGTGAGCTCATGGCCGACCATATGGGTCGCCCAGTCCTGCGGCACGCCGGCACCGATCAGGCCGTTCAATGCGAGGGTGGCGCACCACATGATGTTCGCCCGCGTATCGTAATCCTGCGGATTGGCCAGTGCCTTCGGCCCTTCCTCGATCAGCGTCAGCAGCAGGCCTTCGGCAAAGCGATCCTGAACCGGCGCGTTCACCGGGTAGGTCATGTACTGCTCCATCACATGGGCAAATGCATCGACCACACCATTGCCGATTTGCTTGACCGGCAGGCTGAAGGTCTTGGTCGGGTCAAGAATGGAGAATTTCGGGAAAACCAGTTTGCTGGCGAATGCGACCTTCGCTTGCAGTGACTTGCGGGTGACTACCGAGCCATCGTTCATCTCGGATCCGGTCGCGGGCAGTGTGAGGATTGACCCGAAGGGCAGGGCCTGGGTGATATTGCGGCCGCGCTTTTCGAGGATCGCCCAGGGATCACCTTCGAAATTTACAGCCGCCGCGACAAACTTCGTGCCGTCAATAACGGAGCCGCCACCCACCGCCAGCAGAAAGTCGAGCTTTTCCTTGCGCACCAGTTCCACTGCCTGCATCAGTGTTTCGTAGCTGGGATTGGGTTCGATGCCTGAAAATTCATGGACGGTGCGATCGGCCAGGGCTGCCATCACTTCGTCGAAGACGCCGTTGCTCTTGATGCTGCCACCCCCGTACAGGACCAGGACGCGCGCTTCTGCCGGGACAACCTTTGCGAGGTCGGCGATACGACCCTTGCCGAACAGAATCTGGGTAGGGTTGTAAAAATCGAAATTCAGCATGTATTTTCCCTTTAGTTATTGGTTGTCTCTCTGTGGGATTCTAAGACAAGTCCCAAAATCGCGTCTGCCGCGTGCTGTTTTCCTGCTCTTAATAGGAATTGCCTGTTCTTGCGGCGCCCGCGATTGGAACTGGCAATATGCCGGATTGAAATTGCCAATTTGAGCTTTACTTGCCTGGGTCGCACAATAGGATCGCAACATCCAACTATTGCGAGCGCATTCACGCCCGCAGCCCCGTGCCGCATGTATTTCCACCGATGTACGACTACATGGAAGGAGACTCACATGGCAACACTGAAAGGCTCCAAGACGGAAGCCAACCTGAAAGCCGCATTCGCCGGCGAATCGCAAGCCAACCGCCGTTATCTTTACTTCGCAAACAAGGCGGACGTAGAGGGCCAGAACGACATTGCAGCCCTGTTCCGGTCCACTGCAGAAGGCGAGACCGGCCATGCGCACGGGCATCTTGAATATCTTGAAACGGTAGGTGATCCCGCCACCGGCTTGCCAATCGGCCCTTCCCGCCTGAATCTCCAGGCCGCCATTGCCGGTGAAACTCACGAGTACACCGACATGTACCCGGGCATGGCCAAGACTGCGCGCGAGGAGGGGCATGACGAGATCGCGGACTGGTTTGAAACGCTGGCCAAGGCTGAACGTTCACATGCCAATCGTTACCAGAAGGCCCTTGATTCGCTGGTTGACTAAGGCTTCTTGAGGTCAGTCCGTCTCTCCGTCGTTGAAGGGGCGGATTCGCACATCCGCCTGCGATGGCGGCTACTGCCACGTGGAGAATGACACGCCATGGCCCACCGCGAAGGAAACCTGGAAGCGCCGACCCGGCATCCGCTTGACTGGAAGAGTGAGGATTTCTACAGCGAGGATTCGCTGCACAAGGAAATGGAGCGCGTGTTCGAGATCTGCCACGGTTGCCGCCGTTGCGTCTCGCTGTGCGGAACGTTCCCGACACTATTCGACCTGGTCGACGCGTCCTCGACCATGGAGGTGGATGGTGTCGACAAGAAGGATTACGGGAAAGTCGTCGACCAGTGCTACCTGTGCGACGTCTGCTACATGACGAAGTGCCCGTACACGCCGCCGCATTCCTGGAATGTCGATTTTCCGCACCTGATGCTGCGCGCCAAGGCGGTCAAGTTCCGCAAGGGTGAAGTGCGCATGCGGGACAAGTTCCTGTCGAATACTGACGGCTTGGGCAAGTTCGCCGGCATTCCCATCGTGACGCAAACCGTCAACGCGGTGAATAAGACCCGTGCCGCGCGCGGGATGATGGAAAATGTGATGGGCGTGGACAAGAATGCCTGGCTGCCTGATTTCGCCACAAGGAAATTCCGTTCCGGTGCGCAGGAATCGCGGCCGTATGCCGTCAAGAATGGCACGCTGACACCCGGCAAGGTGGCCGTGTATTCAACCTGCTACATCAATTACAACGAGCCAGGCGTCGGCCACGACCTGCTCGCGATCCTCCACCACAATGAAGTTCCTTACGTGCTGCTCGAGAAGGAGGCCTGCTGCGGCATGCCCAAGCTGGAGCAGGGCGACCTCGCCGGTGTGGAAGCAAAGAAAAACATCAACATTCCAAATCTCGCAAAGCTGGCGCGCGAAGGATATGCAATCCTGACACCGATTCCTTCCTGCACGCTGATGTACAAGCAGGAGCTGCCGCTGATGTTTCCCGACGATCCGGATGTACAGATTGTGCGCGACGCGATGTGGGACCCGTTCGAGTACTTCATGCAGCGCAATCGTGACGGCCTGCTCAAGCGCGATTTCAAGCAGCCTCTTGGAAACGTGTCATACCACGTGCCGTGCCACCTTCGGGTACAGCACATGGGCAAGAAAACCGCGGAAACTCTTCAGCTCGTGCCGGGTACAAAGCTGAACGTGGTCGAACGTTGTTCGGGCCACGCCGGCACCTTCGGCGTGAAAAAGGAATTCCATGCCACTGCGATGAAGATCGGCAAGCCTGTGTTCAAGGCAATGGTCAACAACGAACCTGACTACATTTCTTCCGACTGCCAGCTCGCCGGCCACCATATCGAGCAGGGTATGGAAGAGAACGGACTCAAGAATGTGCAACTGGCGCATCCGCTGGCATTGCTGCGGAAGGCCTATGGAATATAGGAGAACGTATGGCTAGCGAGGGCTACCACGAGCCACTTGAGAAATTGTCCGCCGCAACAATGGACATGCACCGGGCGATTGTTTCGCTGATGGAAGAACTGGAGGCGGTGGACTGGTATAACCAGCGCGTCGATGCCGCGACGGATCCCGAACTCAAACGCATCCTCGCACATAATCGTGATGAGGAAAAAGAACATGCGGCGATGGTCCTCGAATGGATACGCCGGCGCGATCCGAAGCTGGATGCGGAGTTGCGCGAAGTCCTGTTCAAGGAAGGCGATATCGCCGACCACCATGCTGATGACGATTGAGGCTCGTCCAAATATAAAGGAATCCCCATGACGCTTACCCGCGACCAGTTGCTGACGCTCGAAGCCTATGCCAAGGCGCGTCCCGCCTTGCGGGCGGAAATCATCCGTCACAAGAAGGTTCGGAGCGTGCAATTGGGTAACCATATGACGCTGCTGTTCGAGGATGAGCAGACGGTACGTTACCAGGTGCAGGAGATGTTGCGGATCGAGCGCATCTTCGAGGAAGACGGTATCCAATCGGAACTCGATGCCTACACCCCCTTGATCCCGAACGGAAGTAACTTCAAGGCAACGATGCTGATCGAGTACGTCGACGAGGCGGATAGAAAGGCCGCATTGGCGAGGCTGATCGGTGTCGAGGACCGGTTGTTCATCCAGGTCGAGGGGCAACCGCGTGTGTATTCCATAGCGGATGAAGACCTCGACCGGGAAAACGAAGAAAAGACCTCGGCCGTGCATTTCGTGCGTTTTGAGCTTACGCCCGACATGAAGAACGCGCTCAAGGGCGGTGCCCAGATGATGGTCGCTTGTGACCATCCGAACTATCCGGCGCATCTGGAGGAATTGCCGGCGGATACGCTTGCTTCGCTGGTGAAGGACTTGAGCTGAACAAGGTGGCATCGTACCTGTCGATACAAGGCACTGGCGATTGGACCGACCCTATTCTCCGAGCAGATCGTGTTCGTGCACCACGACGTTCTAGCTCAGCGCGCCGGTGATCGGAATCGAAACGCGAACGCGCAGTCCGCCCCCATCCTTGTTTGACAGTTTGAGCACACCGCGATGGCGTCTGACGATACGGTCGACGATGGCCAGGCCAAGGCCGGCGCCATTTGCCTGGCTGCGCGCGGTGTCCAGCCGGGTGAAGGGCCGCAGGAGCCGTTCCGTGTCCTTGTCCGGCACGCCGGCACCGCTATCTGCAATCTCGATGACCGCCTGGTTGCCTTCCGACCGGCAGGAAATATTAATCTCGGCGATATTCGAGTTTGCCGTCTTGCCATAGCGGCGCGCATTCTCGACGAGGTTGCTGATCACGCGCTTGAGATCGGTGGCGTGGCCGAACACGTTGACGTCGGGCGCGATATTGGTGCTGATCTTGACGTCGTTCAAGCGCCCCGCTTCACGCGCGCAATCGGTGAGCATCGCGCTCAAGTCGACGCTTGAGCCGTGTCCGATGTCGCTGGGCTTGGCGTATTCGAGGAATTGTCCGATGATCGCGTCCATCTGTGCGAGGTCGGACTGCATGCCGAGTCGCGCCTCGTCCGTCAACTGTGCCATTTCGACTTCGAGTTGCATGCGCGCCAGCGGCGTGCGCAAGTCGTGCGAGATGCCGGCCAGGATCACAGCGCGGTCGGATTCGACGCGGTTCAGGTCAGCGACCATCTGGTTGAAGCTCCGGTTGGCATCGCGGATCTCGGTCGGGCCGCGTTCCGGTAGTGGTTCAGGCCACCGGCCCTTGGCGATGGCCTGCGTGGCTGTCGCAATCCGCGACAACGGCTGATTGATCAGGCGCGAAATGAATACGGCGCCGAGCAGTGATAGTGTGAGGGCAGCGGTGCCGAAACCCAGCCACTGGATGTTCGACACGCCTTCGAGCCGTTCCCGGTCGAGCCTCAGCCAGTATTCGTCTTCCTCGATCTTGAAACTGACCCAAAACCCGCCGACGTCATTGACGCGACCGGCGAATTTGGTATCCGGGCCAAGGCGGGCCTTCACATTCGACTCCAGTACTCGCATCAGTTCACTGTCCGGCGCCGGTCCCACAACGTCGGATTCCTCCAGCGGATAGATGCGGATGCCCTCGTTGCTGGCGAGGTCGAACAGGAGCTCGCGCCGCAGTTCAGGCGCGGAGTGTGTCAGCGCGGCACGGGTGATCGTGACGATGGAAATGACCTGGGCGGCCATCTGCTGCGCGCGCGGTGTGCGTTCGACGATGCGAAAGCTCGCCACCCAAGCAAGGATGCTCGCAGTGATGAGGAAGGCGAGCAGGAAGAAGGTCCGCCAGAACAGGCCGCTTCTGAGCCAGCCGAGCCGGTTTCCTATGATGGCAATCAAGGTCCTTAACCCGGATATTTCGCCGGAACGCGGAGTGATGGCGTGCGAGTTGCGAGGCAGTTTGCGTCACTGCGCCAATCCAATAGCTTGTCTATTGGTGCGAAGCGGGGTCGCAAAATGGCCGCAAATCGCACGCCAGCACCCGTGTAGGCCGGCAGTGCAAATTGGATCTGGCCGTTGCAGGCCTCAAACCGTGTAAACATGCGCCTTCCAATCAAGTTGAGGGCCGGTCCGGTGACATATCCGGGTTAAGCCTTAGCGCGGCTGGCCTTCCGGAATGAAGACATAGCCGAGACCCCAAACGGTCTGGATGTAGATGGGATTGGATGGATCCGGTTCGATGAGCTTGCGCAGGCGGGAAATCTGCACGTCCAGGCTGCGATCGAACACTTCGTACTCGCGGCCGCGGGCCAGTTCCATCAGCTTTTCGCGAGAGAGCGGCTGGCGCGCGTGGCGAGCGAAGACCTTGAGCACCGAAAACTCGCCGGTAGTGAGCGAGATGGTTTCGCCGTTTTTCTTCAGCGTGCGTGTACCGAGGTCAAGGATGAAATCGCCGAACTGGAAGGTCTGCGGCGTCTCGGACGGCGCGCCCGGAATTTCGTCAGGTCCCTTGCGGCGCAGCACGGCATTGATGCGTGCAACCAGTTCACGCGGGTTGAAAGGCTTGGGCAGATAGTCGTCCGCGCCCATTTCCAGGCCGACGATGCGGTCCACGTCCTCGCCCTTCGCTGTAAGCATGATGATCGGTGTCTGGTCGCCGGCGCCGCGCAGGCGGCGGCAGATCGACAGGCCATCCTCGCCGGGCAGCATCAGGTCCAGAACCAGCAGGTCGTAGCGCTCGCGGATCCACAGTTTGTTCATCGCCTGCGCATTCTCGGCAGTGACAACGTTGAAACCCTGCTCGGCGAGATAGCGGCGAAGCAGGTCGCGCAGACGCTGGTCGTCATCGACCACAAGTATTCTGGCCTGGTGCCCGCTGGGGGTATGTCCGGGTGTATGTGCAGTGGGGTTTTGGCTATTCATGGCGCTATGGTAACGTCAGTAAATTCTTGATCAATGTCTCTAGCGCAAAGCATTACAAAGTGTTACAAACTTTACCTTAAACCGGTTTAGTGCGCACGAGGCGCCGCATACACTTCCATATTATTGGTGCGCCTTTCTGGTACGCGAAGTCTAACGCAAGATGCTCCCGGCAAAGGGAAATCCCGGTTAGGTGAAGTGTTTTTAAATATGCGATTCCTACGACTCGGTTCCTTAGTTCTGCTGACGCTCAGCGTGGTCGCCGCCTCGGCCGATCCAGGCTACGGCCGGCGCGACGCGCGGGACGCCGTGCGTGCCTACCATATCCAGAGCGTCACGCTTGAGCGCAATCTTCCCAGGGAACCGCAGCCAATACAGCCCCAGGAGCGCCAGCGCCAGGGGCTCGGCACGCCGGAAAGCGGCGGATACAGTGCCGGCGGCGAAACGCAGTCCCATCAGCAGGCTGACAATCAGCGCCGTCACGGCCGCATGACGCCGGAAGAGCGCCGCGCACTGCGCCGCCAGATCGACGAAGCTGGCCACGACATCTACCATCCCAAGCGTTGACGTATCGGTCCGCATCAGCCGGCGTTTTCTGCAGCTTTCCCTTGCATGTAGTTGTTCTTTACCCGCACGTAATGTTCGGCGGAGTAACGCAGGTACGACAGCTCATCAGGCGTGAGCGACCGGACAGCTTTTACCGGCCTGCCAACATACAGCATTCCGCTTTCCAGGACTTTCCCGGGCGGGACCAGGCTGCCTGCGCCGACCATTACCCGGTCCTGAATCACTGCGTCGTCCATCACGATGCTTCCCATCCCGATGAGGCACTCGTTGCCGATGGTGCAACCATGCAGGATGACCGAATGGCCGATGGTGACATAGTCGCCGATGACCAGAGGCGAGCCTTCAGGTTTGGCGGCGGACTTGTGAGACACGTGGCACATCGTCAAGTCTTGCACGTTGCTGCATGTGCCGACCCGGATGCGATTGACGTCGCCGCGCAGGACGGCATTGCACCACACCGAACTGTCTTTGCCGAGTTCCACGTCGCCAATTACTTGGGCGGAGTCGTGCAGGAAGACGCGTTCTTGCACGACCGGGGATGTATCTAGGTAGGGGGAAAGAGGCATGTTTATCCTGGTGAGTGAACGTTATTAATCCCGCTTGCCGCCGCGTTTTCGCATAGCGATGGCAGCTGTGAATCTGCCAAGTTGCCTGTACAGGGATCCGATGCGCTTGTCCCAAGCGGACAGCGCGCGGTATTGCCTGAGCACAGTGGCCACGTCGCCACGCGCGATAGGGCCCGTCAATGCATCGGTCGGTCCCAGTCGGAAAATATTGTCGACTGTGCCCCTGACCAGGGGTTCCATCAGTTTGAGCGCCTCGTCGTGCGGCACGCCGGCCTTCATGTAGGCTTCGAGAGCGACATCCGTCAGCGTCACGAGATAGTTCGAGGCAAAGACTGCGGCCGCATGATAGACGCTTTTGAACTCGGCATCGATCGGCACCAGCTTTGCACCTATCGACGAAAATGCCTTGGTGAGAGGCGCGACGGCTGCGGGATCGCCTTCGATGCCGCAATAGGTACCTGAGAAACTTTTGGCAACTTCCGCAATACCGGCAAAGCTTCGTATCGGATGGACACTTGCCACCAATGCGCCGTGTGCCTTGGCCGCAGCAAGCGCGCCGGACGGGAGCGCGCCGCTGCAGTGAAAAACGATCGCGCCATGCGACAGGATTCCGAGGCTGATCAGCGATTCGCAAGCCTGCCCGACCTGGTCGTCGGCGGTCCCGATCATGTAGACCTCCGCCGGCCGCATTGAGGCAGGATCCCGAAGGGCGTGGCCGGCGCTGATGAAGTCGACCGCACGGGCGCCGCTTTCAGGTGAACGGTTGAGGATGTCCTGAACTTCGAACGTGCCTGCAGCCGCCCAGAGGCGCCCGAGCACCTTGCCGACATGTCCGCACCCAATGATATTGAGAGTCTGTGCCACGGCGATCCTCGTCATTTTTCAGACATTGCCGCACAACGCGCGCCAGTCGGCCTCGAGCAGCGAATAGCAATTCAAGTCGTGGTAGCGTCCGTCCCAGTAGGCTTGCTCGCGATGCACGCCTTCGAATCGAAATCCCAAGCGCTGTGCCAGCACAATGGATGCATGGTTATCCGGGTGCGTTTCGGCCTGGACCCGGTGCAGGCCCATCACATCGAAGCCGTAATCCAGGATGGCGGAGGCCGCTTCGCGCATATAGCCCTGTCCGTTAAATTCGCGCTGAATCTCGTAGCCGATGACACAATTGCGCCAGCTCTTGTTCCAGCGAAACAGGCCGCAGGTGCCGATGAGCCGCTTGTCCTGGCGCCGTTCCAGCGCCCAGCGGAAACCGGTGCCGCCTGAAAACCAGCCGGCAAACATGCCGGCCAGGTGCTCCGCTTCGGCGAGACTGGTGATGGGATCGACGCCGTACCAGCGCATCCAATCTGCGTCCGAGTGAATCATGAACAGGGCTGGCGCATCCGCCGGAACGATCTGGCGAAGGTTCAGCCGGGCGGTGCGGAGAAGGGGAAACGCGTGGGGCATGTCGGTAATCGTTTTGCCGCGAGGCGAACGTGGGAGGCTTACTCTCGGAATCTTACCGCAGGACCAGTCGCCCAGTACGGGCCTTCCGTCGGGTGCTCTTTCCGCTCCACCATCTTGCGGACCTGGAACAGCGGATGGGAGACGGCTTCGTCGGCACGGAGGATGGGCGTCACGCAGCAATCGGCCGCGCCGAACTTTTCTGTCCATGCGGCGAGCGTATCCCCGGCAAAAATGGCATCGAGTTCTGCCTTCACCGCCATTGCATCCGCGCCGCCGACTTCCTGTCCCAGGCTCCAGTGACGTGTTTTCAAGTCCGGACGGCCAAGCACGTCGCAGCAGGTTTGCCAGAACTTCAGTTCGAGCGCGCCAACCGCCATGAAACGTCCGTCACTGGTGCGATAGACGTTGTAGCAGGGGACGCCCCCGGTGAGGAGGTCGCGGCCGGGTTCCGCTGGACGTCCGAAATTGTTGACCGCGACCAGGGGCATCACGTTATGTGCGAACACGGCGTCGGTCATCGACACGTCCACGAAGCGGCCCTTGCCGCCGGTCTTGGCACCGATGAGGGCCGCGAGGATGCCTTGGACCGCGGCCTGTGCGCCGCCGAGAAGGTCGCCGACCTGCAGGTTGGACAGCGCGGGCGTGCCGTCCGGTCCGACGTTCTGTTCCAGCATGCCGGCCATGCCGACATAATTGATGTCATGTCCGGCCAGCTGCGCGAACGGCCCGTCCTGGCCGTAACCGGAGATCGCGCACATGACCAGCCTTGGATTGCGCTTGCGCAGAACCTCCCAGCCGATGCCGAGCTTGTCCATCACGCCGGGACGGAAGCTTTCCACGACGACGTCGGCACCCTCGACCATGTTGAGGAATTCATTCCGCGCTTCCGGATCCTTCAGGTCGAGACGCTTGCCTTGCTTGCCGCGGTTGACGGCGATGAAGAACAGCGAGACCTCCTTGCGGACGTGGCCCATCGTGCGTGCGTAGTCGCCGACGCCGGGATCCTCGATCTTGATGACCTCGGCGCCCATGTCGGCGAGATGCATCGTGGCGACCGGGCCGGGCAGCAGCCGGGTAAGGTCGAGGACGCGAATGCCTTGCAAGGGTTGGTCGATTGCTTCGTTCATGCGTTCCCTCCTGGTCGTTCCACTAGTGTACCGGGTGTCATCCGGCGGTCAGGTTCTCCAGCGCTTCCTGCTGTTCCAGCCATTCGGTCTCAAGCTGTTCGAGCTCCTTCGCGACATAAGCCTGGTCGAGAATCAGCGTCTTCAACTCTTCCTTGTTTGCGTCATCGTAAATCGATGGTTCGGCGAGTCGCGCATCGATGTCGGCCTTGCGCAGATTCAGCTTTACCATCTGCTCGTCGAGGCGCTTGATGCGAGACTCGATCGGCTTGCGCAAGGCGGAAAGGCGCTGGCGTTCTTCGGCTTCGAGGCGGCGGCGTTCCTGGCGGTCTTCTCGCGACTCGGAGGTGACGGACGTAGCGGGTTGGGTGCCCGGTGCTGCGGACGCGGGCGCGGCCGGCGCATCTGCCTTGCCCAGCTTGGTCTTGAACAGCCAGTCGCGGTAGTCGTCCAGATCACCGTCGAAGGGTTTCAGCTTCCCGTCCGCAACGATCATGAACTGATCGGTCGTTGCGCGCAGAAGATGCCGGTCGTGCGATACGAGGACCACCGTACCCTCGAACTGCGCGAGCGCCATGGTTAATGCCTCGCGCGTCTCGAGATCGAGATGGTTGGTCGGTTCGTCGAGCAGTAGCAGGTTGGGCCGCTGCCAGACAATCAGTGCCAGCGCCAGCCGAGCCTTCTCGCCGCCGGAGAACGGGGCAATCTTGCTCGTCACCATGTCGCCGCCGAAGTTGAATCCGCCGAGGAAATTGCGCAATTCCTGCTCGCGCGTCGTCGGTGCGATGCGGGCAAGGTGCCATAGAGGCGATTCGTCGTGGCGCAGCATTTCCACCTGGTGCTGCGCGAAGTAGCCAATCGACAGGCCTTTGCCGAGGCGCATGTCGCCGGAGAGCGGTTTGAGTTCGCCGGCAATGGTTTTCACCAGGGTGGACTTGCCGGCGCCGTTTACGCCCAGCAGGCCAATCCGCTGGCCGGTTTGCAGCGAGAAGTCGATGCGCGAAACAATGGCTTTATCGACCGTTTCGTGGGTTTCCGGCTTCTCGATGCGGTAGCCCGCGACGGCTTCTTCCATGACGAGCAGCGGATTCGGCGCGCTTAGCGGTTCACGGAATTCAAACGAAAATTCCGCTGCGGCGCGCAGCGGTGCGAGCTCTTCCATTTTCGCCAGCATCTTCATGCGGCTTTGCGCCTGGCGTGCCTTGGTCGCTTTCGCCTTGAAGCGGTCGATGAACGACTGCAGATGTGCGCGCTGCCGTGCCTGCTTTTCGTACGCGGCCTGGGACAGTGCGATCTGCGCGGCGCGCTGCTTCTCGAATGCAGAGTAGTTGCCGGCGTAGCGTTTCAGCTTGCGGTCGTCGATATGCACGATCACGTTCACCACGCCGTCGAGGAAGTCGCGGTCGTGCGAAATGATGATCAGTGTGCCTGGATAGCGTTTGAGCCAGTCTTCCAGCCAGATGATGGCGTCGAGGTCGAGGTGGTTGGTCGGTTCGTCCAGCAGGAGCAGGTCGGACGGACACATCAGCGCTTGTGCAAGGTTAAGACGCATGCGCCAGCCGCCGGAGAAGCTGGCCACTGGTTGCTGCATCTGTTCCAGTGAAAATCCAAGCCCGATCAGCAGTTGTTCCGCCCGCGAGCGCACCGTATAGGCGTCGGCATCGGCGAGTGCAGCATGCAGTTCGGCAATGCGTGTGCCGTCTGCCTGACCATGCGGTTTGCTTTCCAGTTCGGCCAGTTCTGCCTCGAGTTGGCGCAGCTTGGCATCGCCGTCGATCGCGTACTCGACGGCAGGCCGGTCCAGCGCCGGCGTTTCCTGCGCAACGTAGGCCATGCGCCATCTGGAAGGAAAATCGACTTCCCCAAGATCGGCGTGCAGCTCGCCGCGCAGCAGGGCGAACAGGCTGGACTTGCCGGCGCCGTTAGCGCCGATGAGGCCGATCTTTTCGCCCGGGTTCAGCGTCAGGTCGGCGCTTTCCAGGAGCGGCTTTATGCCGCGTGTCAGGCAGACTTGCTGAAAACGGATCATTGCGACTTCAATTGATCGGCGGTGACAAGGAAGACCATATCGTCGCCGGCACTGGTCGACAGCCAAGTGAGCTCGAGATCGGAGAAGGCCGCTTCCGCGAACTCGCGCTCGTTACCGATCTCGACAACCAGCACGCCTTCAGGTGTCAGACGTGCAGCGGCGCCCGCTACAATCTTGCGCACCAGGTCCATGCCATCGTTGCCGCCAGCAAGGGCGATCTGCGGTTCACGCAGGTATTCTTGCGGCAGTATGCCCATCGACGTTGCGTTGACATACGGCGGATTGGTGATGATCAAGTCGTATTTCTTTTTGTTCGGGACGTTGGCGTACAGATCGGATTCGATCAGCGTGATGCGGTCCTGCAACTGGTAGTCGTCGACGTTGCGTTGCGCGACGGCCAGCGCATCGGGAGAAATGTCTACGGCGTCGATGTGTGCGTTGGGAAAGGCATCTGCCAGCATGATCGGCAGACAGCCGGAGCCGGTACACAGTTCCAGGATGTTGTTGACTGCTTCCGGATCGCTTACCCACGGTGCGAAGTGGTCGGGAATCAGCTCGGCAATGAACGATCGCGGCACGATCACTCGCTCGTCGACATAGAACCGATAGTCACCCAGCCACGCTTCATTCGTAATGTAGGCGGCGGGGACGCGATCCATTGCGCGGCGCTCGATCACGTTCAGCACAGCAGTGATTTCTTCGGGCAACAGGCGCGCATCATAAAAGGGCTCCAGCTTGTCCAGGGGCAGCTTAAGCGTATGGAGGACCAGGTAGGCCGCTTCATCGAAGGCGTTGTTGCTGCCGTGGCCGAAAAACAGGTTTTCGCCATTGAAGCGCGTGACCGCGTAGCGGAGGAGATCGCGAATGGTGGAGAAGTCGTTTAGGGTCATTATGAGGACGTTTTCGTTCGGTGAGGGCAGGCCGCCACCATAGCCCGCTCCATGCGGAGCGGGGGAAGATGATGCACTACAGCAGGAGGTTTTCCAGCGTGCGGCGGTAGATGTTCTTGAGCGGATCGATATGGCGCAGTTCGATATGTTCGTCGATCTTGTGGATGCTGCCGTTCGGCGGGCCGAACTCGATCACCTGCGGGCAGATCTTGGCGATGAAGCGGCCGTCGGACGTGCCGCCCGTGGTCGACAGATCGGCATCCAGCCCGGTTTCGGCCTTGATCGCTGTCGTGATCGCATCGCTCAGCTTGCCGCGCGGCGTCAGGAATGGGTAGCCGCCGATGGTCCACTTCAAGTCGTAATTGAAATCGTACTTGTTCAGGATCGCGTGCACGCGCTTCTGCAAGCCTTCCACGGTACTTGCGGTCGAAAAGCGGAAGTTGAAATCGACCACCACCTCGCCGGGAATCACGTTGGTCGCACCGGTCCCGGCGTGGATGTTCGACATCTGCCACGAGGTCGGCAGGTAGTATTCGTTGCCGTCGTCCCATTTTTCGGATGCCAGTTCGGCCAAGGCGGGCGCGGCGAGGTGGATCGGATTCTTCGCAAGTTGCGGATATGCGATGTGACCCTGCACGCCCTTGACGATCAGCTTGCCCGACATCGATCCGCGGCGGCCGTTCTTGATCACGTCGCCGAGCTGCTCGGACGAAGTCGGCTCGCCGACGATGCAGTAGTCGAGTTGTTCGCCGCGCGCCTTGAGCATGTCGCACACGATCACGGTGCCGTCGGTCGCAGGACCTTCCTCATCGCTGGTGATGAGGAAGCCAATGGAGCCGTGATGGCTGGGGTGTGTTGTGACGAATTCCTCGACGGCGACCACCATGCTGGCAATCGAAGTCTTCATGTCCGCCGCGCCTCGGCCGTACAGCTTGCCATCGCGAATCGAGGGGACGAAGGGATCCGAGTGCCACTGGTCGAGCGGGCCGGTCGGTACCACATCGGTGTGGCCGGCGAAGACCACCAGCGGCTGCGTCGCGCCCTTGCGCGCCCACAGGTTGGTGACGCCGCCGGATTCGACGGTTTCGCACTTGAAGCCGAGCGGTTCCAGCAGTTCGATCAGGCGCTGCTGGCAGCCCTTGTCGTCCGGCGTGACCGACGACAGGGCAATGAGTTCTTCCGTCAGCGCGAGTGTCTTGCTCATCGATTACTTGTTGAAAATCTGTTGGTAGTTGGCGTCGGAAAAGCCGACGTGGGCAGCACCGTCGTACTCGAGAACGGGGCGCTTGATGACGGACGGCGATTCGAGCATCAGCTCTGCGGCGCTCTTCGCATCCGCGACAGCAGCCTTGCGCTCGTCGGGCAGCCCGCGCCATGTGGTGCCTTTGCGGTTGACCAGAATCTCCCAATCGACCTGCTTCAGCCAGCCTTGCACCAGCCCTGATGTCAGGCCTGCCTTCTTGAAGTCATGAAAGGCATAGTCGATGCCATTCTTTTCCAGCCAGGTGCGGGCCTTCTTGACGGTGTCGCAATTGGGAATGCCGTAAAGTGTAACTGCCATGGGTCAGACGTTGAGCGTGAATTCGGTGAAGGTGGGGCCGTCGTCCTTCTTCGGTTCCGGCTCCGGTTCGGGTTTCTTGCCTTGGGAGTTGTTGATCAGCCAGTAGAGGTTGGTTGCCGAGTCGGCATTCGCCAGCGCCTCTTCCTGCGTGATCACGCCATCCTGGATGAGTTGCATGAGCGCCTGTTCGAAGGTCTGCGAGCCCGGCGCCATGCTCTTCTCGAGCGCTTCCTTGATCTGGCTGATCTCGCCTTGCTCGATCAGTTCGGCGACGTGGCGGGTGTTCAGCAGCACTTCGACCGCAGCACGGCGTCCGCCATCTTTTGCCTGGACCAGGCGCTGCGAAATAATGGCCTTGATTGTGACCGACAGGTCGACCAGCAGGGATGGGCGCGTCTCCAGCGGGTAGAAGTTGATGATGCGTGTCAGCGCCTGATAGCTGTTGTTCGCGTGCAGGGTGGCCACGACGAGGTGACCCGATTGTGCATACGCAAGCGCGTTGCCCATCGTTTCCTTGTCCCGGATTTCGCCGATCAGGATGCAATCCGGCGCTTGTCGAAGTGCATTTTTCAGGGCGATGTGCAGGCTGTCCGCATCCGTCCCGATCTCACGCTGGTTGACGATCGATTTTTTGTTGGCGAACAAGAATTCGATCGGGTCTTCCAGCGTCAGGATGTGGCCGGTCCTGTTGACGTTACGATGGTCGAGCATGGCCGCAATCGTCGTCGACTTGCCTGAGCCCGTCGAACCCACGACCAGGATCAGGCCGCGCTTTTCCATGATCACCTCGGCCAACACCGGCGGCACGTTCAGGTCCGCAAGACGGGGAATATCACCGGGAATGTAGCGAAAGACGGCGGAAAGGCTGCCGCGCTGACGGAATGCCGAGAGGCGGAAGCTGCCGAGACCCTCGACGGGAATGCCCATGTTGAGCTCGTTCTTCTCTTCCAGTTCCTCAATTTGCTTTGCCGATGCGACCTCGGACAACAGTGCCTTGATGGTCGCGTTGTCCATCTTCTGCTGGTTGACGGGGAGCAGATGGCCGTTGATCTTGATATGGATCGGCGAGTTCACGGTCATGAACAAGTCCGATGCCTTCTTGTCCTTCATCAGCTGGAACAGGCGCTCCATTGCCATCATGCTCTCCTACATAGGCAGATGAAAACAGGAGACATCTGCTTCCATCCATGCATCCTTCCCCTGGTGGCGAAGGGCGGGGTAAGGTAGGCCGCCATCCGGTGGCCCGCTCCTTGACAAATCAAGCTTCGCGCAGCAGCTCGTTGATGCCGGTCTTTGCGCGGGTTTTTGCGTCGACACGCTTGACGATCACCGCGCAGTACAGGCTGTACTTGCCGTCGGCCGACGGCAGGCTGCCGGACACGACCACGGAACCAGCCGGGATACGGCCGTAGCTGACTTCGCCGGTGGCGCGGTCGTAGATCTTGGTCGATTGGCCGATGTACACGCCCATCGAGATGACCGAGTTTTCTTCAACGATGACGCCTTCGACGATCTCGGAGCGCGCGCCGATGAAGCAGTTGTCTTCGATGATGGTCGGATTGGCCTGCATCGGCTCCAGCACGCCGCCGATGCCGACACCGCCGGACAGGTGGACGTTTTTGCCGATCTGCGCGCAGGAACCGACGGTCGCCCAGGTGTCGACCATCGTGCCTTCATCCACATACGCGCCAATATTGACGTAGGAGGGCATCAGCACCACGTTTTTGCCGATGAAGCTGCCGCGGCGCGCAACGGCCGGCGGCACCACACGGAAACCGCCCTTGGCGAAGTCTTCCGCAGTGTAGTTAGCGAACTTGGTCGGCACCTTGTCATAGAACTGCATGCTGCCGCCCGCCGCCATCGGTACATTGTCTTCCAGGCGGAAGGAAAGCAGCACCGCCTTCTTGATCCACTGGTTCACCATCCAGTTGCCGCTGTCCTTCTGCGCCACGCGCACCGTGCCCTGGTTGAGCTGCTCGAGGACGTGGGCGACCGCGTCGCGCACCTCCGCCGGCGCGGACTTCGGGGAGAAATTGGCGCGGTCTTCCCAGGCCTGGTCGATGATCTGCTGGAGTTGTTGGGTCATTTTCTTTGCTTCGCAAGTTAGTGGATCAGGATAACTTCTTGGTGAATTCGACGATGCGCCGTGCGGCTTCCAGGCATTCGTCCACTTCGGCGACCAGCGCCATACGGACGCGGTTCTGCCCCGGATTGATGCCATGTGCCTCGCGGGCGAGATAGCTTCCCGGCAACACCGTCACATTATATTCGGCGTACAGGCGCCGCGCGAACTCGGTGTCGGATAGACCCGTATGCTGGTCGACCTTCGCCCACAAGTAGAAACTCGCGTCGGGCAGACGCACGTCCAGTACCTCCGCCAGCATAGGTGTTACCTGGTTGAATTTGGCGATGTACTTGGCCCGGTTTTCCTCGACATGCTGTTCGTCGTTCCACGCGTCGACCGATGCTGCCTGGACGGAAGGACTCATCGCGCTGCCGTGATAGGTCCGGTACAGCAGGTATTTCTTCAGGACCTCGGCATCGCCGGCAACGAAACCGGAACGCATGCCCGGCACATTCGAGCGCTTGGACAGGCTGGAAAAGGCAATCAGGCGCGGGTAGCCGGCACGGCCGAGCTTATGGGCAGCCTCCAGGCCGCCCAGCGGTGCTTCCGACTTGAAGTAGATCTCCGAATAGCACTCGTCGGACGCGATGACGAAGCCGTATTTATCCGACAGGTCGAACAGCTCCTTCCAATCGTCCACATTCAGTACCGCACCAGTTGGATTGCCGGGGGAGCAGATGTAAAGCAGCTGGACGCGCCGCCAGATGTCGGCTGGCACGCTGGTGAAGTCAGGGGCGAAATTACGCCCGGGATGCGAATTCACGAAGTAAGGCTGCGCCCCTGCCAGAAATGCCGCACCTTCGTAGATTTGATAGAAGGGGTTGGGACACATCACCAATGCGTCGCCTTTGGTCGGGTCGATCACCGTCTGTGCCAAGGCAAACAGGGCTTCGCGCGAACCGTTCACCGGCAGGATCTGTGTTGCTGCATCGATCTTGGGGAGTCCGTAGCGGCGCTCCAGCCAGCTTGCAATGGAGGCGCGCAGCGCGTCTGAGCCGATGGTCGAGGGATAGCTTGCAAGCCCGCCAAGATTGTCCGTCAATGCCTTCTTGATGAACGCCGGCGTCGGATGCTTCGGTTCACCGATGCCAAGGCTGATCGGCGTGTAAGCGGGGCTTGGCGTGATGCCGGCAAACAGCTGCTTCAGCTTTTCAAAGGGATATGGTTGTAATTTGTTTAACAGTGGGTTCACTGGCGAGGGCTCGGCTGATAGGGGTGGGATGCAAAAAGGCCAAAGGCGAAATTATACCGTTCGCTTCCGTGGCGCGTAGAGTGAATTCCCGCTATGAAATTAATGTTCCGAGGATGCGAAATGTTATGATAGGGCCCTTTTCCGAGGCGGCGGCATGCGCCTGCTCCAACTAGTCAAGAACAGTCGATAAAGTGCGTCTAAATTCCATTAAATTATCCGGATTCAAGTCCTTCGTCGATCCGACCAACTTCCAGGTTCCCGGCCAGTTGGTTGGGGTCGTGGGGCCGAACGGTTGCGGCAAGTCCAACATCATGGACGCGGTGCGCTGGGTGCTGGGCGAGTCGAAGGCTTCCGAATTGCGCGGCGAGTCGATGCAGGATGTGATCTTCAATGGCTCCACATCCCGCAAGCCTGCCGGCCGCGCGTCAGTGGAGCTCGTTTTCGACAACAGTGCCGGCCGCGCCGCCGGGCAATGGAGCCAGTACGCGGAAATTGCGGTCAAGCGGACGCTGACTCGCGACGGCACTTCGACTTATTACATCAACAACCAGGCGGTGCGTCGCCGTGACATCCAGGACATCTTCCTTGGTACCGGTCTCGGTCCGCGTGCGTACGCGATCATCGGGCAGGGCATGATTTCCCGCATCATCGAAGCCCGCCCCGAAGACCTGCGCATTTTCCTGGAAGAGGCCGCAGGCGTTTCCAAATACAAGGAGCGCCGCCGCGAAACCGAAAACCGGCTGCAAGACACGCGTGAAAACCTGACGCGCGTCGAGGACATCCTGCGCGAGCTGAACGCCAACCTGGAAAAACTGGAAGCCCAGGCTGCTGTTGCGCAAAAGTTCCACGAACTCCAGGCCGACCAGGACCAAAAGCAGAAGCTGCTCTGGCTGCTGCGCAAAAACGAAGCCAAGGCCGAGCAGGAGAAATACTTCCGCGACATCGAGCGCGCACAGACCGAACTCGAAGAGCAGACCGCCAAGCTGCGCCACGTCGAGACCGAGCTGGAACACATGCGCCAGGCGCACTACGCCGCCGGCGACCGGATGCACACCGCGCAGGGGCACCTGTACCAGACGAATTCGGAAATCGGCAGCCTGGAAGCGCAGATCAAGTTCGTGATCGAATCGCGCAACCGCCTGCAATCCCAGCTCAACTCATTGTCGGCGCAACGGGACCAATGGCAACGCCAGGGCCAGCAGCAGCAGGAAGAGCTGGAAGAGGCCGAAATGCACCTCGAGGAGCATGGCCTCCGCGTGGAACAGGCGCAGCAGGCCGCGCAGACGCAACATGACAACCTGCCGGCACTCGAGCAGGTCTGGCGCGAAGCGCAGCTTGCGACGACCGAATCGCGCAGCAAGATCATGCAAGTCCAGCAGCAGATCGAGCTGGAGTCCGCCCATCAGCGCAATGCGTCGAACATCCTCGCAAACCTTGTCTCCCGCAAGGAACGCCTGATGCAGGAAAAGAACGGCATGGCCATGCCGGACACCGCGCATCTGAGCAACCTGAAGATGCAACTCGAAGAGAAGCAGGCTTCGTTGGAAGAGGCGCGCGAGCAGCTCGAAGTGGCGCAGGAACAGCAGCCCCAGCTCGAAGAAGAGCGCCGCGCCGCGCAGGCGCAACTGAATACCGAAACCGCGAACAATGCGCAGCTCGAAGCCCGCCTGGCCGCTCTGAAACAGTTGCAGGAGAACGTTCAAACGCAGGGCAAGGTGCAACCGTGGCTGAAGAAGCATGAGCTGAGCGAGCTGCCGCGCCTCTGGCAGAAGCTGCATATCGACCAGGGCTGGGAAACGGCGTTGGAATCGGTGCTGCGCGAGCGCACATCGGCACTGGAAATGTCGAACCTGGATTGGGCCAAGGCATTCTTCAACGACGCTCCCCCTGCCAAGCTTGCGCTATACACACCGAATGCAACCGCAACGGCGTCGATTGAAGCGCCTGCCGGCCTGAAACCCTTCGTCAGCCTCCTGCAACTGAACGACCCGGGGCTGCGCGCGTTGATGCAAGACTGGCTGAGCAATGTTTTCGTTGCCGACGATATCAATTTTGCCTTCGTCGATCGTGCGAAGCTGCCTGCTGGCGGTTACTTCGTTACGAAGCAAGGACACGTGATCGGCAAGGCCAGCGTGCGCTTCTATGCATCCGATTCCGAACAGGATGGCATGCTGGCGCGTCAGCAGGAAATCGAGAACATCACCAAGCAGCTGCGTGCGCAGCAGATGCTGGCGGATGAGGCCAAGTCGCGCTCCATTCGCGCCGACGCGGCATTGACTCAGGCGACGCAGCGGCTGCAGGAACTGCGCCAGCGCGTCAGTCAGCTGACCCAGTCGGTGCATAGCCTGCAGCTCGAAGTGATGAAGCTTTCGGAAGTGCAGGACCGCTTCAATCAGCGGAGCACGCAGATCGAGTCGGACCTGGCGGAAATCGAAGCGCAGGAGACGGAGCAGCAGCAGGCAAAGGCCGAATCCGAGGCGAAATTCGAGCAGCTCGACATCGAGCTGGCCGAGCTGCAGGAAAAACATGAAACCGGCCAGACCGATTACCTTGCGAAGGAACAGCAGCTTAACGATGCCCGCCTGCGCTTGCGCGAACTCGAACGTGCTGCACAAGAAGCGGAGTTCGCAGAGAAGGCGCATCGCAACAAGATCGAAGAGTTGAAACGCAGCATCGCGACCGCTCTGGAACAGTCCGCACAACTGTTCTCAAGCATGGAGCAAGGCCATCTCGAACTGGAAAGCCTGGATGACCAGGCAGCCCAGGCCGGTCTCCAGGACTTGCTCGAAAAGCGCACGGACCAGGAGCGCGCGCTGGCGGACGCTCGTCATGAGTTGGACCAGCTGACCCAGAAGTTGCGCCACTCCGAGGAGGCGCGGCTGCAGGCAGAGCGCAGCCTTCAGCCGCAGCGCGACAAGATCATGGAGCTGCAGCTGAAGGAGCAGGCCGCCCGCCTGAACCAGGAGCAGTACGCGCAGCAGCTCGCGGAAGCGCAGGCCGACGAGGCCGCCCTTTCGGAAAAGTTGAATGCCGACATGCGCCCATCCTATCTGCAGGGGGAGGTGACACGCCTGACCAATGCAATCGCTGCACTTGGCGCAGTCAACCTTGCAGCTCTCGACGAACTCAAAGAGGCGACCGAGCGCAAGCAGTTCCTCGATTCCCAGCACGCCGACCTGACTGAGGCAATCACGACCCTGGAAGATGCGATCAACAAGATCGACAAGGAAACGCGCGAGCTACTGCAGGACACCTTTGACAAGGTGAACAAGCATTTTGGCGAGCTGTTCCCGGTCCTGTTCGGCGGCGGCCAAGCCAAGCTCATCATGACCGGTGAGGAAATCCTCGATTCCGGCGTGCAGGTGATGGCGCAACCGCCAGGCAAGAAGAACGCGACCATTCATTTGCTGTCCGGTGGCGAGAAGGCGTTGACTGCGACGGCGCTCGTATTTTCGATGTTCCAGCTTAATCCGGCGCCGTTCTGTTTGCTGGACGAAGTTGATGCGCCGCTGGACGATGCGAACACCGAGCGATTCTGCAACATGGTCAAGCGCATGTCTTCGCAGACACAGTTCCTCTTCATTTCGCACAACAAGATCGCAATGGAAATGGCCCAGCAACTGATCGGCGTGACGATGCAGGAGCAGGGCGTGTCGCGGATTGTTGCGGTGGATATGGAATCGGCGGCGAGTTTTGCGACGGAGGCGCAGGCCGCTTGAGGTGGGAGTTCGTTTGCGGGTTCGACGAGACCCGCAAACGACTCTCCGGAAGATCAGTTGCGTGCGGAGCGAGCCAATGCGGCGCGTTTCTGGTAGTAGGCGACATTCATCTGAGCTTCCCGTGCACGCTGCTGTTCCACATCGGCGCAGATCAGGTAATGTCTCTCGGCGCGTTGCAGCCACCAGTGATGGATGGAGCGGACGATGGGGCTGATGGTCAGCATGGCGAGTTCCTGCAGTTTGAATTCTTTCGAACCGGAAATGTCGAAACGGGATTTGGCGGCGCGTATGTTCATCTCGGGGGAAATTCCGGCCTGTCGTTTGGTGGTCTTGGCATGTGCCGTCGTAGCATGATGTTCCTCACGGCTGGCGTAGGCGTGCGACATGCCGGCGCTTGTTCCGTACTGAGTTTCCATGCAGTCCTCCAGATAAGAATGGATTTGATAGCGTTTCGTCCTGCAGTTCGGACTACAGGGCAGCAAGGACATCGGTGTAGTCATGTGTAAAAGATGTCGTTGCGGAACAGTTGTTATTCTATTGTTCACGACATTTCGCCTGTATTGATGAACGTCAACGGGGTGGGACCGATGTTTCGGCAAGGATCAATTCCCAGTGAACATTGTTGAATTGCATGCACATACGTCATGGTCGAAAGTGCTTCTGTCCGGCTTGACAACTTTATTTTCGGACACTACTCTCAGCCCAACCGGCAAGGATAGTCTTCGTCCTCTTGGCCTTCGAGACGCATCGGAGCATGCGCCGAATGGCATCCATCTACCTGGATTTCTCAAATGATTCCTTCACTATTTTCGAGATGGCATCGCAGCCGTTCGTTTCCCATTGAGGTGCGTGAGGCATGACGGAACTTCAAATGAGCCTCATGGCCATCGGCGGCACGCTTGTCGTCGGTGTAATCAGCTATAACAAATGGCAGGAGTACAAGGCACGGAAGAGCGTCCAGCGCGCCTTCTCGTCCGAGCATGATGATGTGCTGATGAACCCGCAGCCGGGTTCGGAGGACATGAGGCATGAACCCACACTGTCGCCCGGCGAGACTTCTTCGCCAACTTACGCTGCTGAAACAACTGCCGAGGCAGCGGCTGGCGAGGGTATCGAGAGCCTGGTGCAGGCGCCCCAGAGGGAACTGCCCGTCGACGATTTGATCGACTGCTCCATTTCGCTCACGCTCGAAGCGCCTGTGCGAGGCGAGAAAGTGTTGTCCAAGCTGCAGAGCCTGCGCCATGTAGGCAACAAGGCAGTACATGTCATCGGCCAGCGTGAAGATAGCGCCTGGGAGCCGATTGCGCATGGCGGCCAGTACTACGCGTTGTTCGCCGGTGTCCAGTTGGCCAACCGGAGCGGTCCGCTCAACGAGATCGAATATTCCGAACTGATCACGCGCCTTCGCCAGATCGCCGACGAGCTCGACGCCGACTTGGACGTGCCAGACATGGGACACGTCATGGCGCGCGCACGCTCCCTGCATCAGTTTGTTGCAGAGTACGACGCCCAACTGAGCGTCAACGTGCAATCCAAGGGGGCACCGTGGGCGATCAATACCTTGCTCGCCGCCTTGGAGCGGCAGGGCTTCGATCTTCGTCCCGATGGCCGGCTGGTGATGCCGGACGGAGACGTTGGCATCTTGTTCTCCCTTTCCACCAATGTGACGCTCGCGGCTGAAACGACGTCGCGGCTGACCTTGCTGCTCGATGTGCCGCGTGTTGCACCGCTGCGCGATGGATTCGGTGCGATGACGGCGTGTGCCCGCATGCTTGCTTCGCGCTTGGACGGCGTAGTGGTCGATGATGGCAATCAACCGCTTGCCGAACCGACACTAGCAGAAATAGCAGGGCAGGTAGCGGAGTTTTACAAGCACATGGAAACCGCCAATATCCCGGCCGGGTCTACCCGAGCATTGCGACTTTTCAGCTGACGAATGCAACCGGAACTGTTCTCGAACGCATCAGGCGGAGCAGGCTCGCCGCCCGATGCAATCCATTGGCTGGAGCGTGCGGCCTGGCTGAAGTCGGAGCTGAACCGCCATAACCGTGCCTACTATGTGTTGGATAACCCGACCATACCCGACGCGGAGTATGACAAGCTGTTCCGCGAATTGGTCGAACTGGAGCAGGCGCATCCCGAGCTCGTCACCGCCGATTCGCCAACCCAGCGGGTAGGCGGTGCGCCGCTGCCGTATTTCCCTCCGGTACGCCATGCCGTACCGATGCTATCCATCCGTACCGAGACCGATACGACGGCTGCCGGCGCGATTGCATTCGATGCGCGTCTGCGCCGGGAGCTCGAACTGGGCCCCGAAGCGCCAGCAATTGAGTATGCGACGGAGCTCAAGTTCGACGGCCTGGCCATCAACCTGCGCTATGAAAACGGCCTCCTTGTCCAGGCGGCGACGCGCGGAGACGGAACCACTGGCGAAGACGTGACGCAAAATATTCGGACGATCCGGCAGATTCCGTTACGGCTGGAAGGATGCGATGCGCCAGTGCTGGAAGTGCGCGGCGAGGTGTACATGCGCCGGGATGCATTCGACCGCATGAACGATCGCCAGCGCGAAAAAGGCGAGAAGGCCTTTGTCAATCCGCGCAATGCGGCCGCCGGTGCTGTACGACAGCTGGACCCATCGATCGCAGCCCAGCGACCGCTCAGTTTCTTTGCTTACGGCGTGGGTGATGTCCAGGGCTGGACGGTTCCCGGAACGCACAGCGGCATGCTCGACGCGCTGGCAGGAATGGGTATGCCGGTCAATGCGGAGCGCAGGGTTGTTGCCGGCGCGGCGGGCCTCGTCGAATTCTATGAGCATGTAGGCGCCCTCCGCGATGCGCTATCTTTCGACATCGACGGCGTCGTCTACAAGGTCAATAGCTACGCCTTGCAACGGCGTCTCGGATTCGTGTCGCGTGAACCTCGCTGGGCCGTCGCGCACAAGTACCCTGCACAGGAGCAGATGACGGTCGTGCGGGACATCGACGTACAGGTGGGGCGCACTGGGAAGCTGACGCCGGTGGCGAAACTGGAACCGGTCTTCGTGGGCGGCGTGACCGTCACCAATGCGACCCTGCATAACGAGGATGAAACCCGCAGGAAGGATGTCCGTGTCGGCGACACTGTCATCGTCCGCCGGGCAGGCGACGTGATTCCCGAAGTCGTCGCGGTGGTGATGGAGCGCCGTCCGCCGCATGTCGGCGAGCCATTCGACATGTTCCGTCGCCTGCAGGGCAAGTGTCCGGTTTGCGGCAGCCACATTGACCGTGAGGAAGGCGAGGCCGATTGGCGCTGCACTGGCGGTCTGGTATGTGCGGCGCAGCGCAAGCAGGCAATCGCGCATTTTGCCGGCCGACGCATGATGGATATCGAAGGCCTCGGTGACCGCTATATTGAAAACCTGGTCGATCTCGGCTATGTGCACAGCATAGCCGACCTGTACCGGCTGACATTGGACGACCTGCTCGAAATGAAACGCCGGGCCGACGAGAGGGACGGGATCACGCCGGAAACCGTGCAAAAAGGCAAAATCGCGACAAAGTGGGCGGAAAACCTGATTGCTGCGATCGAGGAGAGCAAGAAGCCGCCACTGGAGCGCCTGTTGTTTGCACTCGGCATTCGCCATGTGGGCGAGTCGACCGCCAAGACACTGGCTGACTGGCTGGGCACCCTCGACAACGTGCGCCAAGCTCCGGCAGCGCTGTTACGCGTGCTGCCGGATATTGGAGATACGGTCGCCGAATCGATTGCCGAATTCTTTGCCGAAGAACGCAATCAGCAGGCAATCGACAAGCTGCTGGGCGCCAATGTAAAGCCGCGCGATGAACACCTGCCTAGCGTGAAATTGCGTGGAAAGCTGGAGCAAGCCGAGCTTCTCGCTGCGCTGCGCATTCCCAAGTTCACAGAGACGCGCTGCCGGCAGGCCGCCGAAAAGGGCGGGACGATCGCTGCGCTCAATGAACTGGTTGCATCCGACCGTTTCGACTTGCCAAGGAATGTGAGCGAATCCATTGCTGCGTGGCTGGAAGACGATGTGCATGCGGAAGAGGTTCGCAAGTTGGAAGACATGCGCCAAAAACTGCTAGACCAGTTGCCGGAGGCAGATGCAGTCGAGGAAGGGCATCTTACCGGCAAGACGTTCGTTCTCACCGGCACGCTTCCCAATATGACGCGCGACGACGCGCAGTCGAGAATCGAGGCCGCCGGCGGCAAGGTTTCCGGATCCGTGTCGAAGAAAACGAGCTATGTGGTTGCCGGAGAGGCTGCCGGCAGCAAGCTCGACAAGGCCCAGGAATTAGGTGTCGCGATCCTCGACGAAGCTGGGCTGCTCAAGCTCTTGGAAGAAAGATGAAAAGAGTCAAAAAAGCGGTATTCCCCGTTGCCGGCCTTGGGACGCGTTTTCTGCCCGCCACGAAGGCACAGCCCAAAGAGATGCTGCCGGTCGTCGACAAGCCGCTGATCCAGTACGCAGTCGAGGAGGCGGTCGCCGCCGGCATCACCGAAATGGTGTTCGTTACGGGGCGCAACAAGCGAGCGATCGAGGATCATTTTGATGTCGCTCATGAGTTGGAAATGGGCCTTGAGGCCGGCGGCAAGACGGAACTGCTGGAAATCCTTCGCAATGCCGTTCCCAAGAATATCCATTGCATCTATATCCGCCAGCCAGCACCGCTCGGTCTCGGCCATGCCGTCTTGTGCGCGCGCCCGGTGATTGGTGACGAACCATTTGCCGTACTTCTGGCCGATGACCTGATGGATGTCGAGCCGGGGCAGAAACCGGTGCTTGCCCAGATGCTCGATGCCCACGATGCAGAAGGTGCGAGCATCCTCGCGGTGCAGAACGTGCCGCGTGCGGAAACGCGGCAGTATGGCATCGTCGGTTCACGCCCTTGCAACGAACGGCTTGAGCTGGTCGACAGCATTATCGAGAAGCCGGCGCCCGACGTTGCGCCGTCAACGCTAGGCGTAGTAGGCCGTTATGTACTGGACAACGCAATTTTTGACTGCCTCGAATCCATCGGCGAAGGCGCGGGCGGCGAGATCCAGCTCACTGACGGGATCGCAGCGCTGATGAAGCAGCAGCAGGTCATGGCCTACCGCTTCGAAGGCCGGCGCTTCGATTGCGGCTCCAAGCTCGGCTACCTGCAGGCGACGGTCACCATGGGCTTGAAGCATCCGGAAATGGGTGCGTCGTTTGCACAGTACCTGGAGCAACTGAAATGACTGTCCGCGAGATTCTCAGGATGGGCGATCCGCGCCTGCTGCGGCAGGCAGGGCCCGTCGAGCAGTTCGATACGCCCGAGCTGCATGCACTTGTGTCGGACATGTTCGACACAATGCGTGCTGCCAACGGCGCCGGTCTTGCCGCACCGCAGATCGGGGTCAATCTGCAGCTGGTGATTTTCGGATTCCAGCACAATGCGCGCTACCCGGATGCACCCCCGGTGCCGGAAACCGTCTTGATCAATCCGGTATTGACGCCCTTGTCCCAAGACCAGGAAGAAGGTTGGGAAGGGTGTCTGTCAGTCCCCGGTCTGCGTGGCGTCGTACCGCGCTGGACGCGCTTGCATTACGAGGGTTTCGACCAGTATGGCAAGCCTATCGTCTGCGATGCAGAGGGCTTTCATGCACGCGTTGTTCAGCACGAGTGCGACCATCTGGCCGGTATTCTCTATCCGATGCGAATCAAGGACTTTTCGCGTTTCGGATTCGTCGACATCCTGTTCCCGGGCCTTGACGCGGGTGGCGACGACTGACGTTTCTCTTGTGGAAGTGTAAGCTGCGGCCTAGAACTGCTCGTCGCTCCGCAAGTAGCGCCACTGGCCGACGGGTAGTTCCCCAAGTTTGACCTTGCCGATGCGCACGCGCTTCAGGCCAATCACCTTGAGGCCGACGGCCTCGCACATCCGGCGGATTTGCCGTTTCTTGCCTTCCCTTAGAACAAAGCTCAGTTGGTCCTCGTTTTGCCAGCGGACTTTGGCCGGCAGCAGCTTCTTCCCATCGAGCGACAGCCCGTGATTGAGCAGTTTGAGGTCGGAATCGGGCAGCTTGCCCGGCTTCGTGTACTGGACGCGAACCAGATATTCCTTCTCAACCGAAGTGTCTTCGCCGATCAACTGCTTGGCAATCCGTCCGTCCTGGGTGAGAACGAGCAGGCCGACCGAGTCGATATCCAGCCTCCCGGCTGGAACCAGGCTGCGCAATTGGCTGGGATGAAACTGGATCGGTGTCTTGTCTTCCTTCCAGCGCGTCGCCGCGGAGACGAGTGTAACGGCCGGTTTGTAGCCGTCCTCCGCCTGGCCGCTGACGTAGCCTACGGGCTTGTTCAGTATTACGGTTACGCGGCGCGCCTGTTGCGCGCTGGCCTGGCGCTCGATCGTAATCTTCTGGTGCGGCAGGATTTTGCTGCCGAGTTCAGAAACCACCTTGCCGTCCACGCGCACCCAGCCGCGCTCGATCCATTCATCGGCCTCCCGGCGCGAGCAGAGTCCGAGCTCGGACATGCGTTTGGACAGGCGAACAGGTTCATTCATGGTGCAGCATGTGAAGTTATGGCTCAGACGCGAAGCGCCTCGAGCAGGTCGGTTTCGAGTTGAATCTGGCTACGCGCGTTGTGGAGCATCGGACCGTCCACAATGAAGACGTCCTCCACGCGCTCGCCGAGAGTCATGATTTTTGCAGTATGCAGATTGACCCGGTACTTGGCGAGCACATTCGCGATCGAATACAGCAAGCCATTGCGGTCGTTCGCCGACACGGACAGCAGGTAGTACTGGCCCTTTTCATCGGGCCGGAGGTCGACGGTCGGCGTAATCGGGAAGGTCCTCGACAGGCGCGACAGCCTTCCCTTGGTCGGTGGCTCCAGGGGCGCGCGCGATTCCAGCAATTCCGTCAGCTCGTGCTCGATCAGGCTGATGATGTCCCGGTAGTTATTGGCAAAGGCCGGCTCAGTGACTAGGAACGTATCCAGCGCGTAGCCATGCTTCGTCGTGTGGATCTTTGCGTCGAGAATGCTGAAATTCTTCTTGTCGAAATAGCTGCAGATGCGTGCAAACAGGTCCGGCTGGTCCTTGATGTACACAGCAACCTGTACGCCTTCCCCGATCGGTGCAAGGCGGCACTTCACGACGGGAGCGGCGTTATCCGTCTTGTCATAGAGCGAACGCGTCTGCCAGGCGATATCGGACGCTTCATGGCGCAGGAAGTAGGCGACGTCGAGCTGCTGCCACAGCCTTTGGTGCGCATCCTGCGGGAGCCCGTAAAGACGCAAGGTCTTGAGTGCGGCTTCCTGACGGTTTCGAAGTTCGTGGTCGGTCGACGGGTCTTCGCCGCCCAGAACCCGCAGGGTCATCTTGTACAGGTCTTCCAGCAGCTTGCCTTTCCAGGCATTCCATACCTTCGGACTCGTTCCGCGAATGTCGGCAACGGTGAGGAGGTAGAGTGCCGTAAGGTGGCGCTCATCCTTTACGAGCGTCGCGAAATTACGCACGACGTCCGGGTCGGACAGGTCCTGCTTTTGCGCGACCTGCGACATCGACAGATGATGTTCGACGAGGAAGACGATAAGGTCCGTATCTTCCTTCGATAATCCGTGTTCCTTGCAGAATTTGCGGGCATCGGCCATGCCGAGCTTGGAATGATCGCCGCCGCGTCCCTTTGCGATATCGTGGAACAGCGCCGCGATGTACAGTAACCAGGGTTGGGCGAAATTGGCCATCAACTGGCTGCAGAACGGATACTCGTGCGCATGCTCAGTCATCGTAAACCGGCGAACATTCCGCACCACCATCAGGATGTGCTGATCGACCGTGTACACATGGAAGAGATCGTGCTGCATCTGGCCGATGATCCTGCGGAAATTCGGCAGGTAACGTCCCAGGATGCTGGTCTGGTTCATGCCGCGCAGGGCATGGGTGATGCCCTGCGGCGCCTGCAGGATCTGCAGGAAGAGGGCCCGGTTCTCCGGATCGCGCCGGAACTTGCTGTCGATCTTGAACCGGGCGTGCCATAGCGCGCGCAAGGTCCGCGCCGTCATGCCTTTGAGCTCCGAATGCTGGGCAATCAGCAGGAACACCTCGAGCATCGCGGAAGGCGCCGTCTCGAAGGTGTCGTCGCGCGCGATGTCGACGAGGCCGTGGATCTCGTTGAACCGCTCATTGATCGGCTGCGGAGACCCGGGCTGCGGAAACAGCTGCGCTTCGATGTTCTGCAGCAGGATCGTATTGAGCTGGGTGACTGCCTTTGCTGCCCAATAGTAGTGCTGCATGAGGTATTCACTCGCGCGCCGCGTCTCCGTTGTCTGGAATCCGAAGGTCTCGGCGATCGGCGTCTGCACGTCGAATACCAGCCGGTCTTCGCGACGGCCCGCGTGGATGTGCAGACGGATGCGGATGTCCTTGAAGGCGCGTTCCTTCTGCGTCAGCTGCCGTGCTTCCGTCGAGGTGATCAGGCCGCGCTCGGCAAGCTTCCGCCAGGAGTCACCCAGCCCGGCGGCCTTCGCCACCCACAGAATGACCTGCAGGTCGCGCAGGCCGCCGGGGCTTTCCTTGCAATTCGGTTCGAGGCTGTACGGCGTATCTTCGTACTTGACATGCCGCTGCCGCATTTCAAGCGTCTTGGCCTGGAAGAACGCCTGGGGATTGATCGCGGCCGTATGACGGTCCTGGAGAAACTGAAACAGCTTGCGGTTTCCGGTGATCAGCCTGCTTTCCAACAGGCTGGTCTGAACGGTAATGTCCGCAGCCGATTCGGTCAGGCACTCTTCGACGGTGCGGGTGCTGTGCCCGATCTCCAGTCCGATGTCCCAGAACAATTGCACCAGCTCCTCTAGCTTTACCTGAAGTACGGCGTCCGGCGGCGACTCGAGCAGAATCAGGACGTCGACGTCAGAGTGGGGAAACAACTCGCCCCGCCCGTATCCCCCTACGGCAACCAGAGCCGCGCTTGGGGGCAAGGCGATTGTCTGCCAGGCTTGGATAAGCGCCGAGTCGACGTTCTGGCGCAACTGCGTCAACAGTTTTTCCGGTTTTCCGTCTGCCTGAAATGCCGCTATCGCTGCCTGGCGCTCGGTTCTCAGCTGCTCCTTGAGCGTCAATGCAAGAGAGGCCATCTGTCGCTAAGCGGTAACGGGCTGGGCCGGGTTGCTCTGCTGGATGAAGGCGGGCGGGGGAGGCATGCCGGCGGAGACCGTCAGCACTTCGTAGCCGGTTTCGGTGACCAGAACGGTGTGTTCCCATTGCGCGGACAAGCTGCGATCCTTGGTCTTGATGGTCCAGCCGTCCCCCATTTCCCGGATTTCCCTGCGGCCGGCGTTGATCATCGGCTCAACGGTAAAAATCATTCCCGGAAGCAACTTTTCGAGCGTTCCCGGGCGGCCGTAGTGCAGCACTTGCGGCTCTTCGTGGAAGACTTTGCCAATCCCGTGGCCGCAGAATTCACGCACGACGCTGTACCCGGCCTTTTCGGCATACTGCTGGATGACATACCCAATGTCGCCCAAGTGTGCTCCCGGCTTGATCTTTGAAATGCCGAGCCACATGCATTCGTAGGTCACTTCAGTTAGGCGCTTGGCAAGAATCGACGGCTCGCCGACGAAGAACATGCGGCTGGTGTCGCCGTGGTATCCGTCCTTGATGACCGTGATATCGATATTGATGACGTCGCCATTCTTGAGCACCTTATCGCCCGGAATCCCATGGCAGACAACGTCGTTGACCGAGGTGCAGATTGCCTTGGGGTAGGGGGTATATCCCGGCGGGCAGTAGTTTAGCGGTGCAGGAATCGTGCATTGCACATTGGTCATGTATTCATGGCAAAGACGGTCAAGTTCGGCCGTAGTAATGCCGGGCTTGACATGGGGAGCGATAAAATCAAGCACTTCGGCGGCCAGGCGCCCAGCGACGCGCATGCCCCTGATGTCGTCTTCGTTTTTGATGGTAATAGCCATAGCAAGCAAAGCTACGCCATAAGGCGTAAATGATAGTCAATTCGAAATTATAGACGACCAGGTCCTGGTTCGCTTAAGCAAAGCACTCCGCAGCTTGAATAATTCATTGAAATTAAGGTAGAATCTTGGGTTAGCTTGAAACGACTTCAAGTGATACCCGTTTGAAAAATCGCGAATCCGGTCCCAAAGGGTGCCCAGGCTTAGACCAAGGGTGACTGATCGGATTCCAGACCTAACCCTGGAGAAATTCATGTCCGTTACCATGCGCGAAATGCTGGAAGCCGGTGTCCATTTCGGTCACCAAACCCGCTTCTGGAACCCCAAGATGGCCCCGTATATCTTCGGTCATCGCAACAAGATCCATATCGTCAACCTGGAAAAGACCCTGGGTATGTACCAGGAGGCGATGAAGTACATCCGCCAACTCGCCGCCAACCGCGGCACCATCCTGTTCGTCGGCACCAAGCGCCAGGCTCGCGAAATTCTCGCGGCTGAAGCCCAGCGCGCAGGCATGCCCTACGTCGATCAGCGCTGGCTCGGCGGCATGCTCACCAACTTCAAGACCATCAAGACCTCCATCAAGCGCCTGAAGGATATGGAGGCGGCGATGGAGGACGGTTCCGTCGAGAAGTTGAGCAAGAAGGAAGCGCTGATGTTCCAGCGCGAAATGGAAAAGCTGCAGAAGTCCATCGGCGGCATCAAGGATATGGGTGGCATTCCTGACGCGATCTTCGTCATCGATGTCGGCTACCACAAGGGCGCTATCACCGAAGCCGCCAAGCTGGGCATCCCGGTAATCGGCGTGGTCGACACCAACCACTCTCCGGAAGGCGTGACCTACGTCATTCCGGGTAACGACGACTCTTCCAAGGCGATCACCCTGTACGCACGTGGCGTGGCAGACGCGATCCTGGAAGGCCGTGCCAACGCGACGACCGAAGTGCTGGAAGCTGTCAAGGGCGGCTCGGACGAATTCGTCGAGGTCAACGAGCAGGCTTAAGGCCCTGTGCCTGAAGTGTCGGGCTTCAAAGAAGGGGCAACAGACGTTCGCCCCTTTTTTTTAGCTGGCTGAACGTATTTTGATTGAACGCGTCCGAATAGACGCTCATTGAATTGAGGAGAAAGACATGGCGGCAATTACCGCAGCGATGGTAGGCGAACTGCGCGCGAAGACCGATGCGCCGATGATGGAATGCAAGAAGGCCCTGACCGAAGCCGACGGCGATCTGGCCCGTGCGGAAGAAATCCTGCGTGTGAAGCTCGGCAGCAAGGCATCCAAGGCAGCTTCCCGCATCACAGCTGAAGGCGTGGTCGCTGTTGCTATTTCCGGCGGCGTCGGCTCCATCATCGAAGTCAACTGCGAAACCGACTTCGTGACCAAGAACGAAGAGTTCATCGCCTTGGCCGATACCGCAGCCAAGCTGGTCGCCGAAAAGAACCCGGTCGACGTGGCGGCACTGTCGGCCCTGCCGGTTGACGGCAAGACTCTGGACGAAGTGCGCGCTGCACTGGTCGGCAAGATCGGTGAAAACATGTCGTTCCGCCGCTTCAAGCGCTATGAAACTGGTTCCAAGCTGGTGTCTTACCTGCACGGTACCCGCATCGGTGTGCTGGTCGAGTATGACGGCGCGGACGAGCAGGTCGGCAAGGACGTGGCAATGCACATCGCCGCGATGAAGCCGGTCGCTCTGTCTGCAAACGACGTTCCGGCGAACTTGATTGAAGCTGAGCGTTCGATCGCTTCGCAGAAGGCTGCCGAGTCGGGCAAGCCGGCCGACATCGTCGCCAAGATGGTGGAAGGTAGCGTTCAGAAGTACCTCAAGGAGGTATCCCTGCTCAATCAGGCATTCGTGAAAAACGACAAGCAGACTGTCGAGCAAATGCTCAAGGCTGCAAACACCACCGTGAAGTCGTTCACAATGTTCGTGGTCGGTGAAGGCATCGAGAAGAAACAGGATGACTTCGCGGCAGAGGTTGCCGCACAGGTTGCTGCCGCCAAGCAGGCGTAAGCAAGAAAGCGGGCCGAAAGGCCCGTTTTTCTAGGTAAATCGAATTAAAGGCAGTTTGTGCACTTGGGTATGGATGAAACTCGGCAACTTGTTGCCAATTGACATTCTTTTACGTTTCGTCAATATTCAAGCGCACCTAAAATTTCGGATTTCATCTAATCTCTAGCCTGCGAAGGCTGATTGCAATGAAGTCGGATGCTGCCGGATCAACAAGCAGAACCGGACATTATTAGGAGTCTTTGCCAATGACAAAACCAGCTTATAAGCGCGTCCTCCTCAAACTTTCCGGTGAAGCGCTGATGGGCGATGATGCGTACGGCATCAATCGCGCGACCATTGAGCGCATGGTGGCGGATGTGGCTGAGGTGGCACGACTTGGCGTCGAGCTGGCTATCGTGATCGGCGGTGGAAACATCTTCCGAGGTGTTGCGCCGGGCGCGCAAGGCATGGACCGCGCGACAGCGGACTACATGGGGATGCTGGCGACTGTCATGAACTCGCTGGCGCTGGCCGATGCCATGCGGCAGGTCGGCATTACTGCCCGCGTGATGTCGGCGATCAGCATCGAGCAGGTGGTCGAACCATACGTACGCCCCAAAGCGCTTCAATACCTGGAAGAGGGGAAAGTTGTCATTTTCGCGGCAGGTACCGGCAATCCGTTCTTTACCACCGACACTGCGGCCGCACTGCGCGGTTCGGAAATCGGCGCAGAAATCGTGTTGAAGGCGACCAAGGTCGACGGTGTCTACAGTGCTGATCCGAACAAGGATCGCAACGCGGTGCGCTATGCGACCATCAGCTTCGACGAGGCGATTTCCAAGCACCTGCAAGTGATGGATGCCACCGCGTTTGCGCTTTGCCGCGACCAGAAGCTGCCGATCAAGGTCTTCTCCATTGTCAAACCGGGCGCCCTCAAAAATGTAATCATGGGCGAGGACGAAGGCACTCTGGTTCATGTATAACTAAGACGTACTCGTTGCAAAACAGGAGAGTAGAATGACAGTCGTTGACGTCAAGAAAACCGCCGAACAGAAGATGCACAAGTCCATCGAGACGCTGAAGGCGGATCTGGCGAAAGTTCGTACCGGCCGTGCGCACGTGGGTATTCTCGACCACGTCCTCGTTGATTACTATGGCACCCCGACCCAGATCAGCCAGGTCGCCAACCTGACCTTGCTGGACGCGCGGACCATTGGCGTTCAGCCGTGGGAAAAGAAAATGGTAGGGGTGATCGAAAAGGCGATCCGCGAGTCGGATCTCGGGCTGAATCCGTCGACGCAAGGTGACCTCATCCGAGTGCCGACGCCACCACTGACCGAAGAGCGCCGCAAGGAAATCGTCAAGGTCGTGAAAGGCGAGGGTGAAGACGCTAAGGTCGCTATCCGCAACATCCGCCGTGATGCAAACGAAGCACTTAAAAAGCTCCTGAAGGAAAAGGCCTGCTCCGAAGACGAAGAGCGCCGCTCGCAGGACGATGTGCAGAAGCTGACGGACAAGTTTGTCGCGGAAGTCGACAAGCTGATCACCGAAAAAGAAAAAGAGCTTTTGACCGTTTGACGGTACTTCGACGTGCCCCCGGCGGTGGGGCGCGTCTGCCGGAACCCGCCGCCCGCACTGCGCAGCGATATGTCGCTGTGGCTCCAGACAATACGGTGTGTAATCGATGACTTACGTCTCGGCCTGTAAAGGGCCGGGTTCCTGCGACAACTCTTTTTCGCTTCAGGCTACTCATGACGCACTCCAGTTCGACGCAAGTAATCCCATCTACCTCTTCCATGCCGCGCCATATCGCCATCATCATGGATGGTAACGGACGATGGGCGACAAAACGCTACATGCCGCGCGTTGCCGGCCACAAGAAAGGCGTTGACGCTGTGCGTGCGATGGTCGAAGCCTGCGTCGAACGCGGTGTCGAGTACTTGACGCTGTTTGCTTTCAGCTCGGAAAACTGGCGTCGTCCTGCGGATGAAGTCTCGTTGCTGATGCGCCTGTTTGTCACGGCGCTGGAACGCGAAGTTTCCAAGCTTTCCGTCAACGGCATACGACTCAAGGTTGTCGGTGACCTGAGCCGCTTCGATGCAAAGCTGCAAGAATTGATCGCCAGTGCGGAACGGCGCACTGCAGGTAACTCAAGACTGACCCTGACGATCTGCGCCAACTACGGCGGTAGATGGGACATCATGCAGGCAGTCGGGAAAATGATCGCTGCCAACCCAGGCACCACCGACTATTCCGAGGAGCAACTGGCCGAACACCTCTCCATGGCCTACGCACCGGAACCCGACCTCTTCATCCGCACGGGCGGCGAGGAGCGTGTCTCCAATTTCCTTTTGTGGCAGTTGGCCTACACCGAGTTCTACTTCACCGAGACGTTTTGGCCGGATTTCGACGCTTCCGCACTCGATCTTGCAATCGCGTCGTATCAGCAGCGTGAACGCCGCTTTGGGCGTACCAGCGAACAACTGATAGAGCAGAAGAAGGCTTCCTGATGCTGAGAACGCGCGTCATCACGGCGTTGGTATTGCTGGCAGTCCTGCTTTCGGTCTTATACTCAAAATCATTCGTTTTTTTCATGGCGGTCGCCACCGTCTTCATGGCCGCCGCGGCTTGGGAAAGCGCGCGTCTGTTCCACGCGAGACTCCCCATAATGAATGCAATCGTATGGGCGGCCATATTTGTGCTCATCGTGTACCTGGCCGATGCACGGGCAGTAACACTCCTGTTCATCCTGTGCGCCGCAATGTGGTTTATTCGGCTGGCGCCGTCTTTGGCGCTTGGCTTGCCCAAACTTGACGGAGCAGGGGCATATCTTTTGGGTGGTGTGTACGGGATTGCGGTGCTCGGCTGTTTCGTGGCGGTCGTTGCCTTATTCATGCAATCACCCCTCTACCTGTTATCGGTGATGGCTATCGTCTGGATTGCGGACATCGGAGCTTACTTCGCCGGGAAGGCGTTTGGAAAGCATAAGCTGGCCCCTTCCATCTCACCGGGAAAATCATGGGAAGGGGCGATTGGCGGTTGGTTTGCCGTATTGCTGCTGGCTGGCCTGTCGGTAATGTATCTTCCTTTGGCCGACACCTTTGCTTCGCGCGTACTGGCAAGTTGGGGCTGGGGAGGTTTCGCTGCAGTGATGACCTTGATGGTCGCCGCCAGCATTGTGGGTGACTTGTTCGAATCTCAGCTTAAACGGCGTGTAGAAATGAAAGACAGCAGCAACCTTTTGCCGGGCCATGGCGGTGTTCTGGATCGGATCGATGCCTTGATCCCGGCACTTCCGCTCGCCGTCCTCATTGGTTCCTGGCTTTGACGCGGGTGGTGGTAATGCAACGTATTACGATTCTTGGTTCAACCGGATCCATCGGGGTATCCACGCTTGATGTGGTGGGGCGCCATCCGGACCGTTACCAGGTTTATGCATTGACCGCCCACAGTCGCGTTGCGGAGCTGGCCGCCCAGTGTGAGCAATTCAAGCCGGAGGTTGCCGTTGTCGGCTCGGCCGACGCGGCGCTATCTCTTTCGCGCCTGCTGAAGGAGAGAAACTGTAAGACGGAAGTGGCGTACGGCGAGAAGGCCTTGTGTGAAGTGGCCGGTGCGGCAGGGTGCGATGCGGTAATGGCCGCAATTGTCGGGGCGGCTGGATTGCCGCCGACCTTGGCGGCCGCCCGGGCTGGAAAGAAGGTGTTGCTTGCCAACAAAGAGGCGCTCGTCATATCGGGACGCCTGTTCATGGAAGCGGTTGCGGTAAGCGGTGCAGCATTGTTGCCCATCGATAGTGAGCACAACGCAATTTTCCAATGCCTCCCCCAAACATATGGACGCGAACCCGCGCTTCACGGCGTGTCGAAGGTTCTGCTCACCGCCTCGGGCGGCCCCTTCCTGCACCGCGCAGTGGAAACCCTGGAAAGTGTCAGCCCCGAAGAGGCTGTCGCGCATCCGAACTGGGTGATGGGACGCAAGATTTCTGTCGACTCGGCGACCATGATGAACAAGGGGTTGGAAGTCATTGAAGCGCATTGGCTCTTTGGTGCGTCGGCCGAACAGATCGAAGTCGTCATCCATCCTCAAAGTGTCATCCATTCGATGGTCTCCTACGTCGACGGCTCCGTGCTTGCTCAAATGGGCAATCCTGACATGCGTACGCCGATCGCTTACGGCTTGGCATATCCCGAACGGATCGCGTCGGGAGTGTCCGCCATCGATCTTGTGAAGATCGGGCAATTGGCCTTCTTCAAGCCAGATTTTGAGCGTTTTCCCTGCCTCAAGCTTGCCTATGATGCATTGTTGGCGGGTGGCACTGCCCCGGCTATACTGAACGCAGCAAATGAAGTTGCAGTCCAAGCATTCTTGGACCGGAGAATTGGCTTCCGGGAGATTGACCGTGTGATCTCACGCGTAATGGAGGCGTTGCCCTACGTAGAGGTTTCCGACATCGACAGACTGCTGGAACAGGATGCCCGGGCAAGGGAGAAAGCGCTTTCCTTTATTCATTGACCTACGACGGGTAAACAATGACTCTGCTGCATACCGTGGTCGCCTTCCTTGTTGCGTTGGCTTTGCTGGTGGTCGTACATGAACTGGGTCATTACTGGGTGGCTCGCTGGTGCGGCGTAAAGGTCCTGCGCTTTTCGGTCGGTATGGGAAAGATCGTCTATTCCCGGCGGGTCGGTCCGGACCAGACTGAATGGGCAATCTCCATCTTGCCTTTAGGCGGTTATGTAAAGATGCTCGATGCGAGGGAGCAGGACCTGAGCAGTCTGCCGCCTGAAGACCTTAAGCGCGAGTTCACCCGGCAGTCCGTCTGGAAGCGCATCGCAATCGTTGCCGCCGGCCCGATCGCCAATTTTTTGCTGGCGATCGTTGTATTCGCCGGTCTGTACACTTACGGAATTCCCGAACCGACAACCAGGATTCGCGCTGTGCCCGAAAGGACTGCGGCCTACGACGCCGGATTGCGCGGTGGAGAGCTGGTCACTGCCGTGAACGGCGAACCGGTTCGTATCTGGACCGATTTGCGCTGGAAACTGATGCAGCTGGCGCTGGAGAAGGCGCCTGCGCAGCTGGAGATTCAGGGCGTCGATCAAGCCCAGGGGGAGCGAGCAAATCCAGGTTCGGTAACAATGAGTCTCGATGCATTGACACCGTCCGACTTGGAAGGAGATTTCCTGGCCAAGCTCGGCCTCGACCTTACGCGTCCGGCCCCTATCCTGGGGAAAATCGTGCCCGACGGGCCTGCCATGCAGGCTGGGCTGCGTGAAGGGGACGTGATTCATTCCGTTGACGGCAAGGCGGTCGTCGATGGACTGGCCTTCGTCGAACTCATCAGGGCGTCGGCAGGCAAGCAGTTGCATATCTCCGGCAGGCGCGGCGGCGAACCGTTCGATATCTACGTCACCCCGGAATCCTACACACGCAATGAGCAAGTGGTCGGACGCATCAAGGCGGAAGTTCCGCTGGCACCAGAGATGACCATTGCCACCGAGCCACCGCTGGCGGCACTCGCCAAGGCCGTTCGGAAGACTTGGGAAACCAGCACACTGACACTCAAGATGCTTGGTAAAATGCTCATCGGCGAAGTTTCCTGGAAGAATATTACCGGGCCGATCACCATCGCAGACTATGCGGGGCAGACGGCACGCATCGGGATCGTCAGCTACCTCACGTTCATCGCCTTCATCAGCATCAGTCTGGGCGTCATGAACCTGCTTCCCATACCGGTTTTAGATGGGGGGCTTTTACTGTATTATTCGCTGGAACTTTTGACCGGGCGGGCCATCCCCGAACGGATCGGAGAAATGGCCCAGCGAGCAGGAGTGGGCATTCTGATGACCTTGATGGCGGTGGCCGTCTTCAACGACATCATTCGGCTCATGTCCTGAGTCCTTGCTTATCTGACGCGGACAGCCGCCGGGCAGGGATATTGAAAACAAAACAACGATGAAATTACATTCCGAGCGTTCCTCCCAGCCCTTCTTTTCACGTCGTCTCATTGCAGTTGCAGCCTTTGCCCTTTGCACCGGCCGTGCGCTGGCAGTCGATCCATTCGTCATCAAGGACATTCGCGTCGAGGGTATCCAGCGTACCGAGGCCGGAACGGTGTTCAGCTACCTCCCGGTTCGTGTGGGTGAAACATATAACGACGACAAGGGTGCGGCTGCGATCAAGGCACTCTATGCAACCGGCTTTTTCAAGGATGTGCGCCTCGAGATTGAAGGGGACGTGCTGGTCGTCAGCGTCGAAGAGCGGCCTGCGATTGCCAATGTCGATTTTTCCGGCACCAAGGAATTCGACAAGGAACAATTGACCAAGGCGCTGAAGGATATCGGACTGGGCGAATCGCGGATTTTCGACAAGGCTTTGGTCGATCGTGCCGAACAGGAACTGAAGCGCCAGTATCTTTCGCGCGGCCTGTACGGCGTTCAAATCACGACGACCGTAACGCCTGTCGAACGTAACCGCGTCAACATCAGCTTTGCCGTGGACGAAGGCGAGGTCTCGCGAATCAAGCAGATCAACATCATCGGCAACAAGGCGTTTCCAGAAAAGGAATTGCTCAGCCTGTTGAATCTGCGCACGCCGGGGTGGTTTACCTGGTACACGAAGGCCGACCAGTATTCGAAGCAGAAGCTGACCGGCGATATTGAGGCGCTTCGGTCGTTTTACCTGAACCGCGGTTATCTCGAAATGCAGGTCGAATCGACGCAGGTATCGATCACACCGGACAAGCGCGACATCTACATTACGATCAATATCACTGAAGGTGATAAGTTTTCCGTTGGCGAAGTCAAGCTCGAAGGGGAGATGTTCGGGCGCGAGGATGAGTTGCGCAGCCTGGTCGAACTGAAGACCGGTGACGTGTACTCCGGCGAAAAGCTGGCCGAAAGCGTCAAGAAGATTTCGGAACGCATGGGCAACTTCGGCTATGCATTTGCCAACGTCAATGCCAATCCTGAAATCAATCGCGAGAAAAAGGAAGTCAGCTTCACGGTGCTGGTCGATCCCGGTAAGCGTGTGTATGTGCGTCGCATCAATATCGCTGGCAATACCAAGACCCGCGACGAAGTGATCCGTCGCGAATTACGCCAGTTTGAAAACTCCTGGTACGACGGTGAGAAGATCCGTTTGTCCCGCGATCGCGTCGACCGTCTTGGCTACTTCAAGGAAGTGAATATCGAAACGCCGGAAGTGCCGGGCTCGACCGACCAGGTTGACGTCAATATGACGGTGGCGGAAAAGCCGACGGGCAACATTCTGCTTGGTGCGGGTTTTTCGAGCAGTGAAAAACTGATGCTGACCGGATCGATCCAGCAGGCGAACGCGTTTGGCAGCGGCAATACGCTGGGTATCGACGTCAACACCAGCCGTCGCAATCGGACAATTGCGGTATCGCAGACGACGCCGTATTTCACCGACGATGGTGTCAGTCGCAGCTACGAAGTGTTCCTGCGGACGACGCGTCCGCCCGAAGTCAACACCGGCGACTATGTCGTCGAGACAACCGGTGCGAACATCAAGTTCGGCGTTCCTTTCTCCGAAGTAGATACGGTGTTCTTCGGCGTCGGTGTCGAGCGTACAGATGTCCAAACCTATACTGGTGTGCCCGGATTCAACGACAGTCCTGAACTGTACAAGCGTTATGTGGCAGACTTTGGTGACGGAACGAACGCAACGACCACCAGTTTCCCGTTCACCGCTGCTTGGCAGCGGGATAGCCGTGACAGCGCGCTTGTGCCGACCGTTGGCCGTTATCAGCGCGTGAACGTCGAGTTTGCGCCGGCCGGAAGCCTGCGATACTACCGCGCCATGTACCAGCACCAGTGGTTCCGGCCGCTGTTCCGTGCGGTAACATTGGCGTTGAACGGCGAAATCGACTACGGCCACGGACTCGGTGGAAAGCCGTACCCGATCTTCAAGAATTTCTACGCGGGCGGTATTGGTTCCGTGCGCGGTTATGAAGGCTCGTCGCTCGGTCCACGTGCGCAAAACGGCGACCCGCTGGGTGGCACATCGCGTATCATCGCCAATGCCGAACTGCAGTTCCCGTTCCCAGGCTCTGGAAACGATCGCACCTTGCGCTGGTTCACGTTCTTTGACGCCGGCAACGTATTCGCGGAGGGCGCAAAGATTCAGGTTTCCGATCTGCGTTACTCAGTCGGCGCCGGCATCAGCTGGGTTTCCCCGATCGGCCCTCTGAAGCTGAGCTATGGCGTGCCGGTGAATTCGAAGACGGGTGACCGCAAGCAGAACTTCCAGTTCCAGCTTGGTACCGGCTTCTAACCGCCCAATGGCATAATGGTAATTTGATCTGCGGAGAATGAACTTGAAGTCTCTAATTACAATATCGGCGCCGCTCAAGTGCATGACACTGATCGTGATACTCTTGCTCCCCCTGACGGGCGTGCAGGCGCAGGAGTCGAAAGTCGGCTTCGTGAGCACCGAGCGTATCTTCCGCGAAGCTGCCCCGGCCAAGGCGGCCCAGGCGAAGATTGAGCAGGAGTTCTCGAAGCGCGACAAGGAACTGCAGGAAATGGCAAGCCGGCTTAAGTCCATGTCGGACAAGCTGGACAAGGATGCGGCTGTGCTGACGGAATCCGACCGCATCAAGCGGCAGCGCGAACTGGCCGACCTAGACAAGGACTTCCAGCGCAAGCAGCGCGAGTTCCGCGAAGACCTCAACCAGCGCCGCAATGAGGAACTGGCCGTCGTCCTCGAACGTACCAACAAGGTGATCAAGCAGATTGCCGAGAGCGAGAAGTACGACATTGTGTTCCAGGAAGCCGTCTACGCCAGTCCGCGCATCGACATCACCGACAAAGTGCTCAAGGCACTCAACAAGTAAATCTTCAAAAGGGCCGCAATGAGCACTCGGCTGGGTAAATTGGTCGAACGCTTGGGAGGCCAACTGACAGGCGATGCAGAGATTGAAATCTCCGGCATCGCTCCCCTGGACGCAGCAGACGCGTCGCACATCACCTTCCTCTCAAACCCGAAGCTGCGTGCCCAAGCTGCGCAGACAAGGGCGTCCGCACTGATCCTCTCCGCGGTAGACGACGCGGTTGTCAGCGCCACCTACAAGGGCGCGAGGATCCTCACGGATAATCCCTATGCGTATTTTGCAAGGACGGCGCAGTTCTTTGCTGAGCAACAGGCCGTCCCGGCCGTCCCCGGCATCCACCCAAGCGCCTGCGTGCATCAGGATGCGAAGATAGCAGCGGGAGCGAGCGTGGGGCCGCACGTCACGATTGATGCCGGTGCGGAAATTGCCGACGGCGCTGTCATTGACGCGGGATGCTTTATCGGCCGCAAGGCCCGAATCGGGGAGCATACGCACTTCTTTGCCAATGTCACTTTCCACGCCGGTTGCGAGATCGGCAAGCGCGGGATCATTCATTCTGGCGCGGTGATCGGCGCCGACGGCTTTGGTTTTGCAAGAGAGAAGGGCGTATACATCAAGATTCCGCAGACGGGCCGGGTGGTCATCGGCGACGATGTCGAAATCGGCGCCAACACGACGATCGATCGCGGCGCGCTGGCCGACACAGTTATCGAAGACGGCGTCAAGCTCGATAACCAGATCCAGATCGGTCACAACTGCCACATCGGCGCGCATACGGCGATGGCCGGCTGCGTGGGCGTTGCCGGTAGCACAAAGATCGGAAAGTACTGCACCTTCGGTGGCGCGGCTATGGTTCTTGGCCATCTGACAATAGTCGACAACGTCCATATCTCATCCGGCAGCATGGTGTCTCGCTCCATCCTCGAACCGGGGCAGTACACCGGCTTTTATCCATTGGCAAAAAATGCCGAGTGGGAAAAATCCGCCGTCATCGTGCGCAATTTGGGAACGATGCGTGAGAAAATCCGCGAGCTGGAAAAAACAATCAAGTCGCTCACAGAAAAAAAGTAATGGAAACCCTCGATATCAATCAAATCAAAGAATACCTTCCGCACCGCTATCCGCTGTTGCTGGTCGACCGCGTACTGTCGTGGGAGTCCGGAAAGGCGATTACCGCGATCAAGAACGTGACCGTCAATGAAGAGTTCTTCAACGGGCATTTTCCGCACAAGCCGGTGATGCCGGGCGTATTGATGATCGAGGCGCTGGCGCAGACAGCGGCGTTGCTGTCCTTCCTGACGATGGGCCAGAAACCGGACGAGAATAGCGTCGTCTACTTTGTCGGTATCGACGGCGCGCGCTTCAAGCGACCGGTCGAACCTGGCGACCAGCTCAAGATGCATGTGGAAATCCTGCGCACGTCGCGCGGCATCTGGAAGTACAAGGCTCAGGCGACGGTGGACGGACAGGTCGCCGTCGAAGCCGAACTGATGTGCACCATGCGCAGCGCGACGGACGCCAGCCAGCCAGCGGGGCAGTAATGACAGTTATTCATCCAGCCGCGATTGTTGATCCCAACGCGGAACTCGATGATTCGGTCGAGGTTGGTGCTTATTCGGTCATCGGGCCGAATGTACAGATCGGCGCGCGCACGAAGATCGGTCCGCATGTTGTTATCGACGGGCACACGACCATTGGTTGCGACAACACGTTTTTCCAGTTTTCCTCGATCGGCGGGCAGCCGCAAGACAAGAAGTATCGCGGAGAGCCGACGCGGCTTGAAATCGGCGATCGCAATCTGGTGCGCGAATTCTGCACGTTGAACTGCGGAACGGTTCAGGACGCAGGTGTTACTCGTGTTGGTAGCGACAACTGGTTCCTCGCGTACGTGCACATCGCGCATGACTGTATTGTTGGAAACAATACGATTTTTTCAAATAACGCCAGCCTCGCGGGGCACGTGCATGTAGGGGACTGGGTGATCATGAGCGGTTTTTCGGCCGTTCATCAGTTCTGCAAAATCGGTGAACATGCATTTGTCGGCATGACGACCAGTGTGACCCAGGACGTGCCCCCATTTGTCCTGGTATCCGGTAATCCGGCAGTGGCGCATGGAATCAATATCGAAGGTCTTAAGCGGCGCGGTTTTTCTCGCGAGCAGATCGGCGATCTTCGCAATGCCTACAAGCTGATCTACAAATCCGGCCTCACGCTGGAAGAATCGAAATCCGCCCTTGCCAAGGCGGAAGCGGACACTCCCGGCGCTGCAGTCTATCTGCGCACAATGCGCGAATTCCTCGACTCAACCACTCGTGGCATCGTCCGCTGATCTTTCCATCGTGATGGTCGCCGGGGAAAGCTCCGGCGACCTGCTCGCGAGCCGTCTGCTGTCCGGCCTTCGCCCCCAACTTCCCGACGCGTACATCCATGGTATCGGCGGGCAGCGAATGGCAGAATTTGGCTTCAAGAGCCATTGGCCGATGGAAAAACTGTCAGTGCGGGGCCTGTTCGAGGTCCTCGCGCATTACCGGGAAATCAAGGGCATACAGAATGCGCTGCGCGACATGCTGCTTGCCGAGAAGCCTGCTGCTTTCATCGGCGTCGACGCGCCCGATTTTAACTTCGGCCTTGAATCCCAATTGAAACAGGCTGGCGTGCCGACGATGCATTTCATCAGTCCATCGATCTGGGCATGGCGGGGCGGGCGCATCAAGAAAATCGCGAAGGCGGTTTCGCACATGCTGGTCGTGTTCCCGTTTGAAGAGGAGATCTATCGGAAGGCGGGAATCCCGGTCACTTACGTCGGTTATCCGCTTGCCGAAGTCATTCCGATGGAACCCGACGTCGCCGCCGCGCGCGCGGCACTGGGAATTCCGGCCGAGTCGAAAGTGATTGCGGTGCTTCCGGGAAGCCGAATGTCGGAGTTGAAGTACAACGCAGTGCCATTTATCAAGGCCGCAAAGCTGGTTGCGTCCCGAGACCCTTCGGTACGCATCGTCGTGCCAATGGCCGGAGAAAAGCAGCGTACGTATTTTTCCGAACTGGTGAACAGCGCGGGGCTTGGAGATCTTCCGTTGGACCTGCTCTCCGGCCGCTCTCATGAAGCCATTGCCGCCGCCGACGCCGTGCTCGTCGCCTCTGGTACTGCGACACTGGAAGTTGCGCTGTTCAAGAAGCCCATGGTGATCGCCTACAAGATGATGCGCGCTTCGTGGGAAATCCTCCGGCACATGGGCTACCAGCCGTGGATTGGCCTGCCGAACATCCTTGCCCGCGACTTCGTGGTGCCGGAGCTGTTGCAGGATGCAGCGACGCCGGAAGCCATGGCTGACGCCCTTTGGGCGCAGTTGAATGACGAGTCGCTACGCAGGCGTTTGCATCAACGCTTCACCGATATGCACGACACCTTGTTGCGTGACACGGCCCGGGAAAGTGCCGGCGCGGTCATGCAACTGATCGGACGAACGGCTGGCGCATGAGCAGGAAGAGCGATAATTTGTCTCTGTTCGATCATGTTGACGAACTGATCTGCGGCGTAGACGAGGCCGGCCGCGGACCGCTGGCCGGCGCCGTCTATGCGGCCGCGGTAATTCTCGATCCGGATAAGCCGATCGACGGCCTGCGCGATTCAAAAAAGCTGACTGAGACGCGGCGCAACGAGCTGGCAGAGCAAATCAAGGCAAATTCCCTCGCATGGTCGATCGCGTTCTGCACCGAAAGCGAAATCGACACGCTCAATATCCTGCAAGCCTCCATGCTCGCCATGCGCCGCGCGGTGGAAGCATTGAACCCGGTGCCCACGCTCGCGCTGATCGACGGCAACCGGTGTCCTGTGATGCCGATTCGCTCCGAGGCCATCGTAAAAGGCGATGACAAGGTGGCTGCGATATCGGCGGCCTCCATTCTCGCGAAAACCGCACGCGATGCATCGCTGATGCAATTGCATGAGCAATTTCCCCACTATGCATTCGACCAGCACAAGGGCTATCCGACGGCGCTGCACCTCGAACGGCTCCGGCTGCACGGCGTTTCGCCTGTGCACCGCAAGTCCTACGCGCCGGTGCGCGAATTGATCGAGCTTCAGGCGTTGCGGATCGAAAAGTCGAGAGTCCGGAGATGAAGGCCATTTCCTCGCGCGATAACCCTTTGTACAAGGAGCTGAAGCAGCTGGCGACGAGTTCGCAGGCGCGGCGCAAGGCGGGGCGCTCGCTTCTCGACGGCGTGCACTTGTGCCAGGCTTATCTCGACCAGGTAGGAAGACCGCCGTTTTGCGTTGTCAGTGAAGGTTCCCTCGCGCATGCGGAGGTGGGGGCCATCGTGGAGAAGTGCGAGGTGAGCCGCGTACAGTGTATTTCGATGCCTGAATCTCTGTACCAGGCCCTTAGCCAGGTTGAACACGGAGTTGGCCTGATGTTTGTCGTCGACACACCGACCCCGGTAGTTCCGCAAGCGTTGACGAAATCATCCGTTCTTCTCGACGGCTTGCAGGATCCGGGCAATCTTGGATCCATCCTTCGAAGTGCCGCTGCTGCGGGTATCGAGCAGGTGTACTGCAGCAAGGGAACGGTATTCTCTTGGTCGCCTAAAGTGCTGCGGGCAGGCATGGGGGCGCATTTCGTATTGGACATCGTCGAGAACGCCGAATTGGCCGATCTGATCCGGTCTGCGCGCATCCCGGTGCTTGCCACCAGCTCTCACGCAGCCCAACGGATTTACGACATTGACCTGAAGCGGCCGGTCGCCTGGCTATTCGGGCATGAAGGGCAGGGGGTATCCAGGGAGTTGCTTGAAATGGCGACCGAAACCGTATCTATCCCGCATCTCGGTCAAGTTGAGTCGTTGAACGTCGCCGCAAGCGCTGCCGTCTGCTTTTTCGAACAGGTCCGTCAGCGCGCGGGCGGGTAAGACCGCCGGTTCAAACAGTTTTTTCAGGAAAACTGGCCGGATTGCATTCCTGGTACACGATGCCAGGAGCGACGCAACGTTCGTCAGCATCGAGCTTCATCCCCGAATCGGGGGGGCAAACCCGATCAAACTGATAGGTCCTGCCGTGAATGACGGCAAAGCGGAAAATCTGTGTATCGCGGTAGGTGCCGATCGGCTCTTCCACTCGCTCTGGGCGGTCAAAACGGGTCTGACCGTCAGCAGAGGCTTGATGTCGTCCGTTGGAAACCAGGCCGAGCGCCTCGATATCCGACTCGACGTGTCCCAACCCCTCTTTTAGCGCCCAGAAGAAAAACAGCAGGCCGGCCCAACAAACCAGTTCTAAAAGTACGAGATCCATCGCCGTCTCCTCCGTCGTCTCACTCTATTTATAATCGATCGGCGGGGATATTGTAAGTTTCGTGTAAGTTTATGAGGGCGTGTTTTTGCGGTGTGCCAATCGAATGTTATATAAAGCGCCACAGCAATTTTGACTGCGGCGTCCCGTGAAATGTTCAGGCGAACTCAGTACGCCCGCTTGTCCGACTTGATCTCCTGCAAGATCATTGTTGCAATTTCTTCAATTGATTTTGCCGTGGAAGACATCCAGCGAATGCCTTCGCGGCGCATCATCTTTTCAGCCTCGTTGACCTCATAGCGGCAATTTTCCAGCGCTGCATACTTGCTGCCGGGGCGGCGTTCGTTTCGCACTTCTGAGAGCCGATCGGGCGCAATGGACAATCCGAAAAGCTTTTTCCTGAACGGCACCAGACCGCTGGGCAATTTCCCGCGTTCAAAGTCTTCGGGGATGAGCGGATAGTTGGCGGCCTTGATCCCATACTGCATCGCCAGGTACAAGCTCGTTGGCGTCTTGCCTGAGCGAGAAACCCCAACCAGAATGACATCGGCGGCCGCGAGGTTCTGGTCCGACTGGCCGTCGTCGTGCGCGAGCGAAAAATTGATCGCTTCGATCCGGTTCTTGTAGTCTTCGGAATCCGCGATATTGTGGCTGCGGCCGATCGTATGCGTCGATTTCACGCCCAGTTCCTGCTCAAGAGGCTCGACGAAGGTTTGGATCAGGTCCATGTGCATGCCCTTGGACTGACGGACCACCGATGACAGCTCCGCCTTGACCAATGTCGAAAAGACGATAGGCCGCTTCCCGTCACGGTCGAATGCTCCGTTGATCTCGCGCACGGCGTCATACGCCTTGTCCAGGGTATCAATGAAGGGGAGACGGATTTGCTTGAATCGCAACTCGAACTGCGTCAGTACGGAGTGCCCGAACGTTTCCGCTGTGATCCCTGTGCCGTCTGAAACAAAAAAAACGGTGCGGTCGGCGGGTGGCAGGAGATGTGCAGGCAGGTCTGGCATAATGTTGATCAAAGATAAATCGTGAAAAGTTCTAAATTGCATCCGGCAAGACGCCGTTGCAGACTGTAAAATGGCGAGCAATTCATGACACATCGCGCCCATGAAGAATAACAAAAAGAGCGTGGCGGCGAAGGTACATATGCAGATTTCCCATCATCAAAATAGGTGTAGTTATGTCCAACGCAGTATCAACCGGGGCAACCCAGGGGGCTACGTACGTAGCGTCATTTGAAAACCTGAGAATGACGGACGTCGAGTCCGTCGGCGGCAAGAACGCATCGCTCGGCGAAATGATCAGCCAGTTGGCTGGCGCCGGTGTTCGCGTTCCCGGTGGTTTCGCAACCACGGCCCAGGCTTTCCGTGATTTCCTTTCACACAGCGGCAGCGGCGGCGCCTCGCTCGCCCAGCGCATCGCCGACCGTCTGGCGTCGCTGAATGTCGACGACGTTCGCGCTCTGGCCCAAGCCGGCGCCGAGATTCGTCAATGGATCATCGACACGCCGTTCCAGCCGCGCCTGGAGCAGGAAATTCGCGAGTTCTACCGGCGCCTGGTGGCTGATTCTTCGGCTGAGGTGTCGTTTGCCGTGCGTTCTTCGGCGACCGCGGAGGACCTTCCTGACGCATCCTTCGCCGGCCAGCAGGAGACCTTCCTGAACGTGGTCGGTATCGACAACGTACTGGAAGCGATCAAGCATGTGTTCGCGTCGCTCTACAACGACCGCGCGATTTCCTACCGCGTCCACAAGGGCTTTACCCACGCCGAAGTGGCCCTGTCGGCCGGCGTGCAGCGCATGGTGCGCTCGGACGTGGGCGCAGCCGGCGTCATGTTCACCCTCGACACCGAATCCGGCTTCAAGGACGTCGTCTTCATTACCTCCAGTTATGGTCTGGGTGAGACGGTGGTGCAGGGTGCTGTGAATCCCGACGAGTTCTATGTCCACAAGCCGATGCTCGAGCAGGGCAAGATGTCGATCATCCGCCGCAACATCGGCTCCAAGCTGATCAAGATGGAGTTCACCGGCGAGGCCAAGGCCGGTCGCTCTGTGAAGACCGTGGATGTGCCTATTGAGCAGCGCAACCGCTATTCGTTGAACGATCAGGAAATCGTTGAGCTGGCGAAGTATGCCGTCATCATTGAGAAACATTATGGCCGCCCGATGGATATCGAGTGGGGCAAGGACGGCCGCGACGGCAAGCTGTACATCTTGCAGGCGCGTCCGGAGACGGTGAAATCGCAGCAAAAGTCCACCGATGCACAGCAGCGCTTCAAGCTCAAGGGCAGCGGCACCGTGCTTGCCTCCGGCCGCGCAATCGGCCAGAAGATCGGCGCCGGCCCTGTGCGTGTCATTCATGATCCGTCCGAGATGGAACGTGTTCAGCCGGGCGACGTGCTGGTCGCGGATATGACCGATCCCAACTGGGAGCCGGTGATGAAGCGCGCCTCGGCAATCGTCACCAACCGTGGCGGCCGTACCTGCCACGCAGCGATCATCGCGCGTGAATTGGGGGTTCCCGCGGTGGTCGGATGCGGCAATGCGACGGACATGCTCAAGGACGGCACGCTCGTGACGGTATCGTGCGCCGAGGGTGATGAAGGCAAGATTTACGACGGCCTGCTGGAAACCGAGGTGACGGAAGTGTCGCGCGGGGACCTCCCGACGCTGCCGTTGAAGATCATGATGAACGTCGGCAATCCGCAACTGGCCTTCGACTTCCAGTCGATCCCGAACGCTGGCGTCGGCCTTGCCCGCCTCGAGTTCATCATCAATAACAACATCGGCGTTCATCCGAAGGCGATTCTTGAGTATCCGAGCGTCGATCCCGACCTGAAGAAGGCAGTCGAGTCGGTGGCGCGCGGCCATGCATCCCCACGCGCGTTCTACGTCGACAAGCTGGCGGAAGGCGTGGCGACTATCGCAGCTGCCTTCTGGCCCAAGCCGGTGATCGTGCGCCTGTCCGACTTCAAGTCGAACGAGTACAAGAAGCTGATCGGTGGTTCGCGCTACGAGCCGGACGAGGAAAACCCGATGCTGGGCTTCCGCGGTGCGGCGCGTTATCTTGCCGCCGACTTTGCCGAGGCATTCGAGATGGAATGCCAGGCGATGAAGCGCGTCCGCAATGACATGGGCCTGACCAACGTCGAGATCATGGTCCCTTTCGTCCGTACACTCGGCCAAGCTGAGAAGGTGGTTAACCTGCTGGCGAAGAATGGCTTGAAGCGCGGCGAAAACGGTCTGCGTCTGATCATGATGTGCGAGGTACCGTCCAACGCGATCCTGGCCGACAAGTTCCTCGAGTATTTCGATGGATTCTCGATCGGCTCGAACGACCTCACTCAGCTGACGCTCGGCCTCGACCGCGACTCCGGCATGGAATTGCTGGCAGCGGACTTCGATGAGCGCGACGAAGCCGTTCGTGCGTTGCTGTCGAAGGCGATTGCCGCATGCCGCGCGCAGGGTAAGTACATCGGCATTTGCGGCCAAGGCCCGTCGGACCATCCGGATTTCGCGGAATGGTTGATGAGAGAAGGGATCGCGTCGATTTCGCTGAATCCGGACACTGTCATCGATACCTGGCAGAAGCTTGCTTCGGTTGGCTGACGGAAGGCCTTTCCTCAGTCGAAAGGTTGGTTGACATTGGAGAAATGCGGCCTTGTGCCACGTTTCTCCACTCTGCCTATCTTGTTGTAAGTCGACAAAAAGTTGACCTAAAAGGTTTGACGCACTGAGGTTTTCGATTAGACTTGAGCCAACTTGTCGCCGAACAATAACCAACAAAAACAGCAGTACCTCTGTATTGCGCCCCCGCCACCCTCTGGGTGCGGGGGCTTTTTGTTTTCAGGATGCGCTGGAGGACACGGGGAGCAACTATGACAGATTGGATGGTCTGGTTCGGGCTGGCGGGCGTTTTGGTCGTGCTCGAGATGTTCACAGGGACGTTTTACCTGCTGATGATTGCAATCGGCTTTGTTGCTGCCGGGTGCGCGGCCTTACTGGCGGCGGGTTCGTCCGTGCAGCTTGTTGTCGCGGCGCTGGTGGGCGTCATTGCCACCTATGGACTTCGACGCAGCAAGTGGGGTAAAACAGCGAGGCGCGACGCCGAGCGTGACCCCAATGTGAATCTCGATGTCGGCCAGAGCCTCGTCGTTGAGGAATGGTCGGGCATTGAAGGAGAGGTTCGTACGTCGCGCGTGATGTACCGGGGAGCAATGTGGGACGTGGAGCTTGAGGCCGGCGCGCAAGCCCGGCCGGGGAGACACGTCATACGGGAAGTGCGCGGCAACCGACTCGTGGTTGCACAATCAGGGACGGACAATCAATAAAGAGGAAAGAAGATGGATATCGGTTTCGGCAGCGTCAGCCTGGTTCTCTTCATCGTCGCGATAGTGTTTGTCGTCAAGACGATCAATGTTGTGCCCCAACAGCATGCGTGGGTGGTTGAACGGCTCGGCAAGTACAACGCAACGCTCGGCCCGGGGCTCAATATCGTCTTGCCATTCATTGACCGGGTTGCGTACAAGCACTCGCTGAAGGAAATTCCGCTAGACGTGCCGAGCCAGGTCTGCATCACGAAAGACAACACGCAGCTACAGGTCGACGGCATCCTGTATTTCCAGGTTACCGACGCGATGCGCGCCTCATACGGGTCCTCGAATTACATCGCCGCAATCACGCAGCTGGCACAGACGACCTTGCGTTCGGTGATTGGTCGCATGGAGCTCGACAAGACTTTTGAAGAGCGCGATCACATCAACAAGGCGATCGTTTCGGCAATCGATGAGTCAGCTGCCAACTGGGGCGTGAAGGTGCTGCGCTATGAAATCAAGGACCTGACGCCGCCGAAGGAAATCCTGCATGCGATGCAGGCGCAGATTACGGCGGAGAGGGAAAAGCGGGCACTGATCGCAGCGTCAGAAGGCCGCAAGCAGGAGCAGATCAATATCGCCAATGGCGAGCGGGAGGCGGCGATCGCCAAGTCGGAGGGCGACAAGCAGGCTGCGATCAACCGAGCACAGGGCCAGGCCGCAGCCATTCTGGCAATTGCGGAGGCCAGTGCAGAAGCCTTGCGCAAAACGGCCGCCGCGATCCGCGAACCCGGTGGCTCGGATGCGGTCAACCTGAAAGTTGCCGAGCAATACGTGAACGCGTTTTCACAATTGGCCAAGACCAACAATTCGCTGATCGTTCCGGCCAACATGAGCGACATCAGCGGGCTGATCGCAGGGGCAATGCAGGTGGTGAAGTCGCAAAAGAGCGGCTAAGCGGAGGCCGTCGGTGATTCGCACCGCTCTAGCGGCGGTGCTGCTTCATGATGGTTTGCTGTTCGCGCTGCCAGTCGCGCTGCTTTTCGGTCTCGCGCTTGTCATGCTGTTTCTTGCCCTTGGCCAGGCCGACTTCACACTTGATCCTGCCCTTGGTGTAATGCAGGTTGAGCGGGACCAGCGTATAACCGGCGCGTTCGACCTTGCCGATGAGCTTCTTGATTTCTTCGGCATTGAGCAGCAGTTTGCGCGTGCGGACGGGATCGGGGTTGACGTGCGTGGATGCCGTGGGCAGCGGACTGATGTGGGCGCCGAACAGGAATACTTCACCCTGGCGGACGATGACATAGGCTTCCTTCAGCTGCACGCGTCCGGCGCGAATCGCCTTTACTTCCCATCCATGCAACACCATGCCGGCTTCGTAGCGCTCCTCGATGAAGTAATCGTGGAAGGCCTTTTTATTATCAACAATCGTCATGAATGTGGGAAACGGAGCGGGTCAGTTAAAATTCCAATCTCGTATTCTAACAAACGGTTAATTTCCAATGGCTGTCGTTCATAAGTCGGTATTGCTCGGATACAGCGCCGAACAGATGTTTGCGCTGGTCGACAATATTGAGGACTATCCGAAATTTCTTCCCTGGTGCGGAGGAACGGAGGTGCGTCAGCGCGATGCGGACAAGGTGATCGCGACCCTGAAGATTAATTATCATGGGGTCAAGCAGACATTCTCCACCGAAAATATCCACACCGCGCCTACCTCTATCACGATGACGCTGTTGGAGGGGCCGTTCAAGCATCTTCATGGCACCTGGACGTTCAAGCCGCTGCGCGCTGATGCGTGCAAGATCGATTTCGACCTGCACTATGAGTTTTCGAGCAAGGTGCTGGAACAGGTCATCGGCCCGGTATTCAACATGATCGCCAACAGTTTTGTCGACTCTTTTTGCAAACGGGCGGAGACCGTGTATGGCTGAGATTGTCGTTCAGGTCTGCTACGCGCGGCCCGACCAGCAGATACTCCGTGAACTTAAGGTGGCCGAAGGTGCGACATTGCGTGCCGCCGTCGAGCAAAGCGGAATCCTTGCCCAGCTGCCCGATCTCGATATCGACAATTGCCGTGTCGGGGTGTTCGGAAAGCTCAAGACGCTTGACGCCGTATTGCGCGACCACGACCGGGTGGAGCTCTACCGGCCCCTGATCGCTGATCCGAAAGAGTCGCGCCGAAAGCGGGCCGAGAAAAAGATGGAAAAGGGAGCCCGGTGAGAACCGGGCATTCTTGAGGGACGCTGTGTCTATTTGCAGTCGTCGAGGACGCGCCGGTTGTCCCTGGACTCCTGGTTGCGTTGTTCATCTGACAAGTAGGACCGTTCCCCGTTCTTGTCCAATCGGGCGATGCGTTCGCCCGAATCCAAGGATCGCTGGTACTCCCGGGCGCGATCGCAGTTCTTGGTCTTTTCTGCCGCGCGGGCGGCTTCCTCGGCAGCTTTCTTTTCCTTTTCGGCTTGCTCGGCCTTGCGCTTGCGGAAGTCGGCGTTTCTTTCGGCGATGGTCGGCTCGGCGCGGACAGGCGACACGGGCTTCTCTTCGGCGGCATCCTGGCTGACTCTCGGTGCAAGTGTGCCGCCGGGCTGCTTGAGAATCCGGTTGCTGGGGACCGACGTGGGTGGGGGCATGTCGGAGAACTGCTTGGTGCCTTTTTCGTCGATCCAGACGTACTGGGCCGAGACGGCGAGGGGGAGGGCGGCAGCCAGTGCGGCGGCGGCCAATCGCTGGATGAACGGCTTGCGCGACATGTAATTCCTTCGGATGGGGAATATGGCGATTTCGCCATGCTTTATCCCGGCTGTCAACGAAGCTGCGGCGATGTTGCATGTAAAAACGACGTACTGGATGGATTACTGTATAATCCGCTTTTGCGCCTATAGGAATCACTATGCGTCTACTCCAGAAAGCACTCACGTTCGATGATGTGCTGCTCGTCCCCGCACACTCGGACATCCTCCCCAAAGACACCTCCCTGACAACGCGCCTGACGCGGAATATCACGTTGAATATCCCCCTGCTGTCGGCGGCGATGGACACGGTTACGGAGGCCCGTCTGGCCATTGCCATGGCCCAGGAGGGCGGTATCGGCATCGTCCACAAGAACCTCAAGCCGAAGGACCAGGCGCGCGAAGTCGCCAAGGTCAAGCGCTTCGAGTCCGGTGTGTTGCGCGATCCGATCACGATTCCGCCGACGATGCGCATTCGCGACGTGATCGCGTTGCGGGAGCAGCACGGCATCAGTGGCTTCCCGGTCGTGGAGGGAAAGTCGGTGGTTGGCATCATTACCAACCGCGACCTGCGCTTCGAGGAGGACCTGGACGCAGAAGTGCGCGCAAAGATGACGCCGCGCGAGAAGCTGGTGTATGTGAAGGAGGGCGCGGAGCTGGCCGAGGCAAAGCGCCTCATGAACAAACATCGCCTGGAGCGCGTGCTGGTGGTGAATGACACATTCGAACTGCGCGGCCTCATCACCGTCAAGGATATCCAGAAGGCGACCGAACACCCGAATGCCTGCAAGGACGAGCACGGCAAGCTGCGTGTGGGTGCAGCAGTTGGAGTGGGCCCGGACAACGACGAGCGCATCGACCTGCTGGTCAAGGCTGGCGTGGATGTGGTCGTGGTGGATACTGCGCACGGCCATTCCAAGGGCGTGCTGGACCGCGTGAAGTGGGTCAAGTCGAACTACCCGCAGGTTGATGTCATCGGCGGCAATATCGCGACCGCGGCTGCGGCGATCGCGCTGGCCGAGCACGGTGCCGACGGCGTGAAGGTCGGTATCGGCCCCGGCTCGATCTGCACTACACGTATCGTCGCCGGTGTGGGCGTGCCGCAGATCACCGCAATTTCCAATGTTTCCGAAGCCCTCAAGGGCACCGGCATTCCCTGCATAGCCGATGGAGGCATCCGTTTTTCCGGCGATATTTCCAAGGCACTTGCTGCCGGCGCATCGAGCGTCATGATGGGCAGCATGTTTGCCGGCACCGAGGAAGCGCCCGGCGAAGTGATCCTGTACCAGGGCCGAAGCTACAAGTCCTATCGTGGCATGGGCAGCCTGGGGGCGATGTCCGAAGGCTCCGCAGACCGCTACTTCCAGGACGCTGCGAACAATGCGGACAAGCTGGTGCCAGAGGGGATTGAAGGCCGAGTTCCCTACAAGGGCAGCGTGCTGGCGATCATTTACCAGCTCGTTGGCGGCGTCCGCTCCTCAATGGGATATTGCGGTTGCTCGACAATCGACGAACTGCGCGAAAAGGCTGAATTCGTGGAGATCACGTCCGCTGGCATGCGCGAATCGCATGTCCACGATGTACAGATCACGAAAGAAGCGCCGAACTACCGTGCGGACTGATCGCTTCCGATCGATGTCCGAGGCGGATCGGCCATGACGAGCGCGGACAGCTCCAGCCGTCCCGACCTGCAGGTGGCGGCCGGGCAGGCTGACGCTGCTCCCGGGGGGGCGGACCAGCAATTGCTGCGTCTCCAGCGCCTCGGGAAGAAGCTGTTCGATGTCGCGAATTGCCTGATCATCTTCGGCGATAAACCGGCGTCGGATGAGGGGGGCGGATCTCTGGGAGAAATCGAAACCGCGTTTTGCTACGACATTTCGGCCTCCGACCAGCCGGTGGTGGTCAACGACGCCAGCAGCCATCGCTCATTGAGGCAGCACCGCTACGTGGCGGGGACCCCGCATGTCCGGTTCTATGCATCCCATCCGATCTACAACACGGAAAAAGCGCTTGTCGGGCGCATATGCCTTGTCGATTACACGCCGCGACCGGTTTTCCGGGAAGGCGACAAGCAGTCCCTGGCCGATCTGGCTGCCCTGGTGGAGCGTGAGCTCGAACTGCGCTCGCTGAATGCATTCCAGCTGGACCTGCAGAAGAAGAACAAGAACCTGCGCCGCAAGTCGCTGGTCGACCCCCTGATCGGCACCTGGAACCGCGGCGCGATCATGCGCATCCTGACCATTGAAGCGATCCGGTGCGACAAGGCGGGTATGCCGCTGTCGCTGATCGTCGCCGACCTGGATTACTTCAAGAAGATCAACGACACGTACGGCCATCCGGCCGGTGATGCCGTGCTGGTCAAGGTGGCCAGCCGGCTGCGATCCTGTATCCGGCCCCAGGAAGCGCTCGGCCGATATGGCGGCGAGGAATTCCTGATCGTCCTGCCGGGCTCATCGCACAAGACCGCACTGGCAGTGGCCGAGCGTATGCGCGCAACGATTGCCGCGCAGCCGGAAGTAATCGGTGGCACGACGCTGAACCTGACGATTAGTGCTGGCATAGCCTCGACGGATCTCTTCCCGACAGCGACGACCGAGGAATTGATCAGCCGGGCCGACATGGCGCTCTACGCGGCGAAAGACGCGGGACGCAATCGCGTCGTGAACGCGACACCAGATTTATCTTGATAGTTGAAGCACATCCATGCACTCCAAAATTCTCATTCTCGATTTCGGTTCCCAGGTTACCCAGCTGATTGCTCGTCGCGTGCGCGAAGCCGGCGTGTTCTCGGAGGTATTTCCGTATGACGTCAGTGACGAGTTCATCCGCAGCTATGGCGCCGCCGGCATCATCCTGTCGGGTGGGCCGAACTCCGTGACCGAGGGGGATACGCCGCGCGCGCCGAAGGCTGTGTTCGAGGCCGGCGTGCCGGTCCTCGGTATCTGCTATGGCATGCAGACCATGGCGGAGCAGCTCGGCGGCAAGGTCGAGATGGGCAAGGTGCGTGAATTCGGCTACGCGGAAGTGCGCGCCCGCGGCCATACCTCGCTGTTGAATGGCATCAGCGACTTCGTGACTTCGGAAGGCCACGGCATGCTGAAGGTATGGATGAGCCATGGCGACAAGATCATCGAAATGCCGCCTGGGTTCAAGCTGATGGCATCGACCGACAACTGCCCGATCGCCGCGATGGCGAATGAGGAGCGCAAGTGGTATGCCGTCCAGTTCCATCCGGAGGTAACGCACACGGTGCAGGGCAAGGCCATCCTCGGCCGATTTGTTCATGAAATCTGCGGCTGCAAGTCGGACTGGAATATGCCCGACTACATCTCCGAAGCGGTTGAAGCCATCCGCAAGCAGGTAGGCGACGAGGAGGTCATCCTCGGCCTGTCCGGCGGCGTCGACAGCAGCGTGGCCGCTGCACTGATCCATCGCGCGATCGGCGATCAACTGACCTGCGTGTTCGTCGATCACGGTTTGTTGCGCCTGAATGAAGGCGAGATGGTGATGAACATGTTCGGCAAGAACCTCGGCGTGAAAGTGATCCACGTCGATGCGACCGAGCAGTTCATGGGCAAGCTGGCAGGCGTGACCGATCCGGAAGCCAAGCGCAAGATCATCGGCAAGGAATTCGTCGAAGTGTTCCAGGCCGAGGCGGCGAAGCTGAAGAATGCCAGATGGCTGGCGCAGGGCACGATCTACCCCGACGTGATCGAAAGCGCCGGCAAGGGCAAGAAAACCGCTCATACCATCAAGAGCCACCACAATGTCGGCGGCTTGCCAGAGACGCTCAATCTCAAGCTGCTCGAGCCGTTGCGTGAGCTGTTCAAGGACGAGGTGCGAGAACTCGGCGTGGCGCTCGGCCTGCCGCATGACATGGTATACCGCCATCCATTCCCGGGCCCGGGCCTGGGGGTGCGCATCCTGGGCGAAGTGAAGAAGGAATACGCCGACCTGCTGCGCCGCGCAGATGCAATTTTCATCGAGGAATTACGTGCGGCCGTGGACGAGGAAGGACGCTCCTGGTATGACAAGACCAGCCAAGCCTTCGCGGTGTTCCTGCCGGTCAAGTCAGTCGGCGTGATGGGCGACGGCCGCACCTATGACTATGTCGTCGCACTGCGCGCGGTGCAGACCCAGGACTTCATGACCGCCCATTGGGCTCACCTGCCGCACGACCTGCTGGGCAAGGTGTCGAACCGCATCATCAACGAAGTGCGCGGACTGAACCGCGTCGTCTACGATATTTCGGGCAAGCCGCCTGCGACGATCGAGTGGGAATAAGGATTCCCGCACCGGCTACCGGCCGGGCGTAAACTGAAAGAGAGAAAGGCCGCGCGCGAACCGTGTTCGCGGCGCGGCTTCGCTTCTGCGCCGCGCCGGGCACCAGCAACGATCCGCAACTATTCGGATTTGCAAATTGACTTACAGCGTTAAAGAAATTTTCTACACCTTGCAAGGCGAGGGCACCCATGCGGGGCGTCCTGCGGTGTTCTGTCGTTTTGCCGGCTGCAACCTCTGGACTGGGCGGGAGAGCGATCGCGCGAGTGCCATCTGCAAATTCTGCGACACGGATTTCGTCGGTACGGACGGCGAGCGTGGCGGGAAGTTTGCCGACAGCAGCAGCCTCGCGCAAACCATCGATGCCTTGTGGCCGCCGACGTACACTGCGAGCAAATTCGTCGTCTTTACGGGCGGCGAGCCGCTGCTGCAGCTCGACCGTGCCTTGATCGACAGCATGCATGCGCATGGCTTCGAGATCGCCATCGAGACCAACGGCACGATGCCCGTTCCGGAGGGCGTCGATTGGGTGTGCGTGAGTCCCAAGATCGGCGCCGAACTCGTGGCCAGACGCGGTAACGAGCTCAAGGTGGTGATCCCGCAGGCAAACCAGGACATCGGCGAGTATGAGTCATTGGAGTTCGAGCACTTTTACCTTCAACCCATGGACGGGCCGGACGCGGAGCGCAACACGAGACTCGCGATCGAGATGTGCAAGAACAATCCGAAATGGAAGTTGAGCCTCCAAACACACAAACTGCTGCAAATACCCTGAATACCATGTTGACCATTACGCGCAAGCTTGAATTCGATGCCGGCCACCGGATTCCCGACCACAAGAGCCAATGCCGCAACCTGCACGGACACCGCTATACGCTGGAGATCACGCTGATCGGCAACATCATCCAGGAGGAGGGCAGTTCCGACAACGGCATGATCATGGATTTCTCGGACGTGAAGGCGCTTGCGAAACGGCATCTGGTCGACGTCTGGGACCACGCATTCCTTGCCTATGCAAAGGACACGGCCGTACGCGAATTCCTGGAAAGCATTCCCGGCCACAAGACAGTCATCATCGACAGCATCCCGACCGTGGAAAATCTCGCGAAAACTGCGTTCGACATCCTGAGCGCCGCCTACAAGGACCGGTACGGGACGGGCTTGCGGCTGCACAAGCTGGTGCTCCATGAAACGCCCAACTGCTGGGCAGAGATCACTGCAGACGACTGACATGCAAGACGCCATCTATATGCAGCAGGCGATTTCCCAGGCGCACAATGCCTGGGCGCTGGGAGAGGTGCCGGTGGGCGCATTGGTGGTGAAAGACGGGCAGATCGTCGCGACGGGATTCAATCAGCCGATCGGCACGCATGACCCGACCGCGCACGCAGAGATCATGGCCTTGCGAGCGGCGGCGGAAATCCTTGGTAACTACCGCCTCCCCGGTTGCGAACTCTACGTGACCCTCGAGCCATGCGCGATGTGCGCCGGTGCAATGATGCATGCCAGGCTCGCACGCGTCATATTCGGTGCGCCCGATCCCAAGACCGGGGCATGCGGGTCGGTCGTCAATCTTTTCGAGCAGGAAAAGCTGAACCATCACACCGAAGTGGTCGGCGGTGTCCTCGCGGAGGAATGCGGCGCCTTGCTGAAGGATTTTTTTGCCGAACGCCGGCGCGCAGCGCAGCGTCTGATCGACCAGGTCATCGACATAAAGCAGAGCTGATCTCCCCACGGCAAAGAAAATGGTGCGGAGCAGCGCATCTTGGGGAATTTTTCCACGGCGAGAGTGCCGAAATTACACAAGAATGACACGGCGTGGCCGGACTACCTGCATGTATGCATGTAAACCGTGCGCACCCAAGCGGGCACGAGGCTTGCTGATTACCGGAGCCGCTGCGTCAGAGGAATGCCGCAGCGCCGCAATAAAGAACATCTGTGAAGGAATACCATTGCCTATCATTGAAGCTAACGGCATCAGGCTGGCCTACGATGTGCAAGGCAATCCGAAGGGCGAGTCAATCCTGCTGATCTCGGGACTGGGCTTGCAACTCATCTCATGGCCCGATGCATTTTGCAAGGGACTGGTCGACGAAGGATTCCGCGTCATCCGTTTCGACAACCGTGACAGCGGGCTTTCCAGCAAGATGCAACACTTCGGCAAGCCAAATCTGCAGTTCGCGTTTTACCGATCGCTGTTCCATATGCCTCTGTTCAGCGGTTACACCCTCTATGACATGGCCAAGGACGGTGTCTGCCTGCTCGACGCACTCGGCATCGGGAAGGCTCACATCGTCGGGGCATCGATGGGCGGCATGATCGCGCACATCATGGCGGGGCGCTATCCGGAACGTGTCCTGTCCCTGACATCGATCATGTCCACCAGCGGCCGGCCGGGACTACCCGGGCCGACCATGGCGGCAAGCCAGGCCCTGTTCTCGCGGCCGGAGAATCCGCGCGACATCAATAGCGTGATCGACTATTACGTGAACATGTTCCGCGTCATCGGCAGCCCGCGTTATCCGACACCCGAGGCGGTGTTGCGCAGGCGGGTGGCCGAAAGCGTGCGGCGCAATGTGTGCATAAGCGGTACCGCCCGGCAGATCATGGCGGTCGCGTCGTCGGGAGATCAGGTGGCGCTGTTGCGCACGATCAGGGTTCCAACGCTGGTCATTCACGGAACGGACGATCCGTTGGTGCCGATTGCGTGCGGCCGTGACACCGCCCGGCTGGTTCGGGATGCGACACTGCACGAGATCGAGGGCATGGGGCATGATTTTCCTCCCGATTTCGATGCAGCGCTGTCCGCGATGATTGCATCGCATTGCAAACTCAGCCAGGAGCCGGAAGCGCGCCGGGCGTAGCGCCGGAGTGCACCCATGGCGGGAAGCATGTCTCTTCTGCCGGGATGCGGCAAATTGACATCGGAGGGGGAACGATTGTTGGCACAGCTGTTGAATTTCCGGGAAGCTGCGGCCCGGATCAAGTCGATCCGCAGCGAGATGAAGACACAAGCAGAGGCGGATGAAATCCCGGCGCCCGGGTGGCTCCTTCTGGCTCTGGAGGGGCGGGCGCCCTGGGAATTGTGGGCGTCGTTGCTCTCATTGCCGGTCTTGCGTCAGGCGCCGATGGGTGACGGACATCCTGTGGTGGTTTTCCCCGGACTGGCGACGGGCGACGTGACCACGCTTGTGCTGCGCAATTTTCTCAAAGACCGCGGCTACACGCCGTACGCATGGGAGCAGGGCCTGAATCGCGGCCCGCGGCCGGGTGTGATCGAGGCCTGCGTGGATCGCGTGCAGCAGTTGCGTTCGGAGCACGGCAGGAGCGTGAGCCTCTTGGGCTGGAGCCTTGGCGGTATCTATGCGCGTGAAATTGCGAAGATGATTCCGGACGCGATTCGCACTGTCATTACGCTCGGCACGCCGTTCTCAGGTTCGCCGAAGGCGAACAATGCATGGCGGCTGTACGAGTTCGCCAGCGGCCAGCGCATCGACGAGGATCCGCGGCTCGCGCGCCTGAAGGAAACGCCGCCGGTTCCCACGACTTCGATCTACAGCCGTACCGATGGCGTCGTTGCATGGCAGTGCTGCGTCGAGCAGGATGCCGATCGTTCGGAGAATATCGAGGTGCACGCCAGCCATCTCGGCATCGGCGTCAATCCCACCGCGCTGTATGCCGTGGCCGACCGCCTGGCGCTGCCGGAAGGACAATGGCAGCGTTTTGACCGCGGGGGCATCGGCGGGTTGAAAAAACTGCTCTATCTCGACCCGGCGCGGACGACGCGCTTCGGCGTATTCTAAGCGCGCTGCACAGTGCCTTTTTTGCTTGCGCAGTCAAGCGTGGCGGGCGCATTGTGGCGCGCATTTTTGCCACATCCTCTGCGCACGGGCTGACAGGTCGGCCGCAGCCTGCTCTAGAATATCCGTTCCGCATCACCGAAAGACCGAGACATGAAGAGGAATGCCAACATCGGCGTGGCCATCGTCGCGCCGAGCGGCTACGCGCCGGATGAGAAAGCCTACCGGCAGGGCATTGAAAGGCTGCAGGCGTACGGTTGCACGGTGCATGAATACTATGATCCCGCGTGCAAGCATGAACGATTTGGCGGCACCGACGAGGACCGCGTCAGCCAGTTGCATGCGGCTGCCGCGAATCCCGAAGTGCAGGTAGTCATGGCGCTGCGCGGCGGCTATGGGATGTCACGCATCCTGCCGGAGCTGGATCTGCCACTGCTGGCTACGAGCGGGAAGCTGTTTGTCGGGCACAGCGACTTCACCGCCTTGCACATGGCTCTCCTGACTCAGGGCGGATTGCCAAGTTTCGCTGGCCCGATGGTTTGCATCGATTTCTCGCGCAACGACCCGAGTGATTTCACGCTGGATCATTTCTGGCGGTGTGTAGGCACACCATCGCATACCGTCCAGTTCGAGGGCGACGGCAATCCGGAGGTCGACCTCACCGGCACGCTCTGGGGAGGCAACCTGACGATGCTTACGCACCTGATCGGTACGCCTTACATGCCACGGATTGATGGCGGCATCCTTTTCATCGAGGATGTGAACGAGCATCCCTATCGCATCGAGCGCATGCTGTTGCAGATGGAATATGCGGGGCTGGTGGACCAGAAGGCAATCGTGTTCGGGGATTTTTCCAGTTACGCACTGACGGACTACGACAACGGTTATACCTTCGAATCGATGATTGCCTACCTGCGTGGGCGGCTCGGCGTGCCGATTCTCACAGGCCTCCCGTTTGGACATACGCGGGACAAGGCGACGCTCGCGGTGGGCAGCCAAGCGAGGCTCACGTCTGACGGGCGCGCGTGCTCGCTCGTCATGAGCAGCTATCCCTCGCTACTTCGCTACTGACGGACCGACCAGGAACTTCGCGCGCAGCGCAAGGCTGTCGCCGTGGGCGAGATAAGCCAGGCCGGGCTGGTTCGGCATGTGGAATGCGTCAACCGGATGCGTGACCGGTTCGATGCTGAAGAAACCCTGTTCCGGCGCGCGTTCGAGCAGCACATAGCCATTACAATCCGGCATAACCATCGTGACCGACAGGCCGCGGTCCGGATAATCAACCACTGCCTTCCCATTCCATCCTGTATAGCAGGCCTCGATCATCGGCCCCTCGAGCGGCGCAAGGCTGTTGTAGTCCCAGGTCGGCGGAAGGCGCGACACATGCTCCGTCGGAATGCGGTCGTCGTCGTACAGCCAGACGCCTTCCGACTTGAACATCAGGCGGGTCGCCTCGTTGCACACGAAATAGGGATGCAGCCCGAGGCCGAAGGGCAGGGTGGCCGGCCCCTGATTCGTCACCGTCAGGTCGATCTGCAGGCCGTTGGGCAGCAGCAGAAAGGTCTGGGTGCTGCGGTAGTGATAGGGATTGCCGTCAAAGCGACGCGAATCCAGCGTCAGCTTGATTCTTGCGGCGTCGCGCTCGGCGACCTGCCAAGGCTGCAGCCAGCCGTTGCCGTGGATCGGGTAGTGCTCGTCCATCCGGTTGGCATGGAGCTGGTAGGGCTTGCCGTCGAATTCAAAACCGCCATCCGTGATCCGGTTTGCCCATGGCACAAGGGGAAAGCAGGCGAGAGAGTATCGGTCCCCTGATGCACCATCCCATGGGCGGAACAGCGGGTACATCCGGCCGTCCGCCTTCCAGTCCCAAAAGGTGAGCCCGCCGCCCATCTCGGGGGCGACCTGGAGGCGTTGCGTCTCGGATTCGAGTGTAAGGATTTCGGCTGTCATGGCGCTTCATCCCTGGAATGGTTGGCCGGAAGCTGGCAAGTTCAATTCTCAGCGCAAATAGACCGCCTGCCGGCGGTTCGCGTTCCAATTGCATTCTAGACAGACCACTCGGAGGTGCGGTCAATGCGATTCGCGCGGGACAGGAGCGCCGCTCTTGCCGACGAGGAAATCGAGGTCCGCTCCCAGATGCGCCTGTTGCACGTGGTCGACGTACAGCTTGGCATAGCCGCGCGTCGGCATTCCCGGTGCGCCCCATGCATTCTTGCGGCGCGCCAGTTCTTCATCGCTTACCTCGAGATGCAGGCTGCGTTCGCCGACATCGAGCTGGATCATGTCACCGTCACGCACCAGCGATAAAGGCCCGCCGGCCGCCGCCTCGGGCGATACATGCAGCACGACGGTGCCATAGGCAGTGCCGCTCATACGCGCATCGGAAATGCGAACCATATCGATGATCCCTTTTTGCAGGATCTTGGTCGGCAAGGGCATGTTGCCGACTTCCGCCATGCCGGGATAGCCGCGGGGGCCGCAGTTCTTCAGGACCATCACGCAGCTTTCGTCAATATCGAGCTCGGGATCGTCGATGCGCGCGTGGAAATCCTCGATCGACTCGAACGCGACCGCGCGTCCGCGGTGCTTCAGCAGGTGCGGGGATGCGGCAGCGGGCTTGATAACGGCACCGTCCGGCGCGAGATTGCCCTTCAGGACGGCGATACCGGCCTTGTCTTTGAACGGCTGGTCGATGCTCCTGATGACGTCGCGGTTGTAGCAGGGCGCGTCCTCGATGTTCTGACCGATGGTCCTGCCGTTGACAGTCATTGCGCTCAGGTGCAGCAGGTGGCGGATCTCGACCATCACCGCCGGAAGCCCGCCTGCATAGTAGAAGTCCTCCATCAGATAGTGGCCGGACGGTTGCAGGTTGGCGAGGCAGGGCATGGCGCTGCCGATGCGGTCCCAGTCATCGAGGGCGAGATCGACGCCGATGCGGCCGGCAATTGCCAGCAGGTGCATGACTGCATTGGTCGAACCGCCGACGGCGGCGTTGATGCGGATGGCGTTCTCGAACGCGTCTCGCGTCAGGATCTTCTCCATGCCGAGGTCTTCCTCCACCATCTGCACGATGCGCCGTCCGCTCAACTGCGCGAGGCGGTTGCGGCGCGTGTCCGGTGCGGGGATGGCGGCATTGCCGGGCAGGGACATGCCGAGGGCTTCGACCATGCAGGCCATCGTGGACGCGGTGCCCATGGTCATGCAATGACCGGCAGAGCGGTTCATGCAGGCCTCGGCTTCGGTGAATTCCTCCTGCGTCAACAATCCGCCGCGCACCATTTCCGACATCATCCAGACGCCGGTGCCCGAGCCGATGTCCTTGCCCTTGAATTTGCCGTTCAACATGGGACCGCCGGAAACACCTATTGCCGGCAGAGCGCAGCTAGCCGCGCCCATCAGCAGCGCGGGCGTCGTCTTGTCGCAGCCCATGAGGAGGACCACGCCGTCGATCGGGTTGCCGCGGATGGATTCCTCGACATCCATGCTCGCAAGATTGCGGAAGAGCATTGCAGTTGGCCGCAATTGCGTTTCTCCGAGCGACATCACCGGGAACTCCAGTGGGAATCCGCCTGCCTCAAGTACACCCCGTTTCACGAAATCGGCGAGTTCGCGGAAATGGCTATTGCAGGGAGTTAACTCGGACCAGGTATTGCAGATGCCGATGATCGGGCGGCCGTCAAAGGCATCGGGGAGGTAGCCCGGCTTCTGCGTCCAGCTCCGGTGGACGAAGCCGTCACGATCCTGCTTGTCGAACCATGCCTGGCTGCGGCGTTTTTTGATGTGGATGGGCATCGGCATCTCCTGTGCGTGCCAGGAACGGCAGGGGGATGGTGCGAATCAGCATCCACATTGATTGGTGGCGGGATCGAAAGTTCAGAGGAAATCATGTCGGCGCAAGGGACCACACTCCTCGGTATCGACTGGGGCGCCAGGAACCGGCGGGTCTACGTCATCAGCCCGCAGGGAGAACTGGTGCGCGAGCATGAGGATGACGAAGGCATCCTGAAGGTCGAGGGCGGCTGCGAAGATTCGTTGCGTACGCTCCTCGAGGCGCTGGAGATCGAGCGCGGCGACGTGGTCATTTCAGGAATGGCGGGAAGCAGGGGCTGCTGGAAGGAAGTGGCGTACCTTCCGGTGCAGCACGCTCTGGCCCGGCTTGGTGAAGCACTGGTGGCTGTCGATGCCGGGATATCCGGTATCCGCGTGCGGATTGTCCCCGGTTACCGGTACGTCGACCCGCATGGCCTGCCGGATCTGATTTGCGGGGACGAGATGCACGTCCTGGGCGCGGTCGAACTCGGCGCCGGCGATGGCTGGTTCCTTTTGCCGGGCATGCACAGCAAATGGGTGCATGTCGACGACGGACGGATTACCGAGTTCATGACCTTCATGACCGGTGAGTTGCACTTGCTGATGTCGCAGCATGGAACGCTGGCGGAAGCGATCGCCACGCAAGATTCGGTACCTGAAGCATTCGCGGATGGCTTGCGCGCGGCAAGGCAGGGTGCGCTCACGCACACCGCTTTCTGCTGCCAGGCGATGGTGCTGACCGACATGATGCCGCCGTCCCATGCGTTGTCGTATCTGTCGGGTCTGCTGATCGGCACCGAGCTGTTTGAAGTCGTGCGCAAGTCCGGCGACGCAATGTCCCGGCCCGTGCAGATCATCGGCAGCCCGGCCGCGTCGACGCGTTACCTCAGCGCGCTGGAGTTGCTCGGCATGCCGGCGCGCACCTGGCTGCCCGGCAGCGCCTATGTCGCCGCGCTGCGTGCCCTGTTCAACGTTCCCGGGTAGGGTGAGCATCGACCTGTTCAAGCCTTTCCCTTGCCCCTTGATCGCGATCCTCCGCGGGCTCATCCCGGCCGAGGCACCAGCGTTGGGGCGTATCCTTTTCGACGTCGGCTTTCGCATGCTGGAAGTGCCGCTGAACTGTCCGGGCGCACTTGATGCCATTCATGCACTGCAGCGCATCGCGCCGGACGATGCCCTGATCGGCGCGGGAACTGTCCTTTCGGTGGGGGAAGTCGAAGCGGTGCAGGAAGCCGGCGGGCGGCTGATCCAACCGCACAACATGGCGGCCTACGTTGCAGCGGGTGCCAGCGGTTTTGGCATCGACAGTACGCTGTATCAGCCGCGCATTGACGAAAATGCACTGAATCGTGCGGCGGAGATATTCATGGCGGCGCGCAGGAGCCTGCTGAAGGAATCCTTCTAGCGACGCCCGGCGTCCAGGGTGCGGAATGGTAAAATGGCGGGTTATTTCCGAATCTCCCGCAAAGGTTTTACCAGTGCTTTCTACCGCAAATATCACAATGCAGTTCGGCCCCAAGCCGCTGTTCGAAAACATCTCCGTCAAATTCGGCGAGGGCAACCGCTACGGCCTGATCGGCGCCAACGGCTGCGGCAAGTCCACCTTCATGAAGATCCTCGGCGGCGACCTCGAGCCGAGCGCCGGCACCGTCATGCTCGACCCGAACGAGCGCCTGGGCAAACTGCGCCAGGACCAGTTCGCGTACGAAGAGATGCGCGTGCTGGACGTCGTCATGATGGGCCATACCGAGATGTGGGCTGCCATGTCCGATCGTGACGCCATCTATGCGAATCCGGAGGCGACCGACGACGATTACATGCGCGCCGCCGACCTGGAGGCGAAGTTTGCTGAGTACGACGGCTATACCGCCGAAGCGCGCGCCGGCGAACTGCTGCTGGGTGTCGGCATTCCCCTCGACCAGCACCAGGGCCCGATGAGCAACATCGCACCCGGCTGGAAGCTGCGTGTGCTGCTGGCGCAGGCGCTGTTCTCGAATCCGGACATCCTGCTGCTGGATGAGCCCACCAACAACCTCGACATCAATACCATCCGCTGGCTGGAGAACGTGCTCAACGAGCGCAACTCCACGATGATCATCATCTCGCACGACCGTCACTTCCTGAACCAGGTGTGCACGCACATGGCTGACATGGACTATGGCACGCTGAAGATCTATCCCGGCAATTACGACGACTACATGCTGGCGTCGTCGCAGGCACGCGCGCAGCAGCTCGCTGCAAATGCCAAGGCCAAGGAGCGCGTCGCCGAACTGCAGGAATTCGTGCGCCGTTTCTCGGCCAACAAGTCCAAGGCCCGGCAGGCGACCTCGCGCGCCAAGCAGATCGAGAAGATCAAGGTGGAAGACGTCAAGCCGTCCAGCCGTCAGAACCCGTTCGTCCGCTTCGAGGGCGAGAAGAAACTGCACCGCCAGGCGGTGGAAGTGGAAGGCTTGTCGAAGTCGTATGATCGTGCGATCTTCAAGAACTTCAACACCCTGGTTGAAGCCGGCGAAAAGATCGCGATCATCGGCGCCAACGGCGCAGGTAAGACCACGCTCTTGCGCTGCATCGGCGGTGACGTGTGCGGGATGAAGCCGGATGCCGGCGTCTCCAAGTGGGCCGAACATGCCAACATCGGCTACATGCCGCAGGACCCGACCGAGGAATTCGCGACAGACAAGAACCTGACCGACTGGATGGGCCAGTGGACGAAGGAGGGCGACGACGACCAGGCGGTGCGTTCGATCCTCGGCCGCCTGCTGTTCTCCGGCGACGACGTGAGGAAGTCGGTGAAGGTGCTGTCGGGCGGTGAAAAGGGTCGCATGATGTACGGCAAGCTGATGCTCGGCCGTCACAACGTGCTGCTGATGGACGAGCCGACCAACCATATGGACATGGAATCCATCGAGTCGCTGAACATCGCGCTGGACAAGTATGCCGGCACGCTGATCTTCGTGTCGCACGATCGCGAATTCGTGTCGTCGCTCGCGACGCGCATCCTCGAAGTACGGGATGGGGAAGTGATCGACTTCCGCGGCGGTTACGAAGAGTACCTGACCAGCCAGGGGATCGAGTAAGGCTGCGGGGCGGCAGCCCCGGGCCTATTCGGAAGCTGCAAGGTTCAGGCCGATTACCGTCGTGTTCGGCACTGTTTCGCCCGCGTAGAGCAGCTGATCGAGGCGGCCGCGTATGCTGCGGGCGACTTCCTTGCCCTTGGCCTTCAGCACGGCTTCCAGGTAGGGATCGCGTAAGGCGCGGAAGTCGTCGATGGATGCGGCCTTCTCGACCTTCAACTGCAGCGTGTAGCCGCGCAGACCGATGGTGCTTTTGATCGTCTCGGTATAAAACTGGTAAATCGCCTGGAACTGATTTGTTCCACCGAAAATTTCGTCGAGCGGGGCCGCGGCGGCATCGTTTCCGGTAGCGGCAGGCGGCGGCGCAGCAGGCGCGGTCTCGGCTGGTGCCGCTTGCTCCACGACACGGATAAATTCGTTGTTCAGCAACTCGTTGATGCTATCCGCATTCAGTCCAAGGCCAGCAACCTTCTTTAGCAGTTCGCCGGCGGACTGCTTGCCATCGATCATGACCAAGAGAGGGCGCAAACGGGACGGCAAATGGTACTTGCGCGTGGTGATTTCTTCACGACCCTTGTCGGTCTTGTCGAAAATTTGATGTTCCATGAACCTTGTCCCCTCTTGGCGAAATGCCGTTACACATTTGTTATTTCCAGCCAGCTGCCTAACGGCGTAAGGACTGAATCGGCCGGCTTGTCGTCTTTGTTCTTGAAGGCAATGCGGGCGTGGCTATTTATAATGTTCCGGCCGGACGCGTTATTGATCTTTATCAGAATCAGTATGCTATCGAAACTACTCTACGTAAATGGAAAATTGCTACCAGGAAATATCAAAAATTGTTTCCAGTTGTTTTTGGTCAACTCCGGCAGCAACAATGCCCCAAGCAGGGAACCAGATTAAGGGCTAATGATGCTTGAAAACAGCCGCCCACCCCTCAGTTTTTCGATATCAGGCATACTCTCCCTTTTCCGCGCATTTCATTCTCGTTAATGTGCCGCAGCTTGCGTTTTTATCATGCAAACCCTACCGATCAAGACCGTCGAATTCGAACGCCCGCAAATGGATGCGGGCACCAGTTGCGTGGCCAATGCCTGGGCGCGCGTGCCCCTGGCCCCGTCGCCTGAGGAAAAGGCCGCGCTCAAGGACAGGATCAAGCGCCTGCTGAAGGAAAAGCAGGCGGTGCTCGTGGCGCACTATTACGTGGACGCCGATTTGCAGGACCTCGCCGAAGAGACGGGCGGCTGTGTTTCGGATTCCCTCGAAATGGCCCGTTTCGGACGCGACCATGCTGCCAAGACCCTGGTCGTGGCCGGCGTCAAATTCATGGGCGAGACCGCGAAGATCCTGAGTCCGGAAAAGACGATCCTGATGCCTGATCTCGACGCGACCTGCTCGCTGGACCTGGGCTGTCCGGCCGACGAGTTCGCGGCCTTCTGCGACGCCCATCCGGACCGGACCGTGGTGGTGTACGCGAACACGAGTGCCGCGGTGAAGGCACGGGCCGACTGGATGGTCACGTCGTCGATCGGCCTGGATATCGTCCAGCACTTGCATGCGCAGGGCAAGAAGATCCTGTGGGCACCGGACAAACACCTGGGCAGCTACATCCAGAAGAAGACCGGGGCCGACATGCTGTTGTGGCAGGGCTCCTGCCTGGTGCACGATGAGTTCAAGGGCGTCGAACTGGAACTGCTCCGCAAGGAACACCCGAACGCCAAGGTGCTGGTCCACCCTGAGTCCCCGGAAGCGGTGGTTGCGCAGGCGGACGTGGTCGGCTCTACCTCGCAGCTCATTGCGGCGGCACAGTCGCTCGATGCGGAGGAGTTCATTGTCGCCACCGACAACGGCATCCTGCACAAGATGCGCATGGCCGCGCCCGGCAAGCGCTTCATCGATGCCCCGACCGCCGGTAACAGCGCAACCTGCAAGAGCTGCGCGCACTGTCCGTGGATGGCGATGAACAGCCTGCAGAATCTGGCTGAGGTGCTGGAGTCCGGGAAGAACGAAATCCATGTCGTGCCCGAAACCGGACGCAAGGCCTATGTCTGCATCGACCGCATGCTGGCCTTTGCCGCGGCACGCAAGGCCAACGTACGCCCAAGCGGCGACCTCGCCAAAGAACAAAAACTGTTTGCAGGGATCGGACCCGCATGAGTACCTTGAAGAACCCGTTTGCGCCTTTCGACCCGGCCTTGGCTGCTGCCTTTGAAGAGAATATCCGCACGGCCCTTGCCGAAGACGTTGGCACCGGCGACGTGACCGGCCTGCTGGTTCCCGAGAATGAATGGGTGAAGGCACGCGTCGTCGTGCGCGAAGCCGCAGTCCTGTGCGGCGCGCCATGGTTCGAAGGCGTGATGAAGCAGCTCGATGCACGCATTCGCATTGAGTGGCGCTATGCGGAGGGCGCGGCAATGACGGCCGATACCGAAGTATGTGCGATCGAAGCGCCGGCGCGCGCCTTGCTGACGGCCGAACGGACCGCCCTGAACTTCCTGCAGTTGCTTTCCGGCGTCGCCAGCGTGACGCGGCAGTATGCGGACGTCGTCAAGGGAACCCGGGCATCGGTGCTTGACACGCGCAAGACCCTGCCGGGCCTGCGTCTGGCGCAGAAATATGCTGTCCGTGTCGGCGGCGGCAAGAACCAGCGCCTGGCACTCTATGACGGCATCCTGATCAAGGAAAACCATATCGCCGCAGCAGGCGGCATCACCGCGGCCATGCAGGCCGCCCACGCGCTGCATGCAGGCGTGACGATCCAGATCGAGGTCGAAAACCTGACGGAAATGGAAGAAGCCTTGGCTGCGGGAGCCACCTCGATCCTGCTCGACAATTTCACGCTCGAGATGATGCGCGAGGCCGTCAAGATCAACGACGGCAGGGCACTGCTGGAGGCGTCGGGCGGGGTGAACATGAGCACACTACGTGCCATCGCTGAAACGGGTGTCGACCGGATTTCGATCGGCAGCCTGACCAAGGATGTTCGTGCAACCGATTATTCGCTGCGAATCATCGGCTGACGAAAGCGTTACTCCTTGAGTGACAAAACCTGCTATGCCTGACGTGAGACTTGTTCACTCCAAGCATACGCCGTGAGCTGCATGTCGCGCAGCTCTTCCTGCGTCAGCTTGAGGTTGGTCAGCGCGAGCAGGAGGTTCGATCCCGACTGCTCGATATTTTCGACATGCTCGGCCAGCTTCAGCATCTCGCCATAGATCCCAGCGCGGTCCAGAAGCGCGGCGCTCACATCCTGGCCGGTGCAGGTTCAGCGTGGGGACGGCGAAAGGACCGTCGGCAGTGCCTTCGGCAGTGTTTCGGGGAAATCCTGGCTGTAGTGCAGGCCGCGGCTTTCCCGACGGGACAGGGCACTGTCGACGATCATCGAGGCAACATCGACCAGGTTCCGCAGTTCGAGAAGGTCGCGCGTGATGCGAAAGTGCGAGTAATACTCGTAGATTTCCTCGCGCAGCAATCCGATGCGGTGCTGGGCGCGTTCAAGCCGTTTGGTGGTACGGACGATGCCCACGTAGTTCCACATGAAGCGGCGCAGTTCGTCCCAGTTGTGCGCGATGACCACTTCCTCGTCGGCGTCGGTGACCCGGCTTTCGTCCCAGGCCGGCAACGGAAGCGACTTCGGTTTCGGCTGCATCTCGATGTGTTGCGCGGCAGCGCGCCCGAGGACCAGGCATTCGAGCAGTGAATTGCTGGCGAGGCGGTTGGCGCCGTGCAGGCCGGTGTAGGCGGTTTCGCCAACTGCATACAGACCGGGGAGGTCGGTCCGCCCGTACATGTCGGTGACGACGCCGCCGCAGGTGTAGTGCGCGGCGGGAACCACCGGAATCGGCTGCTTCGTGATGTCGATGCCGAGCTCGAGGCAGCGCGAATAGATGGTCGGGAAATGCTCTTTCAGGAATTCCGGCGGCTGGTGGCTGATATCGAGCTCGACGTAATCCAGGCCGCGCTTCTTCATTTCGAAGTCGATCGCGCGCGCCACTACATCGCGCGGCGCCAGTTCCGCGCGCTCGTCGTGCGCCGTCATGAAGCGCCAGCCGGCCGCGGCACCCGCTTCTGCCGGCAATTTCAGCAAGCCGCCTTCGCCGCGCACCGCTTCGCTGATCAGGAAGGATTTCGCGTACGGGTGGTACAAGCAGGTCGGATGGAACTGGACGAACTCCATGTTGGCCACGCGGCAGCCGGCGCGCCAGGCCATCGCGATGCCGTCGCCGGTCGCGGTATCGGGATTGGTCGTGTACAGATATACCTTGCCGGCGCCGCCGGTGGCCAGTACCGTGTGGTCGGCTGCAAGCGTCGTTACGCTGCCGGTCTGGACATCCTGGACATACAGGCCGACGCAGCGCGGCGTGCCTTCGCTGCCATCGATCTTGTCGGACTTGATGACATCGATTGCGAAATGATGTTCGAGGACCGTGATGTTCGGGTGGTTGCGCGCCTTCTGCTCCAGCGTGACCTGCACCGCGTGCCCGGTTGCATCCGCGGCATGGATGATGCGGCGCTGGCTATGGCCGCCTTCGCGCGTCAGGTGGAAGCCGAGTTCGGCCGTCGGGTCACGGGTAAATGGCACACCTTGTTCAATCAGCCATTCGATCGCGCCGCGGCTGTGTTCGACGATGTAGCGCGTGGCGCCTTCGTCGCACAGGCCGGCGCCGGCGACGAGGGTGTCGGCAATGTGTTGTTCATGGCTATCGCCGGAATCGAGCACCGCGGCAATGCCGCCTTGTGCCCAATTGCTGGCGCCGTCCAGCAGGGTGCGCTTCGAAACCACCACCACCTTGTGCGTTTGCGCGAGGTGCAGGGCGACGGAAAGGCCGGCCAGGCCACTGCCAACAATGGCGACATCAAATTTCATAAGATAGCAATTCGACTGCTTTGTCATTACACGAAACCACATCTTACCATCTGACAATCTCTCGTTATCGCCGGCCTGCAAATACGGGAATGCGCTGTGATAACCTCGCACGCTTGGAGAATTGACTATGCATAGCCGTATGACTGGAATTTTCAAGAAAGTTGCCCTGATTCTGGTGCTTGTGTTGCTGGCAGGTACCGGCACTGCAGTGTGGTACCGCAACGCCAGCCAGCCGCAGGTGGACGGAAGGATTTCGCTCAAAGGGCTGGGTGCCGCGGTGGACATCGTCCGTGATGTTGAAGGCATTCCGCATATCTATGCCAAATCCTCCGCCGACGCCTATTTCGCGCTCGGTTTCGTGCATGCGCAGGACCGGCTGTGGCAGATGGAACTCAACCGCCGCATTCCGGCCGGCCGGATGGCTGAAATCCTGGGGCCGAATGCGCTCGACACCGACCGCTTTATCCGCACGCTCGGCATCCGCCGCAATGCCGAGAAAATTCTCGGCAACCTGTCGCAACAAACGCGCGACGCGCTCGATGCCTATGCCCGCGGCGTGAATGCCTATCTCGACAACCGCAGCGGCCCCTTGCCGCTGGAGTTCATCCTGACCGGCGCACCGGCGCCCGCGCCATGGCAGGCGGTCGATTCGGTCGGCTGGCAGACCATGATGGCGTGGGACCTCGGGGCGAACTGGACACAGGAACTGCTTCGCATGCGCCTTTCGCAGCGCCTGTCGCTGGCGCAGATCAATGAGTTCCTCGCGCCGTACCCTGGCGATCCGGTCGTCCCGACGCAGGACTACACCGTCCTGTATCGCGAGTTGACCGGGACGACCAGGCAGCTGGCCAAGGTCGCGTCCGTCGCGCCGCCGACTTACGTTGAAGGCATGGGGTCGAACAACTGGGTAGTCGGTGGTGCGCTCTCGGCGACCGGCAAGCCCCTGCTCGCCAACGATCCCCACCTGGGATTGTCGGCGCCCGCCCTGTGGTATTTCGCGCATTTGTCCGCCCCCGGACTGAATGTGATCGGTGCGACGCTGCCGGGCATTCCCAGCGTGGTGCTGGGACGCAACGATCGCATGGCCTGGGGATTCACCAATACGGCGCCTGACGTTCAGGATCTTTACATCGAGCGCATTCATCCGGAGGATCGCCGCAAGTACCAGACGCCCGATGGCTGGGCCGAGTTCAAGGTGCGCAACGAAACCATCAAGGTGAAGGGCCAGCCGGATGTGACCATCGAAGTGCGTGAAACGCGGCACGGACCGGTGATCACCGGCGCATTACCCATCGTGGAGAAGGCGCCGCTCGACGCCACGAAATATGTGGTGTCCTTCGCATGGACGGCGTTGCAGCCGGACGACATGACGCTGCAGGCTGGGATGAAGTTCAATCTCGCGCAGAATTGGCAGCAGTTCGTCGACGCGGCGAAGGATTTCAGCGCGCCGCAGCAGAGCATCGTCTATGCCGATGTCGACGGCAATATCGGCTTTATCGCGCCGGCCCGTGTGCCGGTCCGCAAGCCGGAGAACGACCTCAAAGGGCTGGCGCCCGCGCCCGGCTGGGATGCACGGTACGACTGGGCGGGCTTCATTCCGTTCGAGGAATTGCCGCGCAAGTACAATCCGGCTTCGCAGCGCCTCATGACGGCGAACCACAAGATCGTCGATGCCAACTACCCGCATTTCCTGACCAGCGAATGGTCGCAGCCATACCGCGCTCGCCGTATCGATGCGCTGCTGGATGCCAAGCCGAAGCACGACTTGACCAGCTTTGCAGAAATCCAGAAGGATCACCTTTCGCTGGCTGCACAGGAAGTCCTGCCGGCGCTGCTCAAGACCGTCCCCCGCACGGAGCGGGCAAAAGCTGCACTGGCGATGCTGAAAGGCTGGAATGGTTCGATGGACAGCAACCGTCCCGAGCCTTTGATCTACAACGCCTGGATGCGCATGGCTGCGAAGCAGGTCTTCGTCGACGAACTCGGCGAGGCGTTGATGAAGGATTACTGGGAACAGCGCAACACGCATCTGTCCACCGTGAACGTCCTGTTGAACAAGGACGGGCAGGGCCGCTGGTGCAACGACGTGACCGTCGCCGTCAAGGGAAACAGGCAAACCTGCGAGGAGGTCCTGGCAAGCTCGCTGGAAGCCGCCTTGTCCGATCTCGAGCAGCGCTATGGATCTGACATCGGCAAGTGGCAGTGGGGCGAGGCGCATGCGGCGCGATCGGAACACCGTCCGTTCGGGAAGGTGGAGATGCTGGCAAAGGTCTTCGATCTCAGCGTGCCCACACCGGGCGACACATTCACCGTGAATGTGGGCCGGCACAATCTGCGCGACGAAAAGTCGCCTTTCGCCAACCGGCACGCGGCGAGCCTGCGCGCGTTGTACGATCTTTCCAACCTGGACAACTCGCAGTTCATCCATTCCACCGGGCAGTCCGGAAATGTGCTGTCGCCGTTCTACCGCAATTTTATGCAGAGGTGGGCCGAGGTGAAGTACGTACCGATGAAGACACGGCGTGAAGAGGTTGAGAAAAACAGGCTGGGCGTGCTGACCTTGCAGCCCTGATACCGTATTCCAGGGCTGTGCGGCCGAGGATTTTGCGCGTACGACAAAGAGAGTCGACAGGGCTTCACGATTGATCCGGTCGCCGGCGTCGAGGATTTACGACGCATTTGCCGAGCCCCGCGCCATGGAAACCTGGCTTCCTCCCGGAGGTATGACCGGGACGATGCTTGCATTTGATTTCCGTGAGGGCGGAATGTACCGAATGCGGCTCTCCTACGACTATCAGGCACCCGTCCCGGGAAAGACGACCGAGCACGCAGACACTGCCTTCTCGGGGCAGATACGCATCATCTGGATCTTTGACGAAGGCGAGCAGGGCACGACTGTGACCGTGTGTTGCGAGGACGTGCCGAAAGGAATAGGTCCGGAAGATCATGTATCAGGCCTGGCGTCCTCACTTCGAAACCTGGCTCGCTTTACCGAGGGCGCCCGGTGAAGGAAAACAACTGACGTCCACTCCCGCATGTCGCTTGCAGTCACACCTGGCGTCCGGGATTCAAGCAGCTCGCACAGCATCTCTTCCTAACCTGTTGCCGGATATCCTGAGGCAGGCCTCGACATTCCGCGCCCCAGACGCCTCTCGCTTGATGATTTGACAAACCTCGTCGCAAAAAAAAGCCGCCAGATAACTGGCGGCTTCAAAACCAGGAATACCGGAAGGTACGCCTGGGACGATTAGACGGTTAGTCGTTCGCGTAGATGTCGCGATCCTTGGTTTCCCTCACGAACAGCATGCCGATCACGAAGGTGATCATGGCGATGATGATCGGGTACCAGAGGCCGTAGTAGATGTCGCCCTTGTAAGCAACGAGTGCGAAGGAGGTCGTCGGCAGCAGGCCGCCGAACCAGCCGTTACCGATGTGGTACGGCAGCGACATGGAGGTGTAGCGGATACGGGTCGGGAACAGTTCGACCAGCATCGCGGCGATCGGGCCGTACACCATGGTGACGTAGATCACGAGGATGACCAGGATCAGCAGGATCATGCCTTTGTTCATTTGGGCCGGATCAGCCTTGGACGGATAACCGGCAGCCTTGATGGCGTCGCCCAGCTCTTTCTTGAACTCCTTGTCCTTGGCTGCTACATCGGCCGCAGAGAGGCCAGTAGCGTCATAGCCCTGGATGACCTTGTCGCCAATCTTGATCGAGGCGACCGTGCCTGCCGGTGCTTCCACGGTGGTATAGCTCACCGATGCCTGTGCCAGCACGGTACGAGCGATATCGCAAGAAGAGGTGAACTTCTTCGTGCCGGTCGGGTTGAACAGGAACTGGCATTTTGACGGGTCCGCGGTCACCACCACCGGCGAGCTCTTGATCGCCTGTTCCAGCGCCGGGTTGGCGTAGTGGGTCAGGGCGCTGAAGAGCGGGAAGTAGGTCAATGCGGCGATCAGGCAGCCGCCGAGGATGATCGGCTTGCGGCCAATCTTGTCGGACAGGGCGCCGAACACGATGAAGAACGGGGTGCCGATCACCAGCGAAGCAGCGATCAGCAGGTTAGCCGTTGCACCGTCGACCTTCAGCGTCTGCGTCAGGAAGAACAGCGCGTAGAACTGGCCGGTGTACCAGACCACTGCCTGGCCTGCGGTCAGGCCGACCAGCGCCAGAATCACGATCTTCAGGTTCTTCCACTGGCCGAAGGATTCGGTCAGCGGGGCCTTGGAAGTCTTGCCTTCAGCTTTCATCTTGGCGAAAGCCGGGGACTCGTTCATGGACAGGCGGATCCACACCGAAATTGCCAGCAGGAACACGGAGACCAGGAATGGGATACGCCAGCCCCAGTCGGCGAAAGCGGCTTCGCCGATCGCGGTACGGGTGCCGAGAATCACCATCAGGGACAGGAACAGGCCGAGGGTAGCGGTCGTCTGGATCCAGGCAGTGTAGGCGCCGCGCTTGCCGTGCGGAGCATGCTCGGCAACGTAGGTTGCCGCGCCGCCGTATTCGCCGCCGAGCGCGAGGCCCTGCAGGATGCGCAGGATGATCAGGATGATCGGCGCCGCAATGCCGATCGATGCGTAGTTGGGCAGCAGACCTACGATGAACGTGGAGATGCCCATGATGAGGATGGTCACCAGGAAGGTGTACTTCCGGCCGATCATGTCGCCGAGGCGACCGAATACGATAGCGCCGAACGGACGGACGATAAAGCCCGCGGCAAACGCAAGCAGCGCGAAAATGAACGCGGTGTTGGGGTCGGTACCTGCAAAGAACTGCTTCGCGATAATTGCCGCGAGCGAGCCGTATAGATAAAAGTCGTACCACTCAAACACCGTACCCAGCGAAGACGCGAAAATCACTTTCCGTTCTTCTGCTGTCATTGCGCGGTCAGCCGAAGCTTGTACTGTCGCCATGCCAATCTCCTCAAACTCGTAATTAATATAAATGTGCAAAAACACTTGCCCATCGATTGCACGGTTGGAGTGTGCAACTTAAAACTTACGTAACGCTTGCTTGAAACTTACAGAACCTTACAAGCAAGGTGTTGTCGATATGACATTTCCTCCTATGAAAACCGGGTTCCGAAAGCAAAAAAGGTCGGATTTACTATTTACGAACGATCGTGCTAAAAATATGGTATTCTCAACTTTCATCGAATTCCTGACGTCACAAAAAACGTCCTCGCATTGACCTGGACGCCACCCCAATTCAACACAAGGAGCCTCAAATGACTGATGCCGTCATCGTATCCACCGCCCGTACCGGCCTGGCCAAATCCTGGAAAGGTGCCTTCAACATGACCCATGGCGCCACCATGGGCGGCCACGTCCTGAAGGCCGCGATCGAGCGTGCGAAGATCGATGCCGGCGAAGTGGAAGACGTGATCATGGGCTGCGCCTCGCCGGAAGGCGCGACCGGCAGCAACATCGCGCGCCAGATCGCGCTGCGCGCCGGCTGCCCGGTGACGACCGCAGGCATGACCATCAACCGTTTCTGCTCCTCCGGCCTGCAGACCATCGCTACCGCAGCCCAGCGCGTTATCGCTGGCGAGGGCGACATCTATGCCGCCGGCGGCGTCGAGTCGATCTCCTGCGTGCAGAACGAAATGAACACCCATATGATCGCCGAGGTGTGGCTCAAGCAGAACAAGCCGGAAATCTACTGGCCGATGCTGCAGACCGCCGAGACGGTCGCCAAGCGCTACAACATCCCCAAGGAGCGCCAGGACGAGTATGGCGTGCAGAGCCAGCAGCGTGCCGCAGCAGCACTGGCCGCCGGCAAGTTCAATGACGAGATCGTCCCGATGACCACCGTCATGGGCGTGGCCGACAAGGAAACCGGCATGCTGGTGACTAAGGAAGTGACGATTTCCGCTGACGAAGGCATCCGCGCCGATACCACGCTGGAAGGCGTGTCCAAAATCCGCACTGCGATTCCGGGCGGCGTGATCACTGCGGGTAACGCGAGCCAGTTCTCTGACGGCGCATCGGTTGCCATCGTCATGAACAGCAAGCTCGCCGAGCAGAAGGGCCTGCAGCCGCTGGGTATCTTCCGCGGTTTCGCCATCGCCGGCTGCGAGCCGGATGAAATGGGCATCGGTCCCGTCTTCGCGATCCCGAAGCTGCTGAAGAAGACCGGCCTGAAGGTGGAAGACATCGGCTTGTGGGAGCTGAACGAGGCATTTGCCGTGCAGGTGCTGTACTGCGCCGACAAGCTCGGCATTCCGATGGACCGCCTGAACGTCAACGGCGGCGCAATCGCCGTTGGTCACCCTTACGGCGTCTCCGGTGCACGTCTGACCGGCCATGCGCTGATCGAGGGCAAGCGCCGCGGCGCGAAGTATGTCGTCGTGACGATGTGCATCGGCGGCGGCCAGGGTGCTGCCGGCCTGTTCGAAGTCGTGTAAATGAACAACATCATGGGCGCCGAAAGCGCCCATGATTGCTTTGGGCCATAGGAAGAAGCGCCCGATTCCTTACATAGCTCACAGTGGCGTGCGGCATGGTGTCCGCGCGCCTGGAGGACACCATGCAATCGAAAATCGTCTCCCGCCGCGACCTCGAATTCGTCCTGTACGAATGGCTGAAGGCGGACGAACTTACCAAGCGCGCGCGTTACGCCGACCATTCCCGCGAAACCTTCAACGCCGCGATGGATACTTGCGAGCAGATCGCTACCGACCTGTTCGCCCCGCACAACAAGAAGAACGACCAGCTGGAACCGCATTTTGACGGTGAAACGGTCGACATCATCCCGGAAGTGAAGACCGCGTTAAAGGCCTTTTGCGAAGCAGGCCTGATGGCAGCCGGTCAGGACTACGACTTTGGCGGCATGCAACTGCCTTGCGTGATCGAGAAGGCCGGTTTCGCCTACTTCAAGGGTGCGAATGTCGGCACCTCGTCCTACCCCTTCCTCACCATCGGCAACGCCAACACACTGATCAAGTGCGGCACGCCGGAGCAGATCGATACCTACGTGCGCCCGATGATGGAAGGGCGCTTCTTCGGTACGATGTGCCTTTCCGAGCCGCAGGCCGGCTCCTCGCTGTCGGATATCGTGACCCGCGCCGAGCCGCAGCCGGACGGCACGTACCGGCTCAAGGGCAACAAGATGTGGATTTCCGCCGGCGAGCATGAGCTGTCGGAAAACATCGTGCACCTGGTGCTGGCCAAGATCCCCGACGAGAACGGCAAGCTGATCCCGGGTGTGAAGGGTATCTCGCTGTTCATCGTGCCGAAGAAGCTGGTGAATCCGGATGGTTCGCTCGGCGAACGCAATGATGTTGTGCTGGCGGGCCTGAACCACAAGATGGGATACCGCGGCACCACCAACTGCCTGCTCAATTTCGGCGAAGGCAAATACAAGCCGGGCGGCCAGGCTGGCGCAATCGGCTACCTCGTCGGCGAGAAGCACAAGGGCCTCGCCAACATGTTCCACATGATGAACGAGGCGCGCATCGGCGTCGGCCTGGGTGCGGTGATGCTCGGCTACACCGGTTACCTGCACGCGCTGGAATATGCGCGCGAGCGTCCCCAGGGCCGCCATCCGTTGGCGAAGGATCCGGCCCAGCCGCAGATTCCCATCATCGAGCACACCGACGTCAAGCGCATGCTGCTGGCGCAGAAGTCGTATGTGGAGGGCGGACTCGCGCTTAATCTCTATTGCGCGCGCCTTGTGGACGAGGAGCGTACCGCCGAGTCGGAAGAGGCACGCAGGAACGCGACGCTGCTGCTCGATATCCTGACGCCGATTGCCAAGTCATGGCCATCGCAATGGTGCCTGGAAGCCAACAGCCTCGCGATCCAGGTCCATGGCGGCTACGGTTACACGCGGGAATACAATGTCGAGCAGTTCTACCGCGACAACCGGCTGAACCCGATCCATGAAGGCACGCACGGCATCCAGGGCCTGGACCTGCTCGGGCGCAAGGTAACGATGCAGGGCGGCGCCGCATTCAAGCTCCTCGGGAGCGAAGTGCAGAAGACCATCGCCAAGGCGATGGAGGTGAAGGAGTTGGCCGGTTTCGCCCGTGCCCTCGGAGCTGTTCTGCTGCGGATCGAGAAGGTGACGCAGGCCTTGTACGCCGCCGGCGACACGAACAAGACGCTCGCCAACGCATCCGCCTACCTGGAAGCCTTCGGCCACGCAGTCGTTGCCTGGGTCTGGCTGGAGCAGGCTTTGCTGTCGGTTGGCAAGAGCGGGCACGACGCGGATTTCTACCGCGGCAAATTGCAGGCGTGCACCTATTTCTTCAAATGGGAGCTGCCGAAAGTGCATCCGCAGCTCGACCTGCTGGAGAGCATCGACACGACAACGCTGGACATGCAGGATGCCTGGTTCTGAACCACCGGGCAGTGAACAACCCAAAACGAAATACAAGGAGACAAAATGCGTACCATCAAGCAACTGTTCGACCTGACGGGCAAGACCGCACTGGTGACCGGCGGCTCGCGCGGACTCGGGCTGCAGATTGCCGAAGCGCTGGGCGAGCAGGGCGCGAAAATCGTGCTGTCCTCGCGCAAGCAGGCTGACCTGGATGAAGCCGTCGCCCACCTCAAGGAGCGTGGCATTGAAGCCAGCGCCATCGCGGCAGATCTGTCGAACGAATCCGCGGTTGAGCCGCTGGTTGCCGAAGCGATGAAGCGCCTCGGCCACATCGACATCCTCGTCAACAATGCAGGCGCCACCTGGGGCGCTCCGGCGGAAGACTATCCGCTGGAAGCCTGGGACAAGGTGATGAACCTGAACATCCGCAGCATCTTCCTGCTGTCGCAAGCCGTGGGCAAGGCATCGATGATCCCGCGCAAGTACGGCCGCATCATCAATGTCGCCTCGATCGCCGGACTTTCCGGCAATGGTCCGGACGGCATGCAGACGGTCGCCTACAACACTTCCAAGGGTGCCGTGATCAACTTCACGCGCACGCTGGCCGGAGAGTGGGGCAAATACGGGATCACGGTCAATGCGCTGGCTCCGGGCTTCTTCCCGTCCAAGATGACCAAAGGCACGCTGGAAGCCCTCGGCGAGGAGAAATTGGCGAAGCGCGCGCCGCTGCAGCGCATCGGCGATGACGAGGACCTGAAGGGGGCCGCATTGCTGTTCGCGTCCGATGGCTCGAAGCACATCACCGGGCAAGTACTCGCGGTTGACGGCGGCGTCTCGGCGATCCACTGATGGATACCAGCAAGCCGCAACCATTCCCGGCCGAGATCCCGTTCCTGAACGACCTCGGCGTCGAGTTTCTCGGTATGGGCAACGGCGAAGCGCAGGCCGCGCTGAATCTCGAGCGGCGGTATATGAACAGCTGGATGGTGACCCACGGCGGCATCACCATGACGCTGCTCGACGTGGTGATGTCGATGGCCGGCCGTTCGCTCGATCCTGATGCGCGCGGCGGCGTGACCATCGAAATGAAGACCAGCTTTCTGCAACCGGGCGGCCATGAAGGCGGCCGCATCATCGCCAAGGGCAAGGCTTTCCACCGATCGACCACCATGTGCTTCTGCGAAGGCGAGGTGTGGAACGGCGACAAGCTGGTGGCCAAGGCGATGGGCACCTTCAAGTACCTGAAGCGCCTCGATGTCGCGAAGAAGCTGGATCACGATTAACCCGAAAGAAAAGAATAGCGAGCTCCTTATGGCAACGTACAAACGCATGGTCCTGGCCTCCCGTCCGCAAGGCCACGTCGTCCCCGAAAACTTCCGCCTGGAAGAAGTCCCGGTTCCCGCCCTGAAGGATGGCGAACTGCTGGTCCGCAACCACTACCTGTCGCTCGATCCGTACATGCGCATGCGCATGGAAGATGTGAAGAGCTATGCCGCTCCTCAGGCGATCGGCGAAACCATGGTCGGCGGCACCGTCGGCGAAGTGGTTGAATCGAAGAATCCGAAGTTCGCCGTCGGCGAAAAGATCGTCGGCATGTTCGGCTGGTCCGAAATGGGCGTGTCCGACGGCTCGCTGCTGCGTAAGGTCGACACGGCGCATGTGCCGCTATCCGCTTACCTGGGCTCGGTCGGCATGCCCGGCATGACCGCCTGGTACGGCCTGACGCAGATCATCCTGCCGAAAGAGGGCGAGACAGTCGTCGTGTCCGCCGCAAGCGGCGCGGTCGGCAGCGTCGTTGGTCAGTTGGCAAAGCTGCGCGGCTGCCGTGCGGTCGGCATTGCCGGCGGCAAGGAAAAGTGCGACTACGTGGTGAACGAACTCGGCTTCGACGCCTGCATCGACTACAAGGCCGGCAACCTGAAGGCGGACCTGGCGAAGGCGACGCCGAACGGTATCGACGGCGTATTTGAAAACGTCGGCGGCGAGATCTTCGACGCCTGCCTGGAGCGCATGAATCCATTCGGCCGCATCGCACTGTGCGGCATGATCGCCGGTTATGACGGTGATCCGGCGCCGATCAAGAACGCGCGCTTCTTCCTGACCATGCGCCTGACGATGCGCGGCTTCATCGTGTCCGAGCACATGGACCTGTGGCCGCAAGGGTTGAAGGAACTGGGCATGCTGGTCGCAACCGGCAAGCTGAAATTCCGCGAGTCGATTGCACAAGGACTGGAATCCGCACCGGAAGCGTTCATCGGTTTGCTCAAGGGCCGGAACTTCGGCAAGCAACTGGTGAAGCTGATCTAAACGGCGAGGGCGCCAAGGCGCCTTCCTTGCATACCACGACCGGAGCGGCCTCATGGCAGACCTCATTTTTCATCATTACCAGAACTCGCCTTTTTCCGAAAAGGTGCGCCTGATCTTCGGATACAAGAAGCTGGCATGGAAGTCGGTGTTCATTCCGCCCATCATGCCCAAGCCGAACCTGACTGCATTGACCGGAGGCTACCGTCGCACACCGGTGCTGCAGATCGGCGCCGACATCTATTGCGACACGGCGCTGATCGCCGACGTGCTGGAGCGTATTGCGCCCGAGCCGAGCCTGTATCCGGCCCAAGTCGCCGGCGTGGCACGGACGGTTGCGCAATGGGCGGATTCAACGCTGTTCTGGACCGTCATCGCCTATGTGTTCCAGCCCGCTGCGATGCCTTACCTTCTCGGGCCGCTGACGCCGGAGCAGATGAAGGCCTTCGGTGCCGATCGTGCCGCGATGCGGGGCAACGCGCCGCGTATGTCGGTGCAGGAAGCGACCGGCAACCTCAGGGATTACCTGTCGCGGCTCGAGAACATGCTCGAGGGCGGCAATCCGTATCTCCTTGGCGCACAGGCCAGCATTGCCGACTTCTCGGTTTATCACAGCATCTGGTTCCTGCAACTCGCGCAACCGCTGGCGGGCATCCTCGATGCGGCGCCCAAGCTCAAGGCCTGGGCGGAAAGAATGACCGGGATCGGCCACGGCGAGCCGGAAAAGCTGCGCGCCGAATCCGCGGTGGAAATTGCCTCCGCCGCAACAGCAGCACAAACGGAAAACCTGCCTTTTGTCGACACCCACGGCATCGCGCAGGGGGAACGCGTGACGATCACGCCGACCGACTATGCGCTGGATCCCGTTGAAGGTGAACTGGTCATCTCAACCGACAAGGAATGGGCGGTCCGCCGCACTGATCCGGCCGCCGGGGATGTCGTAGTGCATTTCCCGCGCATCGGTTTCCAACTCAAGAAAATCTAAATCAAAACAGGAGAGACACACATGAAAGATTTCCACGGCAAGGTCGCCGTCATCACCGGCGGTGCAAGCGGTTTCGGCCGCGAATTCGCAAACATCGGCGCACGCCTCGGCATGAAACTGGTGCTGGCGGACGTGCAGCAGGACGGCCTGGACAAGGCCAAGGCCGAGCTGGAGGCGCAGGGTGTGCAGGTTCTCGCCATGCGGTGCGACGTGCGCAAGGCAGAGCAAGTCCAGGCGCTGGCCGATGCAACCATGGAGAAGTTCGGTGCAGTGCACCTCGTGTTCAACAACGCGGGTGTCGGTTCCGGCGGCCTGGTGTGGGAAAACTCCATTGCGGACTGGGAATGGGTATTGGGTGTGAACCTGTGGGGCGTGATCCACGGCGTCCGTACCTTCACGCCGCTCATGCTGGAATGCGCGAAGAAGGAACCCGGCTATCAGGGCCACATCGTCAATACCGCATCCATGGCAGGCTTGCTGAATGCGCCCAACATGGGCATCTATAACGTATCCAAGCATGCCGTCGTATCGCTGTCGGAGACGCTCTACCACGACCTGCAGCTGATCGATGCGCCGATTGGGGCATCCGTGCTGTGCCCGTACTTTGTCCCGACCGGGATCAGCCAGTCGCACCGCAATCGCCCGGAAGACGTCAAGTCGGACGGCGGCCCGACGGCCAGCCAGGTCGCAGCGCAGGCCGTATCCGAGAAGGCCGTGTCGTCTGGCAAGGTAACGGCAGCAGAAGTGGCGGAACGCACCTTCAACGCAATCCGGGACAACGCGTTCTATGTTTATTCGCATCCCCAGGCGCTGGGCAACGTGCAGACCCGCATGGAAGACATCGTCCTCCAGCGTAATCCGTCGGACCCGTTCGCATCCGCACCGCAAGTGCGCGAGATGTTGAAGGCCAAGATGAACGCGAAATAAGGCGGCAAAACTCATGACCGCCCGAATTCAAGACGGGCAGTTCGCGGAACTGCCCAATGGCATGCGCCTGCACTATGCCAGTGCCGGCGAGAAGGGCAGGCCGCTGATCCTGTTCGTGCACGGCTTCCCGGAGTTCTGGTACGAGTGGGAGGCGCAACTGGCCGAGTTCGGCAAGGAGTACTTCGCGGTCGCGCCCGACCTGCGCGGCTTCAACCTGTCGGCGATGCCGCTTGATCTCGGCGCGTACAAGGCGAAGCATATTGTCGACGATTTGCGGCTGCTCGCGGAGCATCTCGGCTACGAGAAGTTCGTGATGGTCGCCCATGACTGGGGCGGCGCGATTGCCTGGAACTTCGCGATTGCGCTGCCGAAGCTGCTGCACAAGCTCATCATCGTCAATTCACCGCATCCCTACCTGTTCGCGCAGGCGCTGGCGAACGATCCGGAGCAGAAGACGGCGAGCGAGTACATGAATTGGCTGCGGGCCGAAGGCTCGGAGAGTGCGCTGGCGAAGGACGAGTTCAATCTGCTGGAAGGGCTGCTGAACGGCATGGGCAAGTCACCGACGCCGTGGTTCACGCCCGAGGTCAGAGCGAAGTACCACGAATGCTGGTCGCGCGGCTTGACCGGCGGGGTGAATTACTACCGCGCATCGCCGCTGCATCCGCCGACCGAGGGGCATCCGGGGCCGGAGAAACTGCAACTGAATCCGGAAGATTTCCGCGTCAGTATTCCCGTGCGAGTGATCTGGGGTGAACAGGATATCGCGTTGCCGAAATCGCTGGTCGACGGCCTCGACAAGCTGATCGATGACCTGAAGATCGAACGCATCCCGAAAGGCACGCATTGGGTGATCCATGAACAGCCAGCGCGCATCAATCGGTTGATTCGGGATTTCCTGTCCGAGTGAATCGCCGTACTCCTGGCTGAATTCGGTCGACTTTTCGCGGATCGTTCATAATGGCCGATCCGCTATTCCTACATTCCATTCCACCATGGCTCGCGAAGATTTTTCCTTTTTCCATTCCCTGCGTGTGCGTTGGGCCGAAGTCGACATGCAAGGCATCGTGTTCAACGGCCACTACCTTACGTATTTCGACGTCGCGTTCACCGAGTACTGGCGTGCGACCGGTCTGCCTGGCGTCCTGCAGCAGGCGGAAGAGGGCAAGGAAATGTTCGCCCGCAAGGCGACTATCGAATACCAGGCGCCGGCCCGCTTCGACGATGTGCTGGAGATCGGCGTGCGTTGTGCCGGTTTCGGTACGACCTCTGTGCGATTCGTGGTCGAGATTCATCGGGGTGAGGAACACCTGATCTCGGGCGAATTGGTCTACGTGTATGCGGACACGTCGCTTCGCAAAGGCGTTCCCTGGCCTGACGCATGGCGTGAGACGATTACACGCTTCGAGAAACTTCCTCCGGTGGCATCGTGAGCATTCGCCTTGTGCTTGGCGATTGGGAGGCGCAGCGTACGGACGCGCAGGCCGTGCGTTACGAAGTTTTCGTTCTGGAACAGCAAGTGCCGCTCGAGATGGAATGGGACGAGATGGATGCGGTTTGCATCCACATCGTCGCCTACGACGAGGAAGGGCAGGCGGTGGGCACCGGCAGGCTACTTCCGGACGGGCATATCGGGCGCATGGCAGTGAGACAGCCGGCACGCGGCAACGGTATCGGTGCACGCATGCTGGAAGCACTGGTGAAGGCCGCAAGCAATCGCGGCGACAAGGCAGTCATGCTGAATGCGCAGACCCAAGCTGAAGCTTTCTATCAACGCTACGGCTTCGTGCGTGAAGGCGAGGTCTTCATGGAAGCAGGTATTCCCCACATCCACATGCGGCGCGCGCTTATCTGACGAGACGCTCCTGCAATGCCGGCGTGCCGCTGCCGGGCAGGCGCACGACCGTCGAGGCTCGCGTGCCGTACTCGGGCGACTCGATGCAGACGGCAGACAGGATCTGTTCCCATTCCAGGCTGACGCCGGTTTTTGGCAGCCGGCAGTCCGGCGCCCGGCTGGTATCGGACAGCATTTCGAAATAGGCGTCCTCCGGCGCCCCCTGGCACAACAGGCTTGCGAACTGAGCCTTTGTGCGCACAACTTTCGGCCACGGCGAGTCCAGCGAGCCGTTGGAAATGCCATATACGCCCGGCGCCAGCGGCTTGCCGTTGCGTTCATCGTCCGGCGAACCGTTCGAAAACCAGACCAGTTCCTCGCGATTGCCGACCAGCAGGTTGAAGCCGTTGTAGCGCGGCGCGCGCGGCGCAAGGTCTTGCACGTATTGCGTGGGCGAGGCGATACCGGAAAGGAAATTGGCGACCAGTTCGCCACGCGACGGCGCGTCATCGCGTTTTTCGGACGGCGCGCGGATATTGGTAATTGCGGCAAAGCGGCCCTCGCGCGTAACGCCCATCCAGGTTCCGCCACCGCGCAGGTCACGGCCTGCGAAGATATGTGCCTGGTCATCCCACCATGCCGCCGGCGCGGCCGGGCGCTCATAGAATTCGTCGCGGTTGCCAGCGGCCACCAGCGGCATTCCCGGGACGACCTTCCAGGCGAAAACAATCAGGCACATGAGGCGACATCCACGAAATGTTCGGTATGACGCGGGCCTTCGATCAGGGCAGAGAATCCTTCCGCGGCCAAGGCATCTTCGAGCGCCGCTTCGAATCCTGCGGGCACAGCGAAATAGACTTCCATCCAGGTCTGCAATCCGTCCTTCTCCTGCGGGCGCCGCTTGAGTCCGGTGACGATACCATATTCCTTTTCGAGGCGTTGCTGCAGGCTCTCGACGCGACCTTGCAATGCGGCGGCGTTTTCGCTGCGCACACGATAGTAGATATAGAGATCCATGCAGCTCCCGTGTTTTGAAAGGTGGGCTTCAGGCCGGTAGCGGGTATGGCAGCGGCGCGAATTGCAGCACCGGGCCCGACGGCGAACCGGCGTGGATGGTGCCGTCTTCGGTTGCGGCCAGCTTCACTTCCACGAGGCACTCGGTACGGCCCTGAAGGTTACGCTCAGCATTCACGATCATCCCGCATGGCTGGTCCGGGTCCGCACTCCAGAACACCTCGGTTCCGGCGGCGACATCCTGCGCATCCACCAATGCGAGCAGCATCCGGCGCTTGAGCTTGCCGAGGTACTGGCTGCGCGCGACGATCTCCTGGCCGGGATAGCAGCCCTTCTTGAAATTGACGCCGCCGATGAGTTCGTAGTTGACCATCTGCGGAACGAACTGCTCTTGTGTGGCCTTCGTCACCATCGGGACGCCGGCCTGGATTTCCGCAAGCCTCCACAATCCTGTTCCTGCCGGGACGAGGCGCGCCGCGATCTCTGGCCATGCCTGTTCCGCAAGCGCACCGGGCGCAATCCACTGGAAACGCGGCGCATTGAAGGCGTCCGGCAAGCGGATCAGCGTGCCGCATTCGTTGTCGGTTTTCGTGTACGGAGCGGCGGGCAGGTCGGGGAACCATTTCTTCAACGATTCCGCCGCGCCTTGGCCGCCAAGGCCAAACAGCGCGTACTCGGCGGTGGCATCGGCCAGCTTGACCTTGGACCGCAAAACAAACATCTGCAGGCGCTTCTGGACGGTTGGTTGGATTTGCCGCGGCAACTGCAGCATGATCGCGCCATCGCGCTGCCACATGACGAAGGTGGCAAGCAGTCGACCCTTGGGCGAGCAGTAGCCGGCAAGCCGCGCTTCCGCCGTGCCGAGGTTCTCGACATCGTTGGTCAACTGGTTGTGCAAGAAGGTGGCCGCGTCGTCGCCGGTCGCGGCAATCAGTCCGGTGTCGCTCAGCGGCGCGACAAATCCCTGCAGCGGATCGCCCTGCGGCTGGGGTTCAAACGCGGTCACGCGTCCACTTTCGTCAAAGCGCGCGCCCTGGCGCTCGAGGAATTGCAACCATGTGTTCGTCAACTCAGTCATACGCTCAAGTAATTGTTCGATTAGCCAGTATCATCATGGCTTGATTATAGTGAGGTCTGCGAAACGGTGTTTGTGGGCGTTCGTGGGCGCTCGTAGGCACCGCAGCCCGTCGCATCGTTTTGAAAAGGTTAGGTTTTGATTAAAAAGTTTCTCGTTTCCATCATCATCGTGGCGCTTGCCGCATCCGGCATGGCTGCCTTCTGGGCGTCCCAGCCGATCCTCGGTGCCGGCCAGCCGCCGATCGAATTCGCCATCAAGCCGGGAAGCGGCGTCAGGAGCAGTGCCGAGCAGATTGCAGCAGCGGGCGTGCCGGTCAATCCGGTCCTGTTCCACCTTCTTGCCCGGCTCTCGGGCAAGAGCACCAAACTCAAAGCCGGGAATTATGAACTAAAGCCGGGTACTACGCCGCTGGGGCTGATCGACCAGCTCGTCCGCGGAGAGTTTGCGCAGGAGGCGCTTGCGATCATCGAGGGCTGGACGTTCAAACAGATGCGGCAGGCGATCGATGCGCATCCGGCGATCAGGCACGAGACCGCCGGGCTGAGCGACAAAGAGCTTCTGGCGAAGATCACGACGGAGCACAAATTCCCGGAAGGGCTGTTCTTCCCCGATACCTACCTGTTCGCCAAGGGGGCGAGCGACCTGCAGATTTATCGGCAGGCGCATGCGCTGCTGCGCAAGCGCCTCGACGAGGCATGGAGCCGGCGGGCGCCTGGGCTTCCCTACAAATCGCCGTACGAAGCACTCGTCATGGCTTCGATCGTCGAAAAGGAAACCGGCCAGAAGTCGGAGCGCAACATGATTGCGGCCGTGTTCGTGAACCGGCTCAAGCGCGGCATGCTGCTTCAAACCGATCCAACGGTGATTTACGGGATGGGAGACCGCTTCCAGGGCAATATCCGCAAAAAGGACCTGGAAACGGATACACCGTACAACACCTATATGCGGCCGGGCCTGCCGCCCACGCCGATCGCATTGCCGGGGGCCGAGTCGCTGGCCGCCGCGCTGAACCCCGCGTCTTCGGACGTGCTGTATTTCGTTTCCCGAGGCAATGGCACCAGCGAATTTTCCAACAACCTCGCCGATCACAACCGCGCAGTGAACAAATACCAGCGATAATGCCGGGTGGATCCAGACGGACAACAAGAACATGGCATCAGGGAAATTCATCACCTTCGAGGGCATCGACGGCGCGGGAAAATCCACGCACCTGGCCTTCGTTGCCGATTTGCTAAGGGCGCGCGGAAAGCAGGTCGTGGTCACGCGAGAACCCGGCGGCACACCGCTTGGGGAAAAGCTGCGGGAGCTCCTGCTGCGTGAAACGATGCACCTGGAAACCGAAGCGCTGCTGATGTTCGCATCGCGCCGCGAGCATCTCGCGCAGGTGATCGAGCCGGCGCTGCAGCGCGGCGACTGGGTGATTTCCGACCGCTTCACCGATGCCTCCTTCGCCTATCAGGGCGGCGGACGCCAGCTGGCGCTCGACAAGCTGGAAGCACTGGAGCGCTGGGTGCATCCGCACCTGCAACCGGACCTGACGCTGCTGTTCGACGTGCCGCTGGAAGTAGCGCGCGCCCGGCTGGATGCAACACGCGAACTGGACAAGTTCGAGCAGGAAAAGGCGGACTTCTTCGCGGCGACGCGCAACGAGTATCTGCGGCGTGCGGCGGCTTTCCCGCAGCGCTTCCGGGTGATCGATTCGACCCGGCCGATTCCTGTCATTCACGAAGAACTCGAGAAGATCGTCTCGGGTATTTAATTCGTAGCAAGCACATGTCTTCGACACTCTACGCATGGCAGCACGGTCCCTGGCAGCAGTTGCAACAGCTGCGCGGCCGCCTGCCGCACGCCATCCTGTTCCATGGACCGGAAGGTATCGGCAAGACTGCCTTTGCCGAGCACCTGGCGCAATCGCTGCTGTGCCAGTCGCCGGATTCGGACAGCCACGCCTGCGGCAAATGCGACCCGTGCGGCTGGTTCACGCAGTACAGCCATCCCGACTATCGCCGCGTGCGCCCGGAAATCCTGGAAGAGGATGGCGGGGGCGAGTCAGAGGAGGGCGCGGAAGCCGGTGAAGGCAAGAAAGCCGGGAAGTCGACCAAGGCGCCCTCGAAAGAAATCAAGATCGACCAGATCCGCGCGCTGGCCGATTTCATGAACGTTTCCACGCACCGCCAGGGCATGCGCATCGTGCTGCTTTACCCGGCGGAGGCGCTGAACACCGCTGCGGCCAATGCCTTGCTCAAGACCTTGGAGGAGCCGCCGCCGAACACGTTGTTCCTGCTCGTTTCGAACAACCTGGACCGCCTGCTGCCGACGATCCTGTCACGCTGCCGCAAGTTTGCAATGGCGATGCCCTTGCAGGAAGAGGCGCTGGCCTGGCTCAAGGCGCAGGGCGTGGACGATGCCGACGTCTGGCTGTCGGAGCAAGGCGGCGCACCGCTGGCCGCGCTGGCATCCGCTCAGGGCGACACGCGCGAAACGATGGATGAACTGCTGCGCATGCTGGCAAAACCGGGCGTGGACGGGGCGCTCAAGACCGCGGACAAGCTGCAAAAGGCCCCGGTGGCCGACCTCGTGGCATGGCTGCAGCGCTGGCTGTACGATGTGTTCTCGCTCAAACTTTCCGGCAGAATCCGGTATTATCCCCGGTACCGGAAAGAGCTTGCCGCGCTGGCCCAGACGGCGGACGTTCCCGCACTATTGCGGGCCCTGAAGTCGGTCAGCGAACGCCGCGCGGTCGCGGATCATCCGTTGTCCGCCAAGCTTTTCATCGAAGACATGTTGCTGGAATACGCATCGCTTTTCCCCAACTAAGAAGCAAGGACAGACATGGCCGAAAACACTGTGAGCCCGATTCCTCCCGCAGCAGCCGGCGCGGCGGTCGCGCGTCCGTCGGTCCTGTCGCTGCCGATCAAGGAAAAGGCCGCGTTGTATGCCGCCTACATGCCATTCCTGCAAAATGGCGGCATCTTCGTGCCGACCAACAAACCTTACAAGATCGGCGACGAGATCTACCTGATCCTGACGCTGATGGATGACCCGACCAAGTATCCGATCGCGGGCAAGATCGCCTGGATCACGCCTGCCGGGGCAAACAACAACAAGGCCCAAGGTATCGGCGTGCATTTTTCGTCGGACGAAAGCGGCCAGCGCGTCAAGCACCGCATCGAGGAATTGCTCGGCGCCGCATTGCGCTCCACGCGTGCGACGCATACCCTATAAGTAAAACGCTTCATGTCCTATTCGCATCGCCTCGCCCGTTTCGAGGACCTTCCCGCAATCGTTTCCATCTATAACAGCACTGTACCTTCCAGGCAGGTGACCGCCGACACCGAACCGGTATCGGTCGAGTCCCGCCACGCATGGTTCGCCGAACACACTCCCGACAAACGCCCGCTGTGGGTCGTCGAGCAGGACGGCAAGGTGATCGGCTGGTTGTCCTACTCGAATTTCTACGGCCGGCCGGCATACGCGGGGACTGCGGAACTGTCGATCTACCTGCACGAGGACGCGCGCGGCAAGGGGCTCGGCCGCTACTTCCTGGAGGAAGCGATCAAGTTTGCGCCGCAGATCAAGGTGCACACCTTGCTCGGTTTCATCTTCGGGCACAACATCCCGAGCCTGAAATTGTTCGAGGCGTTTGGTTTCGAGCGCTGGGCGCACATGCCGCGCGTTGCGACGCTCGACGGGATCGAGCGCGACCTGGTGATTCTCGGCAAGCGCATCGGCTAAACGCCGGTCGAAGAACGCCTTACAGCGTTAAAATGGCGGGATGTACATCGATTCCCACTGCCACATCAATTTCCCCGAGTTATCGGCCCGATTACCCGAGATTTTCGCCAAAATGGCCGAGAATCAGGTTACGCACGCACTCTGCGTCTCGGTCGACATGCCGGATTTCCCGCAAGTCCGTGAGCTGGCGGAGCAATATCCGAATGTCTATGCGTCGGTCGGCGTTCATCCCGATTACGAGGAAACGCCGGAGGTCAGCGTGGACGATCTCGTTCGCATGTCCGACCATCCCAAGATCATCGCCATAGGCGAAACAGGGCTGGATTACTACCGTCTGGAAGGCGACCTGGAGTGGCAGCGCGAACGTTTTCGCACCCATATCCGCGCATCGCGCGCGACCGGCAAGCCGCTGATCATTCATACGCGTTCTGCATCCGAGGATACGATACGCATCATGCGCGAGGAGGGGGCGGGCATAGATGCCGGCGGTGCCGGCGGCGTGATGCACTGTTTCACGGAATCGCTGCAGGTGGCAGAAGCGGCGATGGAAATGGGTTTCTACATTTCCTTCTCGGGAATTGTGACCTTCAAGAATGCGAAAGACCTGCAGGCCGTTGCGCGTGCGGTTCCCCTGGAGCGCATGTTGATCGAGACCGATGCGCCATATCTCGCTCCGGTTCCGTTCCGCGGCAAGATGAACGAACCTGGATTCGTGCGGCATGTGGCGGAGTTTCTGGCGACGTTGAAGGAGCTGCCGTTGGAGCAGGTGGCGTCGGCAACGACCGGCAATTTCTTCAAACTGTTCAAGATCCCGAGGGCTGCATGAGCATCGGACGCCGCTGCTTTCTGTCCGCAATGCCGGCCATCGCGCTCGTGGGCATGCTGCCGTCCGTCGCACGTGCCGGCGCATACGAAGATTTCTTCCTGGCAGTGGCATTCAATGACGACAGGGGCGTGAAGTCACTGATCGCGCGTGGCCTGGATCCGAACATCATCGAGCCCGAGCGCGGCGATACCGGTCTCATCCTTGCGCTTCGCGAAGATGCCATGCGCGTATTCGACGCACTGTTGAACGTTCCGAATATCGACCTCGAGGCAAAGACCGGCAATGGCGACAACGCACTGATGATTGCCTGCTTCAAGGGCAACAAGAATGCAGTGGAAGCCCTGCTGGCAAAGGGCGCCGAAGTGAACCGGCCCGGATGGGCACCTCTCCACTATGCCGCTGCCAACGGGCATAACGACATCGTGCAGCTCCTGCTCGACAAGTCAGCTTATATCGATGCCGAATCGCCCAACAAGACGACGCCGCTGATGATGGCGGCGCGCGGCGGGCATATCAGGACGGTCAAGTTATTGCTCGATGAAGGTGCGGACGAAACGCTCAGGAATGATCTTGGAATGAACGCGATCGACTTCGCTGCGAAGAACGATCACAGGGACATCGCCGAAGGCCTCACGAGCCGGCTCAGGAAAGCCGGCAAGCTTTAGCAGGCTGTTGAAATTCGACCGCATGTAAACGCGCTTTGCGGGGTAAACGT
>CBIHRW010000004.1:0-93660 GCA_966212545.1 uncultured Noviherbaspirillum sp.
ACATAATACAAATTATGCGAAGGGACGGTAGTTTATGAGGTGTTGCGTATTCTTAAATAGGTACCGCAACATTAGTTGATTAAATGGTATCTTTCCCTGTTGCTATATTTTTTACAGCCCAGGAATGATTACCCAACTTTCCGACTCCCTGATTCCGCGTAGCCTATCCGGACCAGTCTTGCTCGACCTGCATGGCCTGCCACGATATTGGGCATCGGTATGGTCGGCTGCATCGGCTGGCCAATTGGCCAACTCGACCCATCTCAAAAAGCTGCGGTACATCGGTAATCTATATCAGCACGCTGACGAGCTTTATGGCCATGGTGCCTTAGACGATGCCCTAGGTACGCTAAATGACCGCGCTTTGGCCGAAATTCTCGAGTCTTGGTTCATCTCAATTCGAAATCAACCAGAGACATCCGAGGCGGACGAAACACGTTGGCAAGCCGGACTTGGCTTCGTCACTGCAATCGTCACTTGGGTTGCGAAAAGTGATGCTGATAAGCGGCTGCGGCAAATCGAAATCCGTCTTCAACAGCTCTCCATCCTCTACAGTCAATTTCACGTCAGCAAGCGAAATTCACCGGAAACCATACGATCGCTCCCCGCATCAACCGTGGAGACGCTATATAACACTCTCGATCCGGAATCCGAGCAGAATCCGTTCCAAAGAATGCAGACGCGATGGCGTGTCTACGTCTCGTTCATCCTGATGCTTCATCAAGGCCTAAGGCGTGGCGAAGTTCTCCTGTTGCCCGCCGACGCGGTCAAAAGCGCCTTCGACGCGAAACTGAACCGAATCCGACACTGGATCAATATTCGGGAAAACATCTATGAAAATTCAGCCAACGATCCGCGACACTCGAAACCAAGCATCAAGACAAAAGACTCGATCCGGCAGATTCCAGTTGGTGAAACAACAGCACGCATCATTGAGATGTATGCACAGAATTATCGTGGACGAACTAACCACTCGTTTCTACTGAATTCTCAGACCAATATGCCATTGTCGACCGAAGCACTAACAAAGGCATTTGCCCTGATATCAGAACAATTGCCACAAAGTGTCGTCAAGGAACTTGAAGCACGCACTGGGAAAACGTCTGTCACGCCGCACGACCTGCGGCATACCTGTGCTGTAGTTCGCCTCCACCAATTGTTGCAGCAAGGTGACTCCATGGACGAGGCACTGCAAAAGCTACGTACGTTCTTTGGCTGGTCTAGGGAATCAACGATGCCGTCGCGCTACGCCAGAGCCGTGTTCGAAGACCGGCTTGCCAGCGTCTGGAACGATGCCTTCGATGATCGCGTTGCATTGTTGCGAGCACTTCCGAAGGGACATTGAATGGATCAGCGCCCTGCCATAGCACTGCAAGAACCTGGCTCCGAAAATAATTTACTTGCGCAGCTCTGTACCGTTTTGTCACCCCTGCCATCTGTTCTACGGTACTACGACGAATTCGACGATTCAATACGGTCGATTCGCAATCCGGCAGATGAGCAAGTATTCGAACTCAAAGTTCACGGCGTGGCTTGCAACATAGATTTTAGCAAGCGCCGAATCGAATGTGCCACGATATTCAAGCATGTTTTCGCGCTCATGCTTGTTCATGACCTTAGCGCTAGTACCATCGTTAGTTACTTTTCCAGGCTGCACCACATAACCGACTCTGACGTTGCAAAGTTGGTTCAAAGTGATCCGACTCAGATTGGAAAGATATGGGCCGAACTACGAGCACGCGAGATGACTTCCGGCGCATATATGCTTGCGAAGTACGTTCTACATTTGTTATGTACTTACCGCTGGAACGGATGGTCACAGGACTATCGCGCCTACCTGAGCACTACCCTTCCCTTGCCAGCTCTCGACAAATATGCAGCCGTAAGGTCAGGCGATGTATTCTTATCGGCCGAAGAGGAGGCCTTGATTGTCCGTCATCTTGACGACATGGTGGAGCGTGTAAAGTGCTCAGAGCCTGTCTCCCATGATGCCCTAGTAGATGCGGGGATGCTGCTCTGCGCGTACCAATTTGCGATGCGCCCAATTCAGATCGGCATGCTGGATCTGCGCCATGTGAGAATCTGGAGCGACGAAATATCCGACGAGCCAACCGTTCATTTGACGTTCCACATGGCCAAGCAACACGGAACCAAGAACCGAATCCCTTTAACAAGGCGCGTGAAGCGAGAATGGGTATCAATCTTCACTCACCTGAAAACTCATCTGGACGAGGTCGGCGCGGACGGAGCCACAAAATTCTTCCAAGTGAAATCAGCTCAAGAAGTAGGAGCAAGAATCTCGGCGTTGGCTCGAAGCTTGATTGGCTCCGATGATCTGGGAACCGCAACCGATTTGCGCCACACTGCGGCACAGCGTCTTGTCGATGCTGGCGCCAGTCATGAGGAATTGGCGGAATTCATGGGGCATGCGCAAACGAATACAGGATTAGTCTACTACGCGACGTCCGCGTCACACGCCGAGCGTGTCAATAGGGCGTTGGGAGCGTCCGAGGTGTATCGGCGTGTCGCGAAAATCGCCCATGATCGATTCATCTCGTACGACGAGCTTGTCGAGCTCAAAGGCGAGCAGCAGATTGCCGCCGTGCCACACGGGATGCCGATCGCTGGAATTGGTGGGTGCAGGTCTGGTCAGCCTAGCTGCCCGTACAATCCCGTCACGTCGTGCTATGGCTGCCGCAAGTTCATGCCGGTGACCGACAAAGCATTGCATGAGAAGGTGTTGAGCGACATGCGAGAAGTAGTGTTGTTCTTCGAGAGCAGCGCACGCGCCGACATGAAGTCGCCGACCTATATGCAGTTGCAACGTACGGTCGCGGAAATCCAAACGATCATCGCCGAGCTCGAAGAGACGCAACCATGAACCCACACTACACCGCTTTCGTCGAGCTCGGAAAATCGCTGGCAAACGGAAAGGGATTAACCTGGGAATTCCCGATCAACAGTGAAGGCGACGCGATTGATGGTATCGGTTGGAACCTCACCGCATGCGTTGGTGATGTCCCACCGCCTGCTTTTTACCTACGCGATCTTGGGTCTGACCCGAAAGCGCTTAGTTTTACTAATGTGGAACGTGCTGCAGAAGGTCTTCCACCATTGTGCCGGCAAGCCCTCTCCCCGGCCTGGCAGGACCTGATCAAAGCGGCAGTTGCCGAGCAATTGCTGGCAAAACGAAATTCGACGGGGCACGTCTTCAACAACATCGCCAGGCCGCTACGTGTTTTGGCAAGCTGCATTGAAAAGGAGCCGTGGGACCTAACGTTGGACGACCTTCGGCAGGCCATTCGCATTGCCGCGGCAATACAAGCGTCAGGCAAACTGGGCGACGTTCTTGTGGGCGTGATCAAGGTTGTATTGGACGCATACCACATCTGCAATGCGGGTCAGATGTATGGCATGCTTAATGTACGTCGAATACCGGTCAGGAGCGTCAGGTCAAGGCAGACGATGTCGGAAGATGAACTTCGTGCAAAACTGGAGGAACGCAAGCGAGCAGAAAGGCTACCTTCTCGGCAGGCGTTCTGGGAGTTGGTCCGCATCGTGATGACCGAACGCCCGAGAACGTTCATGGATGAATTGCGGTTTGCTGCTGTACGGACGATGATCATCACCGGTCTCCGCATCGGCGAGGCCACCCTTCTTCCGGCTGACTGGAAACGAGTACGAACCTACGTCGATGCTAAGGGACAGTCGGCGGGGAATGCCGGCGGCTTCTCAAGCGCATTGATGCTGCGCCACTTCGCCGAAAAGCAGCAAGAAGAGGAGTCGGATAGTCGCGTGCTCCGGGAGAACACCCAGCCGGTACCAGAGATGTTTCGCCAGCTGTTGACAGAAACGCTGGAGCGGGCCGCCCATATAACGGCGCCGCTAAGAGATACTCTGAAGCAGCAATGCGAAACAGGACGATTGCTACCCTGGTATCAGAAACACGAGATTGTGCCCTTTACAGAGCTCTATACTCGCATCAGTGGCAATCCGTTCTGGCTCGACATTGAGCGAGAACCTTACGTCAATGAATACCGGGAGCGTTTCGACCCCGAGGTATTGCGTAAGTTGCATCTATTCCAGACAGAGAAGTACCGTGGATCGGTCAGAAAACTGGACGCGTCCATTTACATGTTCGGTAATCGCCTGCAAAAACTAATGCAGGACGAGCAGACGAGGCTGACTTTCCGTGCCGTAGACGGCCATCCGATTAATGCCCGTAGTCGCATGTCATGGAATGATACGTACTTACATATCGGAGAGCTCGAGGAGCACATACAGAAGACAACGCCCTCCAAGATCTCTGACACGTCACCGTTATCGGCCGACTCCGGCGCCATACAGCCCTGGGAACTACTATTCTTGCACCCCAAACGGTCTCTTGCCGAGGAACGGAACGACGGAATCTGCGACATCACGCAATATATTGCCGTAAGCCGCCCCGATCCGACCTTGGTCGGCGTTGGGCTTGGAGATCAGGACAAGATTCCGTCGCTGTTCAAACGCTACGGCGCCACCGAAGCGGATCAGAAATTGCGTCTGGAGTCGCACATGCTACGACATCTGCAGAACACCGAACTCTTCCGTTTGGGTGTGGCAGATACGATTATTTCGAAGCGCTATAACCGGCGTAGCGTTGCCCAAAGCTACGAATACGACCATCGCAGCTTGGCGGAAGAGCTTGAACAAGTCTCGATCCCAGAGGAAGTTGAACTTATGCTCGGCGAGAAGGCTACCACCGTGGCCAGGATGATCAAAGCCGGCAAGGCCAACGGTCCTATCGTTGATGCATTCTTCCGAATCCAGGCAAAAGAAGGTGACACCTCTGCCTACGAGTATTTACGCGTAGAGGCCGATGGCTTCCACGCCACACCGTACGGGCACTGTCTTAATTCCTTTACGGTGGACCCCTGCCCCAAGCACCTAGAATGCTTCGCCAATTGCCGGCATCTATCAGCAACTGATCTACCGGAAAACAAGATCAACCTGAGTCGTCTCGAGGGAAAGTTCAAAGCAGCGATCGAGACAATAAAATCACGGTCTTCCACAAGCATCGGATGGAAAAACCAACTTCAACACGCCGAAGAACGTCTTGCTGGCGTGCAAAAGCTACTCACTACTCGACCAGGTGAGAGTGTCTTCCCAGATGGCGAGGATCTATCGGCACTACCCGAGCGATCTGTTGTGGACGATTGAACGAGAGAAGATGATGCAGGAATACGATTCCGAAATGAGGATAATTCTGGAGAAATTGCTCGCCAACGACGTAGATATTACGGCACGAGCGATTGCGCGCTTGCACCCGACAATCAAGGCTGCATCGTCAATCACGCGTAGCGAGATTCGGAGAAAACTTCTGGCTGACTACCAGGGGCGGCAGCAAGAATACCGACGTTGGCGAGCCCGCGTGGGCAAGCAGTCCACTGTAGATGCAGCTGCCGTCATTACCCAAAAAGAACAGCGTATCGCCGAACTGGAGGCCAATGTGCGACTTCTAACAGCCTCTCATGTAGCGATGCTGCGCGCTGTCGGGGCCATGGGAGGATTCAGCAAATGGGCACAGTTCTTCGAAAAACACCAAGAGGTCCGGAACAAGCTGTTGGAGTTGGGCGCGATGCCAGACAATGTCATGCCTCTTTACGACGAACGTATTGCACAGCGACCTTTGAGCTCGAAGAAGGGTAAATAATGCAGGCATAAGCCTTTTCAGATAAAGCGACTAGACATCACAGCACCTTACAAAGTCTAGCAAGGTCTAATAGGCAAAGTACACCAATTTTCGTTTCCAAAGATTTTGGATGCTTGGAATTGAAACTCCCTCAGAAATGACTCTTGCTCGCTTAGGTCAACCAGAAATTCGACGAATGCGATCCTGAACATAACGGCGTATTCACCGGATGGCGTTACATACGGCGGCCATGCACGATTCGTATAGGTCGTGTCATCGTCAAACGTCAACATGATATGACGGCTGCCAGTCCCGTTGAGTACGAAATGACGAATTGGCGCGAATACCGGACTGCGAGCAAGTGATGCACCTAGAAAAAAAGCGAGTGCTGAAAAACCGATCTTGACGGTACCCCTCACAAACTTTTGACTTTGGCCAAATGGGATTTCGAATGACAGGTTTGCAGATTCTCCATGCTTTGAAAATTTAGCGCGCACGTCCCGTTGTGAACCGCGATAAGGGGCAAGGCGTGAACCATCGTGTGCCTTTACAGATGCGCCCTCCATGTTGAATGTCATTGTTGGAAGACTCTTTTCGACCGTCCCGAGCACGTTTCCTCGACTGCGAATAGCTGGCGGCTTTCCTTTTTTCCGAGGGACGCCGGCCATAAACGTCAGAAAATCGAATTCATTAATCACTGCTTGATCCAAGTCGGCGAGGCCGTTATTGCATCTACGGCAAACGACAGAGCCTGGTAGAACAAAACCTGACGGGCAACCTAGGGCTTCAGGAATAATATGTTCCTCGTGATTTCCCTCGGACTGTTCTAAACACCAAATACAGCGTTGATCTGACATATGAAAACCTAAATCGAATTTATGGTTATCTTACTTGCGTAGACATGTAACGGCGGTTGAAAATGCGATGGCGTTTTTTAGGACCATTTAAGTCGGAACACAATTGTGACACGCGAAACTTTGGAGATGCGATGCAAGACAAGGGCTTATCGGAGTTCAAAACGTACGTTGGAAATCTTCAAGCACGTAACTGTATCGCCTCCTTAACATTTCAGGTCCGACTGAGCGAGGCAGGCGAAGTTGAGTTTGAATTTGAAACGATTCCTCTGACTTCGGAAACAAAGTTCATGCTTGAACATTGGGAAGGTGATCGTAACAGTTTGGGCCAATTCTCCTTATCAGGAATTGCCGACGACGGTACGGAGTTTAAGACTGACAATCTGTATTTCAATAGCCTCAAGACCGGGTGGAATAAGGAAGCTGGTAGTCGAATGAAGCCGGTCGGTGGGTGCTCGTATGCTGAATTCCGACGCCAACTTTCGCCGCCGGCCTTGGCGCCGATGATGCGCATGCATCTCAAGGGTTTTCAAAATTTTCATCAACTAAGAACGTCATGCCACCTTGGGACTGTCTCAATGGCTGGTCAATCAACCATTGCAAGCCCTAATGCTATAAGCGGTCATATCGACATATCGCCAGAGAGTGAATTGGGAGATGTAAGTACGTGGCGTACGGAGGCTGACAAGCTGTTAGAGCATGTACGGCGGGTAATGTCATTCGCCGCAGCGACAACCCTCAGATCTCCAGTGATTGAGTATCGTGAAGGCAACAAGCTTGATGTGGCCGCTTGGTCGCAGACGAATCAGGAGATGGCGTCCATGCGGACGATTCACTACCTGGATCAACAGCCGATTTTTGATGCGGCCGTGAGGTCATTCTTCGAAGTTCCATTCAAAGTCAGGAATCTTTTCTTCGCAATTGAATGGTTTTCCATGGATTCGAGTTACAACGAAGTACGCTTGGTCAGCGCAATGACTGTGCTTGAAAATCTTGTCGCGTCTAATCTTGATGAGAATGAGTCAATGATCCGCCCTGCAGGGGAGTTCAAAAAAACAAGGGCAGTTCTTAGAGATGTGATCAGACAATGCGTTCGAAAGTGGGAGACTGACGACCCAGAGTTGGTGAAGGAAATAACAGCGGAACTCAATGAAAGACTGGGCGATTTGAATCGTCGATCTATCCTTAAGAAATTGCGAACTTTGGCCATTCGATGGTCAGTCCCGCTAGATGGGATAAGTGAGGCGCAAATAGTTTCTGCCAAACGAGCTCGCGACCTGATTGTTCATCGTGGCCACTACTACGACGAGGGAGTCGAAGATACAGATGACCTGTGGAACCACGTTACTGTAGTGCGTGAAATCGTTGTTCGTTTTTTGTTCACCGCAATTGGTTATCGCGGGAGGTACATCTCATTTCTCGGAGGGATGCATCATACTGAATTCCCCCCCTCTCAATTAACACAAAGCTAGTACTTTTGTCTTCCTTGGCTTGGGGCAGGGAGGGCTCGATGCGGCTGCGAGTTATCGCCGAAGCCGAGAACTTAAAAGGGTCTCGCGACAAGGTTTTTTTTGATGGAGACATATTGCGAAATTAACGTGGCACGAGCTTAACGTGAACGCTATTACTAGCGACTTGGAACGGCTTGAACTTCAGTCGACCTCCATAGCATATTCTTCGCGTAGTGATGAAGGTTATTGTCCATACCTCATCCTGTTTTACTAAGAATGCTTAACCAATGAATACAAGATATAGCTCCGGCAAAGTACCCATCGAACTTATAGAGCAACTCCGAAACAGCCTCGGTAGTCACCGATTTCGCCGGCGTGCGGTTTTGGCAAGCGGAAATGGCCAGTGGGAGCTAGTCTGCTGCACTGTCGAAGGATTCCTGCCAGGCGAAAACATTCCTGAGTCGGTTACGTCGCGTAAATATCCCCAGGCGGTCCTCTACGAGGATTTACTGACAGCGGATGAGTGTGTGTGTTTTGCGGAAGAGTTACAGAACGGACGCGTTCAATTTGATGATATCGAGCTTCAGCCTAAACAGAATTCGCAATGGACCACCGAGCTTGTGTCGGTAAATAATGACTATATGGCTCGCGCCGGCCATGTAATAGGTATGCGCTTTAGTCAAAATGGTACACAGGCCTACGTAACTACACTATTGGCTCCCGGCAAACCTTACTATCCAGACATCCATGATGCTGCACGCGATTGGTTGCCATTCCGTACGTATCATGGCCATAGCGATGGAAGAAACGGTCAAATATTCTTCTTGCTGCCAGAAACAAGAGCATTTATCGCCAGAGCCGCTTTCTCCGAGAAAGGCACGCTCGACATTACCATTGCGGGTACCGACGTCAGCCTTTCATCTTTCTTGGTTCAGGGAGCGTATTGGATCGAAAAGTCAATTCATCATTTTGAAACGGAGGTAAGTGAATCAAAAGCGGTACTTGCAGTTCCTTCCGATGCCGATCGCCTTGAGTATTATTTACTGGACCGAGCAGGAGCTGTTTATGGTTTTCACAGGGAAGACCGGTATTCGCAGTTCAAGCCAGGAGAAAACGTACTTGGATCCGGCAAGCGCAACCTCTTAGAGCAAGTGCGTGAAGCAGTCAATGACGGCGAAGGAATGCAAGTTGAGTTCAAACCGTTCGTAGATCCGACACAAAAGCATGATTCCGGTGGTCATAAAACCAAACTGCATGAAATCGTTACAACCGTTGTTGCATTCGCCAACACTGATGGTGGGAATATCTATTTAGGAATTGATGATGATTGCAGCATAACGGGGATCGATCGCAAGCTTAGCGAGTGGGCGAAGGCTGCGATCGACGAGTCCGTCATTAATAGTTACCTTGGTGCGCTAAAAAGCAAGATTAAGGACCTCGTGAACGAAGATATTACATTGCGGCCATCATGCACATGGGTCGACGGGGCCCTCGTTGTTGTCATTGAAGTTCCTCCAGCTACTAGCAAACCGATCACTATCCGGCAGGACAATTATCTCTATGCTCGAGCCGGAGCAAGCAATCGAAAAGTGCCACCCAATCAGTGGAAGAATATCCTGGAGACGAGCTGGCCCTAGTTCATAGCCGTTTGTTCCAATACTGCCAAATAGCGCTTACGCACTGCGATTTTCGCCTCTACCTGCACCTTCTTGCCGAATGATCGTATTGCCCGACGCTCTTCAAGCGCGAAAAAAGGAAAATAGTGCAATCTCGTACTTTGTGAGATTGGCAACGAGACATTACAGCACGCAGCGACAACTAGCGTCGGATCAACCAACGGAAAAAAGTGATATGACAGCGCCAACCTACATCCCTGACCGCCCTGCCGAGGCTGACGCTCTCGGTCGAGTACAGTTCGCGAAGCATCTTGCCACAGCTCTCCTATCGGTCAGTTCGGGCGATGGCATGGTGGTGGGCATTGAAGGCGGATGGGGTAGCGGGAAGAGCACCGTCATTGGCTTCGTGAAGAAAGAGCTTCTAGAGTGCGACAAGGTTCGAGAAAAGGCCATTGTTGTCGACTTTAATCCCTGGATGGTCAGCAATACGGGAGCGCTCGTCGACGCCCTTGTCACACAGATCGCCGCAGCTATAAATCTAGGTCCAGGTGCCCCTGAGAAGGCGCTCAAGGCAGGCGAAAAACTTCTCGGGTATGTTGGACTTATCAAGCACCTCAAGTATCTAAAGTATGTGCCGGGCGTTGCCTTTGCTGGGAATCTCGCTGAGGACATCACCGAGATTGCTGGAGGAGTAGCAGATAACGCGAAGGATGCGCGTGACGCACTCGACGATATAAAAAAGCTGCTGCCGACCCTCGACCTCGCTAAGAGAAAATCCGAGGTTGTGGAGGCCCTGCGCGACCTTGATCGCCCCATTGTCGTGATCGTGGACGATGTGGATCGCCTTCCGGCAGACGAGATCCGAACCATGATCCAAGCAATCAAAGCAGTCGCGGATTTTCCGAGGACTACCTATCTTCTCGCCTATGACCGTGACGTTGTAGCGACGGCCCTCGGAAACGGCGCCGTCGCCTCTGGACTGTCGTACCTTGAGAAAATAGTGCAAGTGGCCTACCCAATCCCACCTCTGTTCGAATACCAACTCAGAAACTTCATGGAGAAGCAGCTTCAGACGCTCTTAACCTCGCTCGACATCGAACTCCGTGACTTCGAGGCCGCAGGCTACCAGAAGGCGGTTGGCCACCTGACGCGGCTTGCCCGGCATCCGAGGGACGTCATTCGTCTAATGAACCGGCTCATGTTGAGCCTTCCAGCCACGCGGAACGAGGTCAACGCGATAGACGTCATAGTGTTTGAGGCCGTGTCCCAACGCTTTCCCCAAATCCGGGAGAGCGTCCACCGCCATCCTACTGATTTCACTGGACATGCGTTCCGAGGAGATTCCAGCTTTGATGACGATAACTTCGACTGGACCGCATGGGCTGAGCTTGAGACCGAACGGGAAAAAGATCGGTCACTTTGGAAGAAACATATGCCGGAACAAGATCCCGACCGGACCGTGGCAACGAAGGCCTGTGCATTTCTTTTTCCAGAAAGATCTGAAAAACATGAGGGGGTTCCGGAGGATGAGCTACACATTGCCGATCCTGACCGCTTGGCGCGCTATTTTCGAATGATGTCCCTTGAGAGTGTCCCCGAAGCCGGCGACATCCACGGGATGTTATCGCAACCACATCTCCTGGCTGAGGCGCTTGCCAACGGCGGATATTCGGAACTAGTCTTCTTGCTAGAATGGACCTACAACTATCTGCCCTCCTGCACTGCGTTAGATGTGACCAGATGCACGGAAGTCATCGTTGAGCGCGCCATTCATGCTGAGATGACCTTCGAGCTGACACGAGATCTGGCTGAATTGTTCGCGAAGATTTTGGCGAGGGTAGTAAGGAAGGCTGATTCGAGCGCGAAGAGCGAATCTTTCCTGCTAATCGTCAACAAGGCTCCGCTGTCGATCTCGGAAAAAGTGTTGCTGGATGCGGCAGCGGAGCAAGGAAAATGGATTGTGCACCCCGAACTAATCGAGGATCCGAATTCTCAACTCATTCCCGATGGCGACGTAGTCGACGCTGCCCTTGCTATTTGGTCGGCTAAGGTGCGCGAACACGTCGATGCTGGGACACTTTCCAATCAGCCGAGGATGCACTCAATCCTTTACCGGTTCGCTCAACTGAATTTTGCCTATACGGAAACGTACGAAATGGTGAGAAAAATCTGCACTACCGAACAAGGTCTGAAGAGGTTCGTGTCGACATACGTGAAAGACAGTCCGTTCGATTCGCTCGACAACTACGCCTTGGTAGAGAACGCGCAGATGCTTGCCGATCGAATCAATGAAACGAGCTTGAAGGACGAGTACTCGTGGCTGGTGACTCATATTACATCTGTAGAGAGAGCGAAGACAATTCAAGCGCAATCAGATAGGCTTAAGGGGCTAAAACGCGATCAAAACGCTGTTCCTGGAGTGAAGTCATGAAGGTTTACTACCTCGGTCGCGGACGCCATCCGAGCCGCTTCCAGGCGACAGAGCGGAATTACATTGTCCTGTATTGGGATAAATGGGATGACCTTCCCTTATTCAGTTCGTGCTATCACCCACGCGGTATTCAGAATAAGCACTTCTACGGTTTATTCTCCAAGTGCCCAAGTACATGCATTGTGTGACAGTTTCATAGTAAAACTTCCGATTATCTGAACCGATGGCACCGCGTCAGGTCGAGAGAGTCAGTCTTTCTTCCTAGAGACGGGCGTAAGAGGATAGATCTTCTGGCGTATCTCATCCGGCCGGAACTGGATCGGCTCGAAGGCTTGCTCCCTACGAGGACTGGATCCGTCTTGCTTAGGGGGATGCTTGGCGACATAAAGTAGATCACCCGCGTCAAACAAGCTCATTAGCGGTTCTGAAGAACATTTGTCGGTATTGAATGCCATGCGCTTCGCGACCTCCGTTGGTGGAGCCTCCTTCAAGCAAATGATGATAGGCCGCCCTCCTCCAGCATTGAATGCGGATAGAACTGCTCGGCCAATTCTCGCATTTATTGGGTACATCATGACCGAGATACCGGTCAGGAAGGCCACCAGCGTGAGCGCGGTCGCATGCGTAGGCCTCGCCTTGATATCGAAAGTCGGCGGCAAGACAATAACTTTTCCCGAATCGTGCGGAATCATTACGGTAGCGTGGATGAGCGTGAATATCAAAAGCAGCAACAGGCATGCCTGCCAAGCAGGAGATTTTTCGACCTCCGGATAGAAAGCCACTACTAAAACAACCGTCAGAAAGTAGGCAAATACAGACAACAACGTCTGGAAAGCGATCGTCATGATATAGGTGACACGCATATTCTTGAATTCCTCCACATATCCAGGCGTCGCGATGATCCAGACCGCGGAGAAAGCCACCAGAAGGAAACCAACAGGAGTGGTCCATGCACTGTCTTCTATCAGTCCCATCGGCAGCAGCAGGCCAATAAGCGCGGTCACCATTGGAATCCATATGCAACGGAAGTAGCGTCGTAGGCGAACTCCGACTCTGCCAACGATCACGTCGCTTGCGGAAAAATACTTGTGTGTGGCACTGAACGAGTTGTCCGCCACGATGGCGGGAACAACAACACCTCCCAGGACGATCGCGGTGCCGGCCAGCGATGTGATACCAACCAACAGAAGAACTGTCGGAAGCACGCTAAGCTCCAATGGAAACGGAATCCCGACATCCCGTGTATAGGTGAACAGGTAAAGGAAGCCGCAGATAGATCCGATGGTTCCGGTGAACTTCAAGAATTTTGGCAGTTCCTCGAAGGCTGCCTTTATTTCGGTGGTCTTCTCGTTTGGGCTGGTCATCGTTGTGACGTTATGAGGTGATTAGAACTCATTTCATAAATACAACTCTGCGCGAATTTCAGGTAAAGCAGAGTCTCAAATAGTGAGCCAACATTTATGAAATGAGTTCTAGCAAATACTGCTGTTAAGCTAGGCGGCCTGCTCCACTGCACATACCAACCCGTCGGGAGTCCAAATCAGTGACACCATCGGCAAGTCGGGGGCAATTTCAGCTAACCGCGCCAATGTAGCCCGGTCAATCAACGAATGCGCTCCACCCATGGGATGGCTGTGCCAAGTACCGACGAAATGCAGATGCCCGAGTGAGTCCTCATGCGCCTTCGAGAGCGCCGGTACGAGCCCCTCAGTACCGAGAACAAAGCGTGCGGCCGTTCGCACGCTATCTGGTGGCGCATCGATGATGTCACCGATCACAATGGTTTGGGTCGCTTCATTCAGATGTCCGATCAAGGCTCCGCCGGTCTCTATGCCTGGCCAACGCCTAGCTTCGGCCTCAATGTCCTGGGCCACCCACTGCGGAACGCGAATCGTCCATCCGCTACCGAGCGAGCAGCCCAACACTTCTGTACGTCCAATGGTGATTTCTTGCCACGTAACGCCAATACCGGATTTGTCAGTTATGCCAAAACACAGTAATCCAGCCTCTGGCGCGCCGTCGCGTAGCAAACGTTCAATGCACATCCCTGCCATGGCCGCAGACCGCGAAACTACGCTGTCCGGCATAGGTGTCGTCATCGAGCTGCAATTATCACCAACGAGTAAGCGCACTGGATCCGACGTATCGCCGCCTATTGCTTGCCGCAGTTGCGGATTTTTTCGGCAGGCGTCAAAGAACGCTGCGGTCAAATCGTCGATCCTGCATGAGCGGGAACGGCCCTCAACGAAGATTGCAGTGCACCGGCCCTGCCCGTACATCAGCACCCGTACGAGCCGACCTGGCACGGCATCTAGCAATGGGGATACGGTCTCGGCGGTTAACACCTTCAAGGATGCGGTAGCGTCGATGATTAAATGCGCTTCATGACAGCCGATCGATTTGAAATCGGTCTCGTCGCGCAAGATCGTAGTGAAGTCGCCTTCATATACCTGGCAATTAGCATGGGACAGCTCGGCAAACGCGACCTGCATTAGCTGTGCCTTCGACACTATCCCGGAGAAGTCTTTCACGAGAAGAGCGTGACGCGCCATATTGTGCGGCGAGATCCAGTCATCATCGACAAAGGCGAGTTGACCAAATCCTGCTCTTCCCAGGTGCATCCCAATTTTCGATCCCAGACTTCCACATCCTGCAAGGACGATAGAGGAGGAAGGATTGGTGCCATCGAAGCCAGCCGCCAAACGTAAAATGTCTGCCGAGAGCGCGTAGCCGTGCCAAACACTGCGTACTTCAATCGTGTACTGCAGAATATTCCCGAAATACCGCAGAAAATACGGTAGGAATTCGACCGTACGGTTCTTGTCGTTAATTAGGTGAACCGGGCGCCGGACTGCGAGAATCACCATGGCGAAGACTTCGACATCTTTCGCGACAGCGAGCTTGGTCATGTCTTGATCACGGAAGAAGTCTTTGATTTTTTTCTCAAGCGCACCCCGTTCTACGCCCAGCCGCGCAGCGGTATCAAGCAGTGAGGGCAGATCGCTGACCGAATCAGGGAAGTATTCCGCAAACGTGCGCTCTTCCCATCCCGGTGAAGCGGCATGCGCCACTAGCGCGACTGAGTTCCCCTTGCTCCATGGCTTCCCTTTGAGATCGAATTTGGACGCTTCATAGCGAAAAGCGCTCAAGTCGATCTGTTCGTAGCCGTTCAACTGCCCTAGAAAGTAACCCTCATGCGCCATAAAGCTGACGCCGTAAGTGCCGATTGCATCGCGATTTATTACAGCGTTCAAGGCATGTGCGTCGAACACGATGAAGCCATCATTATGGTCACGACGGGTAGGTTCCCATCCTTGCGCCTCGTCAATCAGTTGGCCAGCGGCTGCCTTAGCCAGCCAGTCCACCAGTTGATCAATCACCGCATCGATACCGAAACGGTTAAACACCTCATCGATGGATCCCTCGAAAAGGCAAGGCGACACCAAGGCGCCCTCCTTATGCGGATTGATGTGGGGAAGATTCAGTGGAAAGTCAGCCCGCAAAAACACGCGCGGTCCGCGCACTGGCCAGCTTGGTGCAAACACCAGGGTACAGAGCTCCTTGGCCAGCACGCCTGTCGCCGACCTCCCTACCGCGGCCGCCCGGCCCGGCAAAGGGACGGCGACGTGCGCTGTGATGAACAGCGTGCCATCGTCGCGCGTCTCTTGGACAGCGATGTCCGATAACGCTGGATGACGCGCCAATGTCGCAGCGATTTGCGCTGCGCGTGCCTTCACATCAACCATGGGGCATCGGCTCTTTCGCGACGGATGCAGCTGCTCCCAATTTGGCAGCCGCCTGGCTCACCGATGGCTTGGCAGCTCCTTCGGCGGTAACCGTCAGTACGTAGGGCTCGGGTGCCGCCTCTTTTGGATACTCGTCCGTACAGAGGAACGTGCCTCCGTTCGCCTTCAAGATATCCTCGTACTCGCGTTTGGCGCGAATGCATGGTGGATCAACGTCATCGTCCCGAATCGGTTTGCAGCTGGCGACGATCACGGCACCAGGCCTTGCCTGGCCCAAGGCACTGCGCGCAGTCGGTTCCACTTTGGCCTTTTCCTTCTTGTCAGACCAGCTGTCGTAGGACAGCGAGTGCCAGGAGCAATGATGCGGCGTCTGCATGACATCGTACTCGAGCACTTCCGGCGTGTTCTGGTATTTCTCCCACAACTTCGTCCAGATCAGCACTTCCGCATCGCCTGCGGTCAGGAATTTAACACCGTCAGGCGTCAACGCGCCCGAGGCGAACATGAAGTTGATGATCACACTGGAGTGGTTCTTCGACAGGTTTTCTTCCAACTCAGGATCGCCTTCTGCCTTGATCGGCGCCAGCAAATGGCCGGTGAAGTGCGCCGTAAAATCACGGCCGCGGATCGTGGACGATTTTTTCCCCGTCTTCCACAAGATAGGGCCTAGGTCGTCCGTTTTGCCGTCAGTGTCTTCGCCCAGCACTTTGATGCGGTCGCCGTCTGTTACGCTAAAACCGCTTTCCTTGTTGACCTTGACCCGCCTCTTTGCCTCGCAGTTAAACGCCTTCGCGTCGTCGCACAACACGTGATTCTTAGAGGCGCGCCGGAACACAATCGGGGACGACCAGATTTCGCGAATGACAATCCGTTTCTCTTTGTGTGGCTTCTTATCGTCCGGGTAATCGCTCAGCGGGCCAAGGTAAAAGTGCCGTTCAAGTCCACGGCAGTGATCCTGGTCGGGATGGCTCAGCAAGAAGACGTCAACGTAAGGCCGTCCCTTGTCGTCGCTCTTCAGTCGGTCGCGCAAATCGGCAGCAACATCCCTCGTCGGCGAATTAGCGTCGTCCGCATCGGCGCGGATGTTAATGTCAATCAGAATGGAAGTGGAATCGGCATCGGCGAGCTTTACCAGCGTCATATCGCCGTTTCCGACAGGGAAAAAAGTTAGAGTGGTTGGCATTTCGCTCCCCCTTGCATGATAAATGAGTATAATTACTATACGCTTAATTTTTATATGCGTCTAGTTTTTATACGGGATTTTTTATGGAAGAAACTCAATTGCCGACAGAGAAGCCTGCTAAGGCTATTTCTTGGGGGCAGGATCGCCGTTTGCAGTTCATCGACTTTCGTCTTAGATGGAGTGGCCAGCTCAACCGGACCGACTTGACTGAGTATTTTGGGATTTCGATACCGCAGGCATCACTTGATGTTTCCCTGTACAACTCGCTCGCGCAGGGAAACTTGGAATATGACAGAGGCACAAAGGTCTATGTGACCGGGCATCACTTTCAGCCCCTGTATGCTCGAAGCTCCGCGAAACGATTCCTGACAGAGCTGTTGGCGACAGAAGTTGGCATTATGGAACCGGGTGCCAGCTTTATTGGACGAGCACCGTCATGCGCCGTCGCGCCATCGCCAGAACGCAGCCTGAATGATGAGATGGTTGCGCGCATCGTCAAAGCGATATTAAGCCGCCAAAAGGTCTTGGCGCTATATCAGTCGATGTCGTCGCCACAGCCGGCCGAGCGGTGGCTATCGCCGCACGCACTTGGCTATGACGGCTTCAGGTGGCACATGCGCGCCTATTGTCACAAGCGCGGCGGGTTTTACGACTTTGTTCTCGCCAGGGTTTTGGCGATTTCCTCCAGTGAGGGTACTGAAATCGACTCGACTAAAGATTTCATCTGGCACCGAGTCGTCGACCTTGTTTTGGCCCCCCATCCCTCTTTATCAGAAGGCAAGCGCAAAGTCATTGAGCTCGACTATGGAATGACAGACGGAGAAGTACATCTCCACTGTCGGCAGGCATTGCTCTACTACACGTTGAAACGTTTAGGCCTATTAAAACCGGAAGATTCTGACCCTAACGAGCAACAAATCGTGCTTGCAAATAGGGACCTCATTCAACCTCTGATCGAAGAGGCGCTTGCACGCTAGTTCTGTGTTGGATTGCCTCCCCCCGTCGGGGTGGCGCCGTTGTCGGCGTGCGAGTCACTCGACTTTGCACTACGGGACTTCTCGATGCCCCAGACGGCGTGCGCTACATTTTCAATCTTGACCACGAATTTGTCGACGTTAAGCCCGGCTATGAAGGCCAATGCATAAAAGCCGATCTCACTGGCACCGCCCTCGGTCTTTGATTCAAGCACCAGCAGCCCGGCCTTCAGAAAAAGGTAGCTGGCGCCGCCACATATGAAGCTGGTCAGCGGGCGCAATATATACCACCAATTCCACTGCGCGCTCCACTGGTTCCTGACACACCGATTGACGTATACCGCGCGTAGGCAATACAACACTCCGCCAACTCCACCGGTGCAGCAACATGCCAAACCGATGCGGATGGGCTCCCATGACTGAGGGATCTGTCCCAGCAGGGCAAGCGTGAGGTAGGAGGCGCACGCAGCACAAATGGCAACCAGATACAGCACAATGAGAAAGATCATGAAAATCCTTGTACAACAAGTAGTGCCGTGATTATAGATCTTTCTTTGTTGCAATAAAGTGTACAGACGCGTCGGGGGATACGCTGGTCTGCCGCGCAACACATTACTCCAGTAACTGCTCCACTTAAAGTCCTGCTGTTGCGTAGCTGTGGAATTTGCGTGCAACAGTACAGGCGAGAATCGGCACGCAACAGTCAAATCCGCGTGAAGGCGCATGAAGCAATGAATATACGGTCAACTTTCGTGCAACAGCGTCCGAAAGTGCCAAGATTGCGAATAGATGGATTAATGCGGAGGGTAATAACAATGTTCAAAACCACTGGTTTGATTCCAGGGTGTGGTTCGTACGCATGATTGATTTGACCTGCGCATTTTGGCAAGCCGAGCTACCCACTACGAACCGGCAACCTGCTTCACGGCGTCCAGATCATCCATCTACGGTCCTTCTATCAAGAGACTGACTTCTCGTTTCACATCGGTGCGCATTCGCAACGATTTAGCGGGGCCGCGGCCTTCTCGGTTGGGACGTTAGAATTCTGGCTTAAGGCGTTGATTTAACAAGAAAAACGGCCTTCGAGTGCATTGGACTGCCACAGCCTTCCGATATGACAGTCCAGGTTAGAAAAGCTTGATATCTAGCTGATTTAAAACAATAAATGTGATGGGATTCATCGACGTCACCAGACGCAACTTCCGTGCGCGCTTTACTGCCAGGACTCGCGGCTGATTCGAAGCGGCGCCGAATGCTGGGAAAGCCGAATAGACCCGCTCAAAAATCTCGTTTACTACATGAATAAATTCAAATAAGCATTTGATTAAAATAAGTAATACATAATTTTTAGTCTTCAACAAGCACCGCAACCGGCAATTGCGCCATTGCTTCCGCAAGCAGCAATTTCCCGCCTTTGATCCGCACCTTCGCGCCTGTATATATATCCCTCCATACTGAATCCGCCGTCGACGAACACACCACGGCCGTGTCCTGCCAGCGGGCCGCCGGCACAACCGGAGCGCCGTCCTGTGCCAGGATGTGGACCGGGAGATGGGTTGTCACGACGATTGCGGATCGGTCCGGCAAGCGGCGGGCGAACGCGACGGCATGGCTTGCCAATGCGCCGTCGACCTCCAGGGGGACGTACTCGCCGCGGGCAAACAAATCGGGGGCCTGCGCGCGCAACTGCAAGGTTTGACGTATCAACTGCTGCTTGAGCCGGCCATCCTTCCAGCCCTCAATGTCAATTGCCGTATGGGTTGCGGCTTGAAGAGACTGTATGCGGGCGTTGTAATCGACCGGCCGGCGATTGTCCGGGTCGACCAGGCTGAAGTCCCAGAAATCCGTGCCCTGGTATAGGTCCGGGACGCCTGGTGAGGTCATGCGCAGCACGGTTTGGGCAAGGCTGTTGACGACGCCGGGCGCGGTGAGCCGATCCACCCATGACGCGAGTTCCGCGAGAAACCGGTTATTCGGCTGGGTATCGAGGATAAGGAAAAGGAAATGGCGGCATGCTGCCTCGTAGTCTTCGTTCGGCATCACCCAGTCGCTGACCTGCTTGGCTTCGCGCAGCGCCTTGGTCTGCCACTTGTCGATCCGCTCCGCGAAATGCCTGACCTCGTCGCGGTCTTTCGGATCGAGGCCGATCGGCCAGGCGCTGACCAGCATCTGGTACAGCATCAACTCGTCCGCCGGGTGCGGCGCCGTGGACGGGGCGGCACCGCCCTCGCCTGCCACTTCGCTGCGGTGATGCGCGTTCAGGTCCATCCACGTGCGAACTGCGGCATTCCACTCGTCGGGGATTTCGCTGAGGATGGCGAGCCGGGCACGCAGATCCTCGCCGCGCTTGTGGTCATGGGTCGCTGTGGCCAGCATGGAATGCGGGAAGCGGATTGCGCGTTCGCGATTGGCTTCGTGGAATTCGTGCACCCCGCAGGCGAATGCACTGGGGTCCGAGCCTACCTCGTTGCGGGAAAGCAGCCGTCCGTAGCGGTAGAAAGCGGTGTCCTCGACCGATTTCGCAGCCAGCGGCGGGGTCAGTTGCTGGAATCGCGTGATCGCGCGCTGGTGCAGCTGGCGCACGCGCGGGTTGGCGGCATCCCGCGGGGCATCGCCGGCGAGCCAGTGCGCGACCACGTCGAGCAAGGGCGTCTCCGTCCGGTCGACACTCTGGCGCGCAGGCTCCAGCGCCCGTTCGATGATTTCTCTGTCGGATTCGTCAGGGCCATCGGCGTCGACGTAGGTGCGGTACACCGGGAAGTGCACCAGCAATTCGCCGAACACTCGGCGGATTGAGCCGAGCGAGAAATCGCGCGTGCGCAGGTCGGTGCGCGCGACGGCATGCAGCGCACGTGTGGCGGCTTCGAATTCCCCGGCGAGGTTGTTGGTCAGCAGCTTGCGGCGTGCCTGGCGGACCTCGGCCTGGAAATCGAGGTCATTTGCCGTCAGATCGCGCCACATGGACGAAAGCGGCGCCTCGCCGGCCGGATCGTGCAGCAAGGCGCCGACGCGGTCCATGAAATCGTAGCCGCTGGTGCCGTCGATTTCCCAATCGCCCCTCAGGTGCTCGCCATGGGCAAGGATTTTCTCGACGATGATATAGGCGGGTGCCGGCGGCAGTTCCGGCGGGCGCTGCGAACTCAAGGCCTGCAATCGGCGCCGCAGCTTGCGGCAGTAGCCGCCGGGATCGGCGAGGCCGTCGACGTGGTCGATGCGGACGCCGTCGATCAGGCCTTCGGTATATAAGCGGAAGATCGCGGCGTGGGTGGCTTCAAACACGTCGTCCTGCTCGACCCGCACGCCGGCAAGGTCGGTGACTTCGAAGAAGCGGCGCCAGTTGATGCTGTCGGCGGCGCAGCGCCACCACGAGAGGCGATAGTGCTGGCGTTCCAGCAGCGCGTGCAATGACTCGAGGCCCTGCGCCGTGGACGCAGAAAATGCGGCAAGCACGGTGTCGATATCCGCCCTGCCCTCCGGCGTGAGCCCCAGCTCGCGCAACAAGCCGGAGCCGATGTCGGCATTGTGTTGGGTGATGGCGCCGCCCTCGCCTGTCTTTTCCTCGAAGGTGGCGATCGCCGCAGTCAGCCGGTCGGAGGCGGCGGCCCGCAGGATGGTCGCGTAGTCGGACGGCGACACCGGGAAGCGGTGGCTGTAGTAGGCGATGTAGAACTTGCCTCTTGCCTCGTCGTACTGCAACTGGATCTCGCCTGCGGCCAGGGTGTCGCCGTAAGGCTTGCCAAGGAACGGCGCCAGCACCTTGCCGTGCAAGGTTTCGTCCGCGGGATGCCAGTCGATGTCGAACCAACATGCATAAGGACTGCCCTGGCCCCATTCCAATACGTGCTGCCACCACGGGTTTTCCGGGCCGATACCCATGTGGTTGGGCACGATGTCGAGGATCAGGCCCATGCCGGCCTCGCGAATGCGCGCCACCAGGCGCCGGAAGCCCTCTTCCCCGCCAAGCTCGGGATTGATGCGCGTCGGGTCGACGATGTCGTAGCCGTGGGTGGAGCCGCTGCGCGCGGTCAGGATGGGGGACGAATAGATATGGCTGACGCCGAGTGCCGCATAGTACGGCACCACCTCGGCTGCCTGGTCGAAATTGAAATCTTTATGCAATTGCAACCGGGCGGTTGCGCGCGGGATCGACATCAGCATTTCCCCTTGAAAGACCGTATCCGGTTCATGACGGCGAGGCGTTGCTTCACCGCGTCATCTTCAAGCACGGTATCCACCGGTTGCGGCAGGCGCCGCCGCCAGTTTGGATGCGTATCGACGGTGCCGGGCAGATTGGGGGCCTCGGTCAATGCGAGGGCATCTTCGATCGGCAGCATGGCCAGCGGCGACGGCGTGGCGGCGATGAATTTCACCGCCGCGTCAGCAGCCGGCATGCCATTCTCCCGCGGCGGCGTCGGCTCCTGTGCGCAACCGGCCTCGGTGAAGGCGCGCCACATCGATACGCGCTCATGTGCGCGCTCCTGGCGGGCATCGCCTTCGGTCTGGCCGGGCATGAGCAGGTCCAGCTTCTTGCGCCAGTCGATGTCGCGTTCCTGCCACCAGCCGGCGATTGTCGGCAAGTCGTGCGTGCTTGTGGTGGCGATGGCATGACCGGGCCATTCGTCCGGACGAAGGAAACGTCCGCCATGCTGCTGGAACAGCAGGACGCGGATACCGAGCAGTCCGGCATCCGACAACAATGTGTCGAAGCCCTCCGGCACGGTGCCCAGGTCCTCGCCGATCACGATTGCCCGGTTGCGCCAGGACTCCAGCGCGATCAGGCGCAACAGATCATGCAGCGGGTATTGCAGGTAGGCGCCGAACTCGGGCGATGTGCCGCTGGGCACCAGCCACAAGCGGTTCAGGCCGAGCACATGGTCGATGCGCGCCCCGCCTGCATAGGCGAAAGAAGCACGCAGCATTTCAATGTAGGCGCCGAAGCCCTTTGCCTTCATTGCGTGCGGCGAGAACGCGCCCAGGCCCCAGCTCTGGCCGCGCGTATTGAGCACATCCGGCGGCGCGCCGACCGACAGGCCGTTGATGATCTCCGTTTGACGGCTCCACGCCTGGCTGCCGTCGTTGTCGGCACCGACGGCGAGGTCGGTGATCAGGCCGATCGGCATCCCGGCAGTGCGCGCGGCTTCCTGCGCACCCGACAAGCCGCGTGCCGCCTGCCATTGGAGGAATGCATGAAAGCCGACTTCAGCGGGGTGATGCCGGGCAAATTCTTCCACGGCGGCGCCTCGCGGTTCGCGTAATCCTTCCGGCCAGGTCCGCCAGTCGCTGCTCTCGCCGTTCGCAAGCTGCCATGCGTGCAGGGCTTCGAAACGCGCATGGTCTTCCAGCGCGCCGCCGCCCTGCTGGCGGAAGCCGTCGAAATCGCTGTTTCCGCCGGACGCGCGCATGCGGTCATACAGGCGGCGCAGCAATGCCAGGCGCAGTTGCGCCGCTGCCGGCCAGTCGACCAGATCCTCCTGTTCCATGGCTGCGAATTTCGCAACAGCATCGCCGCCCAACGCGTCAAGTTCGGCGCGCATCGCTTCCGGCCCAAGCACCGCCGCCGGGTCGATGTGCAAGGCATTCAGGAAAAGCCGGCTGGACGGGCCGTAGGGGCTGAAGCGGTGCACGTCCGCGCTGAACATCGCATGGACAGGGCTGATGGCCAGCGCCGAAGCGCCGTGGATGGCTGCTGCCCGCGCCAGCGAAGACAATGCCGTGAAATCGCCGATGCCGCCATCGCCGGGCCGGCGCAACGAATACAACTGCACGCCCAGGCCCCACAGTTGCGCGGATGTGTCCGCCGGTCTGTCCGAGGCAAGCGCGTCGGCAACGCCGAAACACCTCTGAGGCGCCACCGCCAGCGTGATGCTCGCATCTCCAACATGAAGATGATGGTAGCCCCAGCGATCGATCGGCGGCAGCGCGATGCCCTGCGATACCTCATCCGGAATCCGGCCGTCGACATGCCCGCCGCCCTCCAGCTCGATCCGGTAAGCCTGGCCCGCATACCGCTTCACGGCGGGCAGGCGCAGTGGCTTGCCGACCGTTCCCGTGACCAGCGGTGGCAATTCGTCGGCACTGTCCAGCATGGCCAGGCGCGCCATGCTGTCGCGGTACTGTTCGTCGTTCGCACAGGGGAAGCCGAGCGCCTCAAGGATATGACGCAGGGCCTCGGGCGACACCGTCATCGGCTTGCCGAAGGCATTTGTCCAGTGTTGGGCGAGGCCGGCGGCCTGCGCGAGTTTCAGGATATGTTCATCTTTCATGCTGAGGGCTCCAGGACTGCAAGAAAGGCGTGACCAGGCAGTTCATCGCGCTGGACCGCGTCTTCCACGCCGTCTGTTGCAAAGAGCAGGGTTCCCCCCTTCCCGTCTGCCAGGCTGTCATAGGAAATGGTCACCGGGGCGGGCGCCAGGTTCGCTGCGAGCATCAGGATGCGGCCGTCGGCCATCCGCCAGCGCGTCTTGACCGCTGCCGGGCCGAGGATGTCCGCGCCGTCGGCAACGGCGCCCTCGAGGCGCGGCACGATATGCGTGCGCCGGATTTCCAGCACGGTCTTGACCCATTCCTTCCACGCCTGTGCGACGGCCGGGTCGGGCCGGGGAATGGATTGCCGGAAGGTCTGCTCCGCATTGGGGTCGGGTATCTGCTCGCGCCGTACCGGGTCGGTGAAGGCGGCAAAGTGCGCGAACTCCTCGCGCCGCCCGTTGCGCACCGCATCGGCAAGTTCCTGCGTGAGATGGCTGGTGAAATACAGGAAAGGCTGCGTGGCCCCGTGTTCTTCCCCCATGAAGATCAGCGGAATCTGCGGCGACAGCCATTGCAATGCTGTCGCCGCACGCAAGGCATGCGGATGGGCCATGGTTGTCAGCCGTTCGCCGAAGGCACGATTGCCGATCTGGTCGTGGTTCTGCAGGAAAAAGACGAATGACGTCGGCGGGAGATGCGCACTCGGTTCGCCGCGCGGCTGGCCGCCACGATAGGGAGATGGTTCGCCCTGGTAGATGAAGCCCTCGGTCAGTCCGCGTACCAGTTTTTCCGCCGCTTGCGTTGCGTAGCCGCCGTAATAACCCTCGCGCTCGCCGGTCAGCATCACATGCAGGATGTGGTGCATGTCGTCGTTCCATTGCGCATCGAACAGACGGCGCGGCGAACGCTCCAGCAGGCTGGCGTCGTTGTCGTCGTTCTCCAGCACCAGGTGCACATGGCGTCCGGGCGGCACGGCCGCGCGCACGCGCTGCGCCATCTCGGACAGCCAGTCCTTTTCGCTGATGGCATGTACCGCATCGAAGCGCAGGCCGTCGAAACGGAACTCGGTGAGCCAGTAGATTGCATTTTCGGTAAAGAAGTCGCGCACCTGCCGCCGCCGGAAATCGATCGCCTGGCCCCAGGGGGTGTGAATGTCGTCGCGGAAGAAGTCGCGCGCATAGACGCCGAGGTAGTTTCCGTCCGGCCCGAAGTGGTTGTAGACCACATCGAGGAACACCATCATCCCCAGCCCGTGCGCCGCATCGACCAGCGCCTTCAACTGGTCGGGTGTGCCATAGGACGCGTCGGGCGCGTACGGCAGCACGCCATCGTAGCCCCAGTTGCGGGAGCCCGGAAAGTCGGCGACGGGCATCAGTTCGATGGCGGTGATACCGATGTCCCTGAGCGCTGGCAACTGCCGCATCACGCCGTCGAAACCGCCGAGCGCGCCGGCGTGCAGTTCGTAGAGGACGGTCTCATGCCACGGCCGTCCCTGCCATTCCGGATGCTTCCACTGGTAGGCGCCGGGGTCGCAGACGATGCTCGCATCGTGCACATCGCCCGCCTGCGCGCGCGAGGCGGGGTCGGGTACGGCCATGCCCCCGGCCACGCGGAAACGGTAGCGCGAACCCGCACCGCATGCGGCCTCGGCTTCGAACCAGCCGCCCTCCAGCTGGCGCATCGGGACAGGGGGAAGCCCGTCGACTTCGACCTGGACCTCCGGGCTGTTCGGCGCCCACAGGCGGAAGCGGGTGCGGCCGGGAGTAATGAGGCGCGCACCGAAAGAAGATTCAAATAATGACATTGTCGGTTACCAGTAAGACTGCACTATGTGCGGAAACGGTTAGCCTCCCGTTTTCCGGCTTGCGTAGCGGATGCTCGCCGGTGCCGAGGTCGGCCGCATCGACGGCAACCTGCCACGGCATGTCCGGTTCCGGCAGGATGAATTCGCGGTCCTTGGCGGACGCATTGAGCATGAGCAAGGACGCCGACATCGACCCGGCGCGCAACTCTTGTCCGACGCGCCGCAGCGCCAGCAGCCGTCCCTCCGGAAAATCCCATCGCTCGGGCGTCATTTCGGTTCCTGTTTCGTCGAACCAGCTGATGTCCGGGATGCGATGCAGGGTTCGCAGGTTCGATGCAAGAAAACGCGTGCTGCGCAAGCGCGGCAGGATGCGACGGGCGGCGATGCAGCGGCGGGTGAAATCAAGCAAGGCCTGGCCTTCCGCGGTTCCGGTGAGACTCCAGTCGAACCAGGAAATTTCCGAGTCCTGGCAATACGGATTGTTGTTGCCGTTCTGTGTGCGCCCGAATTCGTCGCCGCCAAGCATCATCGGCGTGCCGTGCGAAAACAGCAGGGTCATCAGCATGGCCCGCTTGATCCGTTCCCTTGTGGTACGGATGGCGGGGTCTGGCGTCGGCCCTTCCACGCCCCAGTTCGCGCTGAGGTTTTCATTGCTGCCGTCGCGGTTGTCCTCGAGGTTGGCTTCATTGTGCTTGTGGCTGTAGCTGACCAGGTCCTGCATCGTGAAACCGTCATGCGCCGTCACAAAATTGACGGATGACCAGGATCGTCGACGGCGGTGGTTGAACAGATCGGCCGAGCCCATCAGGCGGCTGGCGATGGCGCCGCGCATTCCGGCATCGCCGCGCCAGAAACGCCGCACATCGTCACGGAAACGATCATTCCACTCGGCGATCCCCGGCGGATGGTTGCCTACCTGATATCCGCCCGGGCCGATGTCCCACGGTTCCGAGATCAGTTTCACTTTCGCCAGCACCGGGTCCTGCAGCAAGGCATCGAAGAAGCCGGATCCGGGGTCGAAGCCGTGACTCTCGCGCCCGAGCGTCGCGCCAAGATCGAAACGGAATCCGTCGACATGGAACTCCTGCACCCAGTAGCGCAGCGAATCCATCACCATCTGGATGACGCGCGGATGGCTCATGTTGACGGTATTGCCGCAACCGGTGTCGTTCACGTGATGGCGCGGGAAATCCTTGTTGAGCCGGTAATAGCTGACATTGTCCAGTCCGCGGAAGCAGAGCGTCGGGCCGAGCTCGCTTTCCTCGCAGGTATGGTTGTAGACCACATCGAGGATCACTTCGAGGCCGGCGGCGTGGAGCTGGCGTACCGCACGGCGCATTTCATCCGGATGCCCGCTTGCGAGGTAGCGCGGCTCGGGCGTGAAGAAGTTCAGCGTGTTGTAGCCCCAGTAATTGCCCAGGCCTTGGTTGACCAGCCGCCGATCGTGCAGGATCGCGTGCACCGGCAGCAGTTCTACCGCGGTCACGCCGAGCTTGACCAGGTAGTCGATCACCCAGGGGTTCGCCAGGCCGGCAAAGGTGCCGCGCTCGTTTTCCGGCACGTTCTCCATCCGCATCGTCAGGCCGCGCACGTGGGTTTCGTAGATCACGGTCCTTTCCCACGGGACGTTGGGTGGACGGTCACCATGCCAGTTGAAGGTGGATTCGGTGACGACCGACCGGGGTACGAACGGCGCGCTGTCGCGATGGTCGTAGGACAGGTCTGCGCGCGGGGAGCTGAGGCGGTATCCAAACAGGCTGTCGCTCCATCGCACCTGTCCGTACAGCTGACGGGCATAGGGGTCGATCAGCAGCTTGTTCGGATTGAACCGGTGTCCCTGCTCCGGCTGGTAGGGGCCGTAGGCACGGTATCCGTACAGCGTGCCCGGATGCACCCCGGGGAGGTAGCCATGCCAGATCTCATTGGTGCATTGCGGCAGCGAAAAGCGGGCGATTTCGTGGCGGCCTGTCGCGTCGAAGAGGCAGATTTCAATCTTGACCGCATTGGCGGAGAAAACAGCGAAGTTGGTGCCGTCACCATCGTAGGTGGCTCCGAGCGGGTACGGCGAACCCGACTGGATGGGCGTCAAAGGGAGGCTGATGGGCGTCATGCGGCCCACCCGAGGAGCTTAACGTTTGCAGTCGACAGACTTGCCTCGCACTCCCGCATGCGAGGCGAAGAGCGTCGTGCCATCCAATCCGCCTGCACGGCGCCCATCTAGCGCACCGGTTTCAGGACCAGCACCGACAGCGGCGGCAGCCGCAGCGTCAGCGATTGCGCCATCCCGTGCGATGCTTCCGCCTCGACAGCGATCCGTTCGCCGTTTCCCATCCCCCCTCCGCCATAGGCAGCCGCGTCGGTGTTCATGACCTCCCGCCAGCCGCCCTCGCCTCCTCCACCGAACTCAGGCACGCCGATCCGGTAGCCTTCGCGCGGCACGGGCGTCATGTTCAGCACGACCAGGAGCGGCGGGTCGCCTTCTTCCCCGCGCCGCAGGAAGGCGAACACGCTGTTGTTGTGGTCATCGCCGATCACCCACGCAAAGCCGTCCGGGCTGTGGTCCTTGCGGTGCAGGGCCGGTTCACCGGCGTACAGCCGGTTCAGGTCGCGCAGCAGGCGCTGGTTGCCACGATGCGGCGGCTGGTCGAGCAGGCTCCAGTCGGGCGAGCTGTCGTGGTTCCATTCGGCCCACTCCGCGATCTCGCAGCCCATGAACAGCAGCTTCTTGCCGGGGTGCGCCCACATGAAGGCGAGGTAGGCGCGCAGGTTGGCCATTTTCTGGTTGCCGTCGCCCGGCATCTTGTTCAGCAGCGAACCCTTGCCGTGGACGACCTCGTCATGCGAGATCGGCAGGACGAACTTCTCCGAAAACGCATAGATGAGGCCGAAGGTCATGTCGTGGTGGTGATGCCGGCGGTACAGCGGATCGGTGCTCATGTAGCGCAGGGTGTCGTGCATCCAGCCCATGTTCCACTTGTGCGTGAATCCCAGGCCGCCTTCTTCCACGGGCGCCGAGACGCCTGGCCAGGCAGTCGATTCCTCGGCAATCATCAGCGCGCCGGGGCAGCGCTGCTTGATGACCTGGTTGAGCTGGCGCAGGAAAGCGACGGCTTCCAGGTTTTCACGCCCGCCGTAGACGTTGGGAATCCACTCGCCCGCCTTGCGGCTGTAGTCGCGGTAGAGCATCGACGCCACGGCATCCACCCGCAGGCCGTCCACGTGGAAGTGCTCCAGCCATTCCAGCGCGCTGGCGATCAGGAAGGCGCACACCTCGTTGCGGCCGAGGTTGTAGATCAGCGTGTTCCAGTCCTGGTGGTAGCCTTCGCGCGGGTCCTGGTGCTCGTACAGAGGGGTGCCGTCAAAGCGTACCAGGCCGTGCGGGTCGGACGGAAAATGCGCCGGCACCCAGTCGAGAATGACGCCGATGCCTTCCGCATGGCAGCGATCGACAAAGGATGCGAAGCCGGCGGGCGAGCCGAAGCGCGCGGTCGGGGCGAACAGCCCGAGCGGCTGGTAACCCCAGGAGCCGCCGAACGGATGCTCCATGATCGGCAGGAACTCGATATGGGTGAATCCCATTCCCTTCACGTATGGGATCAGGCGGTCGCCGAGCTCATGCCAGTTGAGGCTGCGCTGGTCTTCCTCCAGGATGCGCAGCCAGGAAGCGGCATGCACCTCGTACACGGCCATCGGACCGCTGAAGGGATCGCGCGCGGCGCGGCTGGACAGCCAGGCGTCGTCCGTCCACGTGAAGGGCATGTCGGATGGCACCACGGAGACCGTGGATGGCGGCATTTCGGTCGCGCGTGCGACCGGATCGGCTTTCAGCGGCAGGACATTGCCGTCGACGCCGACGATCTCGTACTGGTAGCGGGCGCCGCTGCGCAGGCGGGGAATGAAGAGCTCCCACACCCCGGCCTCGTAGCGTACGCGCATCGGATGGCGGCGTCCGTCCCACAGGTTGAAGTCGCCGACCACCGAGACACGCCGGGCATTCGGGGCCCACACGGCGAACCGGGTGCCGGCCACGCCGTCGATCACCATCGGATTGGCGCCGAGGCAACGTCCGAGTTCCCGGTGTGTCCCTTCACGCAGCAAATGCATGTCCAGTTCACCGAGGAGCAGGCCGAAGCGATAGGGATCTTCCGTGTACTGCACCTGTTCGCCGCCGGACGGAGACGGCCAGGTAATGCGCAGCAGGTAATCCTGGCCGGGAGCCAGTGTAGGCGTGCCGCTCACGAACAGGCCGCTCTGGTTGACGTTGTACAGCGATTCCAGCAGCGCGCCGCCTGCGTCGTTGCCGGGTTGGCGTTCGACGATGTCGACGGCAAGCGCGCCCGGCTGGAAGGTGCGGATCACGACCCGGTCGCGACGGTCGCCGACCGGGTGCGGCCCGAAGAGTCCGAACGGGTCCGTGAGCTGCCCGTTGACGACCGCGTCGATCGTCCGCTGGTCGATGCCGGTCAGGTCCTCGGTATCTTCAGCCATTCGTCGGTTCTCCTTCTGGAAGACTCAGCAATTCTTCGGTGATCTTCGCCAGCCCGTTCATCGGCACCGGTATCCACGTCGGGCGGTTCGCCGCTTCGTAGCAGACTTCGTAAGCGGCCTTCTCCAGCACGAAGAGCTGCAAAAGGCGGGTCTCGGTTTCGCGATCCATGCGGAATGCCCCGGTATAGGCCGTCTGCCGGTACGCCTCAAGGAACGCTGCCTGGCAGGCCGGCGCAAAGCCGCGGATGATTTCCTGCTTGCGCCGTTCGCCCATTTCGTCCAGGTCGGCTGGCCCGCTGCTGCTGGCAAACGCGGCCGCGTATTCGAAGGAACGCAGCATGCCGGCCACGTCGCGCAGCGGACTGAACTTGCCGCGCCGCGCCTCCAGCGACTTGGCCGGCTCGCCTTCGAAATCGATGATGTAGACATCCCCATGCGCAACCAGGACCTGGCCGAGATGAAGATCGCCGTGGATACGCGTGCGCAAGGTGCCGACGCCGGCAGCGGCCAGTGCATCCAGCCTGTCCAGCAACTGGTCGCGCTGGCCGATCAACCGGGCGGCGCGGCGTGCCTCGGCGTCATTGCTCCATTCGCGTGTGCTCTTCAGCGCCGTGAAGGCGGCCTCAAGCTGGTGCTTCGCATTGGTCGCCCATTCTTCGGCGTCGTCGACGCTCGCCAATTCGGGCGAGAAGTCCGGGTTGTCGGTCGGCGCGGAAAGCACGGTATGCAATTCGCCGAGCCGCTTGCCGAGCGTGGCCGCCAGCGAAATGAGTTCCGCTTGGGGATTCGAGATTTCCTGTGCCCCTTCGGGCGCCGGCACGGCCTCCGGGAAGGCCACTTGCTGGACCCAGCGCGCGAGCGTGTCGAGCACCACCTGCCAGGCATCGCCCTGGTTGTGGATGAACTGCTGCAGCAGGATCAATGTGTGGCGTTCGCCGTCGGATGCGATGCGTGTGACTTCGCCATACATGCGCGGCGCGTTCGCGAAGCCGAGCCCGGTCAGGTAGCGCCCGACTTCGGCTTCCGGATGCACGCCGGGCAGCACGCGGCGGATGATCTTGAGCACGACCTTGTCGTCGATCACGAGCGAGGTGTTGGACTGCTCGGCGGAGAAGCGCCGGATCGGCGGCTCGGCCGCCAGTTCCACCGCGTCGAATGCGGCGGTCGGCAGGAAGTGCACCTCGCCGTCGTCCGACGGCAGCGTGGCGCGGGCGCGGATCAGATCGACGATCACAAAGGAGAAGGAATCGAGGACGAAGGCGTCCGTCAGCAGGCCGACATGACGCCCGCGGCGTGCGCGCGCCAGTGCCAGTTGCATCGGCATCGCGGTAACGATGTCTTCCTCCCGGATATAACCGATCGGCAGCAGGTAACGTGATGTGCCGCCCGTGGTCACCGCTTCGATTTCAGTCAGCATGGCGGGCATCACATGCGGCCGGACTTTCGACGCCGGCAACTGAGCCGTCCAGGCAATGCGCACGTGCTTGAGCTTTTCATGTTTGCCCGCATACCAGCGGCGCTTGGGCAGATAGGCCGGCAAAGCCTCGCTCTCGACGATATGGCGCCGGGGCGGATCGAGGACTTCCGCAATGCCATGGCGCAGCACCAGGGTCGCGAGCTCGGGCAGCGGTTCGGGTGCTGGAACGTGCCATGGCGGCATCCGGGCTTCCGACGCGAGCAGGAACCAATAGAAGCCGTAAGGCGGCAGGGTCAGCAGGTAAGGCAGCTTGCCGATCGGCGGGAAGGCCGAACCGCCGAGCATTTCCAGCGGAACCCGCCCGGCGTAGCTGGAAAGGTCCAGTTCGACCGCCTGCGCGGAACGGGAGACATTGGCCACGCAGAGGATGGTCTCGCTGCCGTCGCCTTCGATGGCGTATTCGCGCAGGTAGGCGAGGATGCGGCGGTTGCTCGGATAGAGCAGCGTGAAGGTGCCGCGGCTGAATGCGGAATGCTGCTTGCGCACCGCCAGCGTGCGGCGCATCCAGTTGAGCATGGAATACGGATCGGCGATCTGCGCCTCGACGTTGACTGCCTGGAAGCCGTACAGCGGATCCTGGATGGGCGGCAGAACCAGCCGGGCCGGATCGGCGCGCGAGAAACCGCCGTTGCGGTCGGACGTCCACTGCATGGGGGTGCGCACGCCGTCACGGTCGCCGAGATGGATGTTGTCGCCCATGCCGATCTCGTCACCGTAGTACAGGACCGGCGTCCCCGGCATCGACAACAGGAAGCTGTTGAGCAGCTCGGTGCGGCGGCGGTCGCGCTCCAGCAGCGGCGCCAGGCGGCGGCGGATGCCGAGGTTGATGCGGGCGCGTTTTTCCGACGCGTAGTAGTTCCAGAGGTAATCACGCTCCCGGTCGGTCACCATTTCCAGCGTCAGTTCGTCATGGTTGCGCAGGAAAATCGCCCACTGGCAGGCGCTCGGAATTTCCGGCGTCTGGCGCAGGATATCGGCGACCGGGAAGCGGTCTTCCTGCGCCAGCGCCATGTACATGCGCGGCATCAGCGGGAAATGGAAGGCCATGTGGCATTCGTCGTTGTTGCCGAAGTAAGGCAGCACGTCTTCCGGCCACATGTTTGCTTCAGCGAGCAGCATGCGTCCCGGAAAACTGCGGTCCAGTTCGGCACGAATGACCTTGAGGATGTCATGCGTCTCCGGCAGATTTTCGTTGCTGGTGCCTTCCCGTTCGATCAGGTAGGGCACGGCGTCCAGTCGCAATCCGTCCACGCCGAGGTCCAGCCAATACTTCATGATGCCGAGCACGGCTTTCAGTACCTGCGGATTGTCGAAATTCAGGTCCGGCTGGTGGGAATAGAAACGGTGCCAGTAGAAGGCATTAGCCACCGGGTCCCAGGTCCAGTTCGATTTCTCGGTGTCGCAGAAGATGATGCGCGTGCCGGCGTAGGTATTGTCATTGTCCGACCATACGTAGAAGTCGCGCGCCTTGGAACCGGGCTTGGCCTTGCGCGCCCGCTGGAACCAGGGATGCTGGTCCGAGGTATGGTTGATGACCAGTTCGGTGATCACGCGCAGGCCGCGCTTGTGCGCCTCGGCGATGAAGCGCTTGGCATCGGCCATGGTGCCGTAGTCCGGATGCACGCCCTTGTATTCGGCGATGTCGTAGCCGTCGTCTCGTCTTGGCGACGGGTAGAACGGAAGCAGCCAGACGGTGTTGACGCCGAGTTCGGCGATATAGTCGAGCTTGTCGATCAAGCCGGCAAAGTCGCCTACGCCGTCATTGTTGGCGTCATAGAACGACTTGACGTGCACCTGGTAGATGATCGCATCCTTGTACCAGGTCGGGTCCTTGCTGAACGACACTCCGGGGATGCCCGCGGTAGCGCCCGCTGCGCGGCGCGCTGTTCTGCGGCGGTCCGTACTCATATCCATATTAGAAACTCACTTCTGTCGTACGCGCCAGATGGCATAGGGGCTGGAAAACGGATCCAGGCGCAGGTGCTGGTGCTTCCCGCGCCAGGTCGTGTGAACGGCATTGACGAGATCGTCGAGTTCGAGCGCGCCGTCGTCGGGCAGGCCGAATTCCCACAGGGGCACTTCGAGCGTTGACTCATGCGCGGCATGGGGATCGAGGTTGATTGCCACGAACACCGTGTTGTCTCCGCACGGCGTACTCTTGTCCGGCGGCGCCGTTGACTTGACGAAGAAAAGAATGTTGTCGTTCGACGCCTGCAGGAAACGAATGTTCAAATGCGTCTGCAGCGCCGGGTTCTCGCTGCGGATGCGGTTGAGCTGCGTGATTTCCTGGATGATGTTGCCGGGACGGTTCCAGTCCCAGGCCTTGATCTCGTACTTCTCGGAGTCGAGATACTCTTCCTTGCCGGGAACGGGCGTGCCTTCGCACAGTTCGAAGCCGCTGTACATGCCCCACAAGCCGGACAGCATGGTTGCCAGCGCCGCGCGGATGAGGAAGCCGGGGCGGCCGGAACGCTGCAGGAAATACGGATTGATGTCCGGCGTGTTGACGAAGAAATGCGGGCGGAAGTACTCGCGCACCGGCGTCTGCGTCAGCTCGGTCATGTAATCGATGAATTCCTGCTTGCTGTGGCGCCAGGTGAAATAGGTGTACGACTGCGAGTAGCCGATCTTGGCCAGCCGGTACATCATCTTGGGCCGGGTGAAGGCTTCGGACAGGAAGATCGTGTCCGGATAGCGGCCCCGGATGTCGCCGATCATCCATTCCCAGAATGGCAGCGTCTTCGTATGCGGATTGTCGACGCGGAAGACGCGCACGCCCTCCTTCACCCAGAACAGAACGACGTCGCGCAGCGCGATCCACAGGTCAGGCACCGCGCCCTGCGCGTAAAAATCGACGTTGACGATGTCCTGGTATTTCTTCGGCGGGTTTTCCGCATAACGGATCGTGCCGTCCGGCCGCCACGCAAACCACTCGGGGTGTTCCTTCAGCCACGGATGATCGGGCGAGCACTGGATCGCGAAGTCGAGCGCGAGCTCCAGCCCGTACTTCGCCGCCTCGTCGCGGAGATGGCGGAAGTCCTCGATCGTGCCGAGCTGCGGATGGACCGCGTCATGACCGCCCTCTTCCGCGCCGATCGCGTAGGGGCTGCCCGGATCGCCGGATTCCGCGGTCAAGCTGTTGTTGCGCCCCTTGCGGTGCTTGCGGCCGATCGGGTGGATGGGCGTGAAGTACAGCGTGTCGAAACCCATCGCCTGGATGGCGGGCAGCCGCTTCTCCACATCCGCGAAGGTGCCATGCCGCGAAGGATCGCCGCTCTGCGAGCGCGGGAACAGTTCATACCAGCTGGAAAAGCGTGCCGCGGTACGTTCCGATTCGATGCGCATGACCGGCTCGCTGCGGACCGCGAAGGGCCTGGCGTCGGCGGCGCGCATTGCTTCCAGCATCGGTTCGGACAGCAGGATGGCGATGCGTTCGGCGTCCTTTTCGGGATCCCTCTCCACGGCCTTGGTTTTTGTTCTGGACTGGGGGCGCCCGCCCTTGAGCGCCTTCGCGAATCCCTTCAGGCGGTCCACGGCATCCTCGATGCCATGCTCCTGCGCATAAGCCAGGGCGGCTTCGACCATCAAGCGTCCCTCTTCCAGTTCCACGGCGACATTCAGCCCCGCAGTCGTCTTCTTTTCTAGTTCGTCGCGATAGGTGGCGAACACGTCGCGCCAGGCCTCGACCATAAACAGGTAACGGCCGACGCGCGTAAGCGGCAGCGACGCCGCCCAGCGGTCATTGCCGATCGGATGCATGCGCACTTCATGCCAATCCGACTCGTCGGCCGTGCGCCAGAGTGCGGCCACGGCAAGCTTGTCGTGGCCATCGGTGAACACGTCGGCTTCGATGCTGACGGATTCGCCCACCGTGCGCTTGATCGGGAACTTGCCGCCGTCGACCGACGGCGACACGTCTTCGATCGCGATGCGCGGCGACTTCGCCGCAGCGGTCACCGCCTGCTTGCCGCGCGGCGGGGGCATCAGTACCGGCGGCGGCTTGTGCACCGCGAACATCTGGAGTTCGCCGGCTTTCAGCGCGATCAGTTCCGCCTGCAGGTCATCCCCCGGGGCCGGCCAGACGCGGCTGTGGCGGATGAAGCCGGCGCTGCGTTCCAGCAACTGGTTTTCCGTTACAACGCATGGGTGCGAGGTGTCGGCGTTTGCGATTGCAAGCAAGGCCGAGCGTGGTGCGTTGGATGCAGGCGTCGCATCGCGCATCAGCATCGCCACGCGGGCACCGGGACTGCTGATGATGCGGAACGGGTTTCCGTAAAAAGCACCGCCGCCCGAGGCGATGAACCCATTCGCCTGCGCAATGTCGCTGGTGAGGTCGAACACGGCACGCGACCGGGCATCCTCCCAACTCTGCCTTCCGGCTGTTACACCCGAGGCGCCATACTCGAAGCCCATCGGCACGAGGATGCCGTTACCGGTCGCAGCCGCCAGTCCCAACGCCCGCAGGAAAATCTGCTTGTGCACGCCGACCTCCTCATTGCCGCTCAACCGGCTGACGACCGGTTCGTCCGGGCTGTCGGGAAATGCGACCGGAGGCGCGATGCGCATGAGTCGGGCCTGCTCGTCGGCGAGCCAGTGTGACCGGAAGTCCCACCATGCGCCCGAGGAAAAGGTGGCATCGAAATGACAATCGGCCAATGCATCGATCTGCGCCGGCGTGCAGCCAGGCGTCCATGCCAGCAAGCGCACGGCGGCGTGTGCGGCTTTCAGCGTACCGGCCAGACTCCTCCATAGGGACGGCGGCGTTTCGCCAAGGCCAAGGCAACGGAAGCCGGCTGCGCCCGCCTCGATCCACCCGCGCAGCCGTTGCTGCCAGTATTCCGCCACCTGCTCCACGATCTCCGGGCGGTCGAAACGCAGGGCTCGCCCCCCGTGGCGGCGGGGCACTCGGCGCGGATCGGGGAGATCGTCCTCGGGCGCACCCGGCATGAACCAGTCCGGATGGCTTTCGAGCAGGGATAGGGCCGCGCCGGTTGCGCGCACGTCGGCATCCACCAGCAGCTTCAGCTTCCTTGCCGAACAGGCGGATACCAGCTCGCGGAGGTCACCGTCTCCCAGGTGAGATGGCACGAGCACGTGGTCGAAGCCCATCTCCGTGCACCGCTCCAGCAGTTTGTCCCGTTCCGATGTGTCCCTGATGAGGTGGGGATCGAAGTAATAGATCCTCGGAAGAAAAGGCTTCGCTGATCGCATTGTCGTCGTTCGAATTGCTTTTGGTTGCGAAAATTGCACGCCGCGGCGCCCATTGTTCGCGCGCGCGGATCATTTTCAATAGAGCACCCAACCGCAGACTTTGTTCGCGAAAAGACATTCAGAAATCGCAATCTTGTACCGAAAGCATTGCAAGCCGCATCACAAATACGGGTGCCGAAGCGAAAGTTGGTTGCAGGACAGGAACAAAACGTCTTTTATTGCCTCTACGCCATTGCGTAATTTCCCGAGGGAACTGATATTCCCTTAAACGGTTTCTGCACAGTGGAAACGCAAGCGTTATGTGAGGCAGTCAATGATTATTTATCAGGTATATCCGCGTAGTTTCAGCGATACCAACAACGACGGCATCGGCGACTTGGCCGGCATCGAGCAGAAGCTTCCCTACATCAAGAGTCTCGGGGTCGACGCCATCTGGATCAGCCCTTTCTTCAAGTCACCGATGAAGGATTTCGGCTACGACGTGTCCGACTACCGCGCGGTCGATCCGATATTCGGCACGATGGACGACTTCAAGAGCGTGATGCGGCGCGCGAAGTCTCTCGGCCTCGGCGTCATCGTCGACATGGTGATCTCGCATACCTCGGAAGAACACAGTTGGTTCAAGCAGAGCCGCGCGCGGGAAAACGACAAGTCGGACTGGTACCTGTGGGCCGATCCCAAACCGGACGGCAGTCCGCCCAACAACTGGGTATCCGTATTCGGCGGTCCCGCATGGCGGTGGGATGCGGAGCGCAGGCAGTATTACTTCCACTCCTTCCTCTCCGGCCAGCCTGACCTGAACATGCATAATCCTGCCGTGCAGGATGCGGTGCTCGCAGAGATGGATTTCTGGCTCGACATGGGCGTGTCGGGTTTCCGCTTCGATGCCTGCAATCACATCTTCCAGGACGAGATGCTGCGCAACAACCCGCCGCGTGAAAACACGGCGGATGCCCTGCATCCCTACGGTTTCCAGGTGCACCTGTATGATCAGGGCCGGCCGGAAATGCTGCCCTTCCTCGAGCGCATCCGCAAGCTGCTCGATGCGTATGGCGCATTCAGCCTCGCAGAAGTGGGCGGCGTGGATCCGCTCAAGCTCATGGGACAGTACACGCAGCCGGGCCGCCTTCATTCGGCATACAGCTTCGCGCTGATGCGGCCCGACTACAGCGCGGAGTATGTGCGCAAGGTCATCGGTACGCTGGAGGAGCACATCCATCCGCAAAGCTCGGCCTGCTACGCAATGAGCAACCACGACAAGCCGCGCGTGGCCTCGCGCTGGCTGAACGGACGCGATCCAACGGATACATCCAAGGCGCATCTCGCAATGCTGTTCTGCATGCGCGGCGATATCTGCCTGTACCAGGGCGAAGAACTGGGATTGCCGCAGGCCGATGTGCCGTATGAACGGTTGCAGGATCCGTTCGGCATTTCGTTCTGGCCGAAATTCAAGGGACGCGACGGATGCCGCACGCCGATGCCGTGGACCAGCGAACTGCACGGCGGCTTCAGCAAAGCCGAACCCTGGCTGCCGGTGGCCGAAGCGCATCTCGCACTGAATGTCGACAGCCAGGAACGCGATCCCGATTCCATCCTCCGTTTTGCCCGGGAGATGGTTGCGCTGCGCAAGTCGCGGCCGGAGCTGCAACAGGGGCGCATCACCTTGCTTGAGGCCCCGGATGGCGTGCTCGCTTTCTCGCGCACGCACGAAGGGTGCTCGGTCACCTGCCTGTTCAATATGGATGCTGCCCCGAAGAAAATCGGCGGCATGGAAGTTGGGGACCTGCTGCTAGGCCAGCACGCCCGCCTCGACGGTCACACAGTATCGCTGGGCGTGAGCGGCTTCTGCCTGCTGGCTGCCTGATCCAGTTTCGCCAGCGGGATTCACGTTAACCTTAGGTCAACTTTGTGTGGCGCGGGCTGGCCGCAGCCGTGCGCCGGCACTTATATTCCCGCGACTGAAGCCCCAAGCCAAATTCACGAGCCGCATATCTCTCATTTCCAATCGAAAGTATCGGTGATGATGCCCTCTGCCTATACTGCAAGTGCATGATTCCGTGCACTATTTTGAGGAAAGAAAAATGTCAACCGCATCTATCTCCACCATGCCCAATGCCCTGGTTACCACCATGCGTGCAGGGGGTCATGGCCTCGCCGCGTTTACCCGTGCGGCTCTTGAAAGCATCGGCGACGCCTTTACCCGCAGCATGGAAAAAGGCCGCCGTGAAGACGATGAAGTCTATCTGGCACAATCGGTCGACCGGTTCGACCTGGAACGCCGCATGCGCGAACTTGACCGAGGTTCTCGCGGGGCGCTCATCATGTTCTATTGATCCAGGTGCGCACGCCATCAGCAGCGCCGCGTGGCTTCGCGGCGCGTGCTTGCAGGACTTTGTGAGAGGAAGGGGCTGATCTTTTGCATCGCATGTCTCCTTCGTTACTAGTAGCAGTTTAGTAGCATTTCAATGCGCCGCGCGCCCCCGGTCCTCGATCCGCAGGGCGGACGCGATGGATGTGCAGGCAGCGGCTGCCTCGCCCTCCTTGCTGCCGTAGGCGTTCCGAAACCGGACGATCTCGATTGTTTCATCCGACATTGTCCCGACTTCCACTATAAGGTCGGGCAGGTCCGCGCGCACTGCAGCCCATGCAGCTGACGACAGGTCGGTCTGCGTCGTTTTAAGCGGCAATGAAAAGGCCCTGACCGTGCTGACGAGGCGGCGCGGCTCCGATTCGAGCGTGCTTGTCTTGCGCAATGCAAGGGAGCCGGCCGCAACGAGCGCCACGCCAAGCGCGATTGCAACCTGCAAGACCCCAAAGCCTGACAGCCTGGCGAAATGGAATGCGAACAGGACGGTGACGATGACCGCCATGGTATGCACCGCACGGTTCACGATGAACGGTCCCGGCAGTTCGATGACATGTTTCATGGGCGGGCCCGGATTTCCTGATGGTGGAGATGCCCGATTGTACAAAACATCAGGGCAATTGCCGGATTTCATCGTTGCCCGGTTACATGCTCCCCAAGCCTCTAGTCCACCTGTCGCAATGCCTTGGGCAGACGATTGGCGAACACGAGAACGCTGTGCCCGGCTGCCTCGATCTCCGGTTCGCCGACTTCCCGTGCGGCATTGTCGTCGTTTGCGCTGTCGACCAGCAGGTACCATTTGCTCAACGGCGTCGGCAGCGTAAAGGTGATCGGGTCATGCCCGCCGTTCACCAGCATCAGGACGATGTCGATCCGGCCCTCGACATCGACATTGCCTCGTTGCACGGCAAGCGCCCTCGCCTCGGGATTCTGCCAGGCCTCCGGCGACAATTCCTGCGCGCGCTCGTCGAACCACACGATATCGCGCACGCCGGGAGCCAGCTCCTCGCCATGCAGGAAGCGTTGCGATTGCACCGATGTGAAGCTGCGCCGCACCGTCATCAGCCGGCAGACGAAATCGATCAGCGCCCGCCCTTCGTCGCCCTCTGCAAGCGTCCAGTCCACCCAGGAGAGTTCATTGTCCTGGCAATAGGCATTATTGTTGCCGTGCTGCGTGCGCCCGAACTCGTCGCCGGCGAGCAGCATTGGCGTGCCTTGCGACAAGGCGACGGTCGCCAGCATGGCGCGCTTTACGCGACGGCGCCGCTCGAGGATGGCCTCGTCGTCGGTTGGCCCCTCCACGCCCCAGTTGTAGCTGAAGTTTTCCGAATGGCCGTCGTTGTTGTTCTCGCCATTGGCTTCGTTGTGCTTTTCGTTGTAGCTGACCAGATCCTGCAGAGTAAAGCCGTCGTGCGAGGCGACGTAATTGATCGACGCCCACGGCTTGCGGCGGCGCCGGTTGAACAGGTCGGAAGAACCGGAAAGGCGTGCGGCGAGCTCCGGCCGCTGGCCGGGGTCGCCACGCCAGAACCGTCGTACGCCGTCCCGGAACTTGTCGTTCCACTCCGCAAATCCGGGCGGATGGTTGCCGAGCTGATAGCCGCCCGGTCCGATGTCCCACGGCTCGGAAATCAGCTTGAGCCGAGACAATAGCGGATCCTGCAGGATGGCATCGAAAAAGCCCGATCCCGGATCGAAGCCCGTACCTTCCCTGCCGAGCGTGGCCCCGAGGTCGAAGCGGAACCCGTCGATATGGAAGGATTCCGCCCAGTAGCGCAACGAGTCCATCACAAGCTGCAGTACACGCGGATGCGAGACGTTCAGCGTGTTGCCGCAGCCGGTCTCGTTGATGTAGTACCGCTCATTGCCGGGCACGAGGCGGAAATAGCTGGCGTTGTCGAGGCCGCGGAAGCTGATCGTCGGACCCATTTCATTGCCGCTGCCGGTGTGGTTGTAGACGACGTCGAGGATGACCTCGATGCCGGCAGCATGCAGGCGCCGTACCGCCAGCCGCATGTCGTTCAACCCGCCCTGGGACAGGTAGGCAGGTTCCGGCGCGAAGAAGGACAGCGGACTGTAGCCCCAGTAATTGCGCAGCCCCTTCTCCAGGAGGAAGCGGTCCTGGAGGAAGGCATTGACCGGCATGAGCTCCAGCGTCGTCACGCCCAGCTTCAGCAGGTGGTCGATAAAGCGCGGATGGGCGAGCGCGGCGAATGTGCCGCGCAGGTCCTGGCGCATATCGTCGCGCAGGATGGAAATGCCGCGTACATGCGCTTCATAAATGACGGTCTTCGACCACGGCACGTAGGGGCGCTCGTCGCCGCCCCAGTTGAACACGTCCTCCACCACCACCGACTTCGGCATCGCCTGGGCACTGTCGCGGCGGTCGAAGCTGAGGTCACCCCGCGGCGAACCGAGCCGATAGCCGAACAAGGCATCGGACCAGCGTAGCGGCCCGGACATCAGCCGCGCGTACGGGTCGAGCAGGAGCTTGTGCGGGTTGAAGCGATATCCCCGCTGTGGTTCGTAGGGGCCGTGCGCGCGGTAACCGTACAGCAGCCCCGGTCCCGCCTCCGGCAGATAGCCGTGCCAAATTTCGTCGGTGCAATCAGGCAACGGCAGCCGTGCGACTTCCTTGCGGCCGGCAGCGTCGAAAATGCAGAGCTCGATCTTCTCGGCATTGGCGGAAAACACTGCAAAATTGACGCCCTGCCCGTCATAGGACGCGCCTAGCGGGAACGGGCGTCCGGGCATCAGCCGGTCGGGAATCTCGAAAAACATGCGTCAACTCTCCTCGGCAAGAAGGCGGAACGCCAATCTTGCCGGGCCGCCGTATAACAGAGAGTATTGTCGTTCGATTAAGTTTCCGAGATGTACAGGACTCATGGGTGTCACGCGGTCATGTACTGCACGGCTTCACTGGCTGGACGCGGCGCCGGTACATCGAAGAATGCCTTCGCCGCCTCGGCGGCCAACTCCCGGTATGCAGCGATGTATTCCAGCGCCGGCTGCTCCCAGGAAAAGTCGGCGGCCATCGCATTGCATTGCATCGCGTGCCAACGGCTGGGATTCTCGTAAAGTGCGAAGGCGCGGCTCACCGCTGCGCTCATGCTTTCCGCCTCCTCACCGTCAAACAGGATGCCGTTCGCCTCGCTGGGCGGCGCGCCGGCGAGGCCCGCGTCGGCGATCGTATCGACAATGCCGCCGACGCGAGAGGCAATCGGAATCGTGCCATAACGCATCGAGTACAGCGGCGTCAGCCCGAAGGGTTCGAAGCGGCTGCCGTGCAGCAGCATGTCGGCACCTGCATGCAAGGCATGCGCGCGTTGCTCGTCATAGCCGATGTACACGCCCACCCGTCCCGGGAAGTGTTTGGCCAGCATGGCGAAACCGGCTTCGTAGCCATGGTCGCCGCATCCCAGTATTACCGCCTGCGCCCGCGGGAAACACTGCAGCACCGCCGGCAGCGACACCAGCGTCACATCCGCCATTTTTTGATGCGTGATCCTGCTGCCGACGGCGAGAACGGGCGCGAAAGGATCGATCGGCAGGCCGAACAGGGATTGCAGTTCCCGCTTGCACCAACTCTTGCCGCGAATGTCCTGCGGCGAGAACTGGCGCGCGATGAGCGGATCGCTTGCCGGATTCCAGGTATCGGTGTCGACGCCGTTGCGAATCGCCCGCAGGTCGGTGCGGCGGGCATTCAGCAGGCCGTCCATGCCGTGGCCGAAGCGCGGCGTCAGGATTTCCGATGCGTAGGTATGACTGACGGTCGAGATGCGGTCCGCATAGCGGATACCGGCCTTGAGGAAGCTGAGCTGTCCCCAGAATTCGCAGCCGTCGGATGTGCGCATTTCTGCAGGAATGCCGAGTGCATCCGCCTGGTCCATCCCATAGTTGCCCTGGAAGGCAAGGTTGTGGATGGTAAGCAAGGTACCGACTTCCTTGATCCCTGCCCGTTGCAGGAGAGCGGGAACCAGGCCTGCATGCCAGTCGTTCGCATGCACGACGTGTGGCGGCGGCAGCGCAGTCTTGCCTGTACATATCGCCACGGCGGCGTGCGCGAGCGCGCCGAAGCACAAGGCATTGTCCGCGTATTCCCGGCCATCTTCATCGACATAGGGATTGCCGGCGTGCCGGTCGAATCCTTCCGTGCACAAGAGGATCACCGGCACGTCGCTGTCCGGGATTGTGCCTAGCAACAGGCGTCCCGGACCGCCCGGCAGGTCGGGCAGGATGTCGATCTCGCGTACCGCCCCGGCCCGTTCGATCGCTGCCGGATAACCGGGGATCATGACGGTCGCATCGATGCCGCGCCTTCGCAGTGTGCGTGCCAGTGAGGTGATGACATCGGCGAGACCGCCGGTTTTGATGAGTGGAACAGCTTCTGAGGCAAGGATGAGAACGCGGGCGTGCAATGTATGGGCTCCGGCTTCTTGGTCTTGTTCGAATCCCGGCCGAAAGCGCGCACTGGCAGCAGCGCGCCGAACGCAACCAGAGCGTCCGTGCAATCAGCCGGACCCTCGCCGTTTGCGAGGGTGTGATGAAGATAAATCGCCGCCGTGATTGCCCTACTGTGTAATATCAACTTTTCTTTGGCTTGAGTGCAAATGTATTGCCGGCGCATCATTTGGGGAGAACGTGCCGGATGAGCGCGTTGCGCTTGCAGGATGGCCAGGACCATGGATTCTGAAACAATTCCCGAGATAAGAAAGTGATGAGACATTCAATCCGGATACACGGCGGTTTCCCTGCCGCGATTGCGTTGGCGCTGGCACTGGCCGCGAGCGGTGCTCTCGCGCACGGCGGCGTGGAAGGAAAACAGAAGGACAACGCGGCGGCGCACCATTCCCCTGCCACGTACTCATTTGGACGGCCAGGCAGCAACGTCCGGACAAATCGTGTCATCACAATCGAAACGAGTGACCGGATGCGGTTCACGCCGTCCATGATTACGGTCAAGAGAGACGAAACCGTTCGCTTCGTGATACGCAACAGGGGGCGGTTGTTCCATGAGTTGGTTCTGGGCACAATGAATGACTTGCGGGAACACGCTGAAATGATGAAGAAGCATCCGGAGATGGAACATGACGAGCCGAACGCAGCACATGTGGCGCCCGGAAAGACGCAGGACCTGGTCTGGCAATTCACCCAATCCGGCGAGTTCCATTTCGGCTGCCTGATCCCCGGCCATTTCGACGCCGGCATGACCGGAAAAATCATCGTGACCGCAAAGTAGAACTCGGCAACCGAAAGACATTTTCGATGCAATCATGAAAGGAACACCAATGAAGCAGGTTACGAATCTCGCACTCGCGCTGGTCATCGGCCTCATGTCGACAGCCGCCGTTCATGCGCAGGATCCCCATCACGGCCATGGAGCGGCCCATGGCGCCAAGACATCGGCCGCCATGACCGAAGGCGAGGTCAAGAAGATCGACAAGACCGCAGGCAAGATCACCATCAAGCACGGCTACTTGCCGCGCCTGGACATGGCGCCGATGACCATGGTGTTCCGCGTCGCGGACGCGAAGATGCTGGACGTGGTCAAGACGGGCGACAAGATCAAGTTCGATGCGGACAGGGTGAACGGCACCTTGACTGTGCTCAAGATGGAGGCGGTTCAGTAGGTGCCGGCTGAAAAACAGACGAATGCCTTATCGTCGCGGCAAAGGATGTCGTTTTCGATCCCGCAGCGTGAAAGATGCCTGGCGTGCCGGTCAACCTGACCGGCGCTCGTCGCCGATCAACACCCGCGTCTCGCTCAGGTAGGCGTGCGGAGGGACTTCGAGGTTGACCGGGGCAGGAACATTCTTGAACACCCGCCCCGCAAGATCGAACTTCGACCCGTGGCACGGACAATAGAATCCCCCTGGCCAGTCGCTACCGAGATCGGTAGCACCGGCATCCGGCCGGTACACCGGGACGCAGCCGAGATGCGTGCAGATGCCGGTAACGATGAAGAACTCGGGCTTGATGGCGCGGGCAGGATTGGTTGCGTAGGGTGGTTGCTGCGGTTGAAGGGATTTCGGATCGACCAGTTGGTCGCGGACTCGGTCCAGGGAGGCAATCATGTCGGCCGTCCGATGCAGGATCCAGATCGGTTTTCCACGCCACTCGACCGTACGGAGCGCGCCCGGCTCGATCTGTCCGACGTCCACCTCGGTCGGTGCGCCGGCCGCCTTGGCTGCTTCGCTCGGCCACATGCTTTGGATAAACGGAAGTGCCGATGCCAGCACGCCGACCCCGCCCATGCCACTTGTCGCGGCTAGAAGCAGTTTCCTGCGGTTTTTATCCGGTGCTGGCTTGAGCATGGCGGGCCCTCATCCCTCTTCTGGAAGACCATTTGGCGGGGATGAAGTTCGTTCGATTTGACGTGCAAAATGCGCGTGCGCTGCTGTATGGAAGTGTGATCGTTATGGCGTTCCCCTTGACCATCCGCCCGGCCTGATTCAAGGGATTTCACGGCGCAAGAATCGAGACGAAGTAGCTTGCCCCGTAGCCTAGCCGCGCAGTGCCGCCGGGGTCGTGCCGAACTCCCGCTTCACCAGTTTTCTGAGCGCCGTCGCGTCCTGGTACCCCACCTCGGCGGCAATGGCCTCAATCGATTTGGATGTCGTCTCGATCAGGTGGGACGCATGCAGCAGCCGCCTCCTTTGAATGAACTTGACGGGAGACACTCCCGTTGCCGCATTGATGCGCCGCGCCAGGGTCTTCGGCGTCACGGCGAGCGCCGCGGCAAGTTCGGTAATGCTGATCGGCCCCGAAAGTCGCGCATCGATCCATTTTTCGGCCGCGACCACCGTCGGGTCGACATGCTGCGTGTGGGCCTGGATCATGTAGCGCGCCTGTGACGGGCGCTGGTCGATCAACAGGTAGCGGGAGCAGAGTTGCGCGATCGCCGTCCCCATCGTCTCGGCCACGACGGCCAGCGCAAGGTCAAGCTGCGCGTAGGCCGAACCTGCCGTCAGGTATCGTCCGTCCCTCACCAGCATTTTCGACTCATCCAGCCGGATGTCCGGATGGCGCGCCCGGAAGATCTGCGCCAGCCACCAAGTCATGGTGACGTGGCGTCCGCCCAAGATACCCGCCTGCGCCAGCAGGAAGACCGACGAGCAGGACGCGCCGATGCGCACTTGATCCGGCATCTGCCGCAGCAGCGCCATCGCGCCAAGCACGTCCTTTTGGTCAAGACGTTCAGCAATGGCTTTTTCAGAGACGAGGCCCAGCCCGGGAACGACGATCCAGTCAGGACGCACCTTTCCCTGCAGTACGTCGGCAAAGGTGACGTCGGCAGTCAACCGCAAGCCGCCGCCGGTGCACACCGTTTTCCGGTGGCCGGCGACCAGCAACTGCACCTGCCCCGGTTTGCCGGCCCTCGCCTGGAACGCCTGGGCGGCGCGGATCGTATCGAGCGTGATGGCAAGGCTGGAATCCATGACGCCTTCCAGTGCCAAGGTCAGGATGATTTTCATTTGTCCATTTTGACACGAAAAAAGTCAAAAATGACAGTTTCGTAATTGGCCTCCTGGGAACAGACTGGCAATGAAACAACACCGGTTCGATTCACCAGACGAAAAGGAGCCCAGGCTATGCCAAGAAGAAACTTGAATGAAGACGATCCGCTCGACGATTTCTCCGCGCGCCAGATCACCCTCGATGGCATCACGAAGACCGTGTACGTCGGCGGCACCGGCCCGGCAGTGATCGTCATGACCGAGATGCCCGGGATCAGCCCGCATGTCGCCCGTTTTGCCCGATGGGTGCGCGATGCCGGATTCACCGTCTACATGCCGTCGCTGTTCGGCCGCGACGGCGCGGTGCCCACCGCAGAGGACGGCATCGCGACGTTCAAGCGGGCCTGCGTCAGCGCCGAGTTCCGAGCCCTCGCCGCCAACGAAACCAGTCCCGTCACTGTGTGGCTGCGCGCGCTCGCACGACTGGCGCACGAGGAAAGCGGCGGGCCGGGCGTGGGCGCCATCGGGATGTGCTTTACCGGGAATTTTGCGCTCTCGATGATGCTGGAGCCGTCCATGCTCGCACCGGTCCTGTCCCAGCCTTCCCTGCCCTTCAACGATCCCGCCGGTCTGGAAATCGCGCCGGAAGATCTGCGGGCAGTACGGCAACGCCTGGACCGGGAAAACCTGACCGTGATGGCTTACCGCTTCCAGGGGGACAAGTTCTGTACGGCACAGCGCTTTGCGGCCTACTCGAAAGCGCTCGGCGACCGATTCGTCGCACGCGTGCTTCCGGACGAGGCGGCGAACCGCGAGACGCCGCCCTTCTTCGAGAAAGTGGTCGGCTGCCCGCATAGCGTGTTTACCGCGCATCTGATCGATGAAGCCGGACAGCCGACGGTCGCCGCGCGTGACGAGATCCTGGCCTTCTTCGCGCAACGCCTGACGAAAACACCGGTGGCGAGTCGATGGATGAATTTGCCGACCGCGTAATGAATGCGCTCGACGATATCGCCGCGCGCCATCGCGGCGAACGCGTGCTCGTCATTACGCACGGCTGGGTGTTGGATGTGGTCAGCCGCCATGTCGGCGGGTTGCCACGTGCGGCGATCTTGCCGGTGAAGCCGAAAAACGGGGAATGCCTCTGGATCGATGCGGCCGGCCCTGTTCTTTCCATGGTGCGGGCCGTCTCGGAATAATCGCTGTTTAGGGATTACACCTCGAGCGGTACGGGGTGCGTCGACGCAAGACGTTCGACCGGCTCGCCCTTGCGGTCGAAGTAGATCCGTGCCGTCCATTCGTCGTGCAGGCTCTGCAGCGGGATTTCGCATTCCCCTTCGTTCATACCATGGTTGCGCGCCCAGCGCCGGATGTACTCGTCGGTACTCCAGGTGCCTGGCGGTGCGGACGTTTTCTGTGTCGATTGATTGTTACGCATTCTCGATTTCTCCAGAAGCTTTGTCGTGATCGATGTCGACGATCCTTTAACATCTATCTTACTTGAATGTTTAATTGCCGGGGCATAAAATGCATGCACCACATCAAGGATTGAAAAATGAACATCGATAAATTCAAGCAGCAGCACCGCAAGATCTTCGACTGCATCGATACCCTTCGCCGCCATGCGTCGGAGGGTGTTGTCGAAAACGCAAGGGAGATCGCATCCACGGTCGTGGCCATGAGCTCGATCATCAAGCTGCACCTTACCGTCGAGGACACCGTCCTCTATCCGGCCCTTCGTTCGAGCAACAGCCGCTCTGTTGCAAAGATGGGCGCGGAATACCAGGCAGAGATGCAGGCCATCGCCGGAAGCTACGAGGAATTCGCGCGGAAATGGAATACCGCTTCCAGTGTCGCGGCCAATCCCGAGGGCTTCAGGTCGGATGCGAATACGGTGCTGAAAATGCTGCACGCGAGGATAAGACAGGAAGACAGGCATTTTTATCCCGCAATCGAAGCCTTGTAACGCGTGCAACTACGCATACTGCCGTGGCATTCATCCTTCCATTCCTTTCTTGAGCCGCCACTGCTTGACCAGCGCATAAATCGCCGGGATCACGACCAGCGTGAGCACGGTCGACGAAATCATCCCGCCGACCATCGGCGCGGCAATGTGGCTCATCACTTCCGATCCCGTCCCCGTGCTCCACAAGATCTGCAGCAGGCCGGCCATGATGGCGACAACCGTCATCATCTTCGGCCGCACGCCGCCCACCAGCGCGAACGGTGCCGACAGCATGACGGTCAGCGCCTCCGTCCGCCGTTTGAAATTGAGGTAAAGCAGCAGGAAGATGATCAGCAGCGTGAGCGGCACGACGATCTTCATCTTGTCGATCGCACGTTCCATCGCTTCGAACTGTCCGCTTCAGGTGGCGTAATACCCCGGCGGGAAGTTCACCTGTTCGCGTACCGCCTTGCGCGCAATGGCCACATAACCGCCAATGTCGCGGTCGCGAATGTCCACATAGATGTTGGCGGACAGCAGCGCGTTTTCGGTACGGATGCCAGACGTGCCCTTGGCAATCCCGATGCGTGCCCTTGGCAATCCCGATGCGTGCCAGCTGGCCGAGCGGAATCATCGGTCCATCCATGGTCGGCACCAGCACTTCACGCGCAATCTGCTGCGGGTCGGCACGCATTTCACGTGGATAGCGCACGGTGACACCGAAGCGTTCGCGGCCTTCGACCGTGGTCGTCGCCAATTCGGCGCCGAGTGCCGTCGCAATCACATCCTGCACCTCGCCGACGGTCAGGACATATCGGGCAAGCTGCGCGCGGTCGGGTTCGATGTTGAGGTAGAAGCCACCGGTGATCCGTTCGGCGAAGGCCGAGGTGGTGCCGGGTACGGTCTTGACCACCGATTCGATCTGCTTGGCGAGCTTTTCCATCTCATCAAGGTCCTTGCCGAACACCTTGATGCCGATCGGTGTGCGGATGCCGGTGGACAGCATGTCGATACGGGCCTTGATCGGCATGGTCCAGGCATTGGAGACGCCGGGGAACTGCAGCGCCTTGTCCATTTCCGCGATCAGCTTGTCCATGGTCATGCCGCCACGCCATTCCGATTCCGGTCTGAGATTGATCACCGTTTCGAACATCTCGGTCGGTGCCGGGTCCGTCGCGGTGTTGGCGCGACCAGCCTTGCCGTATACCGAAGCGGTTTCCGGGAAGGACTTGATGATCTTGTTCTGCGTCTGCACCAATTCGGCGGCCTTGGTTATCAGGCCTTTGCCTCTGCGGCCGAGCTGTCAGCGTGCGCGGGAGAGGATGACGAGCCACTTGCGGAAGATCAGCAGTTCCAGATGGCCGGGCTCGATGCCTGTGCTGCAGTCGACGATCGGATTGACGTGATAGTAACGCTTGCGGAAATCGCGGCACGCAAAAATCTCGCGGCGGCCGAAGCGGACCAGAAAAGACGTCGGAGCGTATTCGAGGCCGAAACGTGCGCCGAAGGAGTTGTTCAGGTGTGCCATAACTCAGTCCTCCCAGATATCGTTGTTTGAGGCCTTACTTTAGCACAACAACTGTACAAAACAACAGTACTGTGAAAAAAATCAGTATGTTATCACAAATGCAATTTTATTTACTATCTGTTGAATGCGGCTTTTCATCCCCCGGCGCCAAAATACTCCTTTCCCAGGCCTCGGCTCATCCTTTCGGACGATTTCCACCCGCCGGAGTTGATCTTAGGATGTACAAAACGACAAGTTTTCAAATCGCCCAAAGAGGCGGCACATCCTAATTACGGAGACAACCATGTCCTATGCTTGGCGACAACTGCAGTCGGCAATTCGCACGCTGGCTGGCACTACCGATCGGCGCGACCGGCTTGTGGGAGCCTACGGCAAGCTCATCAAACTCAAACCGAAGGATCTTCCATCAGAGGCCGCAGCCGATCACGTGCGTCTTCTGGCCAGGATTTCCCGCTTCCCGGTCAAGAACATTGCGCAGGAAATCCGTACCGAAGTCGATGCCCTGAGTGACGCGGAAGTCTCGGCCGCGATACAGACCATCATGGCCATGTACGATGCCGTGTCCGCCTACCAGCCGCGTCCCGTGCGCCATCCCGGCGGTCCCCGCCGCTCGGCGACCGGAACATCTGCCTGGCCATTTCCCACCTTACATATCCTCGAGACAAGGCCCGGCGCCTTCGTCCATGAGACCGCCTGATTCCCCGAGGCTCTTTGCGGGGACGGCGACTGCCCTCCCCGCTTTTTTTACGTGCGACCTACGATGCTTTCCCGGTACGCGCCCGGGTTGAGCCCTGTCCATTCCTTGAATGCATGGCAGAAGGAACTTTGCTCCTGATAACCGAGAAGGAAAGCGATGTCGGCCAGGCTCAGCTTGTCACGCTTCAGGTAATCGAGCGCGAGGTCTCGCCGCGTCTGGTCCAGCACCTGCTGGAAGGTGACGCCCGATTCGTTCAGCTTCCGCTGCAGCGTGCGCTGGGTGATGTTCAGCTCTTCCGCGACCGCCGCCACGCGCACACGATCTTGCGCGAGGTTGCGCACGATGGCGTTCCGCACCTGCGCAACGATCCCGGCATCCGCCTGCGCGCGCAGTTTCGCCTGCAACAACTGCTCGGCATGCTGCTGCAGCACCGGATACAAGCTGACGTCCGCATGACGGACCGGCCACGACAGGAGCGCCGCGTTGAAACGCGCAGTATTGGCCGGCGCGCCGAAGCGAACCGTTTCACCGAACAGTCGCCGGTGCTCGGTGCAGTCCTCCGGCGCGGGATGGGTAAAGGCAATGTCTGCCGGCGGCAAGGCCTGGCCCGCGAGCCACGCCGCCGTGACCTGGATGCCCGAGAAGACGCTCTCGACGAGATGCCGGCTCGCGCCAGGCACCGCGCAATCCCACCGGTACTCGGCAAATCCGCCATCCACCCGCAAGGCCGATCGCCCCAGGTCGTGCGCCAAGCCTTCAAAACGCAGGGTCTGCTGCAAGGCTTGTCCGAAGTCACGGCAGCTCAGCAGGATCAGGCCGTACACGTTGTACGCGCCCAGTTCGACGCATTCGCCCACGTGCAGGCCGAAATGCGGATCGCGGGCGAGTTCCGCCCCGGCATCAAGAAGCCGGACGTACGCCGCCACGGGCAGGCTTTCCGGCAGGCTGGCAAGCGCATCGCCCGGCAATCCCGCTGCCACAGCCAGGTCGTTCGCCGAAACGCCGCGCGATGCCGCCGCAGCCAGTAACGGCTGCAGGTAGGGGCCGGCGACGACGCTTGAGGCTTGATCAAGATTGACAGGGGACGGAGTTGGCATGTTTGGACAATTGGTGTGGCATGAATCCGCAATACAAGCATCGCATGCATGACTAAGCTGCCAAAGTATAAACAAAAGGAGCAGCATGGTGAGACGATGGAATGGCTGGGGCGACGATACGGTCGAATTCGCCCTGAACGAGGATGCGCTGGCATTCCTGCGTGAACGCATCGGACCGGGCATCGCACCTGCCGATGCCAGTTTCGAACAGGTATGCCGCGCGGTTCCGCCGGGACGGCTGAAGCCGCATGCACTGATCGATATGTCCCCGCAGGTCCGCCTGTGCAATGGACTGGGCCAGAGCATGCACGACTGGCTTCGGCTGCGATACGGCATGGTCGGTCTCCTGCCCGATGGCGTCGCCTTTCCCGAAAGCAGCGAAGAGGTACGCGAATTGCTCGACTACGCCGCGCGGCACCATGTTTCGGTGATCCCGTATGGCGGCGGTACGAGCGTGGTTGGACACCTGAGCGCATTACCGGGCGACCGCCCGGTGCTGACCATCAACCTATCACGCTTGTCGCGTCTGATCGACATCGACACCGACGCACAACTGGCCACCTTCGGCGCCGGTGTCGCCGGTCCGGACCTGGAGGCTCAGTTGCGCGCGCGCGGCTATACCCTCGGGCACTTTCCGCAATCCTTCGAATACTCGACGCTGGGCGGTTGGGTGGTGACGCGTTCTTCCGGGCAGCAATCGCTGCGGTACGGACGGATCGAGCAGCTGTTTGCAGGCGGCCGCGTCGAGACACCGAGCGGTACGCTCGTGATACCGACCTTCCCCGCTTCGGCAGCAGGCACCGACCTGCGCGAGCTGGTCCTCGGTTCCGAAGGCCGTCTCGGCATCCTAACGGAAGCAACCGTGCGCATTTCACGCCTCCCGCAATCGGAATCCTTCCATGCCGTGTTTTTCCCGAGCTGGGTGGAGGCCGAGAGCGCGCTCCGCAACATTGCCCAGGCACGGCTGCCGCTGTCGATGCTGCGCCTGTCGAACCCCGTCGAAACCCTGACCACCTTGCGGCTGGCCGGCCACAAGTCCCTGATCGGCCTCCTGGAGCGCTACCTGCGCTGGCGCGGATGCGGCCACAACAAATGCCTGCTGCTGCTCGGCGCAAGCGGTGACGCGGCGCAGGCAAGCCAGGCGATGTCCGGTGCGTTGCGCATCGCGCGCGCTTTCCACGGCGTGCATGCGGGCGAGGCGATCGGACGCAAGTGGAAGGCCAACCGTTTTCGCAACGTCTACCTGCGCAATTCGCTGTGGCAGCAGGGTTATGCGGTGGACACCGTCGAAACGGCGGTCGAATGGCCGAAAGTCTGGAACGTGATGTGCGCAGTGGAACAGGCCGCCGGCCGGGCGCTTCAGCGAGATGGCGAGCGGGCGCATGCCTACACCCATCTCTCACATGTGTATGCGCAGGGCGCGAGCGTCTACAGCACTTTCGTGTACCGGCTTGCCGGCGATTTCGAGCAGGATCTCGCGCGCTGGCGACGGCTGAAAGCGGCGGTCAGCGAGGCGATCGTCGGCGCGGGCGGCACGATCAGTCACCAGCATGGCGTCGGGACGGACCATGCACCCTATCTCCAGGCGGAAAAAGGCGAGCTCGGCATGGGCGCGATGCGCCAGCTATTCCACCATTTCGATCCCCAAGGGTTGATGAACCCCGGCAAACTGCTCACCGCAGGCAATGAGGAGGCGCACCCGCATGTGGCACGGAAACTGGCGTGAGCGGCTGCCGGACGAACTGGGTTCCCGAGAATGGGACCTGATCATCATCGGCGGTGGTATCACCGGTGCGGGCATCCTGCTGGAAGCGGCGCGCCAGGGATTGAAAGCGCTGCTGGTCGAGCAGCGCGACTTCGCATGGGGCACCTCCAGCCGTTCCTCCAAGCTGGTGCACGGCGGACTGCGCTACATCAAGGAAGGCAAGCTGCTGCTCACACGGGATTCCGTGCGCGAGCGCCAGAACCTGCTGCGTGAAGTACCCGGCCTCATCGAGACGCAGGGCTTTGCGTTCGCCGACTACCAGGGACGCAAGCCGGGCCGCAGGATGTTTGCGGCAGGCCTCGCGCTCTACGACCTGATGGCCGGAAAACGTTCCCGCCAATATCACACGGCGGAGGATTTCCTGATGCTTGCGCCGCACATTCGCCGCGACCGGCTGAATGGCGGCCTGTCCTATGCGGATGCAAAGACCGATGACGCACGTCTCGTGCTGCGCGTACTGCAGGAAGCCGTCGAAGCCGGCGGCGTGGCGGTCAACTACCTGTCCGCCAGCCGCATCCTGCGCAACGGCGGCAAGGTCTGCGGCGTCGAATTGTCGGATGCGGCAAGCGGCAATACATTCTCGATCGCGGCAAAAGTCGTGATCAACGCGACCGGCGCCTGGGCCGACAAACTGCGCCAGCTGTCCGCCGGATGGCAGAAACTGCGGCCGCTGCGCGGCAGCCACCTCGTGCTCCCTGCATGGCGGTTGCCGGTCGCGCAGGCGGTCAGCCTCATGCATCCGCTCGATGGGCGTCCGGTATTCGCCTTTCCCTGGGAAGGTGTGACCCTGGTCGGCACAACCGATGTCGACCACAAGCAGGATCTGCAGATGGAAGCCGCCATTACACCGGAAGAATTTTCCTACCTGATGATGGCGCTCGAATTCCAGTTTCCCGAGCTCGCGATCCGTCCGGACGATGTCATTGCCACGTATGCCGGCGTGCGACCGGTGGTCGATACCGGGAAGGCCAATCCCTCCAAGGAAGGCCGCGACCATGCTGTCTGGCTCGAGGACGGCTTGCTCACCGTCACAGGCGGCAAGCTGACCACGTTCCGGCTGATTGCGCTGGATGCGCTGAAGCACGTGGCCGGCCTGATTCCCGGTTGGCAGCCCGACCTGCGCGCCAAAGCGGTGTTCTCGGCTCCCGCCCCGCTTCCGCGAAACGGCATCGGCAACCTGCAACGCCTCCGCCTGCAAGGGCGCTACGGCCCGCACGCGCTGTCAGTACTCAACTGCGCACAACCCGGCGAGATGGAGACGATTCCCGGCACCGAAACCATGTGGGCCGAATTGCGCTGGGCCGCGCGCGCCGAAGCGGTGCTCCATCTCGAAGACCTGCTGCTGCGCCGCACGCGCCTTGGCCTGTTGCTGCGCGAAGGCGGGGCCCCGCTGATGAACCGCATCCGTGCCATCTGCCAGCCGGAACTGGGATGGAATGATGCGCGCTGGGAATCCGAGCAGTCGGCTTACCAGGCACTATGGCAACGACACTACGGCCTGCCGCCGGAATACCTGATTCCGGACTGGCGCAAACCCGTGCCCAGCCAAGGTACCCGGCGCGCATGACCATACAGGGGAAAATCCACATGTCATCCGAATATCTGCTGGCAATCGACAACGGCACGCAAAGCGTGCGCGCGCTGCTGTTCGACCTGCAAGGCCATATCGTCGCCAAGTCGCAGGTCCATCTCGACGCCTACTTTTCCGAGCAACCCGGCTGGGCGGAGCACGGCGTCGAGGACTACTGGCAGGCGCTGTGCACCGCATGCCAGCGCTTGTGGGCGCAATCGAACATACCGAAGTCCGCCGTGCGCGGTGTCGCGGTCACCACGCAACGCGGCACCATCGTCAACCTCGACCGCCACGGCAAGCCGCTGCGCCCCGCCATCGTCTGGCTGGACCAGCGGCGCACGACCGACGTGCCGAAGATTCATCCCCTGTGGCGGACAGCCTTCAAGCTGGCGCGCGTCGAAAGCACGGTCGACTTCTTCCTGGGCGAGGCGGAAGCCAACTGGATCAAGGCCCACCAGCCGGAGATCTGGAAGAACACGCACAAGTACCTGCTGTTGTCGGGCTACCTGAATTACCGCCTCGGCGGCGAGTTCATCGATTCGGTCGGCTCGCAGGTTGCCTACATTCCCTTCGACTACAAGGGATTGAAATGGGCGCCGTCCTGGGACTGGAAATGGCAGGCGATGCCGATCGAGCGCCGCATGCTGCCCGACCTGGCGCCGCCGGGAACGGTGATCGGCAAGATCACCGCAGCGGCAGCGGAGGAAACCGGCATTCCCGCCGGCACGCCGCTGATTGCCGCCGCTGCGGACAAGGCCTGCGAAGTAATTGGCGCAGGCTGCATCGAGCCGCACATCGGCTGCCTCAGCTACGGCACGACCGCGACCATCAACACCACCAGCCGCAAGTACGTCGAGGTCACCCCTTTCATTCCGCCCTACCCGGCTGCGGTTCCTGGCGCCTACAGCACGGAGGTGCAGATCTTCCGCGGCTACTGGATGGTCAACTGGTTCAAGGAGCAGTTCGGCCTGCATGAAAAGATGCGCGCGGCAGAAGAAGGCGTGGCACCGGAGGAACTGTTCGACGAACTCGTGAACGCCGTGCCGCCGGGCGCGATGGGATTGATGCTGCAACCCTACTGGACGCCCGGCATCAAGCAGCCCGGGCCGGAAGCCAAGGGCGCGGTCATCGGTTTCGGCGACGTGCATAACCGTGCCCACCTGTATCGCGCGATTCTCGAAGGACTTGCCTACGCCTTGCGCGAGGGCAAAGAGCGGATAGAGAAACGCAGCGGTGTGCCGATCACGGCACTGCGTATCTCGGGAGGCGGCTCGCAGAGCGACGCGGCAATGCAGCTGACCGCCGACATCTTCGGCTTGCCCACCGCACGGCCGCACGTCTACGAAACATCCGGCCTGGGGGCGGCCATCAACGCCGCGGTCGGCCTGAAACTGCACAAGGACTTCAGCACAGCAATTGGCGAAATGACGCGCATCGGCAAGGTCTTCGAGCCGAAGCCGCAGCATCAGCAGACGTACGACGCGCTGTACTCCCGGGTGTACAAGAAGATGTATTCGCGCCTCGTGCCGCTGTATCAGCAGATACAGGAGATTACCGGGTATCCGAAGTTGTCTTGAGCCTGCAAAATCCGGCACTGCACCGTCGCCGGACGGTACGCACCATGTCATCTTCACCGCGTTTGTTGTCCGCTGCGCCCTGATCCAAATCAGTTCACGCGGACTGCCGCGCAATGCGCGGCTTGTGTCAGGGCACATCTCTCGTGCCAGCCGGATGCAGTCCTCGATGATCTTCGCGTCTGCACATCACCTGCGGAAAGCCAGTCCAACCGTATCAGAATTTGATGCAAGTCGTCCGTTCATCTCGAGAGCGGCTCGCCTTTGACAGGACACAAGGCATCAGGGTCGTCGCGTAGGCAGCATCTCCAAAAAAACAACTTATCCCTTACGCGATACTCTGACATTGGAGATTGACTATATGTCCTTGAAAAAGAAACTGCTGTCTGTCGCCATCGCATCCGCGCTGGTCGCAGGGTGCGGTGGCGGCGGGAGTGATGCGACGCCGACCACGTCGGGCACCGCCACTACCGACACCGGCACACCGCCAGCGAGTCCACCCGTTGCAACTACCCCGCCTGCAGTCACGACGCCTCCGTCTGCCGGCGGCACCCCGTCGGGAAGTTCCGGAACCGGTTCGGGCACAACGGGCACAACGGGCACGACACCACCGACGTCTCCAGGAACCACGCCCACCACACCTGCAACTCCCGCCACTCCCGCCACTCACGTCGCCGACCAAAAATTCAACGGGCACATGCAACTGGTCTCGAACCAGATCCTTTATCTGCGAACCAACCGGATACTCTATCTGCCGGTCACACTGAGTACCTTTGAAAGCGCCACGGGCATCGTCGACCTCGCCTCGGGCAGTCCGGTAGCACACTATCCCAACCTGGCTGCTGAAGCGGCTGCCTCCGGATGCACCATTGCCGTCGACGGCACCTGCGCGATCCAGCCGCCTGCGGTCGCGCCGGCGGCACCGATTGCCGCCTTCGGCATCCGTATCGGCACCCATGTGCTGCCGTCTGCCGCAGGCCAACAGGTCGGCGCGCAGACCGTTGTCGGACGTATCGCATTCGACCTCACCGAACGCGCGACCTCTCCAGGCGTTGGCGGAACCCAGCTTCCCGAGATCATGCGATTCGTCATCGACAATGTGGAAATGTCAACCGACCAGGGCGGCCGGCTCACGGGCGTTCGCATCCGGGACGGGGCGCAGATTCATGTCTACGGCCGCAATGCCGCCGGCGTGGAGGTCAGGGAAAGCATTCCGGCGCCGGCTCGCACGGTGCGCCTGATGCCTCTCACGGAGGTTCCGGATGGATATGGCGACACGAGCAGCGCGATCCTGTTCATGGATCTGGAAACCGGTTTTTCGCGCGCAGGCGACCGGCTGGCGGCGCTCCACGCCATCGCGGGACATTTCACGATGCACGTCACCCTATCGGCGGTCGATAAGATCGTGCGACCCGCCGCGGTGGCGTCGCCCGGGTTCCCGGCTGTACCACTAAGGGACCTGATCGGCCAGTCGGTTACGGTGAACAACCAGCTGCCGGTCACTGGGGGAGGCATCAGCGGCAGCGCCTGGATCCGAATGTATCCGATGTAACAGGCGATCGACAGATCTGGAGGGGGTGAATGGAGCGGCTCTGCCGCTCCATTTTTTTGCATTCGCGCTGGCCAGTCCTGGCCCGGATATTTCATGAGACCGGCCCTTAGAGCGGTTTGCGGCCTGCTACCTTTGGATCCAAGTTGGCCTGCCGGCCTACGCGGGTGCTGGCGTGCGATTTGCGCGCCATCACTCCGCGTCCTGATGGAATATCGGGCTAGTTCCCGCCGCGATAGATCATGTCGTCCGGCTGTTGTGCCGGGCGTCCGGCCGGCGTCGCGGGACTGCTGCCGAACAACCGATCCCAGAACCCGCGGATCCCGTCAATCCCAACGGATTGCACAGCATCCCTGCCCTGGTATTCCTCGTACATCCAGTCGCCATCGACCTGGATCACGCCGGCCGGCGCCGTGCGTTGCACCGGCGGTTTTCCGCGCAGCGCGGTACGCATGTAGTCGATCCAGATCGGCAGCGCCACGGTGCCGCCGAACTCACGGCCGCCGAGCGAACGGGGCTTGTCGTACCCCATCCACGCGACCGCCACGATGTCACCGCCGTACCCGGCGAACCAGCCGTCCATCGAGTCGTTGGTAGTACCCGTCTTGCCGGCGAGATCACGCCGTCCGAGACGCTGGCTCGCGGCATAGCCTGTGCCGGAATTGACCACGTCGCGCAGCATGCTGTCGACGATGAAGGCGTTGCGCGCGTCGAGCACGCGTGCATTTTCCTCGCCTGCAATCACCGGCCGATTTTCCAGCAGCACGTTGCCGCGCGCATCGACCACCTTCTGGATCAGGTAGGGCGCCACCTGGAAGCCGCCGTTGGCAAAAACCGAATAGGCACCCGCCATCTGCAGCGGCGTAACCGATCCGGTACCGAGCGTCATGGTCAGGTTGGACGGATGCTTGCCCGGGTCGAAGCCGAAGCGCGACAGGTGCTCCAGCGCAAACGACGGGCCGATGGTCTGCAGGACACGGATGGAGACGAGGTTCTTGGAACGTTTCAGGCCGGTGCGCATGGTGATCGGGCCGTCGTAGTTGCCGTCGTCATTCTGCGGATTCCAGGTCGGGCTGCCGCCATCGGTAATGCCAAGGTCGAGCGGCGCGTCGTTCACCATCGTGGCCGGGTAGAACCCCTTCTCCAATGCAGCGGAATAGACGAACGGCTTGATGCTGGACCCGGGCTGCCGCCACGCCTGCGTCACGTGGTCGAACTGGTTGAGGTTGAAGTCGAAGCCGCCGACCATCGCCCGGAAGGAGCCGTCATTGGCATTGAGCGACACGAACGCGGCGGCCACTTCCGGCAATTGGGTAATCGACCAACGCTTCTTCGCATCGCGCACGATGCGAATCACCGAACCCGGCCGGATGCCGTTCTTGCCTTTCCCTGTGAGAGCCGACGCCGCAAGCTTCAATCCGTCCCCGGTGATCTCGGCCATCTCGCCCGTAATCAGTTCCGCGCGGACCGCTTTGGGCGATGCGGACAGCACGACTGCAGCCCGCAGGTCGTCGCTGTCCGGATGCTTGGCCAGCACCTCGTCGACCACCTGCTCGCGCTCGTCCTCGTCCGCAGGCATATTGATGAAGCCTTCCGGCCCGCGGTATCCATGGCGGCGGTCGTAGTCGAGCACACCGCGCCGTACCGCCTCGTAGGCAGCGTCCTGGTCGGCGCTGAGCAGCGTCGTGTAGACCGTGTAGCCGGCGGTATAGATGTCGTCCTTGTACTTCTCGAACATGTATTGGCGCACGATCTCGGCCGCGTGCTCGGCATGCGTTTGCATCAGGTAGCCCTTGCTGCGGACCTGCAGCTTCTCCTTCGCCGCCTGCTCGTATTGCGCGGGGGTGATGTAGCCGAGGTCGCGCATGCGCTTCAGGATGTACTGCTGCCGCTGCCGCGCGCGCGTCGGGTTGACAACGGGGTTGGCGGTGGACGGCGCCTTGGGCAAGCCGGCGAGCATGGCCGCTTCCGCAATGGTCAGCTCGCCGACCTCCTTGCCGAAATAGATCCGTGCGGCGCTGCCGAAGCCGTAGGCGCGTTCGCCCAGGTAGATCTGATTCATGTACAGCTCGAGGATCTGGTCCTTGCTGAGCTTGTCCTCGATGCGATAGGCCAGGACGATTTCCTGGACCTTGCGTGAATATTCCTTCTTCCTGCTGAGATAGAAATTGCGCGCCACCTGCATGGTGATCGTGGAGGCCCCCTGGGAACGGCTGGCGCCGAGATTCATCACGAAGGCGCGCGCGATGCCTTTGTAGTCCACGCCGCCGTGTTCATAGAATTCGGCATCCTCGATGGCAAGGATCGCGTCCTTCATCACCTTGGGCATATCGCTGATCCGCACGAAGTCGCGGCGTTCCTCGCCGAACTCGCCGATCAGCACCTGGTCGGCCGTGTACACCCGCAGGGGAATCTTGGGACGGTAGTCGGTCAGCGCATCGAGCGAAGGCAGGTTGGGCAGGACAATGAGGAAAACGTAGACGGCGAGCAGCACACCCGCCAGGCCGGCGGCCCCGCCCAGGGCGAGCACGAGCTGGAAGATACGTGACCTGGACGGCCGCTTTCCTCCTCGCGATGACTTTGAACCCGCTGACGATTTGCGCGCCACTCACTGCTCCCTTCGCCAAATGTGCAATACGCAACTTTAGCAGGCATTGCCGCGCAGGGGCGGTAAGCAGATGTAACACCAGGGCGTACGAAGCGGGCTTGCTGGTGAGGAAGGAGGGAAGTCAGGCCCACATTCGGCCCGAAACTCAGGCCGGGGAGCACCCGGCCGGAGAGCATCAGTGCAACTGCTGTTTGAGAGAGGAAATGGCCTTGCGAGCCTGGCGCACGGCATTCTGCACCTGTTCGTCCACGTATTCGCCCTGCGTGCAGGATTGCACGGCGCGATCGCCGATCTTTTCCAGTTTGCTCACGCATTGCCGGATCTGGTCCTCTCCCTGGCCCTGCTCCGCCACCTGGATCGCATGGTCGGCTTCCTGCTCCAGTTCGCTCAGGCAGGAGCGCAGCCGGTCCGGCACGTCCTTGCTCATTTCGCACATCTGCGCGGCGGCGTCGACGCATTGCTCCACTTGGGAAAAACGATCTCTGAGCTGATTCATCTGCATGGGTGCTCCTTTCCAATCTATTACGTGGAGGCGGTTTGGTTGCAATGGAAGACAATAGTTCCCGAATTGATAACAAACTGCGATTGCAATTCCCGCGGACAGGTGTAATTTGTACAAGCGGGGTGTAAAGACGCCCGGTTTGCGCAGCTGCCAATCCGCTTGATTACTCGTTGTCCCGATGTCGAGCGGCAGTTCTACTCCAGCGCACATTTGGCAGGCATCTTGCTCCGCTCAATACTTGCAGCATGGAGCATGTCAGATGTTTTCGAGCCATACCATGCGGCCGCCCTTCCGCGACCGTCGAGACGCAGGGCGACAGCTTGCCGCCGCTCTGCAATACCTGAAGGAATCCCAGCCGGTCGTTTTGGCCCTGCCCCGCGGCGGTGTGCCTGTCGCCTTTGAGGTGGCGCAGGCCCTGCGGGCACCGCTCGATGTATTCCTTGTACGGAAAATCGGTGCGCCCTATTTTCCGGAGCTCGGACTGGGGGCTGTAGCCGAGGGCCCGGACCACTTTTGCGTCCTGAACGAGGACCTGGTGCAGAAGACCAATGCTTCCGACGCGTATCTCGATTCGGAAAAGCAGCGTCAGCTCGAAGAAATGGCGCGCCGCCGAGAGCGCTACCGCGGGGGGCGCAAACTCATGGACCTGCAAGGCCGTACCGTCGTGGTCATCGACGACGGCGTGGCGACCGGCGGAACCATGAAAGTGGCGTTGCAGGCCGTTGCTGCCGCCCATCCCGAGCGCCTGCTGTTCGGCGTGCCGGTTGCTCCCAAGGAAACCGTCACAGCGCTGTGCGACCTCGCCGATGACGGCGTCTGCCTGTTGTCACCGGAGAATTTCCGGGCCGTCAGCCAGTACTACGCGGATTTCGACCAAACCAGTGACGAGGAAGTTGTTCAGTTGCTGCAACAGGCACATTCCTCGACTGCCCCATCCCATACAGAAAAGGAGAGCCTCATGCAACAGATCTCAGAAGTCATGACGATCGACGTCACCGTCGTATCGCCGCAGGACAGCATCCAGCAGGCAGCGCAGATCATGCGGGACCGCAATGTCGGCGCCCTCCCCGTATGCGACGGGCAGAGGCTCCTCGGCATGATCACGGACCGCGACATCACGATACGCGCGACGGCTGGCGGCAAAACGCCCGATCAGGCGCGCGTGGACGAGGTCATGACCGACGATATCTACTGGTGCTATGACGACCAACTGGTCGGCGAGGTGCTGCAGCAGATGGGCGATTCGCAAATCCGGCGCATTCCCGTCGTCAACCGCAACAAGGAGCTGGTCGGCATCGTATCGCTGGGTGATCTGGCTGCTCGCACCGAAGCGCAGACCGACGACACGCTGGAAGAAGTGTCGAAGCCGTCCGAGCCGGTACGCCAGAGCGTCGATGAAGTGCGCCTGCGGCGTCCGCCTTCCGACCAGGCGGACGGCCGCTTCTAGACCCGCCAGGGGCTGAGCGCGCAGCGCCGGAATGACCATCTACGGGCAGCAAGAGCCTGCGGAAGGTGCCGCACCTCTGTTCCTGCCGGGCGAGTTTCGCCGCGTCGCATGGGCATTCTGTGCATTTTTCTTGGTGCTGTGCAGCTATTACATCCTGCGTCCGGTGCGGGATGAAATGGCCGTACAGTACGGCGTGAACAAATTGCAGTGGCTGTTCAGCGCGACCTTTTTTTTCACGCTGCTGGTGGTGCCGTTGTTCGGCTGGGTGGTGCGAAATGTGCCGAGGCAGCGCGTGTTGCCGCTGGTGTATGGTTTCCTCGTGATCAACCTGGCGGGTTTCCACGCGATCTTTGCCACCGGGATTTCGTCCTCGGCCGCGGCGGCGTTCTTTGTCTGGCTCAGCGTATTCAACCTGTTCGTGGTGTCGTTGTTCTGGAGCCGGATGGGCGATTGTTTTACGACCGCCGAGTCGCACCGCCTGTACGGATACATTGCGGCGGGCGGCACATGCGGCGCAGTCGCCGGTCCGGCGCTTGCTTCGACCATTGCGCCCTATCTCACAGCCGCGCACCTGCTTGCGCTGTCCGCAGCCCTGCTCGCGGCGGCAGGTGTATGCACGCTGTTCATTTCCGCTCGCTATCCGACCGGCGACGATGTCGCCCGGCGTTCCCTGGGGGGATCGATTACCGCAGGCGTTCCGCTGGTCGCCAAGATCGTCGAATTGCGTGGTATCGCCTTGCTGGTGCTCTGTTACACCACTGTCTCTACCGTCCTGTATGTGGAGATGGTGCGGATGGTGGGACAGGCATTCGCCAGTGCAGGCGAGCGGACAAGTTTCTTCGCCCGGGTCGACTTCGCGGTCAACGTCCTGGCGCTCGCCTTGCAAATGCTTGGCACACGAAAACTCGTCAGCCGCTTCGGATTGCGGTTCACGCTGCCCGCCGTGCCTGTCCTCCTCATGGCGGCGCTCACGCTGCTGGGCGTGTGGCGCAACCTGCTGGCCGGTGCCGCCTTGCAGGTCCTGCACCGTGCCGGCGAGTACGCGCTCGGCAAACCCGGCCGGGAAATGATCTACACCACGCTGGATCCGGAAAGCCGCTACAAGGCAAAAAACTTCATCGATACGGCGGTGTATCGCGCCGGCGATGCCGGCAGCGCCTGGGCGATCGCCGGATTGAGGAGCCTCGGCCTTGACGCGGTGCTGTTTGCCGCCCTGCCCGCGGCCTTGCTATGGGCCCTCAAAGCTTTCCACCTTGGGAGCAGACATGACAGGAATCAATCGACGTGAAGCAATCCGGCTTCTGTTGACTGCGGCGGCAGGAATCGGAAGCAGCGGTTCCCATGCCGCTTCCTCTGCACCGGTTCCGGACAGGATAGCCAGCCGCCCCATCCCGTCCTCCAATGAAATGCTGCCGGTCATCGGACTCGGCACTTGGCAAACCTTTGATGTCGGCACCTCCGATGCCGAACGCTTACCATTGGCTGACGTGCTGTCCGCCTTTGCGGCGCTTGGCGGAAGGCTGGTTGATTCGTCGCCCATGTACGGGCGCGCCGAAGAGGTGGCCGGCGACCTTTCCGCCTCGCTCGGTTTGCTTGACCGCCTGTTCCTTGCAACCAAGGTGTGGACGTCCGGCAAGGAGGCGGGCATCCGGCAGATGCAGGAATCGATGCGCCGACTGCGCGCGAGGCCGCTCGACCTGATGCAGGTGCATAACCTGCTCGATGTCCGCACGCATCTCGCCACCTTGCGGGAATGGAAACAGCAAGGCCTGGTGCGATACATCGGCGTCACACACTACACCGCAGGCGGACATGAGGATGTCGCGCGCATCCTCACATCAGAGAAACTGGATTTCGTGCAGATCAACTATTCCGTTGCAGAGCGCGAGGCAGAGCGCCGGTTGCTGCCGTTGGCGAGGGACCGCGGTGTGGCCGTGATCGCCAACCGGCCCTTCTCCGGCGGCGATCTGATTCGCCGGCTGCGCGACCGGCCGTTGCCGGCGTGGGCTGCGGAAATCGACTGCCACAGCTGGGCCCAGCTTCTGCTCAAGTTCGTGATCGGCCATCCGGCAATGACCTGCGCGATTCCCGCGACATCGAAGGTCGGGCATTTGCGCGACAACATGAAAGCCGGGCTCGGGCGCATGCCTGACGAGAAACAACGGGCCATGATTGTCGAGTCAGTACGCGCGCCGTGAGACAGGTACGTTGTTTGCACATGCATGCATCCGATCGTGAAGATAACAAGGAGGATGCCATGATGAAATCCCTCAAGAGTACGCTCACCAGCACGCTGTCGCCGACCATCACCAACATGATCCGCATGGACCATACCGGTGTACTGGAAACCTTTCATCAGTATGAAATAGATACAAGCCCGCAGACCAAGAAGGCCCTGGTCAACACCGCTTGCATCGCCCTCGAGATTCATGCGCAGCTGGAGGAGGAAATCTTCTATCCGGCAATGCGCGCCGTCGTCACCGAGAAATCGGTTATCAACAAAAGCGTTCCCGAACACAATGAAATGCGCCGTCTGATCGCACTCCTGCGCGCGATGGAGGCGACCAATCCGGCGTTCGACCAGACCTTCATGGAGCTCATGCGCCACGTGATGCACCATGTCGCCGACGAGGAAACGACCTTGTTGCCGGAAGCCGAGCGGCTGCTTGGCCCGCGCCTGGGCGAACTGGGGGTGGAAATGACGAAACGCCGCCTGCAACTGACCGCCCCGCGCGCCGGCGAGCTCGCTGCCAGCACCTTGCGCAGTTTCCCGACGAGTTCCATGCTGGTCGCGGCCGGTGCGGTGCTCGCCGGCACTTATCTCGCCAAGCGTGCGTTCGAAGGGCAAGGTTATTCCCGTAGCCACTAGAGCGCTTTGATTGTCAGTGCAAAGGAGGTCAGGTCGGGCCGAGAAGCGCAAACGTACGTGAGGTATGGTAAGCATCGCTGGCGCGAGATGGCCCCCTTTCACTGACAGGCAAACCGCTCCAAGAACACTGACGGGCATAACGGGCCGGGGAGCTTGCTTGAGGTTTCCCGGCCCGCCACTGAATCATGCCCGCCACTGAATCATCTTTTGCGGAAGGGAGTGCGGATGCAGATACCGGGGTTTCGCGGACTGGGCATCGCCCGGGTCGTCAAGGAGGCGGTCACCGATTTTTTCAAGCATGACATGACAACCTACGCTTCCGCACTCGCCTACCAGGTGTTTTTTTCGCTTTTCCCTTTCATCATCTTTCTCGTCGCCCTGCTCGGTTTCCTGCGCCTGTCGAGCTTCTTCGATTGGCTGCGCCAGCATTCGCAGATGATGTTGCCGCCGGAGGCGACCGAGCAGGTCAACAAGGTCATCACCGAGCTGCAGCAGGAACAGGGCGGACTACTCTCCTTCGGCGTGATCCTCGCGCTGTGGTCGGCCTCCGCGGCCGTGCGCGCCACCATGAACGCCCTCAACGTCGCCTACGGCGTGCATGAAAGCCGGCCGGCATGGAAGCTGTATCCCTTATCCGTGCTGTATACGATCGGTCTTGCGGCAATGATGATCCTGGCGGCGGCGTGCCTGACCGTCGGGCCGCAGGCCATCGCGTGGCTGGCCGATCTGGTCGGGATGGAGCAGGTGTTCGTCATGCTCTGGGCATGGTTGCGCTGGCCGGTTGCCGTCCTGCTCCTGGCACTGGCGGTGGCGATCATTTACTATGTGGCGCCGGATGTGGACCAGAAATTCAAGTTCATCACGCCGGGCGCCTTGCTCGCCGTCCTGGTTTGGGTGGGCGCATCACTCGGTTTCAATTACTACGTCCGCACCTTTGCCGACTACAACGCCACCTACGGCAGCATCGGCGCCATCATCATCCTCTTGTTGTATTTCTTCCTCTCATCGGCGGTCCTCCTGTTCGGCGCGGAGATCAACGCCACCATCGAGCATGATTCGCCCGAAGGAAAGGATCCGGGCGAAAAAACACTTCACTAGGAGGCTGCATCTGCCGGAATAGTTAACCGGAGGCAATGCATGCGAAAATGCCGGGTTTTGGATCTTTCTGCATTTCAAACCCTGCGCCATGTCCGCCCAGCACTTCCGTGTTCTCGATGTCCTCAAGACCATCGCGTGCAACCTCATTGTCCTGCACCACCTCGCCTATTACGGGCCGATGGCCGATGCCGCCTATCCGCTGATGCCGGAGGTCTTCGACTGGCTCGGCGATCAGGGCCGTATTGCCGTACATGTTTTTTTGACAGTCGGCGGCTTCCTTGCAGCCGGATCCCTGTTGCGGGGAAATGCGGCCGCGAGCGCGCCGGTGCGTGCGGTGGTGCGGCGCTATGCCAAACTGGTGCCTCCCTTCATGGCTGCCATGGCACTCGCAGTCGGTGCATCACTGATCGCTTCGCAGTGGATGACGCATGACTCGATCTCAACCATGCCGAGTGCCGGGCAGGTTGCTGCGCACGCCCTGCTTGTGCACAGCATCCTCGGCCAGGAGTCGCTGTCGGCCGGTGCCTGGTATGTCGCCATCGATTTCCAGCTGTTTGCCATGCTGACCTGCATCCTCTGGCTCGCCGGGCGGCGCGGTGCACCGCACTGGGGCGCCCCGGTGTTGGTGGCCGGTGCCGCCGCCGCGTCGCTCATGGTGTTCAACCTCGATCCCGCGCTGGATGTATGGGCGCCCTACTTCTTCGGCAGCTATGGACTCGGCGCGCTTGCATGGTGGGCCTGCCGCCCCTCACGCCGGCCGGTCGGCGTGGCGTTGCTGGCCGGGGCCATCCTCCTGCTCGGCGGATTGGCGCTCGAGATGGATTTCCGCAGCCGCATCGCGGTCGCGCTCGGAACGGCGATTCTGGTGATGCTCGCCTGCCGCAATGTATTGCATGTGCCGGGGCAGAACTGGCGCATCTTTGCCTACCTGGGCCGTATATCGTATGCGGTCTTCCTGGTGCATTTTCCGGTTTGCCTCGTGGTGAATGCAGCATTCACCCGATTTGCGCCGGCGCTTCCCGAAGTGCAGGCGGCCGGTGTGTTCTTCGCATGGCTGGCGAGCATCGCAGGCGGCGCTGCCTTCCATCGCTGGGTGGAACTACCTCTCGCGGCCTGGACCGACGCGCTGCTCAAGCGCCTCGAAGGCCGGGTAGCGGACAACGTGGCAACAGCAGGCTGAGAACGGCCGCGGCTTTACGCACCTTCAATGCAGGTCGTGCGCGGTCTCGGCCCAGTCAGGCCGAACTCGCATGCGCAATCGGTATGCCCGAGGGAACGGGAGTCGCTCCTTCTCCTGGACAAATTACTGTTCGGCACTTGCCCTTGCATTCCTATCATCGAGATTTGTCATCTCAACACATGAGGAAAGCCTGCGAACTCATGCCTGATTGTAAATACCCGGTGCAAAGTCACGCATATGGTATGCAGCCCGCGACGCACTATCATTAAACGATGAAAGGAGACGCGTATGCGCACGACCAGGTTGAATAACGGCGAGGAAATCCCCGTGCTCGGTCAGGGAAGCTGGTGCATGGCGGAGAAGCCCCGGTCGCGGCAATCGGAAATCAATGCGCTTCGCCACGGCCTGGATCTCGGGATGACACTCATCGACACTGCCGAGATGTACACCGACGGCGCCGCGGAGGAACTCATCGGCGAGGCGATTGCCGGCCGCCGCGACGAGGTCTTCATCGTCAGCAAGGTGCTTCCCCAGAATGCGACTCGGCGCGGCACGATTGCCGCTTGCGAGCGCAGTCTCGAACGCTTGGGCACCGACCGCCTCGACCTCTATTTGCTGCACTGGCGAGGCAGCGTGCCGCTGGCGGAAACGCTGGAGGCCCTGCTTGTACTCCAGCGTGCAGGCAAGATCCGGCACTGGGGCGTGAGCAATTTCGACCTGGACGACATGCGTGAACTGGAAGCGCTGGCGGAGGGCCTCGATATTACCGTCAACCAGGTCCTGTACAACCTGACCCGGCGCGGCATCGAGTTCGACCTGCTGCCCTGGTGCCTGCAACGCGGCATCGCAGTCATGGCCTATTCGCCGATTGAACAGGGCAAGCTGCTCGCGCACCCGGCGCTGCGCCAGGTCGCGGTCCGCCACGACGCCACGCCGGCCCAGGTGGCATTGGCATGGGCGCTCAGGGATGATGGCGTCGTCGCGATTCCGAAGTCCGGCAAGTCGGTGCATGTGGAAGAAAACCGGGCGGCGCTGGATGTGCGCCTGAGCGAGGAAGACCTTGCGGACTTGGACAAGGCCTTTCGCCCGCCGGCGAGTCCGCGTCCGCTGGAAATGATCTGATCCTGCGAGCGGTGAAACTTGAGCAGGGTGACGGCATCCGGACAACTCGGCCAACCTCAAGGACCATTTACGAACGGGGCCAGACAAAGCAATCCATATTCAGAACTGCATACAGCCTGGCCCCATGTAACACTTGCAATCACTCTGTGTCGTCAGGAAAATCAGTCAGTCGACAGCTTAGAACGGCAGTGTTAGGTAAGACGATTTTTTCGCTGATGCGTCAACATTGTATTCAATTTCCTTGGCGGCCGTGTTACCGGAGGCGTCGTAGGCAAAGTAGCGCAGTTGATAGATCCGCCCTGGCACATTTTTCAGCCAGATCTTCCATGAATTTTTCCTGGCCTCGACCTTGTAAGAGTTTGAATCAATCACCTGATTCGCTCGAATCGGCTCGAAGGTCAACCGAGGTGAGGGGTCATAATTGTCACTAGCGCTCGCCTTGATTTCGAAAATCGCCCACTGGCCATTACTGCCATTTGCATTGATACGATTGGCAGTCACATTGAGCGTTGGAGGTAATATGTCCCCTTTCTGAATCTGCACGTTCAGAACGGTATCGCCATAATCGATACTCGCGTGGCCGTTTGCGTATGCAAAATCAGGTTTTGCGACAGATACCGAAAATGCGTCCCACGTTGTTTTCGGCGGTTGGAACTTCGGTGGATTCTGGAGTAACGGAGCGTTAGGCTCTTGCAGAGATGCAGGAGAAATTTCTTTATGATATGCCCCCTCAATCCACTCTATCGCGAACTTTTCACTCTCTTCTGGAAAAAACAACTTTGCGCCCCAGCCTTCCGGGCGGGTGACCACGTCGGACGCAAGCCAGAAAGTTTTCCCATTACTCCTTGGCAGCACAGTCAGTTCGGCGTTACCTTCGCCATTCTGCGGGTCGTGAAGACCGACCAAGATACGTTTTATCGGGGATTGTCCAATGTTCTTCACCTGATACCTGTAAACAACGTCTGATCCGAAATGCATTCCCCAAGCAGTGACGGCTACATCTGTTGGCGTCTGCGCATTTGCGATAGGAGAAACGGTGATCAACGTTAATGCGACGTGAATAAAACTCAGATAATTCGCTTTTGTCATGACGGAATTCCTTAGTTGAGAGGCACGAAATGCACTCGATCTTTAACTGGTTCGGGGCGATACATGTTGCATGCGGCGGCAATTGAATCAGCATTACTACCTGGTATCCCCGTGATATCGACAGCGTTGCCTGACGAGTGCTGAGAGTTATTCACCGGCCTACGAATAACCCGATGCTTATTGAACTCCCTCCGTACGGCATCTTTTACTTCTTGGCATTCCGGTTGCGCATTATCTTTCAAGAGTAGCCATTTGTCATAGACCTCTTGAAGATGCCTCTGATACTGAGCTGGCCGGTAAGCGGATGTTATTGCAGCGATAATGCCTTCTCCTGCCGCCCGTTGCAGGATACATGCTGCACCTGCTTGTGCCCTTGCATTTAGATTGTCCAAGTCTGGCTGACCGGCGTACCGCCCGTCTTCATGTGCTTGCGCCGCAGGGTCAGTTATAGGCGTAAGAGGTGGAACAGGACACGTGCTCCCTGGACAAGTCCATACCCATTCCGTACCGATTCTTCTCTCTGATAGATTGCCAGATGCACAGAAGAGAGTTCTTGTCCTGGAATTTTGAGTGTAGCCGCTACATGTACCGCCACAAGTCGAAACGTTATAGAAAGCAGTTGCACAAGTATTATCGGTCGGAGTCTGAAACGAAAATTGCTGAACTTCGGCCACGCTTACCAGGACTGATCCGCCATTGGAAAATATTTTTCGGTTTGAAGTTGCAGTCCAACCTAAAGGGGCCGCTGAAAATGAGCATCCTAATCTCCCAACTTCTTGTTGCCAAGCTTGAATAATTCTTGAGCCAGACATGTCTGTAACCCAATCGGTAAGTTGTGGAGTAGTTTGCGCTCCAGAAATGCCTGGTGCCCCAACAATAAAGACTATTGCAAGTAATCGCAGATACTTGGCGTATAGGCATAGATGCCTATGAAATGTCCGGTTTCTTCGAAACGCCCAGCTACAATTCATTTTTTACCCCCCTTTTCCAATTGTTCTGGGGCTGACATCACCCCGACTCAAAATTGCCATGTTTGCAAGTTACAAAAAGGGCATCAGTCTCGCATTGCGTCGGATAGTTGTCAATATGACATTTCTAGTTGCCAATGAATCTTACGGATGTGTTGTGTCAACCGATATATTTGGAGAGCGCACCAGCAACCCAAACGGAAGTCCTAATCCCTGATAGGAGCGCCGGCCTCGTGAGCAGCGGTTCTGCACGCTCAAAAAGCAGAGCTAGATGTCGAGGCAACTCCAGGTGGAATCGGGCCAGAGCCTAACATCACCGCGGAGCATCGAGCTAGGGCGGTCGATTGCGGGCGCCCCGGCTCGCAATCGATTCATTCGTTCGAGGAAGGAAGTGCGGATGCAGATACCGGGGTTTCGCGGGCTGGGTGTCGTCCGGGTCATCAAGGACGCGGTCGCCGATTTCTTCAGGCATGACATGATGACCTATGCTTCCGCGCTTGCCTACCAAGTGTTCTTCTCGGTATTCCCTTTCGTCATCTTTCTCGTCGCCCTGCTCGGCTTCCCGCGCCTGTCCAGCTTTTTCGAATGGCTGCGCCAGCATTCGCAGATGATGCTGCCGGCGGAAGCCACCGAGTAGGTCAACAAGGTCATCGCCGAGCTTCAGCAGGAAGAGGGAGGCCTGCTCTCCCTCGGCGTCATCCTCGCGCTGTGGTCGGCGTCCGCCGTCATGCGCGCCACCATGAACGCGCTCAATGTCGCTTACGGGGTGCGTGAAAGCCGGCCGGCATGGAAGCTGTATCCCTTATCCGTGCTATATATACCGTCGGACTTGTCGCAATGTGACCCTGGCAGCGGTATGCCTGACCGTCGGGCCGCAGGCAGTCTAATGGCTGACCAATCTGGTCGGGATGGAGCAGGTGTTCGTCATGCTCTGGGCCTGGTTGCGCCGGCCGGCCGTCGTCCTGCCCCTGGCACTGGCGGTCGCAATCATCTACTACGTCGCGCCCGATGTGGACCAGGAGTTCAGGTTCATTACGCCGGGTGCCTTGCTCGTAGTCCTGGTCTGGGTTGGAGCGTCGCTCGCCTTCAGCTACTACGTAAGCTCCTTTACCGACTACAACGTCACCTACGGCAGCATCGGTGCGATCATCATCCTGCTGCTGTATTTCTTCATCTCATCGGCGGTCCTGCTGTTTGGCGCGGAGATCAACGCGACCATCGAGCATTCCTCGCCGGAAGGAAAGGACGCCGACGGAAAAACGCTTCATTAAGCGATGAGAGGAGATTCAAATGCGCACGACCAGGTTGAATAACGGCGAGGAAATCCCCGTGCTCGGTCAGGGAAGCTGGTGCATGGCGGAGAAGCCCCGGTCGCGGCAATCGGAAATCAATGCGCTTCGCCACGGCCTGGATCTCGGGATGACACTCATCGACACTGCCGAGATGTACACCGACGGCGCCGCGGAGGAACTCATCGGCGAGGCGATTGCCGGCCGCCGCGACGAGGTCTTCATCGTCAGCAAGGTGCTTCCCCAGAATGCGACTCGGCGCGGCACGATTGCCGCTTGCGAGCGCAGTCTCGAACGCTTGGGCACCGACCGCCTCGACCTCTATTTGCTGCACTGGCGAGGCAGCGTGCCGCTGGCGGAAACGCTGGAGGCCCTGCTTGTACTCCAGCGTGCAGGCAAGATCCGGCACTGGGGCGTGAGCAATTTCGACCTGGACGACATGCGTGAACTGGAAGCGCTGGCGGAGGGCCTCGATATTACCGTCAACCAGGTCCTGTACAACCTGACCCGGCGCGGCATCGAGTTCGACCTGCTGCCCTGGTGCCTGCAACGCGGCATCGCAGTCATGGCCTATTCGCCGATTGAACAGGGCAAGCTGCTCGCGCACCCGGCGCTGCGCCAGGTCGCGGTCCGCCACGACGCCACGCCGGCCCAGGTGGCATTGGCATGGGCGCTCAGGGATGATGGCGTCGTCGCGATTCCGAAGTCCGGCAAGTCGGTGCATGTGGAAGAAAACCGGGCGGCGCTGGATGTGCGCCTGAGCGAGGAAGACCTTGCGGACTTGGACAAGGCCTTTCGCCCGCCGGCGAGTCCGCGTCCGCTGGAAATGATCTGACCCCTCAGAAATAGGGGATGGCTGCGACGCCTACTGGAACATGGCATCGATCATCGAATATCCCTTCACGAACCCGGCCTCGACCGCCGCGTCCTCGGAACCGTAATCCGCGTCATCCCCCGACTCGGCCGTCAGTTCGCTCTCTGAACTTGAATCCTCGCCCGGTTGCGTCACGCGGACCGTGTAATCCCAGGACGTGCAACTCGCGTCACGCGCGAGCGCGGTCACGTGGACTTCCATCCCCTTGTAGGCTTCCGTGTGCCAGTCCTGATGCTGTTCCATCTGCCCTCTCCCAATCTGTCCAGAAGGAATCCGGGCCTGCATGGAACAGACAGTCAGGCATCGACTGCCTCGCGCGCGGCCCGCTGACGCGCAAAATCGACGAAATAAGCGAGGCTGCCCGGATTGCTCATGGCATCCGGATTCGCTACCTCATCGACCTTCATGCCCAGCAAAAGTTTCTTGACCGGCAGCTCCATCTTCTTGCCGGTCAACGTGCGCGGGATCTCCTCGACGGCAAATACCTCGTTCGGCACATGCCGTGCGGATAGTGCGTTGCGTATACCTTCCGCAATGCGCGCGGACAGCGCCTGGTCCAGCACAACGCCCGGACGCAACACCACGAACAAGGGCATGTACGACTCGCGGCCGAGGTATTCGAGATCGACCACCAGGCTATCGAGGATTTCCGGCATCGCTTCTACCACGCGGTAGATTTCGCTGGTGCCCATGCGAATGCCGTACCGATTGATCGTGGTGTCCGACCGGCCGTAGATGATCGCACCGCCGCGCGGCGTGATGCGCAGCCAGTCCCCATGGCGCCACCAGCCCGGGTAGGTGTCGAAGTAACTGTCGTGGTAACGCAATCCTTTCGGATCGTTCCAGAAGCACAGCGGCATGGACGGCATGGGTTTGGTCACCACCAGCTCGCCGACCTGGTCGTTGAGCGGCCGACCTTGCTCATCCATCGCATACACCGCGATGCCGAGACTGCGGCACTGCATCTCGCCGGCGTACAGCGGCAGGATCGGACAGCCACCGACGAAGGCTGCGGCGATGTCGGTACCGCCGCTGATGGATGCCAGCAGGATGCCCGAACCAAGCTGTTCGTAGATCCAGCCGAAGGCCTCGGCGGGCAGCGGCGAACCTGTAGAGCCAACGACGCGCAGCCGGTGCAGATCGGCGATCCGGCCGGGTTCGATCCCGGCTTTCATGCAGTTGGCGAAGTACGCCGCCCCTGCGCCAAAGACCGTCAGGCGCGCCTCCTCCGCAAACTGCCACAACACGCCGAGGTCGGGATAGCCGGGATTGCCGTCATAGATGGCAATCGTCGCCCCCAGCAGCAGCCCGGTCACCTGGCTGTTCCACATGATCCACCCGGTCGTCGAGTACCACATGAAACGGTCCTGTTCGCCCAGGTCGAGATGCAGGCCGTGTCCCTTCAGGCTCTCGATCAGCACGCCGCCCTGCCCATGCACAATGGGCTTGGGCATGCCGGTCGTACCCGACGAGTACACCACCCACAGCGGATGGTCGAAGGGCAGTTGTTCGAAGCGCATCTCGCTGTCGTGCGCGAGCAGTTCCTGCCAGGTATGCGCATTGTCCAGCCGCGCATCGCTGTGCAGGTAGGGCAGCAGCACCACATGCTCCAGCGTAGGCAATGCCTGCACCAGTCCTTTCACCACGTCGATGCGGTCGAAATCCTTGCCGCCATAGCGGTAGCCATCGACGGCGAGCAGCACCTTGGGTTCGATCTGGCCGAAGCGGTCCAGCACGCTGGGCGAGCCCATGTCCGGTGAGCAGCTCGACCAGATCGCGCCGATGCTGGCGCAGGCATAGAAAGCCACGACGGTTTCCGGAATGTTCGGCAGGTAGGAGACAACGCGATCACCGGGCTGCACCCCCATAGCGCGCAGTGCGTTGGCGACGGAGCCGATCTGCCTGCGCAGCTCTGCCCAGGAGAGTTCCACCGTCGGCCGCAGCTCGGATTTGCCGATGATGGCTGGTTTCCTGCCCTCCTGCGTACCGGTTTGGAAGCGGAATACCTGCTCCGTGATGTTCAGGCGGCTCCCCTCAAACCATTTTGCCCCGGGCATTTTCTCCGCATCGAGCACGCGTGCATATGGCACGCTGTATTTCACGTCGAAGTATTGCCAGACCGACTCCCAGAATGCTGGCAGTTCGTCGATCGACCATTGCCACAAGGATGCGTAATCGGTCACCGGCACATTCTTTTCCCGGCCGAGCCAGCGCATGTAATCGTACATGCGGGTGCGTTCGATCTGTCCGGGACCCGGCGTCCACAACAGCTGCGGATTGTCGCTCATCGTTCTCGTCTCCATATGGTTTTGTTATTGGCGCGCAGCCCGCGCCTTCAATCTCATGCTGAAACGCACGGCAACTGCCAGCACGCCGACAGCGCCGATCAGCATCACATTTGACGTACCAAGCCGCTCCACCGCCAGGCCGGCAATGCCGACGCCGACTGACTGGCCGAGGAAGAAACAGGATGCAAAGGCCGACACCGCCGCCCCGCGCCGCTCCGGCGCCATCTGCGTCGCATTGATCTGCATCGTGTTGTGCAGCATGTAAAACCCGAGCCCGGCGCCAAAGCAGCCGCCGATTGCCCACCACCATACCGGCGCCAGCCCGATCGCCATCAAGGCCAGTGCGACGAAGATGCCGCCCCACAGCGACAGGCCGACTTCACCAAGCCGCCTGACCAGCGATGCGGACAGCACCGCAAACACGAAGCCACCCAGTCCGAACAGCATCACCAGCGCGCCGGAGGAAGTCAGGGACATGTCGAAGGCATGGTGCATGTGGGAGGCGATGAACGCGAATGCGCCGTACAGGAACGCGCCTTCGAGGAAAACGGCCAGCAATACCCTGCGCGCCCATGGCAGGGACAGCACCTGCCTGAATTCGGCGATCATCCGTGGAATGGCCGCACCTTCCGCACGATGCACCTTGCGCGCTTCCGCGGGCAGTCTTCGGTTCAGCGCGAACAAGGCGATACTGACGGCGATGAAAATGGCCGAGACCACGAAGAACGGCAGGCGCCAGTTGTGCGCGTCAGCCGCCAGCCCACCCATCAGCACGCCGCTTGCCAGCCCGAGGATCTGCCCGATGAGAAAACGGGCCAGCACCGGCTGCCGGTCCTGGTAGGGAATCACGTCGCCGATCCATGCCATGGACAACGGAATGATCGCCGCAGCGGTGGCACCGGCCAGAAGACGCGCCACGATCAGAGGCATGAATCCCGGCGCCAATGCGCATAGTAACGAGGTGAGCGCACATGCCAGCGTTGCCGCTGCAATCACGAAATATTTTCCGTAGCGATCGCCCACCGGACCAAAGAACAGTTGCGACAGGCCATAGGCAATGGAGAACACAGTGATCACATTGGACGCGTCGCCCAATGTCACCGCAAATTCCTGCGCAAGTTGTGGAAGCATCGGGTCGGTGACCCGCAGTGAAATGCCGCTGCCGAAGGCAGCGAACGACAGCAAAGGAACGGCCAGTGCAGGAATGGCGGTGTCGCGGCTTTTAGCCAGCGTAGGGTCTGACGTCATGTAGGCAGATGGGCGTGATGCACGATATGGAAAAACATTGCCTACCATTCTATTGCTAAACAAATTACCGCGTATTCAGGTAGGGAAAAGTGGTCCCGCGGCGCTCGTCGGCGCGCTCGTGCATGAGTTCCAACGGCAAGTTCGACACGACATAATTGTCCATGAAGTCCTCCAGCTGGCGTTTGAGTGGGAGGACGCGCGCGATAACTCGAGGTCCATCAGACGCCTTCTGAAAAAATGCGAATTCGATGGATAGTCGGAATGCGCTCTTGCACTCCGATTAATCTGTGGGAAATTTTAATTGCGTCCGAACAATCATTCGAATGCACGCTTCTCATCGGAAGTTATAAATTCTCTGCATACGCCGACACGCCGCGGACACTTTGATATTCTTGATTCAGGTCAATAAAATTCGGCTTGCCCTTGGATTAAGCTTGGGCGCACATCAACTCCTGTGATCGGTCACGTGCGAAAGACGCCGGCCGGAATCGATACCACATGACCCACAGCCATTCATCACGCAACGTATCCGGCGCCGCCGCGGTACAGACACTTCCCGCCATGCTCGACCAGTACAAACGCGAAGCGGAACCTGCCTTGCAGAAGCACAGCCTGTTCGAAGACATGCAGGCGCTGCTGACCGGTACGCTGCTGGTATCGCTCGGTGTCGCGATGCCGGGCAAGGCAAGCCTCATCACCGGCGGCACCGTCGGCATCGCCTTCCTGCTGCATTACTACAGCGGCATCAGCTTCGGCAAGCTCTTCTTCGCGATCAACGTGCCCTTCTACTTCCTCGCGGTGAAGAAAATGGGCTGGAAGTTCACGCTCAAAACATTTTGCGCGGTCTTGCTCCTGTCGGCATTCTCGGAACTGCTGCCGCTCGTGTTCTCGATGGAGAACCTCAATCCGGTGTACGGCGGGGCGATGGGCGGGTTGCTCTGCGGCGTGGGCCTGCTGGTGTTGTTCCGGCATCGCGCCAGCCTCGGCGGCATCAATGTGCTGGTGCTTTACCTGCAGGAGCGTTACGGCCTGCGCGCCGGTCTGGTCCAACTCGGGCTCGACGCCGCGATCATGATGCTGTCGATCCCGCTGATATCCTGGACAGCGGTCGCGATCTCGCTGCTTGGCGCGGCGATGCTCAACCTGACACTCGCGATCAACCACAAACCGGGCCGCTACATGGCAATCTGAATGAGGAGAAAGTTGCAGATGCGGCAGTGCAGCACGAATTGCTTGACCCAACCCCATGCGCGGATCGATCTTTCTGCCGTATGATTGCTCCGTGTCATCGTGAACCCCGGAAAATTGATGCCCGTAGCTTCACCACTTCTGACCGCCCCGATTGAATGCAAGGTCGACGCCAACGCGCCGCTGGAGATCGACTATCCCGAACTGCCCGATGGAACGGTTATCTGCATCGGCCTGTCCTTCGACTGGCGGCACCAGACGGCCCTCCATTCATTCGCACTGAAGCATACGCTGCAGGACGAGCATGCCCGCGCAGCCCGCTTTGCCCGCCACGAGGACAGCCTGCGCAATCTACTCGGCCGCACGATGCTGCGCCGTATGGCAGCACATTTCGGCGGCATGGATTCGATGGCAGTCATCCGCAGCAATACCTGGGGCAAGCCGGAACTGCCGGGTTGTTCGGTGGGATGCAATGTCAGCCATGCCGGCAACCAGGTGTGGGTGGCTGTGTCGAAGTACCCGCGAGTGGGAATCGATATCGAACTGACGAACGCGCCGCATGAGTACCATGACGTCGCCGCCGGTTTTCATCCTGACGAGATCGCCGCATTGCGCAGGATGCCAGACGGGAAACTGGCGACCGTTCGCTGCTGGAGCCGCAAGGAAGCAGTGTCGAAAGCCACCGGTATGGGAGTGTCCCTCCCGCTGCGCGCCTATGCGGTGGAATGCGACGCCAGGTCAACCGGCTGGCTGCGCCTGCCCCCGCCCAGGACCGAGAGGGATGACTGGACAACGGTGGACCTGCCGATCGGCAAGGATTACGTCGGTGCACTCGCGGTCGAGGGCCGCTGCGAGAAGGTGACCGTCGTGCGGCTCAAGATTTCCTGAGGCTACACCAGCCTCGCTTCTCGACTTACAGGAACGCCACCTCCGCAAAGCTTCGCAGCTTCCGGCTGTGCAGCTTGTCCACGCCCTTCCTGCGCAGAAGCTCCACGGCACGGATGCCGATGCGCAGATGCTGGTCCACCCTCTCCCGATAGAATTGGTTCGCCATGCCCGGCAGCTTGATCTCGCCGTGTAGCGGCTTGTCGCTCACGCACAGCAAGGTGCCATAGGGAACACGGAAGCGAAATCCGTTCGCCGCGATGGTCGCGCTTTCCATGTCCAGCGCGATTGCACGGCTCTGGCTGAAACGGCGCTCCGGGGTGCGTTGCGGCAGCAGCTCCCAGTTGCGGTTGTCGGTGCTGGCTACGGTTCCGGTACGCATGACGCGCTTGAGGTCGTAGCCTTTCAGCTTCGTCACCTCGGCCACGGCCGATTCGAGGGCTACCTGCACTTCGGCCAGCGGCGGGATCGGCACCCACAGCGGCAGGTCTTCATCCAGCACATGGTCCTCGCGCACATAACCGTGTGCCAGCACGTAGTCGCCCAACTGCTGAGTATTGCGCAAGCCCGCGCAGTGGCCCAGCATCATCCAGGCGTGGGGGCGCAACACCGCGATGTGATCGGTGATGGTCTTCGCATTGGCGGGGCCGACGCCGATGTTGACCATCGTGATCCCGCTGCCGTCGGCACGGATCAGGTGGTAACCCGGCATCTGCGGCAGGCGCGGCGGCGCCTTGCCGAGGTCGTCGCCCGGCTGCACTGCTTCGCCGACGCGGCGCGTAATCACGTTGCCCGGCTCGACGAAGGCGATGTAATGGTCCTCGTCCGCCGGCGCGTCGGGATCGGGTACGCGGTTCATGATCTCGTGACCAAGCCGCACGAACTCGTCGATATAGAACTGGTAGTTGGTGAACAGCACGAAGTTCTGGAAATGCTCCGGCGCCGTCCCGGTGTAGTGGCGCAGCCGGTGCAGCGAATAGTCAACGCGCGGCGCAGTGAACAGTGACAGCGGCTGCGCTTCTCCCGGCGGCGGTTCATACGTGCCGTTGGCAATGCCGTCATCCATCGCGCCGAGATCCGGCAGGTCGAACAGATCGCGCAGGGCAAGGCGACGCTCGGCGTCCATGGTGCCTTCGATATGGTCATCCTGCGCGAACGAGAAATGCACGGGAATCGGCTGCGCGCTCACGCCCACTTCCAGCTGCACCTGCTGGTTCTGGCTATGGTTCTTGAGCAGCAGGCGGAGTTGCTCCGTATAGTAATTCTGGAACAGGTCCGGCCGGGTGACGGTGGTTTCAAAGGTGCCGGGTCCGGCGACGAAGCCATAGGACAGGCGCGAGTCCGCACGCGCAACCGTTTCGGTCTGGATGCGCACATAGGGATAGCAGGCGCGCACGCGCCCGGGAAGATTTTCTCCGCAGACGAAACGCTGCAGGTAGTTCCGCAAGTGGTCGATGCTGGTGTCGTAAATCAATCGGATCCGCTCCAGCGCTGCGATCGGATCGTCGAAGCGTTCCGGCGCGATGTAATTTGGTGTCAGCAAATTCAAACTCCTCTGTCCATCGGGCGGGATGATGGCGCCCGTTCATTTACCTGTCTGTTTGCATCTATTGTAACGGCAGCGTTGCGCTTCTATGCGAGCATCTTTTGCACGACCAGGCGGAGCGGCGTCCATGGACAACGGCGCCAAAAGACAGGAAACAGCGAACTGGCTATAGTTATCGGATTGTTGTCGAACAATCTCTGTTCGCTTTTGACTGTGGAGAACGCATGACAGATCTTTCCGCCTTTCCCATCACCAGGAAGTGGCCGGCCCGCCATCCTGAACGGCTCCAGCTGTATTCCCTGCCCACGCCCAACGGCGTGAAGGTCTCCATCATGCTCGAGGAGACGGGTTTGCCGTACGAACCGCACCTCGTCAGCTTCGAGACCAACGACCAGATGTCGCCGGAATTCCTCTCTCTCAATCCGAACAACAAGATTCCTGCCATCATCGATTCGGCGGGCCCGGAAGGCAAACCGCTTGCATTGTTCGAGTCGGGAGCGATCCTGATCTATCTCGCGGAAAAGACGGGACAGTTCCTGCCGCAAGACCCCGCGGCGCGATACGAGACCATACAGTGGCTGATGTTCCAGATGGGCGGGATCGGCCCGATGTTCGGACAACTCGGCTTCTTCCACAAGTTTGCCGGACGCGAATACGAGGACAAGCGGCCGCGCGACCGTTACGCCGGCGAATCGCGGCGCCTGCTCGGCGTGCTCGAACGCCGGCTGGAAGGGCGAGACTGGATCATGGGGGATGCATACAGCATTGCCGACATCGCGATCTTCCCGTGGGTACGCAACTTGATCGGCTTCTATGGCGCAGGCGATCTCGTCGGCTTCAGCGATTTTCCGAATGTGGCGCGCGCGCTGGAGCGTTTCCTTGCGCGGCCTGCAGTGGCAAGAGGCTTGACCATCCCTTCACGGGAGAAGTCTTCTTCCTAAGGGAAAATTCGGCTTGCCGTTATTTGAACGCCTCCCGGATGCAGGTCGCCATCGCCGTCACAGCAGGACTTGCGCCGGACTGCGGTACATGCAGGGCGATCGAGAAATTCGGCAAGGACGGCAGGCCGGATTCGACTCCCAGAATATCCAGGCCCGGTGGAATGGTCGAGGCCAGCCAAGCGGTCACGGCAAGGTCGGCGCGCACCGTTGTGGCGGTCGCTTCAATGCTGGAGTTCTCGAAGACGACGCGCCACTCGATGTTCGCACTTTCCAATGCAGCAAAAATCGCAGGACGAAAGACACAGGTCTCGGAAACGAGGCAGAGCGGCAGCGGCCGCATTTCCGAAGCCCGGCCGTCCCGCGCAGCGACCCAGACCAGCGGTTCGATCATCAGGCATTCACCGGTTGCGGAGCCGGCAGGCTCTTCCACCAGGGCGAGATCGATCTTGCCTGCGCCCAATGCGTCAACCAGCTCGGGCGACGAGCCGGAAACCAGCGAGATATCGACATCGGGGTAGCTGCGCGCATAGCCCTGCAACACTTCCGGCAAATGCGTGCCGATGAGGTCGTAGGGAACGCCGAGTCGTACTTGGCCGGAAATCTCCGGCGTCCGCATATCCGACCAGATCTCGTCGTTCAGCTTGACCAGCTTCCGCGCCTTGCCGAGCAACCGCTCCCCTTCGTCCGTGAGGCGCAAACCCTGTTTGCCGCGTTCGAGGACTACATGGCCGAATGTCTCTTCAAGTCGCTTGATCTGCTGGCTGACAGCCCCTTGCGTCATGTGCAGCCGGTTGGCTGCCACGGTCATGCTGCCGGCATCGGCCACATGAATGAAGGTGCGCAGCAGGCCGACGTCGAGATTGCGGGGCATCGCAGTCATTAGAAAACGTAATGCGAAGCATTATAACTTTTCGATATGAAGTTGCACCGGGCCGCCTTATCCTGCTGCGGTGCGCATTCTTAGGAGAACATCATGCTTGCAGCAAACGCGAACGCAGTCGGCATTGCCGAAGCCCTGGATCAGGTCACCGCGTACTGGACGCCGCGCGTCATCGGCCGGGTCAACGACCAATACATCAAGGTGGCCAAGCTCAAGGGCGAACTGGCATGGCACGACCACGCGAACGAGGACGAGATGTTCCTCGTTGTGTACGGAAGCCTGCGGATCCAGTTCAAGGACCGGGAGGTTCGGTTGGGTCCGGGCGAGTTCTGCGTCGTGCCGAAAACGACGATGCACAATCCGGTCGCGGACGAAGAATGCGGAATTGTGCTGATCGAATCCGTCACCACGCAGCACACCGGAGACTTGACGCTGCCCCAGACGGTCTCGATTGAAAATCAACTGGTGTGAAAATTTCGGCGATACGCCGAAATCAATCGACCCGCTTCATTCGGCACGAGGTCGGTAGAGACGTCTCAGCCAGCGACAGGTACCGTTCGGTCTTGAAGCCGTAGCCGCTGCCTTCATTGTCGAAGCGGACCGAACCGTCGGCCACCGTGCGCATCACCGATACGTACAGCGGTTGCAGCAACTGGTGGTCGTCGGCGCGCATCGTCGCTTCATGGAAGGCATTCTTGTAGCGCGCTCCTTCCATCGCCTTCGCTACCGCGGCCGCCTCCGTACTCTTCGCCTTCTCGATGGCGGATACCAGCATGTCAACCATCAGATGCATGCGCAGGTGCACGTAATCGTCTTCCGGCGCGGGATAGCGTTTGCGGAAAGCCTTGTAGAAATCGTCGCTTGCGGCGTTCTTGATGCCCTGGCCGGTGTTCGGATGCCATTCCGCTACCGCACGGACGCGGCCGACGCCCGCCTCGCCGATCGCCGCAGGTGCACCGAGGCCGTTGCCGTAGAAGGTGTAGAACTTTGCATTCAGCCCGCCTTCCTTCGCTGCCTTGACCAGCAAGGTCAGGTCGTTGCCCCAGTTGCCGGTGATGACGGTATCCGCGCCGCTGGCCTTGATCTTGACGATGTAGGGCGTGAAATCCTTGATCTTCCCGATCGGATGCAGCTCGTCGCCGACGATGCCGATATCCGGCCGCTTGGCGCCCAACTGGGCCCGTGCGGCACGGGCCAACTGTTGGCCGAAGCTGTAGTCCTGGCCGATCAGGTACACGCGTTTGGCGCTGGCGTCGTCCTTGATGACTTCCGTCAGCGCATGCATGCGCATGTCGGCATTGGCGTCAAAGCGAAAATGCCAGAAGCTGCACTTCTCGTTGGTCAGCGCCGGATCGACTGCGGAGTAGTTCATGAACAGCACGCGCTGCTCGGGCGTGCGCTGGTTATGCTTCTCGATCCCGTCGATCAGTGCCGATGCGACGGCCGAGCTGTTTCCCTGCAGGATGAAGCCCACCCGTTGGTCCGTCATCTGCCGCAAACCGATGAGAGATTCCTCCACACCCTGCTTGTTGTCGTAGATGACGAGCGCCAATGGGCGCGCGCCGCCGGGCAGCTTGACGCCTCCACGGGCATTGACGTTTTCGATTGCAAGCTGAATGTTGCGAGCGACGGCGTTACCGGCGTTGGCGAAGGGACCGGAGACGCCTTCGATCATGCCGAGTTTGATGGGGTCGGCGGCGTGCGCGGCCGTGCTCGACAAGGCGATTGCGAGCAGGACGGAAACTGCCTTGAGAGTGCGTTTCATGGAAGGTTTGATCAGGAAAGCTTCGGTATTTACGCCCTTCTCCCGCAAGCGGGAGAAGGGTCGGGGATGAGGGGGATTGCGAAGACGGCTGGAGGTTTTGCGCGTCCCCTCGCCGCCAACCCCTCTTCCGCTTGCGGGAGAGAGGAACTAGCGTGGACGCATTTTATTCCTGCTCGAAATCCAGCATATGCCCAAGCTTCTGCTGCTTGGTGCGCAGGTAACCGATGTTATGCGGCGTGTGCGCCGTAAGCACCGGAACGCGCTCAACCACGTGCATGCCGTAATCCGCCAGCTTCTTCATCTTCTTCGGATTGTTGGTCATCAGGCGGATCGTCTTGACGCCGAGGTCGTTCAGGATCTGCGCGGCGACCTGGTAGTCACGCGTATCGACGGGCAAGCCGAGTGCAAGATTGGCCTCGACGGTGTCCTGCCCCTGGTCCTGCAGTTGATAGGCACGGATCTTATTGGCCAGGCCAATCCCACGACCTTCATGGCCGCGCAAATAGACCACCACGCCCAAGCCTTCGGCAGCAATCATGCCAAGCGCGGCATCGAGCTGCTCACCACAGTCGCAGCGCAGCGAACCGAGCACGTCGCCGGTCAGGCACTCGGAATGCACGCGCACCAGCACCTTTTCCTGGTCTTTGAGCTCGCCCTTGACGATGGCGACGTGTTCGACGGACTCGCCGATCGGCTTGTAGACATGGATACGGAACTCGCCGTGTTTCGTCGGCAGAAGAGACGTGGCGACGTGATCGAAAATCTTGTCGGAGCCGGCTGGTGCCGTGTTCTGGTCTCCGGTGTTGTTCATTATGAATCGTCCCAGTTGAAGCAAGGCATGGATTTTAGCTGAAAGACTCCGCCGGCTTCGGTTCGTCCGGCAAGGGAATCCAATCGCTCTCATCCGGCACCTTGCCGAATTCCTGCGCGCGCCACCGTCCCTTCGCTTCCTGGATGGCCTCCTTGCTGCTCGCAACGAAGTTCCACCAGATGAAGCGGTCGCCATCGATCGGCTCACCGCCCAACAGCATGACACGCGCCCTAGTTTGTGACTCTATTGTAAGGGTTTGAGCGCCGGTCAGCACGGCCATATGCCGTTCGGCAAGCGGTTCGCCATCCAGACTAATCGCACCTTCGGCCAAATAGACCGCGCGCTGAGCGTACTCGGCCGGCAATTCAAAACGCACGCCCTCTTCCATCTCGAGCGCACAATAGAACATGGGCGAGAACGTCGTCACCGGCGAGGTCATGCCGAATGCACTACCCGCGATCACCCGCAGGTTCAATCCGTCTGCGGCGATCGTCGGTAGTGTCGCGGCGGGATGATGTTCGAAGGAAGGCTCTACTTTTTCATGCTCTTTTGGCAATGCGATCCAGATCTGGATGCCGTGCAGTGCACCGCCGCTATTTCGCAGGCGTTCGGGTGTACGTTCCGAATGCGCAATGCCCGCGCCCGCCGTCATCCAGTTGACATCGCCGGGATGGATTTCCTGCACGGTTCCAAGCGAGTCGCGGTGCAGGATCGAACCTTCGAACAGATAGGTCACGGTCGCGAGGCCGATGTGCGGATGCGGGCGCACGTCGAGTCCGTCGCCGGGTGCGAAATCGGCGCGGCCCATGTGGTCGAAGAAGATGAACGGGCCGACCATCTTGTGCGGATGGCTGGGCAGCAACCTGCGGACCGTGAAGCCGCCGCCGAGGTCTTTGGTATGGGGGTTGATGAGTGTGAATGGCATGGGAATGGTTCTCCGCCGTGATCTTGTCGGCACCGGTTTCCGGTCAGGACTGGCTGCAAGCGGGCGCCTGCCGGTGGTTCAACTGCTCGAGCTCCACGTCATCCCGTCGACGGCTGGGATCAGTGTCGCTTCTCCGAACCGCAGTACGACGAAGAGAGGCAGTCGAACCCCGTGCACATATCTACCCGCATGCAAGTTCTACCGCCCCATTATCCGCTCAAGCAGCCTCCTGCGTGAACTTGCCACTCTGGAAGTCCGTAATGGCCTGTTCGATCTCCTCGACCGTGTTCATCACGAACGGCCCATATTGCACAACCGGTTCCTTCAACGGACGTCCCGCCAGCAGCAAGAATCTTGCGCCGCCGGCATCCGCACGGATGTCGATACGGTCGCCCGGCGACAGGAAGCCGGCGCTTTGCGACTTCAGCGGACGCGGCGCATCTGCGTCGCCGATCTTCACGCTGCCCTCATAGACGTAAATGAAGGCGTTCAGATGGTTGCCGAGCGCATGCGAAAACACCCCGCCTGCCGGCAGTTCGATGTCCACGTACAAGGGCTCGGTACTCAAGCCCTGGATCGGGCCAGCCACCTTCTCGCCGCCGATATCGAGCGCACCTGCGATCACCTTCGCCTTGCCACCATCAGGCAGCGCGGCGACCGGGATTTCCGAGGGCGGAATGTCGCGGTAGCTCGCGGGCTTCATTTTTTCGCTCGCCGGCAGGTTGATCCACAGCTGGAAGCCGCGCATGCGCCCCTCTTCCTGCTGCGGCATTTCCGAATGCACGATGCCCCGCCCGGCCGTCATCCATTGCACGCCGCCGCTCTTGAGTTCGCCGACATTGCCGAGATGATCCTCATGCCGCATGTGGCCGTCGAGCATGTAGGTCACGGTTTCGAAGCCCCGGTGCGGATGCGGCGGGAAGCCGGCGATGTAATCCCCCGGGTTGTCGGAGGAAAATTCGTCCAGCATCAGGAACGGATCGAGACGGCTGCCCTGCCCTTGCCCGAGGCTGCGGCGCAGCTTGACGCCGGCGCCGTCGGACGTGGCGAGGCCTTCAATCACGCGTTGGAGAGTGCGACTGGTGACGGTAACGGTCATGGCAGATTCCTTAGGTTGAAAAACGATCTCTCTATTCTGTACCACCGGGGCCTTTGGCGCGGGTCCCGGTGCGCGATCCTCAGGCTGCGGCGGCGATCGGCGCAGCGAGCTGGCGGATGACGTTTTCCGCTTTTTCAAGCGCAGCCTTCTTCGGCTCCTCGCCCATTGCCAAGCCCTCGGCGTAGACGAATTCCACATCGTCGAGACCGATGAAGCGCAGGAAGTCGCGTACATAACCGGTCTGCGTATCCAGCGGCGTTCCCTGGTAGAGGCCGCCACGGGCTGCGAATACGTAGACCTTGCGGCCGCCGAGCAGACCGACCGGGCCGTTCGCGGTGTAACGGAAGCTCACGCCGGCGCGGGCAATGTGGTCGAAATAGGCCTTCAGCGTCGACGGAATACCGAAGTTATACATCGGCAAGCCCAGCGCGATCACGTCGGCGTTGCGGATTTCCTCGATCAACGCATCCGAGAAATCGACCACGGCCTGCTGCTGCGCGGTGCGTTCTTCCGGTTTGGCCAGGAAAGCGCCGAAACGCTGCCCATCGAGGTGCGGTACCGGGTCGGCTGCCAGGTCGCGGACGACGACCTGGCCATCCGGGTTGGCGGCGCGCCAGGCGGCGACGAATTCATTGGACAGGTGGCTGGACTGGCCGTTACCGGAAAACAGGCTGGAATTCAGTTGAAGCAGGGTTTTCATCGTTTCCTCCAAAAGTTGAGTGGGTATGTGTATTTAACTATTGGATGGATCGATAAAAAAGTAGAATAATTAGCTGATATCTATCTATTCATCTGATAAATGGAAAACCAGTACATCACCCTCGAGCAATGGCGCACCCTGATTGCGGTCGTCGACACCGGCGGCTACGCGCAGGCAGCGGAAGCCTTGCACAAGAGCCAGTCCTCCGTGACCTATGCGGTGCAGAAAATCGAGTCGCTGCTGGGCGTGAAAGCCTTCGAGATACAGGGCCGCAAGGCAATCCTCACGCCGACCGGCCAGTTCCTGTACCGCCGTGCACGCGCCCTGCTTGACGAATCGAGTGCACTGGAACGCGCGGCACGGCGCCTGTCGGCGGGATGGGAAGCGGAAATCAGGATTGCGGCGGAGATCATCTTTCCGACCTGGCTGTTGCTTGATTGCCTGGACAAGCTGGGCAAGGAAAGTCCGCATACACGAATCGAACTGATCGAATCGGTGCTCGGCGGAACATCGGAAGCGCTGCTGACCGGCGCAGCGGATCTCGCGATCGCCAATGTCGTGCCGCCCGGCTTTTTGGGTATACCGCTGATGCAGTTGCGCTTCATCCCTGCTGCGAGCCCGTCGCATCCGCTGCACCAGCTCGGACGGGATGTCACGCTCGAGGATTTGCGGCATCACCGCCATCTGGTCGTCAGGGAATCGGGCACGCGCCGGGATACCAAGGTAATGACGCTCGATGTCACGCAGCGCTGGACCGTCAGTCACAGTGCGACGTCGATCGAGGCGGCCCGGCTTGGACTCGGGTTTTCATGGTTTCCCGAGGAGAAAATCCTCAAGGAGTTGCAGGCCGGTTCGCTCAAACCCATTCCCATGCGCGACGGTGGCGAGCGCTTCACGCAGTTGTACCTGGTGCTGGCCGACCCCGACAGTGCCGGCCCCGGGACACGGCGGCTGGCGGAAATCATCCGCGAGGCGGTCAATACGGAATGCATGCGCCTTCACCAGGATGAGAATGTGCCGCAGCAAGTATGAAAAATGCCGGTCGACGGACCGGCATTCATCGTTCGGAAAGTGTGGAATCAGCCGTCGATGTTTGCACGGGCCGGCTTGGATGCCTGCATGATCTCCTCGCGAACTTCAGCGCGGGTACGAGTGGAAGCGACGTTCACATGCTCGACGAACTCGGGCGCGCTGCCGACCGTGGCATGATCCTGGGCAGCACGCAACTCGGCGATGACATGTGCGCGCGGCTTGGTGGACGCGACATGCGTGAATTCGACGAATTCCGGCGTATAGGCGGCCTGGGTGATTTCTGCCTTCACTTCTGCACGTGTTTTGGTCGACACGAAGTCGGTAAATTCCACGAACTCGCTGTTGCCCTGGGCGAAAGCGGATCCGGTAGCGGCGAAGATGGCTGCAGCGGCGATAAGGTTCTTGGCGTTCATGTTGTTCTCCATAAGATAAATTGCGGCGGTTGAGTGCGGGAGGAATTCCCGACTCGCTGAGCTGCACCGGGCTGTTTAGGCTGTTTATCTTGTGCGCTCATCGATGAAGCACAGTCTATAGACTGCGAATCGCACAAAAAAGTAGCAAATCAGAAAAGCACTGTTGCTGAAACGGGAATAATCAACTTCCAGCCGGCAACCCACCGGACGACCGAGCCGAAAGCACCATGGAAGAAGTGTTTGCCATCGTTCAGCAGGTATCCGATATCATCAACGCGATTGCGGCCGCCGGCGACGAGCAGACCAAGAAGATCGAACAGATCAACCAGGCCATCACACGGATGGACACTGTGACCCAGCAGAATGCGGCTCTCGTCGAACAAGCCGCAGCCGCGGCGGATTCGAGGCAGGGCCGAGCCGGCGAACTGTCGAGGACGGTGAATGTCTTCAAGCTCGCCGGCGAAGGAGACGGGCACCTGCTCGGCAGCACCTGAGCTTTCCAACTATTGGAACATTGATGACAACGACAACTGCAGATTTCCTCATCATCGGCGGCGGCATTGCGGGCGCATCTATCGGTTACTGGCTCGCGCCGCATGCCCGCGTCATCGTCCTCGAACGAGAAGGCCAGCCCGGCTATCACAGCACCGGCCGCTCCGCCGCCCTCTTCTTCGAAAGCTACGGGCCGCCGCAGGTGCGCGCCCTCACCTGTGCGAGCCGGGCCTTCTTCGAGAATCCGCCCGGCGGATTCGCCGACCATCCGATCCTGCCCCCGCGCGGCGCGCTCATGGTCGCCGCGGAGGGTGAGGAAGCGCTGCTCGACGAGCATGACGCCATCGTGCGTTCCGTTTCCGCCAACGCGACGCGGCTCGACGCAGCGCAAGCGTGCGAACTGGTGCCCGCCTTGCGCCGCGAACGCGTACTCGGCGCGGTATACGAACCAGACGCGTCGGACATGGACGTACACGCGCTGCACCAGGGATACCTGCGCGGTTTGCGTGCGGCAGGCGGCAGCGTGCAGTGCGATGCCAGCGTGAGCGCAATGGAATATACCGGCAAGGTCTGGCGCGTATCGGCAGGCGGACAGACATACGAGGCGCCGGTGGTGGTGAACGCGGCAGGCGGGTGGTGCGACGTGATTGCCGCGATGGCCGGCGCCGCGCCCATCGGGCTAGTACCGAAGCGCCGCTCCGCATTCACCTTCGCGTCGCCGGAAGGCATCGATACGACGCGCTGGCCAATGTTCATTGGCGTCGACGAATCCTATTATGTGAAACCCGATGCCGGCTTGCTTCTCGGTTCGCCCGCCAATACCGATCCGGTCGAGCCGCATGACGTGCAGGCCGAAGAGCTCGACATCGCGCTCGCCATCGACCGCATCGAAACCATGACAAACCTGACAATACGCCGCCCGCGCCATGTGTGGGCAGGATTGCGCTCCTTTGTGGCCGACGGCAGTCTGGTAGGCGGCTTTGATGGCGGCGTGCCGGGATTCTTCTGGGCCGCTGGCCAGGGCGGATACGGCATACAGTCGTCGGCTGCAGCGGGCGAGCTGTATGCCGCAATGTTGCGCGGCCTTCCTCCACCGCCGCAGGTTGCGTCTTTCGGCGCTGATCTGAAGCAACTCTCCCCCTCACGCATCCGCTGATCTTTCATGCTGGGCGGCTTCTTTTGCCGCTCAGCATGATTCTTTCTCGAAAGCACTGCACGACGGCAATATTTGCCAGATCGAACGCAAATGCGCGCGATTTTCCTGTAGGCGACGGGAACATTGAGCTGTCTCATCTTTCTAACAGGACTCGGCAGAAGCGGCGAGAGGAAACTTTGCGCCAAGGAAGTTTTTCTCCATCAAGTCTCGCTCCTGCAATGAAGAATCCCCGACGCAGGAGCGCGCTTCTGCCCAGCCCTCGCAACATGCACTTGCAAGGGCACTGGATACACAATGCCCGTCAACGGGCGATGAGAGACGACTCAATTGCAGAAACCAAAAATTCTTCTCGTCAATGACCACCCGCCGAGCCTCCTCGCCCTCAAGACCCTTCTGGTCACTGCCCCTCAGGCCGAGGAATATGAGGTGGTCACTGCAACGTCCGGCGCCGAAGCCCTGCGCGCCGTACTCGACCATCATTTCGCCGTTATCCTCCTCGATGTCAGCATGCCGGGCATGGATGGATTCGAAACGGCGCAAACCATTCACTCGCACCCGCGCTCGGCGGCGGTACCGATCATTTTCATTACCGCGTACTACGCGGATGAAATGAACCGCCTGAGGGGATATCAACATGGCGCCGCCGATTACCTCATCAGCCCGGTGATTCCGCAGATCCTGCAAAGCAAGATCTCGGTCTTTATCGAACTCGCGAAGAAAACCATCCAGCTGGAACACCAGAAGGAAGAACTCGCGCTGATGAACCGCGACCTGCAGGTGCAACAGATGCGCGACTTGCGGCGCATCAATGCCGCCCTTGAATGCGAGATCATCGAACGCCGACAGGCCGAGTCGCGTGCGCATGAACTGGCGACGCGCGACCCGTTGACCGGCCTGATGAACCGGCGCTCGCTGTCCGAACGTCTCGAGCATGCGATTGCCGTAGCAAACCGGCACGGCCAACGGCTGTCCCTGCTCTTTCTTGACCTCGACCGTTTCAAAAGCATTAACGATACACTCGGGCATGATGCTGGCGACGACCTGTTGATGCAGGTCGCCCAGCGAATCTGCGGCGCAGTGCGCGAATCCGATATCGTTGCGCGCCTTGGCGGGGATGAGTTCGTGGTGCTGATGGAAAACCTTCCCAATTATGCTTCCGCAGCCGAAGTCGGACGCAAGATCGTCTCCGCCGTCGACAAGCCCTTCATGATCGGCGCCCAGTATGTGAAGACCTCTGCAAGCGTCGGCATCAGCCTGTTTCCGCAGGACGGCAACGACATGCAGACGCTCATGCGCAGCGCCGACCTCGCCATGTACCACGCAAAGCAGGAGCAGCGCGGCACGATTCAGTTCTTTCATGAAGATCTGAATGCACGGATGGTGGAACGCGCGCGCCTTGAACAGGAATTGCAGCAGGCGCTCGCGAACGAAGAGTTCGAGCTGTACTACCAGCCCAAGATCGAAGCGCGCACCGGGCGCGTGGCCGGCGTCGAAGCGCTCCTCCGCTGGCATCACCCGCGGCTCGGCCTGCTGAGCGGCGGACAGTTCATACCGGCTGCTTCCGAAACCGGCCTGCTGGTGGCGATCGGCGAATGGGTGATTGCCGCCGCATGTGCACAGGCAAGATGCTGGCGCGACCAGGGCATGCCCGGCCCGACGATTCCGATCGCCGTCAATGTGGCGATTCCGCAGATATACGCCGACCTTCCGGAAATCATCGACCGCGAGCTGCGCAAGCAGCAGGTGCCGCCGTCCAGCATCCAACTGGAAATCACGGAGTCGCTGGTCATCACCGACACCGAGAAAGCGACGTCGGTCCTGCGCGAGATCAGCGAGAGCGGCATCACCATTGCAATCGATGATTTCGGCACCGGCTATTCATCGCTTTCCATCCTCAAGACCCTACCGATCGATATCCTGAAGATCGACCAATCCTTCGTGCGTGATCTCGGCAAGAACGCCAGCGACACGGCTATCGTCGCCGCGATTGTGAATATGGCGCGCGCGTTGGCGTTGCGCGTCGTCGCTGAAGGCGTGGAAACCAAGGAGCAGCTCGCGGTCCTGCACGACCTCGGCTGCGACGAACACCAGGGCTATTACTACAGCAGACCCCTGCCCGCCAGCGAACTCGTGCAGACGCTCAGACAACGCAGCGTGGTATGACCCGGCATGGGCGTCCCCAGCCCGTCCTTCTCCAAAACTTGAAAGACACATTCCCATGGATATGAGAGCCGACTCCTGTGATGAACTGGACATCAAGGTCCTGTTATCGACACTCAAGGCCTTGAAAAAGGGCGATTTCAGCGCGCGCATGCCGTCGGACTGGACCGGCCTGGCGGGCAAGGTCGCGGACACGCTGAACGACATCCTGGAAACCAATGAGCAGATGGCGGAAGGCATTACGAGCGTCAGCCGCGTGGTGGGCCGCGAGGGTCGCCTGAACCAGCGCGCGAACGTCGCAGGCGTCTCGGGTGGATGGGAGACGATGGTCAAATCCGTCAACACCCTGATCGACGACCTGGTCCGTCCGACGACGGAGATGG
>CBIHRW010000005.1:0-89420 GCA_966212545.1 uncultured Noviherbaspirillum sp.
ATTTCTACGACAACGGTGTCGTACAGGCAGACGCATATATCCATGAGTTGCTGGCATCACTGCAAAGCAAGGGATACCTGGAGGATGCACTCGTTGTCATCACCGCCGATCACGGGGAAGCGCTTGGGGAACATGGTCTTTACGCACATGCGAATAGTGTGCGTGAAGAGGCGCTGCGCATTCCGCTGATCTTTATTTCGTATGGATATCAAGCCAGCCATCGAATTGATTCCAGAGTGGCCACTTCGCAGGTCGACATTGCCCCAACAATCCTTGCTGAGTTCGGTTTCCCAATTCCGGCTACATGGTCGGGCACTCCAATGCAACGTCCGCAGGGCCGCGATTACTCATACTTTCAGGAGGGGCAAGCGGCCGGATTGATTGATCACCGCGATCCACAGACCGTCTGGAAGTACTGGTTCGACGCGCAAAGCGGCAATGAGTATGCCTATAATTTAATGCTAGATCCGGGCGAAAAGAACAATGCAATCGACCAGGTTGCAGCGTCCCTGAAACGGGAATGGCGATTGCAGCAGTTGCAACTGATGCCTGGAGTTCAGGCTGCATCCCACCTGCGACGGGATTGGGAATCGCATCAGATTCAACTAGTTCCTGACATGTAAGCGGCTATTTCACCGCGTTATCTGATAATTCGACGAGGGATACAACAATGCGTACATCGATGAACCGGTTTAGCGCTTCGCTTGTCCATTTGCTTGGGAGTGCCTGTGTTGTTGCACTGGTTTTTGGATTGGTTCGCCAGATCTGGTACCCGGGCCGGCTGTTTGAGGCGGCGAGCGGCTTCAATTTGATGATTATCCTGATCCTGGTCGATCTCACGCTTGGCCCGGTAATCACATTAATTATTTATTCCCCCGGAAAGCCGTCACTGAAATCGGACATCATCACCGTGGTGGTACTGCAAATCGGTTTTCTGCTGTATGGCGTTTGGTCTATTTACGCGGCGCGCCCAGTCTATATTCCGTTTGATGAAGACCGCTTTTACCTGGTTACCGCAAATGAGATTGATCCCGAAGACCTGAAGAAGGTAAATGATCCGGCGTTTCAGTCGCTGCCTAAGCTGGGGCCGGATATCGTGGGCACCGTGCTTCCGGATGATCCGGAAATGCGTGAAAAGATCAAGTTTGCAGGAATGGTCGGAATGGGAATCCAGCTATTGCCACAATACTATGTTCCCTACACGGAAGCAGCTTCGAGAGTCAAGGCTGCCGCAGTACCAGCCAAAGAATTGGTTAAGGGATCGATCATCACACCGCCGGAGGATGTCGCTCGTTTGTCTGATTACGAAGTGAAAAAGCGGGCAGACGGAAAAAATGTACGTTTCGTCAGATTGGTAGCGAAGAAATTCATGCTGTACGTCGCGGTCGATGACGCGAGTGGCTCGATCGTGGAGATACTGTAAAAAAATCTCGGTTTCATGTTTCGCGTCGCGCAGCACGTACTGTTCGGGCAATCAGGCATGCCAATCGCCCGATTTTCCGCCCCGTTTCTCCTGAACACGGACATCGGTCATGACCATGCCGCGATCAACTGCCTTGCACATGTCGTATATCGTGAGCAGGCCAATCTGGACTGCGGTCAATGCTTCCATTTCCACCCCTGTTTTCCCAAAGGTCTCTACCTGGGCCGTGCATAGGACAGTCGACTGTGCGTTGTCGATTGTGAAATCGACCGTTACCCGCGTCAGCGCTAGCGGATGACATAACGGAACCAAATCGCTGGTACGTTTTGCCCCCATGATGGCAGCAATGCGTGCAATCCCGATCACGTCACCTTTCTTCGCGCTGCCGGACTGGATGATTGCGAGCGTCTCCCGTTTCATGCGAATCATGCCTGTAGCAACTGCGATCCGGTGCGTTTCCGACTTCGCTCCGACATCGACCATGTGCGCATGTCCGGTGGCATCGAAATGTGTCAGTCCCTGGTTTTCGGCTGATGTTGCCTGCTTATCTTGTTGGCTGCTCATTGGAAATGGGAGTAGGTGGTTCTTGATTGCTCGATTGGTGCGGGTATCATAGCATCGTGAAATTAAAAATCTCCTTACCTTCGCAGTCTCTTGCGGCACATATTGCCGGTAGTGTTGGCGTGGCCGTCGCAATGACCCTTGCCGGAGCAACGCTGCCCTCGCCAGCGGCCGCCCAAAACCTCCCCAACCTCGGCGACACCGAACGCGCCGAACTGTCCCCGCAACTCGAGCGCAAGCTCGGCGAGCAGATCATGCGCGATATCCGGCGCGACCGGGACTATATCGACGACGCGGCCATCACTGAATACCTCAACAACTTCGGCAACAGCCTCGTTTCCATCCGTCCGGAAGCGCGCGGGGAGGCGAGTTACGACTACTTTTTTTTCGCCGTACGCGATCCAATGTTGAATGCGTTTGCGTTGCCTGGAGGATTCATCGGCGTGCATTCGGCTTTGTTGCTCGCGGCGCAAAATGAGTCCGAGCTGGCCTCTGTGCTGGCGCACGAAATCGGCCACGTGGCGCAGCGCCATATCGCCCGGATGCTGGGTCAGCAGCGACAGGATTCACTGATCCCGCTGGCGTCCGCAATCCTCGCCGCGCTGGCGGCGCGCGGCAGCCCCGATGCTTCTGCCGCCCTGCTCATGGGCGGTCAGGGCGTGGCCCTGCAGCGGCAGCTGAATTTCAGCCGCGACGCCGAGCGCGAAGCGGACCGCATTGGCCTGCAAATCCTGCGCGATGCCGGCTTCGAAACGTCTGGCATGATCGCCTTCTTCAGTCGCATGCAAACGGCAACACGCGGGTACACGGACACGGCGCCGGCCTACCTGCGCTCCCATCCGTTGACGACGGAGCGTATTGCCGACATCCAGGCACGTACCCGTGATCAACGTTACCGGCAGCGCGCCGATAGCCTGGACTTTCATCTCGTGCGCGCCCGCATGCGCGTGTTGCAGGATCCGTCTGCGCAGGGTTTGAGGGATGCGATGGTGGCGTTCGATACGCAGCAGCAACAGAAGACGCGCAATCAAGTCGTGTCGGCCTTGTATGGCAAGGCCATGATTGCGCTGAGGCAGGGGGCGCTTGCGGACGCGCGGTCTCTGCTGCAGGAGGCGCAGGCCACTGCTCAAGGCCCATCGGCACCCGTCCAGAGCGCTGTGCTGAGCAACCTGTCGATTGAGATCAAACTTGCCGCCAACCAGAATGCAGAAGCATTGAAAGAGGCGGATTCAGCCCGGCAGAAGTTTCCGCTGTCGCGCGGCATCGCCCGCCAGTACGCGGATGCATTGATCGCGACCGGGCGCCACGATGAGGCTGTGAACTATCTGCGCGACCAGGCCCAACTCTACCGGCAGGAGCCGAAGCTGTACGAGCAACTGGCGATGGCTTACGCCGCGCAGGGAAAACAGGCGCTCCAGCATCTGGCCCTGGCCGAGTCCTATGCGCTTCAAGGCAGCGTGCCGGCGGCAATCGAGCAGTTGGGCATTGCGCGCCGGTCCCCTGATGCGTCCTTTTACGACCAGGCGATGATCGACGCGAGGGAGCGCGAATTCAAGGCGCGCTGGATGGAAGAGCTGAAGGAAGGGCAGAGGGAGCGATAGGATTGTCTTGCCCGTATTACGGGCAATCCGATTGCCCAGCGGGTCTGCGTATCCTGTTAAGCCAGATCCGGCAGAGGATCTGGTGCAAACCCAAATTTGTTCGCCAATTCGGCACGCTTGATACGGCCGACCTGCACGAGCTTCCCGTCGAACTCGAGCGTCACACGGCTCGCATCTGTTGGCTCGCCTAGCCAAGCCAACAGGCGGTCGTCATCGCAAGGTCCGTCATTGATGTGCAGAAGGGTTAGGCATTGCGCCATGTCGCGGTCGTCGACCTGGGCGATGCGTTCGCCGTCCCGCAGGATCAACAGGCCGTCATCCGTCATCCATGCTGCATCGATCGTCTTCAGTGCTTCGCCAGTATGCAGGGCGAAGCCATGCGCCGGGTCGGTACGCGCGATGAAGGGAGTCGCCTCGAGATTCACATATACGCGTTGCGGCCCGTTCTGGAAATACCAGCGGCCCTGCGGGTCGCCCAGGTAGTTGCGGTTGATGAAGCCAACCAGCGCCGCATTGCCTATCTTGTCTCCTGCCAGCTTCAGCTTCTGCGCGTGCTCATCCCGCATGCGCCAGTTGCCGCGCGCATCCAGCGCCAGCCAGCCATAACAGTGCGGCACATTCGGCCATTTCGCCATGGCCTGTTTGACGATGTCATCCATGTTTCAACCCGCAGCGTGTTCGAGAAAGCCGATGATCCGTTGCGGCAGCCAGTCAATGCGGCCGGGTACTCCGCCGACGGCAAATCCGACGTGCCCGCCATGTTCAGGATAATCCAGGATGACGCTTTTTGAGGCGGATTGCGGCAGGTGCTGTGGCGGCAGGAAGGGATCGTTCTTCGCGTTCAGCACCAGCGTGGGGACGACGATGTCGGACAGGACATGTCTTGCGCTGGCGCGGTTCCAGTAATCGTCGGTGTCGCGATAGCCGTGCAAGGGCGCCGTGACCACGTTGTCGAATTCGTACAGGTTGCGTGCGCCGAGCATGGCCTCGCGGTCGAACAGGTCCGGGAACTGCTTGAGCTTTTGCAGGCACTTGGGTTTCAGCGTCTGCAGGAAGGACCGCGTATAGATCATGTTGAATCCACGCGAGAGTGCAGCACCGCCGCCGGCAAGGTCGAGCGGGGCGGAAACCGCACATGCGGCGTCGACGATACCTGCCTGTCCCTGTGATTCGCCCAGCCAACGCAACAATGCATTGCCACCCAACGAAACGCCGGCGACGTAGAAGCGCGCAACGGGTTCTTTCTGTCTCCACTCTGTTACCAGGCGACGAACGATCCAATCCACTTCCTGCGCATCGCCCGAGTGATAGAAGCGCGGCGCGCGGTTCAGTTCGCCCGAGCAGCCGCGGAAGTGCGGCACCGCGCCGGACCAGCCGAGCGACGCGACGTACGCCATCAGCGCCCGCGCATAGTGGCTGTCGGATGAGCCTTCAAGTCCGTGGAACAGAACGATGAAAGGGCGGCCCGCTTGTCCGTCGACGAAGTCGATATCGATGAAGTCATCGTCCGGCGTGTGCCAGCGCTCGCGGCGATACGTCACCTTTGGCTTGAAAATGCATTTGGCAGGAAAGATGGTCTGGAGGTGCCCGCCGGGTAACCATGATGGAGCTGCGTACTTCATTTCCCTGTCGATGTGTTCTTTCAATGCAGTAGCGCTGCCACCGAGGTCGATGCCGGGGCTTCACCGGGCACGACCGAAGCATGATGGGTTGCGATGCGCCATCCCTGCGGCGTCTTCATGTACACGTTCGTTGCAAGGATATGGATGTCTTGCTGACGCGAGACGGCGCGATGCACTTCCTCAATAATGTTGTGCACCGACGTCATCATGTTCTGCGTGACATGCAATTGCACTGGCCGGATTTGCACTCCGCCCTGCTCGAAGATCTGCTCCCATGATGCGCGGATCGACGCGTGGCCGACCAAGCGCGGCGCGCCGGGGTGGATGCAGACGATCTCTTCCTCGTCCGCCCAGAGCGACATGACCGCTTCGACGTCGGCACGGCTGATTGCCTCGTAGAATGCAGCTTCGATTTCTTCCGGGGTTTCGAAAATCTTGTTTGTCTTGGGCATGGTATGCCTGCACTCCTTTCCAGGCAGAACGTTGTCGTGCCAATTGTTGATCCTTGCCCGAGTCGGACTAGACAAGTATAGAACAATGCCAGTCCCGCAAAAGCCGACGGCCCGGTTCATCTCTGAAACCGGGCCGTCGCCAGGGTTGCGTTGAGGGATCAGTGGCCCTTGACGACCGCGCCCGGCTTGAGTCGGTACACCGTGCCGCAGTATGGGCACATACCTTCATTGTGATGGTCGACGGGGATGAAGACACGCGGATGCGAAGACCAGATCGGCATCTGCGGGTTGGGGCAGTAGGCCGGCAGGTCCTTGCCGTCGAGCTCGACGTAGCTCATGACTTGCTTGGGTTGGTTCATGACGTTTTCCAGAGTGATTAAACCAGGGTGAGCCAGTGCTGGTACTGCGGTGCCTTGCCGGCGACCACATCGAAGAACAGCGTTTGCAGCTTTTCGGTGATCGGGCCGCGCTTGCCTTCGCCGATCTGGCGGTTGTCGAGTTCGCGGATCGGCGTGATCTCGGCCGCGGTGCCGGTGAAGAAAGCTTCGTCGCAGCAGTACACTTCGTCGCGGGTGATGCGCTTCTCGATGATCGGGATGCCGAGATCGCGGGCCATCGTCAGCACGGCATCGCGTGTGATGCCGTCGAGGCAGGAGGCGAGGTCAGGGGTGTAGATCTTGCCGTTCTTGATGACGAATATATTTTCGCCGGAGCCTTCGGACACATAGCCTTCGGTGTCGAGCAGCAGGGCTTCGTCGTAGCCGTCGGCCAGCGCTTCCTGGTTGGCCAGGATCGAGTTGATGTAGTAGCCGCAGGCCTTGGCGCGCACCAGCGAGACATTGACATGGTGACGGGTGAAGGACGAAGTCTTGACGCGGATGCCCTTGGCCAGACCGTCTTCACCGAGATAGGCGCCCCACGGCCATGCCGCGACAGCGACGTGAATGGTGTTGCCCTTGGCGGAGATGCCGAGCTTCTCGGAGCCGATCCAGACCAGCGGACGCAGGTAGCAGGACTCGAGCTTGTTCTCGCGGACCACGGTGCGCTGCGCTTCCATCAGCGTCTCGAGGTCGAACGGGATTTTCAGCTGGAAGATCTTGGCCGAGTTGAACAGGCGCTGCGTGTGTTCCTTCAGGCGGAAGATCGCGGTGCCCTTGTCGGTCTTGTAGGCGCGCACGCCTTCGAATACGCCCATGCCGTAGTGAAGGGTGTGCGTGAGTACGTGGACCGTGGCGTCGCGCCAGTCAATCAGTTCACCATCTTTCCAGATCTTTCCGTCGCGGTCGGCCATGGACATGTTGTGCTCTCCAAAATCGTTGCAAAGCATCGATTTTAGCGCACTCCAACGGGGGTGAAAATTCATCTGTAGAATGTGGCATTGGCATTTCAGCCTCTGTCATTCCGGCATGCGCATACACGCATCGCTGTTGTCAATTGAGCACGGCGGCGCCACAAGCACCGCTCTGTTCACGAATTCCGCATATATGAGCAACACACAAGCACGCACGGCGCCCGAGACTGCGGTCGATCTCGAAAAGCGCGCCTATCGCGAAGGCGTCAAGGCCTGTGCACCGACCATGCTGGGCATCGGTGCCTGGGGCATGGTGACCGGGATGGCGATGGTCAAAACCGGTCTCACACTCTGGCAGGCATTGGGGATGACCTTCCTGGTGTTCGCGGGATCGGCGCAGCTTGCATCACTGCCGCTGATCGCGGCGAACGCGCCGGTATGGGTGGTCTTCCTGACTGCACTGGTCGTCAACCTTCGCTTCGTCATCTTCGCCGCCGCGATCGCGCCGCATTTTGCGCATCTGCCTTGGTACAAGCGCGTGTGGCACGGCTACTTCAACGCTGACATTACGATGGCCCTGTTCCCGCGCCGCTTCCCGGCGGAGACCGTCAATCGGCCGGAAGGCAAGGTCGGGTTCTTCAACGGCATCTGCTATTCCAACTGGATCGCATGGCAGTCCGGCTCGGTGCTCGGCATTCTGCTTGCAAGCCAGATCCCGGAAAGCTGGGGTATCGGCTTCGCCGGCACGCTTGCCTTGCTGGCAATCACCATCCCGCTTACCATCAATGCCGCAGCGCTGGTCGGTGTGGCCGTTGCCAGTGTTGTAGCAGTTGCCGCGGCATCGCTGCCTTACCGCCTCGGGCTGCTCCTTGCCGTCATTGTCGGCATGGCGGCCGCCATGGTCGTGGACACGTATCTGGACAAAAAGGAAAAGGCATGAACGCGCTGGATACCTGGCTGACGATCGTCTTGTTGACGGTCGCAACGATTTTGACGAGAAGTTCGTTCTTTTTGCTGGGGCATGCCGTTAAATTGCCGCCAAAAGTCCAGCATGCCTTGCGCTACGCCCCGGCCGCCGCGCTGGCGGCCATTGTCGCGCCCGACCTCGTGCTGGTGAACGGCGCGCTGCAGCTGACCTGGGCCAATCCCAAGCTGCTCGCTGGAATCGGGGCTGCCGCCTTCTTCCTCACGACCCGCCACCTGCTCGGAACCATCATCGTCGGGATGGCCTTGTATAGTTTGCTGCGCGTCATCTTGTAGGCGAAAAACGGTTTTTTGGGCGAGTGCGGTGCGGTAAAATAGCCGTTTTTCCATACTTTCCACTTTTTCAATCCCCAATCTCGTCTGGCAGCCATGCAATTCAACCGTTTGAGCGACCTCATCGCACGCAACCAACTCCAAGGCAAACGCGTTTTCATCCGCGCCGATCTCAACGTGCCGCAGGACGACGCCGGCAACATCACCGAAGACACCCGTATCCGCGCCTCCGTACCTGCCATCCAGCAGGCGTTGGAGGCGGGCGCTGCCGTCATGGTGACTTCGCACCTTGGCCGTCCGACCGAAGGGGAATTCAAGCCTGAAGATTCGCTGGCGCCGATCGCCAAGCGCCTGTCCGAATTGTTAGGCAAGCCGGTGGAGCTGAAGCAGAACTGGGTCGATGGCGTCGATGTGGCGCCCGGCCAAGTCGTGCTGCTCGAGAATTGCCGTGTCAACAAGGGGGAGAAGAAGAATAGCGACGAACTCGCGCAGAAGATGGCCAAGCTGTGCGACGTTTATGTGAATGACGCATTCGGCACCGCCCACCGCGCGGAGGCGACCACCCACGGCATCGCCAAGTTCGCCCCGGTTGCTGCCGCCGGTCCGCTGCTGGCTGCGGAACTCGACGCGCTGGGCAAGGCGCTCGGCCAGCCGGCACGTCCGCTGGCGGCCATCGTCGCCGGTTCCAAGGTGTCGACCAAGCTGACCATCCTGAAGTCGCTGGCCGAAAAGGTAGACAACCTGATCGTCGGCGGCGGCATCGCCAATACCTTCATGCTCGCGGCCGGCCTAAAGGTCGGCAAGTCGCTGGTGGAGGCCGATCTCGTCGGCGAAGCCAAGGCCATCATCGACATGTTGGCCAAGCGCGGCGCCTCTGTTCCCATTCCGGCCGATGTTGTTTGCGCGAAGGAGTTTTCCGCTACCGCCGCGGCGACCGTCAAGGACGTGAAGGACGTGGCCGACGACGACATGATCCTCGACATCGGCCCGAAGACGGCAGCCCAGCTCGCCGAGCAGATCGCGAAGGCCGGCACCATCGTCTGGAACGGTCCGGTCGGCGTGTTCGAATTCGACCAGTTCGGCGAAGGCACGAAGACCCTTGCCATGGCGATTGCAAACGCCAAGGGCTTTTCAATTGCCGGCGGCGGTGACACGCTCGCGGCGATTGCGAAATACAACATCGCCGACAAAGTGGGCTATATCTCGACCGGCGGCGGTGCCTTCCTTGAATTCCTGGAAGGGAAGACACTCCCCGCAGTCGACATTCTGTTGCAGCGGGCCAAGTAATCAACGCGCGAAGTTCCCTCTCGTCGCTCCGACTGTTGCCGTCAGCAAGGGTTTTCTTAAATGATAAGAGCCACAAAAATCGTCGCCACTATCGGCCCGGCCTCGAGTGATCCGGAGGTCCTGACGCGCATGATCAGGGCCGGCGTGAACGTGGTGCGGCTGAATTTTTCCCACGGCAAGGCGCAGGATCATATCGACCGTGCGGAGATGGTGCGCAAGGCGGCGGCGGAATGCGGCCGAGAAATCGCGATCATGGCCGACTTGCAGGGACCGAAAATCCGTATCGGCAAGTTCGAGCACGGCAAGATCTTCCTCGAAAACGGCAGCAAGTTCATCCTCGATGCGGCATGCGAACTGGGCAACCAGGCGCAGGTCGGCCTCGACTACAAGGAATTGCCGCGCGACCTCAAGCCGGCCGACGTGCTGCTGCTCAACGACGGCCTGATCGTCCTGGTCGTCGACAAGGTGGTCGGCAGCGCGATTCATACGACCGTCAAGATTGGTGGCGAGCTGTCTAACAACAAGGGCATCAACCGTCTGGGCGGTGGTCTGTCTGCCCCGGCACTTACTGCCAAGGACATGGAAGACATCAAGACGGCGATGAGCTTCCAGGCCGACTATATCGCGGTATCTTTCCCCAAGAATGCAACGGACATGATCATGGCGCGTCAGCTCGCGAACATCGCGGGGGAGGCGACACGCCACAAGCCGCAAATGATCGCCAAGATCGAGCGCGCCGAGGCTATCCCTGCGCTGCAGGAAATTCTCGACGCCTCCGACGGCATCATGGTCGCGCGCGGCGATCTTGCCGTCGAAGTGGGCAATGCAGCGGTGCCCGCACTGCAAAAACGCATGATCAAGATGGCGCGCGCTGCCAACAAGCTCACGATCACGGCCACGCAAATGATGGAGTCGATGATCGTCAACGCGGTGCCGACGCGCGCGGAAGTCAGCGACGTCGCCAATGCGGTTCTCGACGGCACCGATGCGGTGATGACATCCGCGGAAACCGCCTCAGGTAAATACCCGGTTGAGACGGTCGAAGCGATGGCCGCCATCTGCCTGGAAGCCGAAAAGTCCGATGTCATCAAGCTCGACGCCGACTTCCTGAACGCGACCTTCACCCGCATCGACCAGTCGATCGCCTACGGTGCACTGTTCACCGCCTATCACCTGAGGGTGAAAGCGATTGCTGCCCTCACCGAGTCTGGTTCAACCGCACTATGGATGAGTCGACACAACATCGACATCCCGATTTTTGCCCTCACACCCGTCCTCGGCACGCAGCGCAAGGCAGCACTGTTCCGCAACGTCACGCCGCTTGAGCTGGCGCATTCCACCGACCGCGAAGCTGTGCTGAAAGCCGCGCAGGATTTGCTCCTCGCTAAAGGCGTGGTGCAGAAAGGTGACATGATTGTCGTCACCTGGGGCGAACCGATGGGCCAGGTTGGCGGCACCAACGCCCTGAAGATCATGAAGATCGGCGAATACTGATTTTATTGTTTTGGAGAACCACCATGCCTCTCGTATCCATGCGTCAACTGCTCGACCACGCTGCTGAAAACGGTTATGGTCTGCCCGCATTCAACGTCAACAACCTGGAACAAGTCACCGCGATCATGCAAGCCGCCGACGAAGTGAATTCGCCGGTAATCATGCAGGCGTCCGCCGGCGCCCGCAAATACGCAGGCGAAGCCTTCCTGCGCCACCTGATCGAAGCTGCGGTCGAAGCCTACCCGCACATTCCGGTCGTGATGCACCAGGACCACGGCCAATCGCCGGCAGTCTGCATGGCCGCGATTCGCTCCGGCTTCACTTCCGTCATGATGGACGGCTCGCTGATGGAAGACGGCAAGACGGTCGCCAGCTACGAGTACAACGTCGAAGTGTCCCGCAAGGTCGTCGAGTTCTCGCATGCGATCGGTGTCACCGTCGAGGCCGAACTGGGTGTGCTCGGTTCCCTGGAGACTATGAAGGGCGACAAGGAAGACGGCCACGGCGCCGAAGGCACGATGACTCGTGAGCAGTTGCTCACGGACGTCAACCAGGCCGCCGACTTCGTCAAGAAGACCCAGTGCGACGCGCTGGCGATCGCCATCGGCACCTCCCACGGCGCCTACAAGTTCTCGCGCAAGCCAACGGGCGACATCCTCGCCATCCAGCGCATCAAGGAAATCCACGCCCGCATCCCGAATACCCACCTGGTGATGCACGGTTCCTCCTCCGTGCCGCAGGAACTGCTGGCCGAAATCCGCGAATTCGGCGGCGACATGAAGGAAACCTACGGCGTTCCCGTCGAGGAAATCCAGGAAGGCATCAAGCACGGCGTCCGCAAGATCAACATCGACACCGACATCCGTCTGGCGATGACCGCCGCGATCCGCCGCTTCTTCGCCGAGAACCCGTCCAAGTTCGACCCGCGCGAATACCTGAAGCCGGCCCGCGAAGCCGCGAAACAGATTTGCAAGGCGCGCTTCCTCGCCTTCGGCTGCGAAGGTCAAGCTGGCAAGATCAAGCCGATCACTCTCGAAAAGATGGCCGAGAAGTACAAGAAAGGCGAGCTTGCCCAAATCGTGCAGTAAAATTTAGTATTGGAAACAAACAACCGGCGGCGTGTTCGGCACCCGCCGGTTTAGCTTTTTTGGAAACCCCCATGAACAGCCTCTACCAGTCCACCATCAAGTCCCTTCCGCTGCTCGGCCGCGGCAAAGTGCGCGACAACTACGCTGTCGGCGACGACAAGATCCTCATCGTGACCACCGACCGTCTGTCGGCTTTTGACGTCGTGATGAACGAGCCGATTCCCGGCAAGGGTAAGGTGCTGAACCAGATGTCCGATTTCTGGTTCCAGAAGTTGGGCGGCATCGTCCCCAATCACCTGACCGGCGTCGCGCCGGAATTCGTGGTGGCTGCCGATGAAGTGGACCAGGTGCGCGGCCGTGCAGTCGTCGCCAAGCGGCTGAAGCCCATCCTGGTCGAGGCTGTCGTGCGCGGTTACATAATCGGTTCCGGCTGGAAGGATTACCAGGCGACCGGCACGATTTGCGGCATCGACCTGCCGAAGGGCTTGCGCCAGGCTGACAAGCTGGCCACGCCGATCTTCACGCCGGCGGCCAAGGCCGACATGGGCGAACATGACGAGAACATCAGCTTCGCCGAGATGGAAAACCGTATCGGCAAGGAACTGGCCGCAAAGATGCGCGACGTAAGCATCAAGCTGTACCAGGCCGCGGCGGATTACGCAGCAACCAAGGGCATCATCATCGCCGACACCAAGTTCGAATTCGGCCTCGACGAGAACGGCGTGATGCACCTGATGGACGAGGTGCTGACGGCCGATTCCTCGCGCTTCTGGCCGGCCGACTCCTACGCGCCGGGCATGTCGCCGCCGTCCTTTGACAAGCAGTTCGTCCGCGACTATCTCGAAACGCTGAAGGACTGGAACAAGACCGCACCCGCGCCGGCATTGCCTGTCGACGTCATTGAAAAGACCGGTGCCAAGTACCGTGAAGCGCTGGAGCGCCTGACCGGCGAAAAGCTGAAGGACTGACATGAGCGCACAAACCGAGAAGCCGCTCGTCGGCGTGATTATGGGTTCCTCGTCCGACTGGGATGTGATGCAGCACGCGGTCGCGATGCTGAAGGATTTCGGTATTCCTTACGAGGCGAAAGTCGTTTCTGCCCATCGCATGCCGGACCAGATGTTCGAGTACGCGGAAACAGCACGTGAACGCGGTTTGCGCGCGATCATCGCCGGCGCCGGCGGTGCTGCGCACTTGCCGGGCATGGTCGCCGCCAAGACCATCGTGCCGGTGCTGGGGGTGCCCGTGCCTTCGAAATACCTGCGCGGCGAGGACTCGCTGCTGTCGATCGTGCAAATGCCGAAAGGCATCCCGGTCTCCACCTTCGCGATCGGCGAAGCCGGCGCTGCCAATGCCGCGCTGACTGCGATCGCGATCCTTGCAACGACAGACGACAAACTGGCTGCACAGCTCCAGGAATTCCGCGTGAAGCAGACCCAGGCAGCCTTTGCAATGACGCTTCCGGCATGAGTGACAAGTTTCAAGCTTTCGTACCTTCCGCATCGCCCGCCACCTGGCTGGGCGTGATGGGCGGCGGCCAGCTGGGCCGCATGTTCGTGCACGCCGCGCAGAAGATGGGTTTCAAGGTCGCGGTGCTCGAGCCGGCAAGTGATTGTCCGGCCGGCCATGCAGCCGACCATCTGATCTGTGCGAAATATACCGACGAGGCTGCGCTCGCCGAATTGGCGCTGCAGTGCGCCGCGGTGACCACTGAGTTTGAAAATGTTCCTGCGCAAAGCCTTGCCTTTTTGGGTGAACGCACCTTCGTCGCACCCGATGCGGCATGCGTGTCGGTAGCGCAGGACCGGCTGGAAGAAAAGCGCTTCTTCGCCGATTGCGCACCCGCTTCCGGCGTGCTGCCTGCGCCATACAAGGCGATCACCGGCAACGACGATATCGACGCCATTCCCGACAACCTGTTTCCGGGTATCCTCAAAACGGTGCGCATGGGTTACGACGGCAAGGGCCAGGTGCGGGTGAAGTCGAAGGACGACGTGCGCAATGCATTTGCCGGCATGGGCGGCGTTGCGTGCGTACTCGAAAAGATGCTGCCGCTCGCCTATGAGGTCTCCGTCCTCACTGCACGGGGCGCGGACGGCGAATCGGTGGTCTACCCCATCGCGGAAAATGTCCATCGCGACGGTATCCTGTTTACGACCACGGTTCCCGGTCCGAACGTCTGCGCGGAAACGGCTGCCAAGGCACAGGCCGCCGCGTTGGCCATCATTGCCCAGCTCGGCTATGTCGGCGTGCTGTGCATCGAATTCTTCGTGCTGCAGGACGGTTCGCTGGTGGTCAACGAAATGGCGCCCCGTCCGCATAACAGCGGACACTACACCATCGATGCCTGCATTACGAGCCAGTTCGCACAGCAGGCTCGCGCTATGGCGCGTCTGCCTCTGGGCGATGTGCGCCAGCATTCGCCGGCTGTCATGCTCAACATCCTGGGCGACGTCTGGTTCGAAGGCGACAGCGACACCCCGCGCGAGCCGGCCTGGGACAAGATCCTGGCCTTGCCCGGTGCGAACCTGCACCTCTACGGCAAGGACGACCCGCGTCGCGGCCGCAAGATGGGGCACGTGACCTTCGTCGATCCGACGCTGGAGCTGGCGCAGCAGAACCTGCGTGCCGCCTGCGACATCCTGGGCATCCCGTACTGACCTAGCCATGTCCGCGCAGACACTCGACATCCCGGCCATCCAGGCAGCGGCGCGCAAACTGGAGGAGGGCGAACTCGTCGCTCTCCCGACCGAGACCGTCTACGGCCTCGGTGCGGATGCGGAAAACCCGCAAGCGATCGCCAGGATCTACGCCGCCAAGGGGCGCCCCTCCAACCATCCGGTAATCGTCCACCTGGCGCCGGAAGCCGACATCGGCTACTGGGCCATCGACATTCCGCCGGAAGCACGCAAGCTCATCGACGCATTCTGGCCGGGCCCGCTGACGCTGATCCTCAAGCGCGCGCCGCATATTCCTGACTCGGTATCGGGAGGGCAGGATTCGATCGGCCTGCGTTGTCCGTCGCATCCGGTGGCGCAAGCCATGCTGCGTGAATTCAAATCGGGCAAAGGCGGTGTCGCCGCCCCCTCGGCCAACAAGTTCGGCCACGTGAGCCCGACCACCGCGCAGCATGTGCGCGACGAATTCGGAACCGGACCCGGCAGTCCGATTGCCTGCGTTCTCGAAGGCGGTCAAAGCGAGGTGGGCATCGAATCGACCATCCTCGACCTGTCGCGCATGTCGACGCATGGGCCTGTCCTGCTTCGTCCCGGTCACGTCAGCGCGGCGCAGATCGCGCAGGTGATCGGCGTCGAACCGCGCATGCCGGATGCCGCCGCGCCGCGTGCATCAGGCACGCTCGAAGCACACTATGCCCCAAGTACACCGGTGGCACTGGTGGCGCCGGAACAGTTGCCTGCCATCATGCAGGGCTTGACGGACACCGGCTGCAGATTTGCGCTGCTTCGTCGTACGGCGCCCGACGCACCGTCTGCGCTTGCGCAAATAGCGCTGCCATCTTCTCCTGTCGGTTATGCGCACGATCTTTACGCGGCCCTTCGTGCAATGGACGCGGCCTCGGCGGACATCATCCTTGTGGAAGCCCTGCCTGCGGATATCGAATGGCAGGGTGTCAATGACCGTTTGCGGCGTTCAGCTCACGATTCCCAAGGCGTCCTTGCCAAAATGATGGTGCTAAAACACTAGTCTCTCAAGAAGTCTGAAGTACACTCGGCCAGGGTATGCCGTCCGCCATGTCCACCTAGAGTAATCGCTCTAAAGTTGCCCCGGGAATCAATTTCATGCGTCTAGGCAAGCATTGGGATCGATGACATACTAATTGCCAGAAAGGCACACTCGTTCGCTTTTCTTTCTTAAGCGCAATACTAATAAGAGGAGACCTCATGCGTCACTACAAACTTGCGGCGCTGCTTTCGGCTGCCATCCTGGTCGGCTGCGGCGGCGGCGACAATCCCCCTCAGTTCAACGGCGTTGTTTCCTTCGGCGACAGCCTGAGCGATATCGGCACGTATTCGGTCGGCACGGTCAAGGTGCTCGGCGGGGGCAAATATACGGTCAACGACCCGACCGCCAAGAACTGGATCGAATTGATGGCGACGAAGTTGAACGTTGCCGCGCCGTGCCCGGCGCAAACCGGTCTCGACGGCGATCCCGCACAAGGCTTTTCCGTTCCGGTGACGAACTTCGCGAACTGCACGGCCTATGCACAGGGCGGTGCACGCGTGACCAAGCCGGTCGGGCCGGGCAACAAGGCGCTCGGCGGCAGCAACGCAGTACTTGGCCAGCTGACGGTGCCGGTTGCGACACAGATCCAGAACCACCTGACGAAGAAAGGCGGTTCGTTCACAGTGAATGAGGCCGTGTTCGTACTGGCCGGCGGTAACGATGTGTTCATCAACCTCGCAACCGTCGGCGCGGGTGGCAGTCCGACTGCAGCGGTAACGGCGATGGGAACTGCCGGCGCCGAGCTGGGCGGTTACGTGAAAAACCTGATCGTCGGCCGGGGCGCAAAGTATGTCGTCGTGGTCAACCTGCCCGACGTCAGCAAGACGCCGTTTGCACTGGGCCAAAGCGCGGAAACCCAAGCACTGATCAATGCCATGGTCACGACGTTCAATGCCCAGTTGCAGCAGGGCCTGTCGGGCACGGACGTGCTGCTGGTGGATGCCTACACGGTGAGTCGCGACCAGAACGCAAATCCGGCCAAGTACGGCCTCACCAATGTCACGACACCTGCATGTGACCTGACGCCGGCAAAAAATCCGCTGCAATCTTCGCTGGTCTGCACGAAGAACAACCTGATTGCGGGCGCAACGGACACCTTCCAGTTCGCCGACACGGTTCACCCGACCCCGTTCGGCAACAAACTGCTGTCGGACCTGGTGACGGCTGAGATGACCAAGCGCGGCTGGATGTAATTTCCGCGTCTGGCGCCCTTATCCGAAGCGCGGTTTCATCATCAGGATAAAGGATCCGCACGTAAAAACCCCGTCCGCTGGCATGCAGCGGACGGGGTTTTCTCTTTGCGATACGCTCGATTATTGGAATGCCTGGATGCCGGTCTGCGCGCGACCCAGGATCAACGCGTGGACGTCGTGCGTGCCTTCGTAGGTGTTCACCACTTCCAGGTTCACCATGTGGCGGATGACGCCGAACTCGTCCGAAATGCCGTTCCCGCCCAGCATGTCACGCGCCATGCGAGCGACATCCAATGCCTTGCCGCAGGAATTGCGCTTCATGATGGAGGTAATTTCGGGGGAGGCGGTGCCTTCGTCCTTCATGCGTCCGAGGCGCAGGCAGCCTTGCAGGCCGAGGGTGATTTCGGTTTGCATATCGGCCAGCTTCTTCTGGATCAGCTGGTTGGCTGCAAGCGGCCGGCCGAACTGCTTGCGATCGAGCACGTACAGTCGTGCCCGGTGCCAGCAATCTTCCGCTGCACCCAGCGCACCCCAGGCGATGCCGTAACGCGCCGAGTTCAGGCAGGTGAACGGCCCCTTCAATCCGCGCACGTCGGGGAAGGCGTTTTCTTCCGGGCAGAACACCTCGTCCATCACGATTTCGCCGGTGATCGACGCACGCAGGCCGAACTTGCCGTGGATGGCGGGCGCCGACAGTCCCTTCATGCCTTTCTCGAGGACGAAGCCGCGAATATCGCCTTCGTCATCTTTCGCCCACACCACGAATACATCCGCGATCGGCGAATTGGAAATCCACATCTTGCTGCCGCTGATGGAATACCCGCCTGGCACCTTCTTCGCACGCGTGACCATCGAACCCGGATCGGAACCGTGGTTCGGCTCGGTCAGGCCGAAGCAGCCGATCCATTCGCCCTTGGCGAGCTTGGGCAGGTATTTCTGCTTTTGCGCCTCGGTGCCGAACTCGTAGATCGGCACCATTACCAGCGAGGACTGCACGCTCATCATCGAGCGGTAGCCGGAGTCGACGCGCTCGACTTCGCGCGCGATCAAGCCGTAGCTGACGTAGTTCAGGCCGGGGCCGCCGTACTGCTCGGGAATGGTCGGGCCGAGCAGGCCGAGTTCGCCCATCTCGCGGAAGATTGCCGGGTCGGTTTTTTCATGGCGGAAGGCCTCCAGGATGCGCGGCTGCAGCTTGTCGCGGCAGTAGGCTTGGGCGGCGTCACGCACCATGCGTTCGTCGTCCGACAGCTGCTGGTTCAGCAACAGGGGATCGTCCCAATGGAATTGCGCTTTGGATGTGTTCATGTTGTGTCCCTATTGAATTGCCGGTTGTACCGGATTCTTGTTATTTGACGGGTATCGTCTTCACGAACTTCCCGTTGTGGAAAACCAGTGCAGGTTGCGGCGTTGCATTGCAACGTTCGACTTCTCCGACGAAGATCACATGATCGCCTTCCGGATAGCGGCTGCGGTTGTGGCATTCGAACCAGGCAGCGACGCCTTTGAGGATAGGCAGGCCGGTATGCGAGAGCTCGAATTCAACACCTTCGAAGCGATTGTCGATCCGCTTGGCAAAGCGTTCCGCCAGTGCAGCCTGGTTGCCGGACAGGATGTTGATCACGTAGTGCGAATTGCCGGTGAAGACAGGCAGGCTCTTTGCCGTCTGCGCGAGGCTCCACAGCACCAGCGGCGGATCGAGCGAAACGGAGTTGAACGAGCTGGCGGTCAGGCCGAGGAAGCTGCCGTCAGGCAGGCGCGTGGTGATGATCGTCACGCCGGTCGCGAATTGTGACAAGGCGGTGCGGAATTGGCGCGAGTCGAATTCGGGCGGCCCCGCGCTGGAAGATTGAATAGACATCTGAAATCCGGGTAATTTCGACCATTATGCCGAAAATCTTGCTGCGGCGAGAGAGACCTTGGACCGAGGTTCTATTTACGTCGCACCACGCGCGACGGCGCCGGTTTTTCGCGCAGCATCGCCTGAAAGGTTTTCGGCATCCAGGGGCGGGCGGCAAGCAGCATGCTGATCGCATACTTGTCTTCGAACGGCAGCCGGGCATCTTCCTGATGCTGCAGCGAGAACTCGCGCGCCACCTGTTTCAGTCGTTCGAGCAGGGCGGCAATGGATTTCTTGGAAAGCATGACGTTGACCAGCCGCAGCAGCTCATGCTCGCCATCGAATTGCGAGTCGAGGTAATCGCTGTATGCCTGCTCCCGGAAATGTGTCTGTATCGGGCCGTCGGGAATCCAGCGGAAGGTGCGCGACACCAGGAGCTTCACGCGGTTGTTCGGCTGCAGCTCGATGATGCCGATTTTGTCGAGGCGGACCAGGCATTTGACGACTTCAGCCTCGCTCAGCCGGTACACCTCGACGATCTGAGGCAGCGACAACTGGTTGAGGACAGACACGGCGACGATGAACAGCTTGGGATCGCCGATGATTTCCTTTTCCTGCGCAAAACTCAGCTCGGAGATGAGACGCGATTCGTCATGTCCGGCGAGCGCGATGTCGCGAAAATCGATCTGCGTGGCCTGCAGGATTTCGTCCAGGCGCTGCAGCGTGAAATTCTTCTGCGAGAACATGCGCTTGACGCTCGCTTCCGACATGTCGATGCGGTTCGCGAGGTCGGCGTAGGTGATGCCGCGCGCTTTCAGTTCGCGCTTGAGGGAATCCACGAGTGAGCTTGCTTGCAGCATGATTTTCATGAATGGCAACAGGTGGCGAAAATGATACACCAGGCGCATTTGTCGCCCGGTCAGATGCGCTGCGGCTTTAATGCGCTACGGCAAGAGAAATGTTGATTGCCCTCAACAGGCTCACATAGGCATTGCAGCGAGTTTGCGCTAAAGTCAATACATAACGATTTGGAGAAGATCATGGCGGCGGAGATTGCAACACTTGGCGGAGGATGCTTCTGGTGCCTGGAGGCGGTATTCCAGGAACTGAAGGGCGTCCTCCATGTAGAGAACGGTTACGCTGGCGGTAGTGTCGCCAATCCTACCTATGAACAGGTCTGCGACGGCAATACCGGTCATGCGGAAGTGGTGCGCATCGAGTTCGATCCCGCCGTCATCACGTATCGCGAGATCCTGGAAATCTTCTTCACGATCCACGATCCGACGACGCCGAATCGCCAGGGCAACGACGTCGGCACGCAGTACCGTTCCGTGATCTTTTACCATTCACCGGAGCAGCACGACATCGCGCGCCAGGTGATTGCCTGCATGGCGAGCGTGTGGGATGCACCCATCGTGACCGAACTCGCGTCCGTGCAGGATTACTACAAGGCGGAGGATTACCACCAGGATTACTTCCGCCAGCACCCGTTGCAGGGATACTGCGCGTTCGTGGTCGCGCCGAAGGTGGCGAAATTCAGGAAGGTATTCGCCGACAAGGCCAAGGCCGAAGCCTGAGTGATGGAACGGACATGAGTACGGTTTTCGAGAAGATCATCCGCGGCGAGCTGCCGAGCGCCAAGGTGTATGAGGATGAATACGTCTACGCCTTCATGGATGCCGGCCAGGTGAATCCCGGTCATGTCCTGGTGGTGACCAAGCAGCCTTATGAAACACTGATGGATGCCGATGAGGAGTCGGCGGCGGCAATGATGCGTGCGGCGAGCCGGATCGCCAAAGCCGTGCAGGAAGCCTTCAAGCCGGACGGCATCACCATTCTGCAGGCCAACAAGCCGGCGGGCTGGCAGACGGTTCCGCACCTGCACCTGCACGTGCTGCCGAGATACGAAAATGATGGTGTTGACCTGACTTGGCCGCGCAAAGAACCCGGCATGGACAAGTTGCGCGAGTACGCCGCGAAGATCAAGGTGTGAGGCGGCCTCTCGACCGAATCGCCGTCTACACGCCGTACATATAGCGCCGTGACCAGGGCAATGTGGAAGCATCGCGGTTTGCCTTGGTGCACACCACCTGGTACAGCGATACCCAGTCCTGCGTGAATGCGTACGCGCAGCCCGCCAGATACACGCGCCAGATGCGGAAACGTTTGTCATCAACCAGAGGCTTGATGTGCTCGGCGCGGTCTTCGAAATTCTCTGCCCAGATGCTGCAGGTCTTGGCGTAATGCCGGCGCAGGTTCTCGGCGTCGAGCACTTCCAGCCCGCCGCGTTGCATCGCGTTCAGCACCGTGCCGATATGCGCCAACTCGCCGTGCGGAAAAACGTATTGCTCGATGAACTCGCCGCCGCCGAAAGCCGATCCCCCATTGTCCGGATCGGTAGTCGTGATCCCATGGTTCATGACGACGCCATCGTCGGCAAGCAATGAACAGAGCTTGGCAAAGTATTCCGGCAGATGCTTCTCGCCGACATGCTCGAACATCCCCACGCTCGTGATGCGGTCGTAGGTGCCGCTGACATCGCGGTAATCCTCGAGCCGGATGTCAATGCGGTCGGCCAAACCGGCCTGCTTCACCCGTTCCCGCGCCAGATCAAACTGGTTCTGCGACAAGGTTACGCCGACGCACTTCGCGCCGAATTTCTGCGCCGCACGGATGATCAGCGCGCCCCAGCCACAGCCCACATCCAGCAGCGTTTGTCCCGGTTGCAGGCGGATCTTGGTCAGGATGTGGTCGATCTTCTTTAACTGCGCGGTGCCGAGGTCCTCGTCGCCGTTCTCGAAGTAGGCGCACGAGTACACCATGTTTTCATCCAGCCAGATGCGGTAGAAATCGTTGGACACATCGTAGTGGTACCGGATGGCTTCCGCGTCCCTCTTGCGCGTGTGATGGACCGAGCGCACGAGGCGGGCAAACCGGCCCTCCGGCCTGAGCGTGTGATGCGCGAGCGCGCTGCCGACGGAGATGATTTCCTTCGCCCGGCCCTCGACCTCGATCTTCCCTTCGACATAGGCTTTACCGAGGTTGAAGAGGGAAGGGGTGAGGAGGTAGCTCAGTGCCGACACATGCGGCACCTTGATCGTGACTTGCGGCACCTGCTGGCCGAAATCGAGACGTTGTCCGTTCCAGAGTTCGAGCCGCAATGGCAATGCGGCCTGGTTACGAATGCTTTCGACCCAGCTTCCCAATTTCTTTTCCCAGAACACGATAATCCCTCCGCAAGAAAACGGAACGATCCGGCCACTTCCAGGTGCTGCAAAAGAGAATTACTGCATGAATCCTTATGGCTGCAATCGCTGCAACTGCCAGCTCCCATCCGCCTGCCGGGTGTATGCGATGCGGTCATGCAGGCGCGACGGGCGGCCCTGCCAGAATTCGAGATAATCGGGTACCAGGCGGTAGCCGCCCCAATGCGGCGGGCGAACCGGATGATCGCCATACTGCTGTTCAACTTCCAGCACGCGCGCTTCCAGCGCCTCGCGGCTGGCAACCGGCCGGCTCTGCGCCGATGCGATCGCGCCGACGCGGCTCTTCACCGGGCGGCTGTTGTAGTAAGCGTCGTTCTCGGCATCGGTAATGCGTTCGACACGTCCTTCGATGCGCACCTGGCGTTCCAGTTCGATCCAGTAAAACAGCAGCGCCGCGAACGGATTGCTGTCGAGCTCCCGGCCCTTGCGGCTCTCATAGTTGGTGAAGAAGGTAAAGCCGCGCTGGTCAAAATCCTTGATCAGCAGGATGCGCGACGACGGGCGCCCATTCGCGGTCGCGGTGGACACGCTCATGGCGTTCGCTTCCGGCACTTGCGCGGCAATCGCTTCGTGGAACCACTTCGAGAACTGCTCGATGGGGTTGGGATGCGCGTCCGTTTCCGACAAACTTGCGCGACTGTAGTCCTTACGTAGATCCGCTATCGACATCATCTTCCCTATTCATATTGCGTGTAACGCGGCACGAAGTGAATCGCAATCCATTGCCTGATTGATAACGCTCAAACTGGAAAACGATACGGCATTTCGAACCGCATCTGCACCATACGTTGATGTTGTACTTTTACCTTGTCTTGGGTCAATTTTTGCGCAATGGAAATAATCGCGCAAAGTTGTCCAAGGGTGCCTATTCTGCCTTGGAAAGCGCGGTTTTGCGCCATGCGATCGGCACACCTGCGCCAATCATGGCCGTCATTCCCCAGAACACCGCCGTCATTCCGAGCGCCGCGCCTGCGCCGCCGAAGGCCAGCGGCAGGAACACCTGGCAGGCATTGCCGATCGTGACACGGATGCCGACCGCTTCGCCGGCGCGTCCTGCGGGCGCCGCATGATGCAGCAGGGCCAGCATGTTCGGCTGGCTGGAACCCACCGCGAGGCCGAGGATGGCGGCGACCACCATGAGCGGCAGCGGTTGCCGCATGAAGGGAAACACCGCGTAGCAGAGCGCAGCGAGGATCAGCGCGCCCGCCAACACCTGCCACTCCGTGAGGCGGCGTGCGATCAACGGCATCGCCAGCCGGACCGCGAAGGTCGCGGCGGAGAAGCTGCCGAGGATGAGGCCGATGGTCGACGCGGCGAAACCGGAGCGTGCGCCGTGGATCGGCAGCACGAAGGTGAACAGGTCCCATGCGGAAGACAGCAAAGTGCCGACGATGTAGATGTGCCGCATCTCGGTGCCGCGCAGCAGTTCGAGCACGCTGCCTTGGCTTTCCGATGCGGCGGGTTCATGGACGCGTATCTCGCCAAGCCGTCCGAATGCGGCCAGCGCCATCGCGGCAGCGGCGACGCAAGCGAACACGAGATAGGCAATCCGGTAGGGCGCATCATCGATGATCAATCCGGCAAGCACCGGTCCGCTGAAGCCCGAGATGGAGAAGCCGAGCGCGAGCCAACTGTAGTTCGACGCGCGCTTTTCCGCCGAGCTCATCGCGCCGACCGTATGCTGGGCCGCGACCTGGATCACCATGAAGCCGGTGCCGATCAATATCGTTGCGAGGAAAAGGACAGGCATGCCGCTGACCAGACCTGGCAGCGCGCAACCGATCCCCATCGCAATGCAGCCCGCGATCATTGGACGGATGATGCCGATGCGATCGATCAGCCGCCCCGTAGGTACGGCGCATAGCATCGGGAACAGCGAGAACAGCGAGATGAGGATGCCGACGGTGAATTCGGAGGCATGCATCGACAGCGCATACAGCGAGGTCGTGATGCGGGATCCGGCCAGCGCCATGTGCGCTGTCAGAGCGACAAGAATGAGATGGAGCAACGGTACGGACGGTAACACGCTTCAACAATACCGCTAATACTGGCACTGCTGCAATAAACGGGGAAAAATAATTCCGAAGAAAAACACACCGCCTTTCCCTCCGTTAAAATGGCGGGATGAACGCAGTCATCTCCCTTCCTTCGCTGAGTGTTATAACTGACAACGACGTCGATTTCGATCGTCGTTTCGGCGGCATCGCACGCCTGTACGGCGATGCTGCGCTTGCACGTTTCCGCGCTGCGCATGTGTGCGTAATCGGCGTTGGCGGCGTGGGATCGTGGATTGTGGAAGCCTTGGCAAGAAGCGCAATCGGCTGCATCACGATGATTGATCTGGACAATGTCGCCGAGTCGAACGTGAACCGCCAGATTCATGCGCTCACAGACACCATCGGCAAGCCCAAGGTCACGGCATTGGCCGAGCGCATCGCGCAGATCAATCCCTACTGCGTGGTCCGCGAAGTTGAAGATTTCATCACCCCGGACAACCTCGACGAAATGATCGGCAACGGCCGCTACGATTATGTGATCGATGCGATCGACAGCGTGAAGGCGAAGACTGCACTGATCGCCTACTGTCGCGCCAAGGGGATCCGCCTCATCACCATCGGCGGCGCCGGCGGGCAGACCGATCCGACGAAGATCGAGATCCGCGACCTGTCGCGCACCGAGCAGGAGCCGCTGCTCGCCAAGGTGCGCAAGCGCCTGCGCGCCCAGTACGGCTTCCCGCGCGGCATGAAGAACAAGTTCGGCATCGATGCCGTGTTTTCCACCGAGCCGCTGCGCTTTCCCGAGACCGGCGAGAGCTGCGAAATGGATGCAGATGACAATGCCGGCATTACCGGACTCAATTGCGCGGGATTCGGCTCCGCTATGGTGGTGACCGCTTCGTTCGGGCTGGTCGCCGCGTCAAAAGTACTGCGCACGCTCGCGGCCGAGGCGCAACAGTCCTGATGCCGCTTTATGCGCGCGGCGCGTCCACGTCTTCGCCGCCGGTTTCGTCCGGCACCAGCACATCCTTGTCGATCGATCGCCTTGCCAGGATCTGGTAGATCGATCCTTCCATGGTCGTCGTCGACTGCACCAGCGCCACTTCCGTCGCGCGCCACGTGATTGGATCGAACGTCAGGTCCGGCGGCAGCGCCGCGTCACGGGCGAGCGTGACATGCGGCTTGTAGCTGTGCTGGCCGTTGAAACGGACCTTGCGCTCGTTGAGCGCCTGTACCAGGTCCGCCTGCATGGCGAGGAGTGCTTCCGGTGCTTGCTGCGGCCCCACCCAGGCGATACGGTTGCGCGGAAAGTAACCGACGCGGTCCAGCGTGAGCGTGATCTCGGTACGCGGAATGCGGACAAGAATGTCTTTCAAGTCCGGCAGCAAGGCGATGGGCTGCTGTCCGAGAAACACCAGCGTCATGTGCAGGTTGGAATAGGGAATCCTTCTGCCGTGCATGGGCGCCTGCAATTTCTGCAATGCTGACGCTGTCGCGTCGTCCGGCCAGAGTGCGTAGAAGAGTCGAAGCGAACCAGGTGACTTGGTTTTCATGTCATAAGGAATTGTCGAGGTTGGGCAATGGCAAGCCGCCATACTGCAAACGTATCATCGCGGGCAACTTGATCGTATGACCACGCTCATGCCTTGTTGTGCGCTGCCCTGAATGGCATAGCGCGGCCCCGCGATGTCTGAACCCATCCTTCTCCACCGGGATGAGCTCCCATTCGTACCTCGCCTCCTTCAAGTCCAGCCATTGCACTCCTGAAATTATTCGCGGAACGTCCCTATACCCGATAGGCACGGAGTAATTATTGTAGAGGTTGGCGCCGGCCGGTCACCGGCGCGGTGCTCAGGCTGCCGGAAGGGAAGCTGCCTGCGGTTCCGGCCACAGGCAGGGCCGTAGCATGAGTGCCTGCACTGCCTCTGCCGGCACCGGCCGCGAGATGTAGTAACCCTGGATCTCATCGCAGGACAGTGCTTGCAGGGCGCGCAGCTGCTCTTCGCTCTCCACGCCCTCGGCTACCACGCTCATGCCCAGCGCATGCGCCATCGACATGATCGCGCGGAAGAATACTTCGCCTTCGGCGCTCTTGCACAATTGTCCGGTGAACGCCCGGTCGACCTTCAGCACGTCCATGTCCAGGCGTTGCAGTTGCGACAGCGATGAATAACCGGTGCCGAAATCATCGACCAGCAGCTTGATGCCCAGCGCGCGCAGGCCGGAGAGTTCGGCCGAGACTTCGTCCTGTTCGCCCATCATTGACGATTCGGTGATTTCGATCTCCACCAGTCCCGGATCGAGTGCATGGCGTGCGAGGCAGCCGGCAATCGTATCCCTGATGTTGCCTTGGTTGAACTGGTAGGGCGACACGTTGATCGATACGGGAACGACCGGCAGGCCTCGGTTTTTCCACTGTGCCAGCTGTGCGCAGGCCTGCTCCATGACGATCTCGCCGAGCTTGAGGATGAGGCCGGATTCTTCCGCCAGCGGAATGAAGGCCAGCGGCGGCACCAGGCCCAGGTCGGGATGCTGCCAGCGCACCAGCGCTTCCAGTGCGAGCAGCCGGCCGGACTTCGCGCACACGCGCGGCTGGTAGTGCAGGAGGAACTGGTCCTGCAACAGCGCCTGCTGCAGGGCGTTTTCCATGTCCAGCCTTGCCTTGAGCAGCTCTGACATGCTGCTTTCGTAAAAGCGGAAATTCCCCTTGCCCTCCGACTTTGCCTGGTACATGGCGATGTCGGCGTTCTTCAGCAGCGCTTCCGCATCCTGGCCATCGCGCGGGAACATGCTCACGCCGATCGACGCGCCGATAAAGCTCTTCCCGCGCGCGAGTTCGAACGGGTGGCGGAAGGCGTCGGCGACGCGTGTGGCGACCGCCGCCGCGTCGTCCACATGCGCGACCGGCTGCAGGATCACGGTGAATTCATCACCGCCCAGGCGCAACACATGATCGGTCGGGCGCACGACGGCCTTGAGGCGCATGGCTGCAGCGTGCAGCAATTCGTCGCCCGCGGTATGGCCGAGCGAGTCGTTGACGTTCTTGAAGTTGTCGAGGTCGACGAAGAGCAGGGCCATCATGCTGTCCGATTCCTGCGCCTCTTCGAGCGCCTGCGGCAGGTAATGCCGCAGCCAGTTCCGGTTCGGCAAACCGGTCAGTGCATCCTCATTGGCCATGCGCGACAGCTCGCGCTCGTGCGCCTTGATCTGGGAAATGTCGCGGAAGGTGATAGCCAGCCCGGTGCCGGACCGCACCAGTCGCCGGTGCACCCATTCCACCTTGATCGGGCTGCCGGGCGGGATCTTCAGTTCGTCCTCGTAATAGCCGGACTCCATCGCGCTGCAGTACGTCTTCATCAGCAACGGGAAATACTCGGGCGTATTAAGCGCCGAGGACTTCGCTCCCACGAACTGTTCGCGCGTCAGGCCGTAGAAGGCCGCGCCGCGCACGTTGCAGTCCACTACCTCGAAATCGGTGACGTTGCCTTGCCTGTCGCGTAAGGCCCGCAGCATGTAGAAGCCTTCGTTGCCGCCTTCCGTGGCGAGGCGATAGGCTTCCTGCACTTCCGCCTCCTGATGCTTGCGCCATGCGAGGCGTGCCGAGAGGAGCGTGGCCACCACCGCAAACAGGGCGAGGAATGCCGATCCGGCGAACGCCAGCAGCGTCTGGGTCCGCCGGGCTTGCCAATAAGGGGCAAGCCGCTCTTCCTCGGACAGCCCGACCATGGCGATCAATGGATAGGCGTCGAGCGCGGACATGGCGACAAAGCGGGCCTGGTTGTCGACAAACCATTGCGGCCCGAGCAGGGCGTCGCCGCCGTCGAGCTTGCTCATTTCGGGGACGATTCGCAGGACACTGCCGTCGTAGCTTTCCGGCTTGCGGCTGATGTCGCCGATGGATGCCATGCGAAGATCGGAGTCGCCGCCTATCATTGCCAGCAAGCCGGCCTTGCCTAATCCGGATCGGTCGTAGTAGGAGGCAAAGGAGGCCGGCTCCACCGAAACCAGGACAACGCCGCCAAAGCTGCCATCAGGCGTCTCGATCCGCCTGGAGAACTGGATGACGGTCCGGCCGGAAATGCGGCCGGCAATCGGTTTCCCGATGCGCAGTCGTCGCGACGGATTGTCGCGATGAAAGATGAAATAGTCCCGGTCTGACACAAGCGGCGGCATTGCACCCAGCGGCCGGTTGCCCGTAATTGGCTTGCCTTCGGAGTCGACCACGGCAACCAAGGCGTAGCGTTCCACGGGGAAGAGCCCCTGCTCCGCCAATGCCTCCAGGCTGAGCGATGAATTTTCCCATTCGTATTTGACGAGCAACGTCAGGTGATCGATCTGCTCGACCGCACGCGTCAGGTAGAGTGAATAGGCAGCCGCCAGGGTGCGGGCTTCCTGCAATGCGGCTCTTTCCGCGCTGCGGCGGTCTTCCGCAAACTTCGCGAACATGCCCAGCCATAGCAGTGCGCCGAGAAGCACACAAAGGGCAGGCCAAAGGGCAACGAGAGTGATGCTTTGCTTCAGGAAGGCCAACTTCCTGAACAGGCGGATAGGCCGGAGAGCGGTAAGCTTGCTGGTCATTGTGCTGCCAGGGAAAGTCGGGACAGTTACACCGAAAGGCAATCGTCCCTTTCGCTTGTTTGCGTGCGTACAGGAAATTTAACATACCCCAAGACATTTCCTGCCACCGCAGCACGCAGTTTCTATCCTGAAAACAAGCGGGCATTGGCAACAGCAGCCGTAGCCAGTCACTAATCCACTACATTCTCCAAACTCCTTTCGGTAAATCGTCGGTATCAGAACTCGCGTTCGTCGAACGCGCGCCGGGCGCGCTCCTCCGCGGCTTTCCACGCCTCCGCCTCGGTCGGATACATGCCCACGGGAATATACGTTTCCGCGACTTCGGGTTCGCGCGTCAGGCGGACATAGACCTGCGCCTCGAACGTCCCATCCGGCTGTGGTACGGCAAGAATCCGGGCAAGGTGCGTGCCGCTCTGCAATACGCGGCCGGCAGCCGACGCGCCGTTATCCTGACCGTTCCCCTCCTGCGCATTGCGCGCCGCCGAGATCGTCGCTTCATCCCGTTCCACGTCTTTCTGCCCCAAAGACTTGTCCCCGCTGCCGATATCCGCTTCGTCCGTCAAGTGCTTTTCTTGCTGCCCCATCATTCCTCCTTCGCGCTGTCATGTGCCGTGCCACCGGTCGCTCCCGGCGTATTGCAATAAGATGAACGCGTCCGGCAATAGTTCTTTCGCACCGTGATGGGAACCGTGACGCAGGTACAGCCTTCGAACCATCATGATTGGCACTCGTCTAATTTTTCGGAGGCGATATGGATGACAGGAAAAGGAACCCGGTCGAGGTAGGCAAGGGCGACCGCGAAGCAGTGCGCACGAAGGACAACCCGATCGCCGGAGACGACATCGGCTTGCAGTCCGGCATACGGAAGGACGATGTATCGCGCCTGGAAGACATCCACCCCGACCCAGACAAGGCAAACGACCCATCGTGAAGCCATCGCATGGAGAAACCTAAGATGATCAACAGACCGCCCGAACGTCGAGATCAAGAGGCACAAACGCAGCCGGATCGCGACGACAGCAAGCTGGAACAACTCGCCAGGAAAATCGACCCTCCCGGCCGTGAAGTCAGCGACGAAGAGCTGAAGGACCCCGGAAGAATGACGCCGGGTTCGCCACCCACCGATAACCGATCCTGAAATCGCACTACGTGCAGTTTAAATTCGCTTGAATGGAGCCACCCAATGGCAAGCAAGGAAGAATGCGACCAGTATGCCGCCGAATTGACGCGCCGCTTCGACGAACTCATGAAATGGGCGCTGGCGAATTGGCCGAAACCGGAGTATCCGCTGCTGTCCTCGGATTTCACCCAATCCCGGCGAGAGATCAGCCAGATTGTCGGAGCAAAGCTGGGCGACAGTGATGAGTCCCCGCACGACATTCGTCCGGCCTTCGGCGGCGAGAACCGGCAATACCGCGATGTGAACCCGATGCCTTGGCCTTGATCGCGTAGCGACGGTGGGTTGTCCGATCAGGAAGCCTCGACGCAGAGAACGAGGCTGCAGAAGCGGAGTGGCCATGGGCGGGTCATGAAAGGTGGCCGCGTTGGCGACGCTGGAAGAGGTTCGGGCAGAGTGGCTAGCGAGCAATGACGGTGCCGGGCTGCCGTGTCGGATGCCTTTTATTGTCAGCAGGAGAAATAAAAAAAACCACGGAAGCAATGCTGCTTTCGTGGTTTTTTTTAATTGATGATATTGAATTGGTGGTGGAGCCGGCGGGAATCGAACCCGCGTCCAGAAGCACTCTACAGACAGTTCTACATACATAGTGCTGCCAATTGGTTTTAACCCTGCCGACGCGGACGCACACGCTTCGTCAGGGCGAGTCACCTAAATTTAACAATGCGCCAAGTAACCCGACGCACCGCGATTCCCTGTAAATGACTCCACTGCTGTTGCCAGCCCGCCCCAGGGAAGAGACGGTGTGGAGCTAGAAAGTTATTAAGTTTCTAGTGGATTACGCAGCCAGACGAGCCGGAGCGTAAGATTCATCGTTTGCATTTAAGCATTTCCGGTTGGATTAACGAGGTAGCCAGTCCTCGGTATGCCCTGCGCTGCTTTGCCACCCCTGTCGAAACCAGGTCGGCCCCAAAACAGTACTGCTATTGTACCTCACAAGATGGAGGCAGACCGGAAGGATTCAAGAGCCGCGCCGAAAGAAGTTCTCGCCGCTCAGGTCTTCCGCTCATATGCAGACCACTTGAGATGTCCGGTGCGCGAAAAGGTTCAACCGTTTCGTGCGGCTTTCTGGATGAGTTCCAGCACGCCAAATGGCGTGTCCGCCAGCGCATCGGCTTCCCAGGTTACGGGTTCTGCATGGCCACAGTAACCCCAGGCAGCGGCGATGGTTGCCATGCCGGCAGCACGTCCGGCTTGAATGTCCCTCAGATCGTCGCCGACGTACCAGCACTCCTCCGGGGAGACGCCGATACGGCGTGCAGCCTCGAGCAAGGGCGCAGGATGTGGCTTGGAGTGCGGTGTGGTGTCGCCGGAGATCACGCAAGCTGCATGACCGAGGTCGATTTTCGGCACAAGCAAATCGGTAAAGCGCGCTGCCTTGTTGGTGACGATGCCCCAGGACAGATGACGGGATTGCAAACCCTGGAGTAGTTCGGGGATGCCGTCGAACAGGGTCGTGGCGACGGCGATGGCCGCCTCGTAAGTGTCGAGAAAGGCCACACGCAGCTCTTCATAGCCGTCGTCTCCCGGTTTCAAGCCGAACGCGGCACCGATCAAGCCTCGTGCGCCTGCTGAAGCGACGGGGCGCAGCACTTCATACGCTGTCGGCTCCAGTCCGCGGTCGGTGCGCACTTTGTTCATCGCGGCGGCAAGGTCGGGCGCCGTGTCGGCGAGCGTGCCGTCCAGGTCGAACAGGACAGCGCGGGGAAGAGTTAATGTCATGGCAAGAGGCGGTAAGAGGCGTCCGCGGGGTCGCGGCGAACGCCGTTATTGCGAATGATTCAAGCGGGGCGGCTGCACGCGACGAGGTAGTTGACGTCGGCGTCCTGGTTCAGCGAATAGATCTTCGTCAGCGGGTTGTACGTCATGCCCTTGAGGCCGTCGACTTGCAGTCCGGCGCTGCGGGTGTACTGGGCGAGTTCCGCCGGCGTGATGAACTTGGCGTAGTCGTGGGTCCCCTTCGGCAGCATGCGCAGCACATACTCGGCGCCGATGACCGCGAACAGATAGGCTTTCGGGTTACGGTTGATCGTGGAAAAGAAGACATGCCCGCCCGGCTTGACGAGGGTTGCGCAGGCCTGCACCACGGCGGCCGGATCCGGCACGTGCTCGAGCATTTCCATGCACGTCACGACGTCATAGCTTGCGGGCTCGCGTGCCGCAAGCTGTTCTGCGGCGATCATTTCGTAGCGCACCTGGACACCGGATTCCAGGCTGTGCAGGTCCGCGACTTTCAGCGCCTTCTCGGACAGGTCGATCCCGGTCACCCTGGCGCCCTTTTTCGCCATGGATTCGGCAAGGATGCCGCCGCCGCAACCGATATCGACTACGTTCTTACCGGCGAGGGGCGCGCGGGCATTGATCCATTCGAGCCGGAGCGGATTGATCTCGTGCAGCGGACGGAATTCAGAGGTTGGATCCCACCAACGATGGGCGAGATCACTGAATTTTTGGAGTTCTAGGGGATCGGCGTTCATAGGTGTGAATGATAGCTGGATTGGAGGAGTTTGCGTTGCAGCAGGCTGTGCCGTCCGGTGTTGCAAACTCTGCGTTTGAGTCTTTGCCGTTGTAGGTTTGGCCGTGCTTTTGTCAAGGTAAAACCGGCCGCTTGAAATTCCGTCATGCGTGTCTTGCGGCCATAAAAAAACCCCGCCGAAGCGGGGTTTTGCCTGAGGCAAATCGATTATCGGGTACGGGTACCGACGACTTCGATTTCCACGCGGCGGTTCTTGGCGCGGCCAGCAGCAGTCTTGTTGTCTGCAATCGGCTGCTTCTCGCCCTTGCCTTCGGTGTAGACGCGGTTCGGCTCAACGCCCTTGGACACCAGGTATGCCTTCACGGCTTCAGCGCGACGCACCGACAGCTTCTGGTTGTAGGTGTCGGAACCAACGGAGTCGGTGTGGCCGACGGCGATCACGACTTCCAGGTTCATGCCCTTCAGCTTGGATGCCAGGTCGTCGAGCTTGGCTTTGCCGTCCGGCTTCAGAACAGCCTTGTCGAAGTCGAAGAACGTGTCAGCGGCGAACGTGACCTTTTCCGAAACCGGGGCAACCGGAGCAGGTGCCGGAGCCGGAGCCGGTGCTGCTGCCGGTGCTGCCTGCACGGCCGGCTTGGCGATCTCGCCGTCGCAGCCGCCGACTGCGTCAGCCGGGGTCCAGTAGCCGGTCCTCCAGCACAGGCCGAACGGATCGCGTGCGATCACGCCGCGGCTGTCCTGCAGATAGGCGCTAGTCGGGGTCCTCGCTTGAATATCCTGCTGTGCAGACGCAGAAACGGAAACTACTGCGGACGCAGCAAAGACGAGTTTTGCCAATTTATTCATGTTTTTCCTCTTGGTTGAGATATCCGCAGACGAACTGCGCAACAAACTACTTTCCTAAAACCTGTAGGTTAACGAGCTATTAGATCATCTTTTTGCAAGGTTGTTCACTTGCAATGCTCTTTAATTAACTACATTTTGCCATAGCAGCGCATGGCATCGATTACTGCTAAATCAATCGACTGGCGATTTTGACCATCCGTTGTGTTTTTGCAACGGATGGTCAGATAGTGCTGGAATTTTCTCGAGAAATCCGCTTTTGGCGTCCGAGAGATCCCGGTGCCTTAATTGGCGACGCCGCGCACTTCGATAACGACGCGACGATTGGGCGCAAGGCACTCGATCAGTTTCTTGCGCGGGAGCTTGTCGTCGCATGCCTTGACCGACTGGGTCTTGCCTGCGCCCAGGGTGTCGATCTCAGCTTTGACACCCTTGCTCTTCAAGTAGGCGGCGACTGCATCGGCGCGCTTTTCGGAGAGCTTCTGGTTGTATTGCTGTGTGCCGATGCGATCGGTATGGCCGGTTATCATCACGATGTCGACTTTTGCGCAGCTGCCGAGCTTGGCGATCGCTTCGTCATCGATGCGCTTCTTCGCGGCTTCGTTCAGGGTCGCCTTGTTGAATGCGAAAGTCTGGTCGGCGGCGAGTGTAACAGCGAAGTCGCAGCGCTTCGGCGCGGGTGCCGGGGTCGGTGCGGGAGCGGCGATCGCAGGCGCGGTCGGCTTGGCTACTGGCGGCGCGAGTTCTCCGTCACAGCCCGGGACCGCATCAGCCGGGGTCCAGTAACCGGTCCTCCAGCACAAGCCAAACGGGCTGTGTGCGATGACGCCGCGACTGTCCTGCAGATAGGCACTTTTGTCGGGATTGGCTTTGATGTCCGTCTGGGCACCGGCACTTGCTGCGCCGAGGCCGACGGCAAGGGCAAGGGCGAGGGCGAGGTGTCTGAGCATGGTTGTTATACCTTTATGCTTATTATAAGAATGTCAATTTACGTATTGAAACATTTTATTTAAACATATTTTCAACACGCTTGCCTCCAACTAGAACAAGAGTCGCGCAAGTGTAATAGCCCGCGAGCTTCGGGGAGGTGGCCACCATGCTAAAATCCAACGTTTGGCATCGTGTTTTCAGCGCGATGCCGGCATCTCGAAACTCTGCACACAAAAGCCGACTCCCCAATGGATCAATTCGCCAAAGAGACAATCCCGATTTCCCTCGAAGAAGAGATGCGCAAGAGCTATCTCGATTACGCGATGAGCGTGATCGTGGGCCGTGCGCTCCCTGACGTGCGTGACGGCCTGAAGCCGGTGCACCGCCGTGTGCTCTATGCGATGCACGAAACGAACAATGTCTGGAATCGTCCCTACGTAAAGTGTGCGCGCGTGGTTGGCGAGGTCATGGGTAAGTACCACCCGCACGGCGACCAGGCGATCTACGACACCCTCGTGCGTATGGCGCAGGATTTTTCGCTACGCTACACGCTGGTGGACGGCCAGGGCAACTTCGGTTCCGTCGATGGCGACAATGCTGCGGCGATGCGATACACCGAGTGCCGTCTCGACAAGATCTCCAGCGAACTGCTGGCCGACATCGAGAAGGAGACAGTCGATTTCCAGCCGAACTACGACGGCAAGGAAAAGGAGCCGTCCGTCCTTCCGACGCGCATTCCGAACCTGCTGATCAACGGCTCGTCCGGCATCGCGGTCGGTATGGCGACCAACATCCCGCCGCATAACATCTCGGAAGTCATCAACGGCTCGCTGCATGTGCTGCGCAATCCCGAGTGCTCGATAGATGAACTGATCGAGCTCATTCCCGCGCCGGATTTCCCGACCGCGGGCATCATCTACGGCGTGTCCGGTGTGCGCGATGGCTATCGCACCGGACGCGGCCGCGTGGTGATGCGTGCCAAGACGCACTTCGAGGAATTCGGCAAGGAAAACCGCACCGCGATCATCGTCGACGAGCTGCCGTATCAGGTCAACAAGAAGTCGCTGCTTGAACGCATCGCCGAACTGGTGCGCGACAAGAAACTGGAAGGCATTTCAGACATCCGCGACGAATCCGACAAGTCGGGCATGCGCGTGGTGATCGAGCTGAAGCGCGGCGAAGTTCCGGAAGTCGTGCTCAACAACCTCTACAAGCAGACCCAGCTGCAGGATACCTTCGGCATGAACATGGTCGCGCTGGTCGACGGCCAGCCGAAGCTGCTGAACCTGAAGCAGATGCTGGAATGCTTCCTGTCGCACCGCCGCGAAGTGGTCACGCGCCGTACAGTGTTCGAACTGCGCAAGGCGCGCGAACGCGGCCATGTGCTGGAAGGCCTGGCGGTAGCGCTGGCAAACATTGACGACTTCATCGCGATCATCAAGGCCGCACCGACGCCGCCGATTGCAAAGTCCGAGTTGATGGCGCGCGCTTGGGATTCCTCGCTGGTGCGCGAGATGCTGTCACGTGCGGCTGGCGAGAACGCTGGCGGCGCCGAGGCCTTCCGTCCCGAAAACCTACCGAAACATTACGGTATCCAGTCCGACGGCCTCTACAAGCTGTCCGACGATCAGGCGCAGGAAATCCTGCAGATGCGTCTGCAGCGCCTGACCGGGCTGGAGCAGGACAAGATCGTCAACGAATACAAGGAAGTCATGGCGCAGATCGCCGACCTGCTGGACATCCTCGCCAAGCCGGAGCGCGTGACTGCGATCATTGTCGACGAACTGACCGCCGCGAAGAACGAATACGGCGACGGAGCGAAGGACACCCGCCGTTCCACCATCGAACTGAACGCGACCGATCTGGAGACCGAAGACCTGATCGCGCCGCAAGACATGGTGGTGACGCTGTCGCATTCTGGTTACATGAAGTCTCAACCTGTTTCCGAATACCGTGCGCAGAAGCGCGGCGGCCGCGGCAAGCAGGCCATGGCGACCAAGGAAGACGACTGGATCGACCAGCTCTTCATCGCCAACACGCATGACTACATCCTGTGCTTCTCGAACCGCGGCCGGCTGTACTGGCTGAAGGTGTGGGAAGTGCCGCAGGGCTCGCGCAACTCGCGCGGCAAGCCGATCGTCAACATGTTCCCGCTGCAGGATGGCGAGAAGATCACGGTCGTGCTGCCGCTGTCCGGCGAGAACCGCAGCTTCCCCGAAGACCACTATGTGTTCATGGCGACCAGCCTCGGCACCGTGAAGAAGACCCCGCTGACCGAATTCAGCAATCCGCGCAAGGCCGGCATTATCGCGGTCGACCTTGATGATGGCGATTTCCTGATTGGCGCCGCACTCACTGATGGCAAGCACGACGTGATGCTGTTCTCCGATGCCGGCAAGGCGGTGCGCTTCGACGAGAATGACGTGCGCCCGATGGGCCGCCTTGCTCGCGGTGTGCGCGGCATGAATCTGGAAGAAGGTCAGCAGGTCATTGCGTTGCTGGTCGCAGAAAACGAACAGCAGACCGTGCTGACCGCGACCGAGAACGGCTACGGCAAGCGCACGCCGATCACCGAGTACACGCGCCATGGCCGCGGCACCAAGGGCATGATTGCGATCCAGACCAGCGAGCGCAACGGCAAGGTGGTTGCTGCGACCTTGGTGGAAGAGCGCGACGAGATCATGCTCATCACAACCGGCGGCGTGCTGATCCGCACGCGCGTGGCAGAGATCCGCGAAATGGGTCGCGCAACGCAAGGCGTGACGCTGATTGCGGTGGAAGACGGCACCAAGCTGTCCGGCCTGCAGCGTATTGTCGAGTCGGATGCTGATGAAGAGAACGGCGGCGACAATGGCGCGGCCGACAATGGCGCCGCCGAGAGCGCGGGGACGGAGGAGTAATGACGCGCGCTTACAACTTTGCTCCCGGGCCGGCAGTGCTGCCGGAGGAAGTGCTTCAGCAGGCCGCCGCCGAGATGCTCGACTGGCACGGCAGCGGCATGTCCGTGATGGAGATGAGTCATCGTGGCAAGGAATTCATCTCGATCTACGAAGCGGCAGAGCGTGACCTGCGCGCGTTGCTGGCCGTGCCCTCGAATTACCGCGTTCTTTTTCTGCAGGGCGGTGGCATTGGTGAAAACGCTATCGTTCCGATGAACCTGCTCGGGCGCAAATCGCAGCCAGCAACTGCCGACTTCATTCACACTGGATCCTGGTCGGGAAAGTCGATCAAGGAAGCGAAGAAGTATGGCAACGTCAATGTTGCCGCTTCGTCCGAAGCTGCGAAGTTTGCCTACATTCCGCCGCGCGACAGCTGGAAGCTGTCGAAGGACGCTGCCTATGTGCACGTCTGCACCAATGAAACGATCGACGGCGTTGAGTTCCAGTACACGCCGGATGTGGGCGATGTTCCGCTTGTTGCCGACATGTCCTCGCACATCCTGTCGCGCGAAATCGATGTATCGAAGTACGGCGTGATATACGGCGGCGCGCAGAAAAATATAGGTCCTGCCGGCGTGACGCTTGTTATCGTCCGCGAAGACCTGATCGGCCACGCCTTGTCGATTTGCCCGTCGGCATTCGACTGGAAGCTTGCCGCCGAGAACCACTCCATGTACAACACGCCGCCCACCTACGCGATCTACATCGCCGGACTCGTGTTCCAGTGGCTCAAGCGGCAGGGCGGTGTCGCAGCGATGGAGCAGCGCAATATTGCGAAAGCCGCGCTCTTGTACGACTATTTGGATTCGACCGATTTTTACAGCAATCACATCGCTAAGGATTGCCGCTCGCGCATGAACGTGCCGTTCTTCCTGAGGGACGAGTCTCTGAACGACGCTTTCCTCGCCGGTGCAAAGGATCGCAACCTGCTGCAACTCAAGGGCCACAAGTCCGTGGGCGGTATGCGTGCATCGATCTACAACGCGATGCCGATGGAAGGTGTGCAGGCGCTGGTCGATTACCTGAAGGAATTCGAGAAGAAGCACGGCTAACGGCTGCATCGCAACCATCGCGATCGCCGCCAGGTTCCCTCTCCCGGGCGGGGGAGGGAGAAATGACTACGCATACATGAGTACGGACGACAAACTTAAACCCCTCCGCGAGCAGATCGACGCGATCGATGCGGAGATCCTCGAGCTGCTCAACCGGCGCGCACGCGTGGCGCAGGAAGTCGGCCATGTGAAGGCGGAAACCAATGCGCCGGTGTTCCGCCCTGAACGCGAAGCGCAAGTGCTGCGCAAGGTTGCCGACAACAATCCCGGCCCGCTCGACGGTCACGATGTGCAGACCATCTTCCGCGAGATCATGTCTTCCTGCCGCGCGTTGGAGCGCCGCGTCAATGTTGCCTTTCTCGGGCCGGCCGGCACCTTCAGCGAGCAGGCGGTGTACCAGCAGTTCGGCCATGCGGTGGAAGGGTTGCCTTGCAGCTCGATCGACGAGGTATTCCGCGCGGCGGAGGCAGGTACCGCCGATTTTGGTGTGGTCCCGGTGGAAAATTCCTCCGAGGGCGCCATCAACCGCACGCTCGACCTGCTGCTCCAGACCACATTGTCGATCAGCGGCGAACTGTCGATCCCGGTGCATCACAGCCTGATGACCAAGAGCGGCACGATGGATGGGATCACCCGCATCTGCGCCCATTCGCAGGCGCTGGCGCAGTGCCAGGTCTGGCTGAATCAGAACTATCCGAACGTCGAGCGTCAGGCCGTCGCCTCCAATGGCGAAGCTGCCAGGATTGCGAGCGAAGACCCGACCGCGGCAGCAATCGCCGGCGAAATTGCCGGCCAGCGCTACAACCTCGGTATCGTCAAGGCGCATGTGCAGGACGACCCGCACAACCGCACGCGCTTCGCCGTGATCGGCCGCCTGCAACCGACTCCCAGCGGCAAGGACCAGACCTCGCTCGTGCTGGCCGTGCCTAACAAAGCCGGCGCGGTCTACAACATGCTCGCGCCGCTGGCCAAGCATGGCGTGTCGATGACGCGTTTCGAATCGCGTCCGGCGCGCATGGGTACTTGGGAATACTACTTCTACGTCGACGTGGAAGGGCACGCGCGGGAAGATAATGTCGCCAAGGCGCTTGCCGAACTGAAGCACAACGCACCATTCTTCAAGGTGCTGGGCTCATATCCTTTTAGTTTGTAGTTTGTCCTGTCGTCCCGGACGGGGGGCGGTGCGCACAACGCACATTTCCTGTCGTGTCCGGGATGGCCTCACTGTGGAAACCGTCATGTCACTCCAATTCGGGCCCGATTACGTACGCGCCATTGCCCCCTACCAGGGCGGCAAACCCATCGCCGAAGTCGCCCGCGAGTTCGGCCTCGACGAAGCAAAGATCATCAAGCTGGCGTCCAATGAAAACCCGCTGGGCATGCCGGAATCGGCAAAGCAGGCGATGCTCAAGGCAGTGGCCGACATCGGCCGTTATCCTGATTCGAACGGCTTTGACCTGAAGCAGGCGATCATGGCGAAGTATGACGTACCGGCGGACTGGATTACGCTCGGCAACGGCAGCAACGATATCCTCGAACTCGCGGCGCATGCCTTTGTGCAGCCTGGCCAGTCGGTGGTCTATGCCCAATATTCGTTTGCCGTCTATGCGCTCGCCACGCAGGCAGTGGGCGGCCGCGCAATCGTCGTCGCGGCGAAGAATTATGGCCACGACCTCGCTGCCATGGCGGATGCAATCACGGCTGACACCAAGCTGGTATTCATTGCGAACCCGAACAATCCGACCGGAACTTTCCTCCCCGCGGCCGATATCGAGTCCTTCCTGAAGAAGGTTCCGCAGAATGTCGTGGTGGTGCTGGACGAGGCTTATAACGAGTACCTCGCGCCCGAGTTGCAGTACGACTCCGTGGCCTGGGTGAAGCAATACCCGAACTTGCTGGTGTCGCGCACCATGTCCAAGGCCTACGGCCTGGCCGGCCTGCGTATTGGTTTCGGTATCGCGCAACCGGCGATCACCGATTTGCTCAACCGTATCCGCCAGCCGTTCAACGTCAATTCGATGGCGCAGGCCGCTGCGGTTGCCGCACTGACCGATGCCGCCTTCCTGCAGAAGAGCGCGCAGTTGAATGCTGACGGCTATCGCCAACTGACCAAGGCATTTGATGCGATGGATATCGAGTACGTGCCCTCGTACGGTAACTTTGTACTGTTCAGGGTCGGTTCCGACGATGGCGCCGGTACCCGCATTAACCTGGCACTTCTGAAGAAAGGCATCATCGTGCGCCCGGTTGCCAACTACGGCCTGCCGCAGTGGATTCGCGTATCGATCGGCTTGCCGGAAGAAAATGAAGCGTTCATCGCGGCATTGAAGCAAGTATTATTGTCCTGAGCAGTCTCCTGACGAGTGCTGTCGTGTTCAAGAAAATATCAATATTCGGTGTCGGCCTGATTGGCGGTTCTTTCGCACTGGCGCTCAAGAAGGCCGGTGTGGTCGGGGAGGTAGTCGGGGTAGGGCGCAGCGCTGCCTCGCTGGCACGTGCGAAGGAACTGGGCATCGTCGATGTCGCGAGCACTTCGGTTGCGGAAGCCGTTGCCGGCGCCGACCTGATCCTGGTTGCCGCGCCAGTTGCACAGACTGAGGCCATTCTCGCCTCCATCGAGCCGCACCTGCAACCCGGTACGGTGGTGACGGATGCCGGCAGCACCAAGACCGATGTGGTGGAGGCGGCACGCAAGGCACTCGGCGGCAAGATTGCTCAGTTCATTCCGGGGCATCCCATTGCCGGCCGCGAACAGAACGGGCCGGATGCGGCCATCGTTGACTTGTACGTCGGTAAGAAAACAGTGCTCACGCAATTGCCCGAGAATGCCGAGGCCGATGTTGCGCTGGTCGCGCATGCTTGGCAGCAATGCGGTGCAATCATTCACAGGCTGAGCCCGCAGGACCACGATCGCGTGTTTGCCGCAGTCAGTCACTTGCCGCACCTGCTTGCCTATGCCCTGGTTGACGACATCGCCCGGAAGCCGCATGCGGACTTGCTGTTCCAGTACGCAGCAAGTGGATTTCGCGATTTCACCCGCATTGCCGGCTCGTCGCCGGAAATGTGGCGCGACATTTCCCTTGCCAATCAAGCCGCGTTGCTCGGTGAACTCGATGCGTATATGGCGCAACTGACACAACTTCGCGGCCTGCTGGCCGAACGAAACGGCAAGGGGCTCGAAGAGGTCTATGCGAATGCGCAACGCGCGCGGCAGAACTGGATCCGAACGATCGAGGCTGCCGAACAACAGAACAAACAAGGCGGCGACTAATGAAGCATTATCCCCATCACCTCGACCTGCAACCCGCAATCCATGCCCAAGGCACAGTGCGCTTGCCGGGTTCGAAAAGCATATCCAACCGCACGCTGCTGCTTGCAGCGCTGGCAAAAGGCACGTCGCAGATTTTTGACCTGCTCGCATCCGATGACACCCATGTAATGTTGATGGCCCTGCAAAAGTTGGGCGTCAAGTGGGAACAGGTTGGCGAGACGCAGAATTACATCGTACACGGCGTCGACGGCATGCTTCCGGTGCATCAGGCCGACCTGTTCATGGGCAACGCAGGCACCGCGATCCGCCCGCTGACCGCGGCGCTCGCCGTGATCGGCGGCGATTACACCCTGCACGGCGTATCGCGCATGCACGAGAGACCGATCGGCGACCTTGTGGATGCATTGAATGCCATTGGTACCCAGATCGAATATACCGGCCAGTCCGGCTATCCTCCGCTTCACATCCGCCGTGGTCACATCCATGCCCATCGCATGCAGGTCAAAGGCAATGTTTCCAGCCAGTTCCTCACCGCGCTGCTGATGGCAGCGCCGCTGATGGCGACCAGCCACCCTGTGACGATCGATGTGGTCGGCGAGCTGATCTCCAAGCCTTACATCGAAATCACGCTGAACCTGATGCAGCGCTTCGGTGTCGTTGTCGAGCGCGCTGGCTGGCAGTCGTTCACCGTTCCCGCAGGCCAGAAGTATATGAGCCCGGGAACGATCCACGTGGAGGGAGATGCCTCTTCGGCCTCCTATTTCCTTGCCGCAGGCGCCATCGCCGGCGGTCCCGTACGGGTCGAAGGTGTGGGACGCGACAGCATCCAGGGTGACGTGCGCTTTGTCGAGGCGCTGGAGCAAATGGGCGCCACCATCACGATGGGCGACAACTGGATCGAGGCGAAGTCGAACGGCGTGCTGAAGGCAATTGATGCCGACTTCAACCACATTCCCGATGCCGCGATGACGATTGCCGTCGCTGCCCTATATGCGAACGGCCCGAGTACCTTGCGCAACATCGCCAGCTGGCGGGTCAAGGAAACCGACCGCATCGCGGCCATGGCGACCGAGCTTCGCAAGGTGGGGGCCACCGTGGAAGAGGGGCCGGATTACCTGCGCGTCGTTCCGCCAGCAGAAATCCGCCCGGCCACGATCGACACCTATGACGACCACCGCATGGCAATGTGTTTTTCACTCGCATCGCTCGACGGCGCGACGCGGCGCGGCAACACTATGCGGATCAACGATCCGAAATGCGTGGCGAAAACCTTCCCCGACTACTTTGATGCGTTCGCGCAAATTGCGCGGAACAACCTCGTCTGAACGGAATGCGCTGCATCTCCGCCAGCGCATTCCAACCCTGAATTCACGATGCAGACCCATCCCATCCCAGTGATCACAATCGACGGGCCGACAGCCTCCGGAAAAGGTACGGTCGCGAACCGCGTTGCGCAAAAGCTCGGCTTCCATTATCTGGATTCCGGGGCGTTGTATAGGCTGACAGCGCTCAGCGTCATGCGGCATGAAGTCCCGCTTAACGACGAGCACGGCTTGGCCAAGGTGGCCGAAAAGCTGCCGTGCCGGTTCGTCGGCGACCAGGTCTGGCTGGGCAATGAAAACGTGACATCGGCGATCCGCGCTGAAGAGGTTGGCAATATGGCGTCAAAAATTGCCGCTTTGCCAACTGTTCGTCATGCGCTGGTCGGCTTGCAGCTTGGATTTCGCACGGCGCCGGGTCTGGTCGCGGATGGACGCGACATGGGAACCGTGATTTTCCCGCATGCAGTCCTCAAGGTATTCCTCACCGCAAGTGTGGAAGCGCGTGCCGAAAGGCGATATAAGCAATTGATTGGCAAGGGTTTTCCTGCTAATATGGACGACCTTCTCAAGGATTTGAGGGAGCGGGACGCGCGTGATTCAAATCGTGCGATCGCGCCATTGAAACCTGCTGAAGGGGCACACATCTTGGACACTTCGCATATGACTGCCGACGAGGCCGTCGAGCAGGTTCTGAAATGGTATGCGGCAGTAAAAAAACAGTCGTAACGATTACGCTGTTTTCGTAGTGCGATTGGTGCCCGCCCTGGCGCAAGGCCTGGGTGGGTGTTGATTAACTTAACCCAGTGCATGACCACACGACGCGATCATCGCTGGCCAACTTTTTCTCTTTTATGTCTACTGCGCAACAACAATCTACCGGTATGGAAAGCTTTGCAGCCCTGTTCGAGGAGTCGATTACCCGTCAGGACATGCGCTCCGGTGAAGTGATTTCTGCTGAGGTCGTCCGTGTCGACTACAACTTCGTGGTCGTGAACGCGGGCCTGAAGTCCGAAGCATTCATTCCTATTGAAGAATTCAAGAACGACAACGGTGAAGTCGAAGTCAGCGTTGGCGACTTTGTGTCCGTTGCGATCGAATCGCTCGAAAACGGTTTCGGCGACACCATCCTCTCGCGTGACAAGGCGAAGCGTCTGGCTTCCTGGCTCGCGCTCGAGAAGGCGATGGAGTCCGGCGAAATCGTTACCGGCACCGTCAACGGCAAGGTCAAGGGCGGCCTGACTGTCCTGACCAACGGCATTCGTGCATTCCTCCCGGGTTCGCTGGTCGACACCCGCCCGGTGAAGGACACCACGCCGTACGAAGGCAAGACCCTGGAATTCAAGGTCATCAAGCTGGACCGCAAGCGCAACAACGTTGTACTGTCCCGCCGCGCCGTCATCGAAGCCTCCATGGGCGAAGAGCGCGCCAAGCTGATGGAAACCCTGAAGGAAGGCACCATCGTCACCGGTATCGTCAAGAACATCACCGACTACGGTGCGTTCGTTGACCTCGGCGGCATTGATGGCTTGCTGCACATCACCGACCTGGCATGGCGCCGTGTGCGTCACCCGTCGGAAGTGCTGTCCGTCGGCCAGGAGATCACCGCCAAGGTCCTCAAGTACGATCAGGAAAAGAACCGCGTCTCTCTGGGCGTCAAGCAACTGGGCGACGATCCGTGGACCGGTCTGTCCCGTCGTTATCCGCAAGGCACCCGTCTGTTCGGCAAGGTCACCAACCTGACCGACTACGGTGCGTTCGTGGAAGTCGAGCAGGGTATCGAAGGCCTGGTACACGTCTCCGAAATGGACTGGACCAACAAGAACGTGGCGCCGAACAAGGTTGTCCAGCTGGGCGACGAAGTCGAAGTCATGGTCCTGGAAATCGACGAAGAGCGTCGTCGTATCTCCCTCGGCATGAAGCAGTGCAAGCCGAATCCGTGGGATGACTTCGCAATGAACCACAAGAAGGGCGACAAGGTGAAGGGCGCGATCAAGTCGATCACCGACTTCGGCGTGTTCATCGGCCTGTCGGGCAACATCGACGGCCTGGTCCACCTGTCCGACCTGTCCTGGACCGAAGCCGGCGAAGAAGCCGTCCGCAAGTTCAAGAAGGGCGACGAGCTGGAAGCCGTGGTTCTGGCGATCGACGTCGAGCGCGAGCGTGTTTCCCTGGGCGTCAAGCAACTGGAAGGTGACCCGTTCAACAACTTCGTTGCGATGAACGACAAGGGTGCGGTTGTGACCGGTACCGTCAAGTCCGTTGAACCGAAGGGCGCCGTGATCCAGCTGTCCGACGAAGTCGAAGGCTACCTGCGTGCATCCGAAATCGCCCGCGACCGTGTGGAAGATGCCGGTACCCACGTCAAGGCCGGCGACAAGGTCGAAGCGATGATCATCAACATCGACCGCAAGGCACGCAGCATCCAGCTGTCCATCAAGGCGAAGGACAATGCCGAGACGCAGGAAGCCATGCAGAAGATGTCCGCTGATTCCAGCGCTGCTTCCGGCACTACCAGCCTGGGCGCACTGCTGAAGGCCAAGCTCGACAACAAGCAATAAGGTCGAAACCGTAAATGACTAAGTCCGAGCTGATTGCCCGCTTGGCCGAGCGTTATCCGCAACTGGTAGCAAAGGATGCGGATTACGCGGTGAAAACCATTCTCGATGCGATGGCCGAGGCATTGTCCAACGGCCAGCGTATTGAGATCCGCGGCTTCGGGAGCTTTGCACTGAACAGCCGTCCGCCCCGCATTGGTCGCAACCCGAAATCGGGTGACAAGGTGATGGTCCCCGAAAAACGGGTGCCGCACTTCAAACCCGGCAAGGAGTTGCGCGAACGCGTGGATGCGATGGTCGGTCAGCCGATCAGGGAAGACTAAACGTTATTTGCAGGAATCAAAACGGCATCTTCGGATGCCGTTTTTTTTGCTTCGGCCGGATTGGCTGGCAGGATTCCCGGCATGAATTACCCGGCGGGGTGGTCCTCCGCGAAACTTCACGTACAATTTCATCCTGTCAGTAGAGCCACGGCCACAATGCATGACCACTCCAATCAATAAGGACGCCGCGCCATGAAAATCCTGTTCAGAATCGTTGCGGCCATCCTCTTCATCGTCTTCTTCGGCTTTGCGCTGAAAAATACACAGGAATCAGCGCTGCGCTTCTTCTTCGACTACGAAGTCCGCGGGCCGCTGGTCCTGTTGCTGCTCTCGTTTTTTGCCGCAGGTGCGGCGCTGGGCATCCTGGCGATGATCCCGACCTTGTTCCGCTATCGCCGCGACCTGGCAAAATCCAAGAAGGCGATTGCAGCCATGGAGCAAGAGAACGAAGCCAAGCGGCTGGTCCGCGTCCAACCGCCACAACCCGACTCCGTCGTGAACAAATAACCTGAAAAGAACAAGAACACATGGAATTCGAAACCTGGTGGCTGCTTGGCATACCGATTTTCTTTGGCCTCGGCTGGATCGCTGCGCGCGTCGATATCAACCAACTGGTATCGGAGTCGCGCAGCCTGCCGCGCGGCTACTTCAAGGGCCTCAACTTTCTGCTGAATGAGCAGCCGGACAAGGCGATCGACGCGTTCATCGAGATTGTCAAGCTGGATCCCGAAACCATCGAACTGCATTTCGCGCTGGGCAACCTGTTCCGCCGCCGCGGCGAAATGGAACGCGCGATCCGCGTGCACCAGAACCTGCTTGCGCGCCCGGACCTGCCGCTGGACTACAAGCTGCAGTCGCAATACGAACTGGGCCAGGACTACTTGAAGGCAGGCTTGCTCGACCGTGCGGAAGAGACCTTCAACAGCCTGGCGGACACCCAGTATGGTGCGCAGGCGCGTCGCGCATTGCTCGAGATCTACCAGCGGGAAAAGGAGTGGCTGCGTGCCATCGAAGCGGCCCGTGCGCTCCAGGAATCCGGCGCCGGGGCGAGGCAGAAGGAAATCGCGCAGTTCTACTGCGAACTGGCTCAGGATGAACTGGTACACACGCATCCGGATGCCGCGCTGTCCATGCTCGAAAAGGCTCTGGCTGCCGACCGCAGCAACGTGCGTGCGGCGATCCTGATCGGCGACGTGCATCTGGCCAAAGGCGACACTGAAGCGGCGCTAATGGCGTGGCGGCGCGTTGAGCAGCAAAGCGTGCCACATGTGGCACTGGTCGCGCAGCGCCTGATGGATGGATATCGCGCCGTTGGGCGCTCGCAGGAGGGCGTCAACCTGCTCAAGAGTTATCTCGCCGAAGCACCTTCCATCGACCTGCTCGAGGTCGTATTCAAGGCAGTGCTCGAGCTCGACGGCGTCGATGCGGCCAACCAGTTGGTAAGTGACGAACTGCGCCGCACGCCCACTCTGCTGGGGCTCGACAAGCTGCTTGAAGCGCGCCTGATGGAGGCGCCCCCGGAAGTGCGGCCCGAACTGTCGCTGGTCAAGAACCTGGTTCACGGCTACACGCAGAAGCTGGCACGCTACCAATGCAGCCAATGCGGCTTCAAGGCACGCCAGTTCTATTGGCAATGCCCCGGATGCAGCCAATGGGAATCCTACCCGCCGCGCCGTACTGAAGAATTGAACGTCATGAATTAAGCGCCTGCCGGCGCGCATCAGACATACGCATACGCACTACGCTACCGAAACCGACATGAACGACATGACCCCTCCGCAGAAAAGCCCGCGCATCCTGGTTGTGGGCGACGTGATGCTGGACCGCTACTGGTTCGGCGAGGTCAGCCGCATTTCGCCCGAGGCCCCGGTGCCCGTCGTGCGCGTCGAGCGGCGCGACGAGCGTCTGGGTGGTGCGGCCAACGTCGCCCGCAATGCGGTCGCCTTGGGTGCGCAGGCGGGACTGCTTGGCGTCGTCGGGAAGGACGAGGCCGGTGACGTTGTCGAGAACCTGCTTACCGGTCTTGGCATCGCCAGTTTCCTCAATCGCGATACCGCCATTTCCACCATCATCAAGCTGCGCGTGATCGGCCGCCAACAGCAGCTTCTGCGGATCGATTTCGAAGCCCCCCCCAGCGATGCAGTGCTGCGGGACAAGCTCACGCAGTACAACACGCTCTTGCCCCAGTACGATGTCGTTGTGCTGTCCGACTATGCCAAGGGCAGTCTGGTCAATGTCGCGCACATGATCGAAGCGGGCAAGCGCCTTGGCAAATGCATCTTGGTCGACCCCAAGGGTGAGGATTTCACTCGCTACAAGGGCGCTTCCATCCTTACACCCAACAAGGCAGAGTTGCGCCACGTCGTCGGCTCCTGGAAGAGTGATGAGGAACTGACTGCCAAGGCGCAAAACCTGCGCAGCGAACTCGACCTCGAGGCCTTGCTTCTGACACGTTCGGAGGAAGGGATGACGCTTTATACGGCGTCGGAAGTCCTCCATATCCCCACCGTGGCCCGCGAGGTGTTCGATGTCTCCGGCGCCGGGGACACCGTCATCGCTACTCTCGCGACCATGCTCGGCGGCGGAAAATCGCTTCCCGAGGCGGTTGCGATTGCCAATCGCGCGGGCGGCATTGTCGTTGGAAAGTTGGGTACAGCGACAGTCACGGCAGAAGAACTTTTCAACTGAATCAGGCAGTCTCAGCAGAAAGATGGCTTTTTGATAACTATTTAGTTATCATTTAGCCAACATTGAGCAATTGGCCCGATGTTCATCTTTTCAATTTGGAGAAAACTCATGCTGAAAAAACTTTTGCTTGCCGTTGCCGCCTTTGCCATTTCCACCGGTTTCGCTTTCGCCCAAGTCGACGTCAACAAGGCCGATCAGGCGGCCCTCGACGGCGTTAAGGGCGTCGGCCCGAAGATGTCCAAGGCTATCCTCGACGAACGCAAGAAGGGTGGTGAATTCAAGGATTGGGCTGATCTGGAAGTCCGTGTGAAAGGCATCGGCGAAAAGAGCGCGGTAAAACTGTCCGATGCCGGCTTGACTGTGAATGGTCAGCCGCGCGCCACTTCCGGCGGCGAAAAGAACGGCAAGACTACGAAGGAAGCAAAGAAGGACGGCAAGAAGGAAGAGCCGAAAAAATAATCGCAGCGAGCACATACACGAAAGAACCCCGCCAATTTCAAAGCGCGGGGTTTTTTTGTTGCGCTCTTATCCCTTGCGGATACCGTACGCGCACATTCGCCACCGAGTAAAATGTCGGTTTTATCATGCAGCTGAACGACACGACATGCCTTACCTGACAATCGAAGACACGATCGGCAATACTCCGTTGGTGCAGCTCAGGCGCATTCCCGGCGAGGATGCCGCGCGTCGCCACAACGTCATTCTCGGGAAGTTGGAAGGCAATAATCCCGCTGGTTCGGTCAAGGACAGGCCGGCGCTGTCGATGATCAAGCACGCGGAAGAGCGTGGCGAAATCAGGCCCGGCGATACGCTGATCGAGGCAACCAGCGGCAATACCGGTATCGCGCTTGCGATGGCGGCCGCGCTGCGCGGCTACAAGATGGTGCTGCTGATGCCTGAGAACCTGAGCGAAGAACGGCGCCAGAGCATGGCAGCATACGGAGCGAAGATCGTGTTGACGCCAAAGGTCGGCGGGATGGAATACGCCCGCGACCTCGCCGAGCAGATGCAGAAGGAGGGAAAGGGCAAGATTCTCGACCAGTTCGGCAATCCAGACAATCCGCGCGCACACTACGAAGGCACCGGCCCGGAAATCTGGCGCGACACCGAAGGCCGCATCACCCACTTCGTCAGTGCGATGGGGACGACCGGTACCATCATCGGCGTGTCGCGCTACCTGCGCGAAAAGAATCCGCAAGTCCGTATCATCGGCGCACAGCCGGAGGAGGGCTCGCAGATCCCCGGCATCCGGAAATGGCCTGAGGCTTATCTGCCAAGAATCTACGACAAGTCCAGCGTGGATCAGCTTGAGTATGTCAGCCAGGCTGCCGCGGAGCAGATGGCGCGCCGGATGGCGATGGAGGAAGGGATTTTCTGCGGCATCTCGGCCGCGGGAGCTTGCGAGGTGGCGTTGCGCATTTCGCAAACGGTGGAAAACGCCACTATCGTCTTCATTGTTTGCGATCGCGGTGACCGCTACTTGTCAACGGGCGTCTTCCCCGCCTAAGAAGCGGCGGGGAAGAACTGGCGAGCAGCCAGCGACTTATTCGGATTGCTCGAAACCGCCGGCCGCCGACTGGGATGCTTCCTTCGGCTTGAACTGCTTGTCGCTGATACGGAACTTGTCGCGACGATCGCCCATCAGGATACGCAGTTCCTTGATGCTCAGATCGCTGACCTCGTGCATGCGGATCAGCAATGAAGCACCCACCGGAAGACGGCGATGGCGAATCTTGCTGATGACCGGCGGCGCGACTTCCAGCGCGCGCGAAAGGGCCGCATCGTTCTTCAGGTTCAGTTTCTCGATCAACGCATCCAACAGGTTGTTGGGATCGTAGTTGACTTGGTCGGCGAGACGAGTACCGCTGCGCTTGTTGTTATCCGTAATGTCCATGGCATTGCCTAAATGAGTAATCAAATTCTCAATAATTCCGGACTGCAAGTTGATTATACAGAGAAATTATTTGCTTTTCTGGAAAGTGTATCAGGTTTGTGACACAACTTGCACGACCCCGGCTACAGGTAGCACCAGCATAGTTGCCGCTTAGACACTACTTGCATAAATGCAATATAGTAAAGAAATTTCAAAAAAGCAATGTTAAATCAAAGCAATCATGCACTGAATCAATGAGCTGCGAAATATATCCGGGAGCCACTGCATTTGCGTGCGATCAGTCGTCTTCTGTCGATAAATTGATTGCATTGCTTCAATTCGATTCTAACTAACCGGATAGTTGGCCATTTTGAGCCGCCGCAATCCGGTCTTGTCATCTCCCTGCAGCGACTTTGGGCTTGCGTAAATGGCAATGCCGGAAGTATTGGAGCACCGGTTCAGTGCTTAGTTCTCTTGCAGCTTGTTAATTATGTTTGTCTTCGCCAGCTCCGGGAGCGCCGGCGTGCAACAGATTCCATCCCTCGTGCCCCAGACGCTCCATTGTTTCGATATTCCGCTCAAAAATATCAGCTGCATCGGGAAAGGCCTCGACGGCACGATCGATGCTGGCCTCGCGCAGGAGGTGGAGCGTAGGATAAGGCGAGCGGTTTGTGAAATTGCCGAGGTCGTCCGGCGCAGTGCCGGCAAATTGGTAGCGAGGGTGAAAACTTGCAACCTGGATTTCGCCTTCGAGGTCGAGTTCCGCCAAGGTCGCGTCGGCAATATCAAGGAAGTCGTTGAAGTCCAGAAAATCTTCGAGGGCGTACGGATGGATGAGCAAGGTCGTGTCGATTTCGGCGGGATCGGCATCGCGTAGCCGCATCAGTTCATCGGTGAGGTCCGCGTGCAATGCTTCCGCTGTCCGGGCGGTACTGACGACATAGCGGATCTGTCCCTTCACGTGGACGCTCTTGGCAAACGGACACAGGTTCAATCCGATCACCGCTTTTTCCAGCCAGTGCCGCGTTGCATCGATGGCGTCTTGTTCAGCGAGAGTCGTGTTCATTGCAAATGTGTGGAAATGTCGGCGTTGCCGCATGCCGCGATTATGAACGGCTTTGCCGAATGGCGCCGCGAGCAGCTTTCCTGTACATTCCGGACGCATTGCAAGCAACGACAACCATTTCGACAGGCATGGCACTTCATGGCACTCAAGGCAACCATTTTCAAAGCCGACCTGCAGGTCGCCGACATGGACCGGCATTATTACGGCGATCACACATTGACCATCGCGCGTCATCCATCCGAGACGGACGAGCGCATGATGGTACGGGTGCTCGCGTTTGCGCTGCATGCACATGAGACTCTGGGATTTGGCAAGGGCCTCAGCGCGGACGACGAGCCCGACCTGTGGCAAAAGGACCTGACGGGAGCGATCGAGTCATGGATCGAGGTCGGGCAACCGGACGAGCGTCGTTTGCTCAAGGCTTGCGGCCGCGCATCGCAGGTCATCGTCTACTGCTATAGCAGTGCCAGCAATATCTGGTGGAATCAGGTTGGCGCCAAGCTGGAACGTGCCCGTAACCTGCGCGTCATAAACCTTCCGGCAAGTGCGACGGCGGAACTGGCCCGCCTTGCGCAGCGTACGATGCAGTTGCAGTGCACGATCCAGGACGCGCAGGTCTGGGTGACGAATGGCGAACAGACCGTGCATTTCGAACTCGAAAAACTGAAAGACATTGTTGCCTGAAACGGGAACCGCCGATCTTTTCACCCTCTGTGAGCAAAGTGCCAATTCATTGACGCCGCTTGCCGTTTCTCCCAATATTGCGCCATGCCTTATATTTCTTTGCTTCTTCCCCTGGCGTTCGCAGCAGCGCTCGCCATCCTGCTTAAACATTTTCTCGGTTCACTTGCCTGGGCCGCATTGCTTGCTGTAATTACCTGGCCGTTGCATGAAGGCCTGATTCGCCGTGGATGGTCACGCGGCGCCAGCGCCACTGCGTTGCTGGTGGCGATCATAGTGAGTTTTGTTGCGCCATCGATCTTTCTTTTCCATACGCTCAGTAACGAACTGTCGACGGTGGAGCGCTTGCTCGGCCAGATCAACAGCACCGGCGTGCCTGCGCCGGAGTGGTTATCGCGCCTGCCTTTCGTCGCCAACCTGGCGCTTGAATGGTGGCAGGAACACCTGGCGGTACCAGGTGGATTGAACACGCTGATCCAGACGACAGCAGGCGACCTTCTTCCCCACCTAACCAGCACGGTCGGCACGCTCGGCCCTACCATCCTGGCCAATGCCCTGTACCTGTTCCTGTCCTTGCTGACCCTGTTCGTCCTTTACGTGGAAGGACCGGCGGTCGTGCATCACGTGGACCATGCGGGCGAACGGCTCATTCCGAAACACTATGCCGTGCTGCGGCGCTTACTGCCGCTCTCCGTGCGCGGCACAGCGCTTGGCCTGTGCTCGGTTGCGGTCCTAGAAGGTATCGTCCTCGGCATTGCATATGCGATTGCCGGTGCGCCGGCTCCGGTCATCCTCGGCGTGATCACCGGCTACCTGGCACTCATCCCAGGCGGTGCGCCGTTGTCGTTCACCTCGGTTTCGCTATTGCTCCTCGGACAGGGGCATGCTGGCGCCGCATTGGGCCTGTTCTTGTGGGGCGCGTTCGAATTGTTCCTGGTTGACAAGTTCGTTCGTCCCAAACTGATCGGGCACCGTGTCAATCTTCCGTTCTTGGCCGTTCTGTTCGGCCTGCTCGGCGGCGTATCGACGCTGGGGGTGTTGGGACTGTTTGTCGGCCCCTTCATGATGGCCGTGCTGTTCTGGTGGCTGCGCGGCGGCGAGGCGGACGCCGTGCACGAGGTCTCCACGCCGGACAAGCCGGACAAACGCGCCGCCTGATTCATGCCTTCGGTTTAAGCGAAGTAATTATTCAATAAACTTCGCTTTTTCAATAAAGGTGCAGACGCTATTCTTGCAAGCTCAAATCGGGCTGGCCCTTCGCTGGCCGGTTTGAAGATATCCATCACAACGAAAAGAGGAACATCGTATGAAACGCGTCATACTTTTCATTGCCACCAACCTGGCGATCATGCTGGTGCTCAGCATTACCGCCAGCCTGCTCGGCGTTAACAAATTCCTGACGGCGAACGGCCTGAACCTCGGTGCCTTGCTGGCCTTTGCCGGCATCATGGGTTTCGGCGGCGCCTTCATCTCGCTATTCCTGTCCAAGCCCATCGCAAAGTGGTCGACCGGCGCGCGCGTCATCGAGCACCCGTCGAATTCGACCGAGCTGTGGCTTGTCAACACGGTCAACGCACAGGCGCAGAAGGCCGGCATCGCAATGCCCGAAGTCGCAATCTATGACGGCGAGCCCAATGCATTCGCGACCGGCGCAACGAAGAACAGTTCGCTGGTGGCCGTGTCGACCGGCCTGCTCGAGTCGATGACGCGCGAGGAAGTCGAAGCGGTGCTCGCCCATGAAGTCGCGCATATTGCGAATGGCGACATGGTGACGTTGACCCTGATCCAGGGCGTGGTCAACACCTTCGTGACCTTCCTTGCCCGTGTCGTCGGCTATGCGGTCGACCAGTTCCTGCGCAAGAATGATGAAGAGAGTTCCGGCCCGGGCATCGGCTACACCGTGACTGTGATCGTGTGCGATATCCTGTTCGGCATCCTGGCCAGCATCATCGTCATGTACTTCTCGAGGCAGCGTGAATACCGCGCCGACCGCGGCGCCGCGCAGATCCTTGGCACGCCGCGGCCGATGATCGCCGCGCTGCAGCGCCTGGGGGGTGTTGCGCAAGGCGATCTGCCGAAGAGCATGGCTGCATCCGGCATTTCGGGAGGTGGCGGTCTGGCCTCGCTGTTCAGCAGCCATCCGCCGATCGAGGCGCGTATCGCCGCCCTGCAGGCGCGATGATGGTCGTGTGATGGGTGGATGGACGGCGCGCGTTCGTGTCTAGCACGTCTAGAGCAGTTTGCCGGTCAGCGTACGGGGCCAATCTCGGGCCTGCGGTGCTCGGCGTACATCACGTACGCGTGCGCTCCTCGGCCCGACCTTGGCTCCCGTACACCGACCGTCAAACCGCTCTAGCGGCGCGCCGTCTTTACTGCCTTTCCAAGCTCGATCACGGACATGGCGTAGAAGAAGCTGCGGTTGTACTGCGTGATCGCGAAGAAGTTGTTCGCACCCAGCCAGTACTCCGTCGGCTCGCCGCCGTTCTGCAGGTCGACCAGGCCGAAGAACATGTCCGCAGGTGGTTCGACAGCGGGCGTAACGCCGGCAGCCTTCAGTTCGTCGAGGCTGAATTTTGCTTGCAGCCCTTGTCCGATGAACATTTCCCATCCGCGTCCTGGCTCGGACGGCGCAACGGTCGCCGGGAATACGGTCGGCTCGCCCGGTTTCCAGCCGTGCTCGACGAGGAAATTGGCAACGCTGCCGATGGCATCAACGGGTGAGTTGCGCAGGTCAATTGCGCCGTCTCCATCGAAATCCATTGCGAACTTCCGAATACTGCCCGGCATGAACTGCGGCCAGCCTACTGCGCCGGCATAAGAGCCGAACAGCGAGAATGGGTCGACGCCGGTGTCGCGCGCCAGCAGTAACGTGTGTTCGATTTCATTGCGGAAGAATGTCATGCGCGCCGCGCGGTTGGGCGTGTTCGGGTAATCGAATGCCAGCGTGGTCAAGGCATCGATGACGCGGAAATTGCCCGTGTTCCTGCCATAGACCGTTTCCACGCCGATGATGCCCACAATGATTTCCGCGGGCACGCCGAAGCGTTCTTCGGCACGCGCGAGCGCATCGCCATGTTCCTCCCAAAATGCAACACCGGCATTGATGCGGACCGGGTCGATGAAGCGTGAGCGATAGGCGCGCCAATTCTTGGGGCGACCCGGCGGCGCCGGCTTGATGAGCTGGATCGTCGTGTCGAGATAGCGCACCTTCCTGAACATCGCTTCCAGTTCGGCACGGTCGAATCCATGTTTTTCCACCATCCGGTCGATGAACTCGGCGACTTCCTTCCATTGCGTGAAGTTGGCAAACTCGCCCGCCTCGTCAGGGTTGACCGATACCTTGCGCAACTTCGCGCCATGCGGCGCCGTCTTGCGCACCTGCTTGTCCGCTTGCCTGGCGTAGGAATCGGATGGATGGAACAGTGCAAGAAGCAGGGAGCAAAGCAGGACTGCGGGGACGGCGAGCTTGGGGGAAATCATCGACATTCGGCTAACAGGGATTTGAGTCTGGCGACGGCAGCGGGGCGAGCGAGATCGGACGCGCCGTAGCGCACAGTTTCATAGAACTCGAGAAAGCGCGCAAGCGCTGCTTTCTGCTCCGACGACAATTGCGACGCTTCCGATGTCAATCGTGCACGGTAACTGCGCGGACCTTCATGGATGGCGCGTGGAAAGCCGCGTTTCGCGACGCGCTTGCAGAAGGCATCGTACACTGCTTCCATAGGATCGCGCTTTCTCTCGTGCAGCAGCAATGGCAATACGACAATCGCCACGGCGATGCTGCCGAACACGAACATCAGCGAGGCCATGGTTCGCCAATCGACATTGTCGAAGCCGAGTGACTGGAGAAAATTCCTTTGTTGTTGCGGGGTATAGTTGAGCACCCACTGGTTCCACGCATTGGTGATCGCGTCCCAGTTCTGCCGCACTTTCTGCAACTGCGCGAGCAAGGGGTTGCTCGATCCCTGCAATGTGAACAATCCGCCAAGGTAGCGGCGCGGCATGACGCTCGACATGTTCATTTCTACACGGTTCGGTGCCACGGCTGCCGTCGGATCGACGCGCACCCAGCCCCGGTTCTCCAGCCAGACTTCAGCCCATGCATGTGCATCATACTGGCGTACGACCAGGTAGCCGTCCGCGGGATTTATTTCACCGCCCTGGTAACCGGTGACGACGCGCGCCGGTATGCCGGCAGCGCGCATCAACACGACGAATGCTTCCGAATAATGCTCGCAGAAACCGGCGCGCGTCGTGAACAGGAATTCATCGACACTGTTCTGGCCGAGGGGCGGGGGCTGCAGCGTGTAACGGAAGCTCTCGCGCCTGAAGTGCTGGAGCACTGCGGCAATGACATCGGCCGGGTTTGTGGCTTTGCCGCGCAGCTCGTTGGCGAAGGCGAGAGCGCGTGGATTGTACCCTTCGGGCAGTGCCAGCGCCTGCCCGAGGATCAGCGGCGATTCATTCGGGTTCAGGGTGTAGTCGACGTGCGAGGCGACTTCATAGCGCACACGGTCATTGATCGGTTCGTTGGCCAGCACCTGCATGTCGCGCGTCATCCGCGTCGGGTTACGGTCGAGGTTGGGTAGACCGCGTGGAAGGTCGAGCGCATAGACCCACGGTTTGCCGTGCGGCTCCAGCGTGACCTCGTAGCGGAGAGGTGCGCCGCGTACGTTGACCGTGGTCGGCACGTTTGCCTGCCGGCCTTGTCGCTGGGGTGACCATTTCCTGCCGTCGAACGCGCCAAGGACAGGGCCGCGCCAATACAGTTGTGCCTGCGACGGCGGCGCATCAATGAACTTGACGCGGAATGCGACTTCATCCGATAGCGCCAGATTCTGGATTCTTCCGGGCTCCATCGTATCGGAGAGTCCGCTGCGCGCCGTGGCTGCGTCACTGGGCAATCCCCATAACGGCCCCTGGATACGCGGGAACAGCAGGAAAAGCACCAGCGTAACAGGCAGGGCGAGCAGGAGGATGGTCGCGCCGAGCCGCAGGCGTTGCTTCAATGGCGGTACCGCGCCCGTGTACTGGAACGACAGCTGCGTCGTCAGAATCGCCAGCACTGCCACAATGGTCAGGACTGCGGTGCCGATCGATTGCGAATAGAAAAAGCTCGACAGGATGAGGAAGAAACTCAGGAAGAGGGCAACGAACAAATCGCGCTTGGCATGCATCTCCAGCAGTTTCAGCGCCAGCAGCAGCGTCAGCATGGTCACGCCCGCCTCGCGGCCGAAGAAGGTGCGGTAGGTCAGGTAAACACCGCCCATTGCCAGCATGGCGATCGGCAGCAGCAGCCAGCGCGGCGGCATCCGATTGCCGCGGAAGGTAATCCAGCCGCGCCAGGCGAGCAATGCGGCGCAGGCTGGCGACACCCACAGCGGCAGGTGGCTGACGTGGGGCAGTAGCACGAGCGTGCATGCGGCCAGCAGCAACAGGATGTCCGCCTTGTCGCGCGACATTGGACGGCTGCGCAAGCTGGCCATGCGCGCCGGAATCAGGAAAGGCAATTTCATGTCGCTTCCCCGTACAGGGCCAGTGCGCGCAGGCAGGCTTCACGGTGCACGGGGCCTGAGTTGGCCGCAAGGTCGACCTCCCCGAGCCGGAACGCGTAAGTGAGCCCGCGCGCTTCCGCTTCCATGACCCAGCGCGTCATGCGCGATAGTTTCAATTCGAGGTCCATGCTTGTCGGAAGCGCAGCGAAGTCGATCGAAATCTCCGTCACCGAACCGCCTTCGAAATGCTTGGTGACCAGCGATCCGCCCGCATCCACATCGACGCGCGCGATGTGGCGCCAGGCCAGGCGCTTCAGCGAATCGCCGGCCTGGTAGCCGCGAATGCCGGCGAAGTCATCCTGGCCGGCCTGTCCCCGCCCGTCGTTCATTTCTACACCGGCAAAGGGCAGGGGTGGCGCATCGTCTTCCGGACGCGGATACACCAAAATCCTTGCGTCCGGCATCCAGTAGCTCCATGCGCGCAGAAGGCCCAGCGGGAAGCGTGTCTGCAGGCGCACCCTTGGCGCCTTCAGCCATCCCCGCTGCAGTGCCGGCGTGGAGAGCAGCACGCTGCAGGTTGCATTGGCCGCCACATCGGCTGCCTGCGCGAGTTCGGGACGGTCATCATGGACGAAATCCAGCCAGATCGCATAGCGGTCGTGCTTGCGGCGGTTGATCAGGTGCAGTTCGAACTGCGCTTCCTCGCCACTGAAAACCGGTGCCGCACGGCCAGCGTTCAGGTGCAGGTGCGCCAGGTTGCGGAAGGTCAGGTGCATGTCGATCAGTGCACATCCGGCAATCAGAAAGGTGAAGCCGAAGCCGAGGCTGAGGTTGTAATTGACCGAGCCGAGGAACATCGCCAGCAGCATGACGCAGAACAGCAAGCCGGGATGGGTCGGCATGATATAGACCCGGCGCTGGTGCAGGAACACTTCGCCGGGTTCGGCGTCCTTGAGGCGGAACAGCCATTTGTTCAGACGGCCGCGCAGCGCGTGTTCCAGCCGCGCGTACGGCGAAAGTCGGGAAAGTTTCTTGCTCACACCGGCACGGATTTCATCAGTTGCAGAACGAGGTCGCGGCTGCCGAGCGCGGAACTGCCACCTGACTTCAGCGGCCGCAGCCGGTGCGCGACGACCGGTACCAGTATCGCTTGCACGTCTTCGGGGATGACATGGTTGCGGCCTTCAAGCGCTGCCCATGCACGCGCGGCGTGCAGCAGTGCAATCGTGGCGCGCGGGCTTATGCCTTCCGCAAACATGCCGTTCTGGCGCGAGGCCTGCGCCAGTGCCTGTACGTAGTCGACCAGGGAGGACGATGCGTGGATGCCCTTCAATGCAAGCTGCGCTTCGAGCAGTTCCTCCGGCAGCATGGCGGTCGGCAATGATTTCAACATGGTCCGGCGGTCCTCGCCCATCAGCAGCGCGCGTTCGGCTGTTGCATCGGGATAGCCGAGCGACAAGCACATGAGGAAACGGTCGAGTTGCGATTCGGGAAGCTGGAAGGTGCCGATCTGGTGCGTCGGATTCTGCGTCGCAATCACGAAGTAGGGACTGGGAAGGTCGCGGGTCACGCCGTCGGCCGTGACTTGCCGTTCTTCCATGGCTTCGAGCAGCGCGGATTGCGTCTTCGGTGTTGCGCGGTTGATCTCGTCGGCCAGCAGCACCTGCGTGAACACTGGTCCGGGGTGGAACACGAAGCCGTTCTTCTCCCGGTTGAAAATCGACACGCCCACCACATCCGCCGGCAGCAGGTCGCTGGTGAACTGCAGGCGGTTGAACTTCAATCCAAGCGAAATCGCCAGCGCGTGCGCCAGTGTCGTCTTGCCCACGCCCGGCACATCTTCGATCAGCAGGTGTCCGCCGGCAAGCAGGCAGACGAGGGATTGGCGGATCTGGAGGTCTTTCCCGACGACGACCTGGCTGACCTGGGTGGCTACTGCGTGGAGTTTGTCGAACATGGATTTTCCGTGAATGGGGAAGTGCGAAGTCTTTTCCTGTGGCCTTGAGCATTCGCAAACGGCCAAATGCGGACGGCAACGAAAGAACTGTATTACATTATTTTCTTCGCTACACTATAAGTCATCTTGGCCCTTCGCCGCACGCCTGGCATCGCGCCACGAATTCCATTCAAGACCGACCCCATGACCACCGCTTTTTACTCGCACCCCGATTGCAAACGCCATGAAATGGGGCAATGGCACCCTGAATGTCCCGCCCGGCTGCAGGCGATTGAAGACCAGATCATCGCCAGCCGCATCGATGGTTTCCTCGATTACCGTGACGCACCCGAGGCCGATGTTGCCGCGATTGAACGCGTGCACAGCGCTGATGCCATTGCCCGCGTGCGGGAGAATGTGGCGGAATTGGAGGGGAGCGGCGCCGGCTACTATCCGATCGACGCCGATACCATGCTGAATTCGCACAGCTGGAAAGCGGCATTGCGTGCCGCCGGCGCGGCCATCGCGGCGACCGACGCGGTGATCGCGGGCGAACTGGACAACGCATTCTGCTCCATACGCCCGCCCGGTCATCATGCCCGTCCGTCCGAGCCCATGGGGTTTTGCCTTTTCGGCAATGTGGCGATCGCCGCCAAGCATGCGCTCGAGGTGCATGGTTTGAAGCGCGTGGCCATCGTCGACTTCGACGTCCACCATGGCAACGGCACCGAGGAGGCCTTCCTCGACGATCCGCGCGTGCTGATGGTCAGCTTCTTCCAGCATCCGTTCTACCCGTATACCGCGCTGCATGAGTCCGATCACATGGTGAACGTGCCGGTGCCTGCTTATACCAAGGGCGAGGCGGTGCGCCGGCTGGTGGCCGACAAATGGCTGCCGGCCCTGCATGCGCACAAGCCGGAGATGATTTTCATCTCGGCCGGCTTCGATGCGCACCGCGAGGACGACATCGGCCAGATGGGACTGGTCGAAGCCGACTATGCGTGGATCACCAAGGAAGTCATGTCGGTTGCGCGGGAGCATGCGCAGGGGCGCATCGTCAGCTGCTTGGAAGGCGGCTACAACCTTTCCGCCCTTGCCCGCAGCGTCGTCGCCCACATCAAGGTACTTGCCGACCTGGACTGATTCGTGCCGGTGAGCGGGGTGCCGAGCAGGTAAAATAGCGACTTGCCCCATCACACCCGGTTCACGCATGTCCATCCAATGGTTCCCCGGTCACATGAACGCCGCCCGCAAGAAGGCGGCGGAGTCCATGGAAAAGACCGACCTCGTCATCGAAGTGCTCGACGCGCGCCTGCCTGTTGCCAGCAGCAACCCGATGATCGAACAGCTGCGCAAGTTTCGCCAGCGTCCCTGCCTGAAGATCCTCAACAAGGCTGATCTCGCCGATCCGGCCGCGACCAAGGCATGGCTGGAGTACTTCGGCGCGCAGAAGGACGTGTTTGCCGTTGCGCTGAGCTGCAAGAAGCCGGCGGACGTGGCCAAGGTGCCCGGTCTGGCGATGAAAATTGCACCGCACCGCGGCACGGCGCTCAAGCCGCTGCGTATGATGATCATGGGCATTCCCAACGTGGGCAAGTCGACCTTGATGAATGCTCTGCTGAAGAAGCGCGTCGCCGCGGTCGGCGACGAACCCGCCGTGACCAAGGCGCAGCAGCGGCTCTACCTCGGCAACAACATGGTGCTGGTCGACACGCCAGGCATGCTGTGGCCGAAGATCGAGCATCCGACGGACGGCCTGATGCTCGCGGCTTCCCACGCAGTCGGCGTCAACGCAGTGATCGAGGAAGAGGTCGCGACCTTCCTCGCCGATCAACTGCTGATGCGTTACCCGCAATTGCTGACCGCTCGTTATGGATTCTCCACAGAAGGACTGGACGGCGTGGCTGTCATCGAAGGCATCGCCAAGCGCCGCGCATTCCGCGTCAAGGGTGGCGACCTGGATTTCGAAAAGGCCGCACATACGCTGCTGATCGATTACCGCAGCGGCGCGCTCGGACGCATCAGTCTGGAGACGCCGCAAAGCCGTTCCGAGCTGCTGGCGACCTACCAGCCGCCGGAATCCCTCGGATTGCCCAAAGAAGAGGAAGATAGAGACGATGAACAAGAGTGATGCTTACATTCTCAAGTCCGTATCCGAAGGCGTCGCCACGCTGACGCTGAACCGCGGCGACAAGTTCAATCCGCTGTCGGAGGAAATGCTCGTCGCGATGCAGGCGGAGCTGGATGCGGTAAAGGATGACGACAGCATCCGCGTGGTGATTCTTGCTGCTGCCGGCAAGGCCTTCTGCGCCGGGCATGACCTGAAGCAGATGCGTGCCCAGCCCTCCGAGGAGTATTACAAGAAGCTCTTCAACCAGTGCAGCAAGATGATGCTGACGATCCAGCAGATGCCCCAGCCGGTGATCGCGCGCGTGCAGGGCATTGCAACCGCAGCCGGTTGTCAGCTGGTCTCCATGTGCGACCTCGCGGTTGCGTCGAAGGATGCGAAGTTTGCGGTGTCCGGCGTGAACTATGGACTATTCTGTTCGACGCCGTCGGTGGGGCTGTCGCGTAACGTATCGCGCAAGCAGGCGATGGAAATGCTGCTCACCGGCGAATTCATCGATGCGGAGACGGCGCGTGAACGCGGGTTGGTGAACCGCGTGGTCGAGGCGGGAGAGCTCGATGTTGAAATCGGCAAGCTCACCGCCGGCATCCTCGCCAAGCCCGCCGTCGCCATCGCCATGGGCAAACAGCTGTTCTACAAGCAGATCGAGATGGGCATCGGTGCCGCCTACCAGCTGGCGGGACAGACCATGACCTGCAACATGATGGACGAATCCGCGCTGGAAGGCGTGCAGGCATTCATCGACAAGCGCAAGCCGGCCTGGTCCAAGTAGCGAAGCAGATTCGGCCATCTGCAGACACAATCGTCCTGTCACAATTCCTGAAGAACGCCATGCAAGCTTATCTCGCATCCAGCACCTACATCGACTGGCACCACCCCTCCATCAAGGCCAAGGCTGCAGAACTGGCAGCAGCCGCGCGGTCGCAGGAAGAACTCGTCAGGAGCAGTTTCGAGTTCGTTCGGGATGAAATCAAGCATAGCTGGGATTACAGGCTCAATCCTGTTACATGCATTGCCTCGGATGTGCTGCTGCATCGCACCGGCTATTGCTACGCCAAGAGCCATCTTCTCGCGGCGCTGCTGCGAGCGAATGGTATTCCGGCAGGCTTGTGTTACCAGCGCTTGACAGTCGGAACCGATGGTCCGCCGTTCTGCCTGCACGGTTTGAATGCGGTGTATCTGAGGGAACACGGCTGGTACCGCGTCGACCCGCGTGGCAACAAGCCGGGTGTCGATGCGGCGTTCTGCCCGCCGATAGAGCGCCTGGCATTTCCAGTCCTGCGTGAGGAAGAGCGTGACTTGCCGGAAGTCTGGCCGGAACCCTTGCCGGTTGTTGTCAAGGCACTGACCGAATTCACAACCGTGCAGCAGGTATATGAGAATCTGCCGGATATCGAACTGCTTCGATAAGGGGCGCGGACAGATAAAGAGAACATTGGCTTGGCCTGCAACTGCCTTGGCATTCCTGCTTTCCGCGTGCAGCACAAGCCACATGTACAACTCGCTGCAAACGTCCGCCCGCAACAATTGCGAGAAGATGCCCGAGACGGAGAGAGCATCCTGCCTGGAGAGCAACAAGGACAATTGCGACGCCTACAAAAAGAAGCGCGACGAAGTCCTTTCCCTGCCGAACAAAAGCTGACAGGGGCATCAAAAAAAAGCCCGCAAGACAATGTCTTGCGGGCTTTTTTTACAGACGGGGCTGCGGAAGGCATTGCTGCCTTCCACGGACCGGCAATTACATCATGTCCATGCCGCCCATGCCGCCCATGCCACCCATGCCAGCCGGGCCAGCAGCCGGCTTCTCTTCCACCAGCTCGGAAACCGTGCAGTCGGTGGTCAGCATCAGGCCGGCGATCGAGGCTGCGTTCTGCAGGGCAGAGCGGGTCACCTTGGCCGGATCCAGCACACCCATTTCGACCATGTCGCCATAGGTACCGTTGGCAGCGTTGTAACCGAAGTTACCCTTGCCTTCGATGACCTTGTTCACGACGACGGATGCTTCTTCGCCGGCGTTGGTGACGATCATGCGCAGCGGCTCTTCCATGGCGCGCAGAACGATCTTGATGCCTGCTTCCTGGTCGGCGTTGTCGCCCTTCAGGGACATCACGTTGGCGCGAGCGCGCAGCAGGGCCACGCCGCCGCCAGGGACGATGCCTTCTTCAACGGCGGCACGGGTTGCGTGCAGCGCGTCTTCGACACGTGCCTTCTTTTCCTTCATTTCGACTTCGGTTGCAGCACCAACCTTGATCACTGCAACGCCGCCTGCCAGCTTGGCAACGCGCTCTTGCAGCTTTTCACGATCGTAGTCGGAGGTTGCTTCTTCGATCTGGACGCGGATCTGCTTGACGCGTGCTTCGATCGCGGATGCCTGGCCGGCGCCGTCGATGATGGTGGTGTTTTCCTTGCCGACTTCGATGCGCTTGGCTTGGCCGAGGTCGTTCAGGGTTGCCTTTTCCAGGGTCAGGCCGACTTCTTCAGCGATGACCTGGCCGCCGGTCAGGATGGCGATGTCTTCCAGCATGGCCTTGCGACGGTCGCCGAAGCCCGGAGCCTTGACGGCGCAGGTCTTCAGGATGCCGCGGATGTTGTTGACCACGAGGGTTGCCAGTGCTTCGCCTTCGATGTCTTCGGCGATGATCAGCAGCGGACGGCTTGCCTTGGCGACTTGCTCCAGCACCGGCAGCAGGTCACGGATGTTGGAGATCTTCTTGTCGTACAGCAGGACGAACGGGTTCTCCAGGACGGCAACTTGCTTGTCCGGGTTGTTGATGAAGTACGGGGACAGGTAGCCGCGGTCGAACTGCATGCCTTCGACGATGTCGAGTTCGTCTTGCAGGGACTTGCCGTCTTCAACGGTGATCACGCCTTCCTTGCCGACTTTTTCCATTGCTTCCGCGATGCGCTCGCCGATGGAAGCGTCGGAGTTCGCGGAGATCGCGCCGACCTGGGCGATTTCCTTGGAGGTGGTGCAGGGCTTGGCGATCTTCTTCAGCTCGTCGACGGTGGCGAGGACAGCCTTGTCGATGCCGCGCTTCAGGTCCATCGGATTCATGCCGGCGGCAACATACTTCATGCCTTCGCGGACAATGGCTTGTGCCAGCACGGTTGCAGTGGTGGTGCCGTCACCGGCGTTGTCGGAGGTCTTGGAAGCGACTTCCTTCACCATCTGTGCGCCCATGTTCATGAGCTTGTCTTTCAGTTCGATTTCCTTGGCAACGGAAACACCGTCCTTGGTGACGGTCGGGGCGCCGAAGGAGCGCTCCAGAACCACGTTGCGGCCTTTCGGGCCCAGGGTGACCTTGACGGCGTTGGCGAGGATGTTGACGCCTTCGACCATCTTGTGACGGGCGGCATCGCCGAAAACTACGTCTTTAGCTGCCATATTCGTTACTCCTTATTTATTGATCGGTATCTGTATTACTTTTGGACAATGGCCATGATGTCTTCTTCGCGCATGACCAGCACTTCTTCGCCTTCGACCTTCACGGTCTGGCCGGAGTACTTGCCGAACAGCACGATGTCGCCGACTTTGACGTCCAGCGCGCGGACCTTGCCATCTTCCAGGATCTTGCCGTTGCCGACGGCCAGGACTTTGCCCTGGTCCGGCTTTTCAGCGGCCGCATCCGGGAGAACGATGCCGGACGCAGTCTTGGTTTCCTGGTCGAGGCGCTTGACGATGACGCGATCGTGCAGAGGACGAAGGTTCATACAAACTCCTTAAAAATCAATAAGTTATAGTTGTTTGCGGCAGGGTTGCTGCAAAGTGGATTTCACTGTGCAGCAGTACCGCACGGGAAAAATCATTGAGGCCAGGCGGAGGTTGTTAGCACTCTCCCCTAACGAGTGCTAAGTATAGGGGTGGGGTTTTGCTTTTTCAAGAGAGGAAGATGCAGAAACTGCATATCTATATGACTAGCGATTCTCGCAACAGTTGCATTTAATGCAATTTCCATGGGCGGTGCGAGATGGCGGGGGCAAATGAAAAAGCCCCGCGAACGGGACTTCTTGTCGGCGCCGCTACAATCAGACGAGGGCGACGTTGACTTCGATATTGCCGCGGGTGGCGTTCGAATACGGGCAGACTTCGTGCGCCTTGTTGACCAGGGCTTGCGCGGTGTCGCGCTCCAGGCCAGGCAGGGACACGCGCAGATCGGCGGCGAGGCCGAAACCGCCCTGGCCGTTCGGGCCGATGCCGACATCGGCGGTCACTGCGGCATCGGCGGGCAGGGCGACCTTGGCGTGCATGCACACGAACTTCAGTGCGGACAGGAAGCAGGCGGAATAGCCGGCTGCAAACAGTTGCTCCGGGTTGGTGCCTTCGCCGCCGGCGCCGCCGAGTTCGCGCGGGGTGTTCAGTTTGACGTCCAGCTTGTTGTCGTTGGTGACAGCGCGGCCATCACGGCCGCCGGTTGCGGTTGCTTGTGCTTTGTACAGGATCTGCATGTGGTTCTCCTTTGTGTGGGAATGACTTCAATGGGTGACGACGAAAACAAAGATAGCACACTATTAAATTGCGTGCAATTTAATTGACAAATTCGAGTCGGCTTTCTAAACCGCCGTTTTTTCTATTCGGAGCCGGAATTGGCTTTGGCGAGGTCGTCGCGGATGCCGGACAGCTTTTCTCGCAGGTCCTGCAGTACTTCGTGCGTCTGGCCGCTCGCGCAAAGCACGTCGTGCGGAATGCATTGCGCTTTCTTCTTCAATGCGCGACCCTCTTTGGTGAGGGTGATGCGCACCTGGCGCTCGTCGGCTTCATCGCGTGTACGCTGGATCAACGATGAGGATTCGAGACGTTTCAGCAGCGGAGTGAGCGTCCCGGAATCGAGGAACAGCTTTTCGCCGATGCTTTTGACCAGGACGTCATCCTGCTGCCATAGCACCAGCATGACGAGGTATTGCGGGTACGTAAGGCCAAGTTTGTCGAGGAAAGGCTTGTACGTTTTCGTCATTGCCAGCGAAGCGGAATACAGCGCGAAGCAGAACTGGTTTTCCAGCGCAAGCGGGTCGAACGGCTCTCGGACGGTGGAAGGATCGGTGGATTTCGGCATGGTTGCGGCAATGGCGTGGGATAATCGATTTCGATTGCGCGTGATCTAATATTCTCATCCTATGCGAATTCGAAAGAGACTCCAAGCGGCCTGTATCTTATTTGTCCTTGCCATTGCTGCGCGCGCGCAGGAACTGCCGCCGGCTGTCGCCGATGCGCTGCAGCGCGCACAGATCCCGCTATCTGCCGTGGGCGTGCATGTGCAGGAGATCGCGACCGGGACCGTCATGCTGGGTCTCAACGATACCCAGCCGTTCAACCCGGCGTCGACGATGAAGCTCGTGACCAGCAATGCGGCGCTGGAAATCCTCGGTCCGACCTTCAGCTGGAAAACCCAGGCGTTCATCGACGGCGTGCAGAAGGGTGATGTGCTGCATGGCGACCTGATCATCAAGGGCAGCGGGGATCCGAAGCTCGTGCTGGAAAACTTCTGGATGTTCCTGCGGCGTATCCGCTCACGCGGCATCCGCGAAATACGCGGCGACCTGTTGCTGGACCGAAGCATTTTCGAGGAGCGGCCGTTCGATGCGGCACAGTTCGATGGCGATCCGCTGAAGCCGTACAACGTCGGTCCGGACGCCTTGTTGCTCAACTATAAATCGCTGAGTTTTCGCTTTACGCCGGACGAGGCCAGGGGACTGGTCCACGTCTCGGTCGACCCGCCGCTCGCGGCCTATCCGCTGTACGCGCCGAAACTTGTGAGTGGTGATTGCGGCGACTGGCGCGTGAAGCTGAGTGCGGCAATCGACAGCTACGGCGCACGCTTCAACGGCACCTATCCTGCCGGATGCGGCGAGCGCTACTGGCATGTACATCCCTATCTGTTATCGCATACCAAATACTTCGACCTTGCGTTCCGGCGCTTCTGGGCCGACCTCGGCGGCACGTTGAAAGGGGAAACACGCAGCGGCACACTGACATCGAATGCGCGCCTTGTGGCGGAATGGGATTCGACCGCACTGTCCGAAGTGATACGCGACATCAACAAGTTCAGCAACAATGTGATGGCGCGGCAGCTGCTGCTCACCATCGCACACCAAGTAAACAAGCTGCCGGCCAACACCGAACAGGGGGCCGCTGTCGTGCAAGCATGGCTCGCGTCAAAGGGCATCGATGCGCCGGAACTCGGCATCGAGAACGGATCCGGCCTGTCGCGCACCGAGCGCATTGCGCCGCTCACCATGGGAAAGCTGCTCACGGCAACCTTCCGCTCGCCCGTCATGCCGGAGTTCATGGCGTCGCTGCCGCTCGTGGGCCATGACGGCACGATGCGCCAGCGCCTGACCGCGCAGACCGTCGCCGGCAAGGCGCATATCAAGACCGGCCTGCTGAACGAAGTGCGCAACATTGCCGGCTATGTACTGGCCGCTTCGGGAAAACGATATGTGGTGGTGTGCATGATCAACCACCCGAACGCGCTGCGCGGCAATGAGGCGCAGGACGCGCTTTTGCAGTGGGTGTACGAGCGGGGATAGCCGGGAAACAGTTCAGAGCATGACCGGACGGTCGGCCAACTGATTGCGCGTCGAGCCGTCATCGGGGTAGTGCTCCTGCAGCAGCGCGTTCAATTGCGCAAGCGCGGCCAGGGTGCTGTTGTGGTAGTCGCCGCGCGCGAACCCCTGCGTCATCGTGCGGCAGATCGCCTGCCAGTCCTGCGCTGCCACGCTCCGCCCGATCCCGCGATCGGCGACGATTTCCACCTGGTGGTCGGCCAGGTTGACGTAGACCAGCACGCCGCAGTTTTCCTCGGTATCCCATACGCCGTAATGCGCGAACAGTTCGCGCGCGCGTTCGCGCGGCGCCACGCCGTTCAACACGGCGAACATCGTGAGCGCGGGTTCGACGATCACGCGCACCTCGGCGCGGTGCCGCTTTTCTCCGTCGGCGATCGCTTCCTCGATGGCTTTGAGCGTTTCCTCCGGAAAGGCGCGCCGCCCGACCCTCGTCGTGGTCGTGAGGTGTCTGATCAGTCGAGACAATGTATCCATCACCAGTTCCCCGATGCGCCGCCGCCGTCGGCCGTGCCGCCGCCGCCCGAAAATCCCCCGCCCCCGGAGCCGCCGAAACCGCCTCCTCCAAAGCCGCCAAACCCGCCGCTGCCATATCCGCCGCCGAGGATCACGCCCGGGGCGGAACGGCCCCAACCGTGCCGGTGCCGCGCGTAGCGCCGCGACTGCGAGCGCGACAGCATCAGGAACAGGATCAGGAAAACGAAGAACAGGATGTGCGAGTAATCGAAGTCGTCATCATCCTGGGTGGCGGGCGGCGCGCTGTCTTGGGGTACAGGAAACTGTTCCTTGTCCAGCAAGCTGGTGATGGCGGCGACGCCCGCAGTGAGGCCGCCGTAGAAATCGTTTTGCCGGAAATGCGGCGCGATGACGTCCTGCAGGATGCGCTTGGACTGCGCGTCGGTAAGCGAACCCTGTACGCCGCGCCCGGCTTCGATGCGCAGGCGGCGCAGCGCGGGTGGATTGTTCTTGGCGACCAGCAGCAGAACGCCGTCGTCGGTGCCCTTGCGTCCCAGCTTCCAGGCATCGAAAACGCGGATGCTGTATTGCTCGATGGCCTCCGGCTCGGTCTTGCTGATCAGGAGGATGGCGATCTGGCTGCCGGTACGCGTTTCATACTCTTTCAGCACGTTCTCCAGCGTGTCGCGCTGGTTCTCCGTCAACATGCCCACCTTGTCCGTCACGCGTTTCTGCAGCGGCGGCACCGGCACGAAATCCTGCGCATGCGCTGTCGCGAGCAGCAGCGTCAACGCGAGGGCGAGCATGGAACGGACGATAGACATGGCGCGCCGATTTTACTTGCCGAAATCGACCTTCGGCGCGTTGGAAATCGCCTTCTCGTTTTCCACTGTGAACGACGGTTTGACCTCGTAGTTGAACATCATCGCCGTCAGGTTCGTCGGAAAGCTGCGCGCCAGCACGTTGTATTCGCGTACCGCCTGGATATAGCGCTGGCGGGCGACGGTAATGCGGTTCTCCGTTCCCTCGAGCTGCGACTGCAGGTCGCGGAAACTGGTGTCGGCCTTCAGTTGCGGATAGTTTTCCGACACTGCCATCAGTCGCGACAGCGCGCTCGACAGCTCGCCCTGCACCTGCTGGAACTTGCTGAACGCTTCCGGATTGTTCAGCACTTCCGGCGTGATCTGGAAACTGGTCGCGGCGGCACGTGCGCGGGTCACGGACTCCAGCGTCTCCTTTTCGTGCGAGGCATAGCCTTTGACCGTATTGACCAGGTTCGGGATCAGGTCGGCCCGGCGCTGGTACTGGTTCACCACTTCGCCCCAGGCCGCCTTGACTTGCTCATCCTTGTCCTGGAAGTCGTTGTAGCCGCAGGCGCTCAATGTCGTAGCGAGCAGGGTGACGGCGAACCACTTCATCCATGTTTTCATGGGCGTTCCTTTTCTGATTGTCTGCATGGAAATTTTAACTTGTCATTTATGTATGGGCGCTTGCCGGGATTTCAACAGGACGGTGCTCATCGCTACCAGAATCAGGACCATCGCCGCGTAATCCTGCCAGTGCGGTGTTTCCCCCAGCAGCCAGGCGCCTGAAAACACGCCGAGTACGGGTATCATCATCACGGACAGGCTGGACGCGATCGGGGGCAGGGTGCGCGCAAGCTGGAACCAGACAACGTGGGCGAAGCCGAAGATGATCACCGCGTTGTACGCGATCGCCGCCCATGTGCCGGTACTCGGCATGTGCCATGCGCCGCGTTCAAGTACAAAGGAGGCGACGGCCATTACTGCGGTAGTCAGCGCCAGCATCCAGAAGGTGAGGGAGATCGTCGGCATCGCCAGGGCCGAGCGTTTCATGACGACCGTGCCGTAGCCCCAGCCGGCGGCGGCGATGAGCGCAAACACCGTGCCCAGCGGATTGCCGGCCAGCGCGGCGAACTCACTCGACAGCAGGAGCAGTGCGCCGCCGAGCGCGCAGCCGATACCGAACCATGCAGCACGGGTAGGACGTTCACTGAAAAAAATCAGCGCAGAAAGCACCGCCCAGACCGGCATCGTATAGCCCAGGATCGCGGCGCGGCCGGACGACAGCATTTTGACGCCGAGAATCATGAACACATGCCAGATGAGCATGTTGGGTACGGCGAGGCGCATGATCCTCGTCAGCTGACCCGCGGGAATCGTAAGGGAGGCACCTTGTATGCGTGCGGCCAGCCACAGGACCGGCAAACCGCCGATCATGCTCGCGGTGCGGAAGGTGAGGGGCGGGAAATCCTGCACGCCCAGCTTCATGATCGGCCAGTTGATCCCCCAGCACAGGGTCAACAGTACGAGAAGGATCCAGTCCTTGCGGGAAAGGGAAGTCATCCCGAAACGATAGCATGGCGCGTTACAATGTGCATTCTGACTACTGTTTCCCTCCAGGCCTCGCCGTGACTTCAGTGACCTTCATCGACAAACTCGCCGCCGCATGGACGGCCAACAATTCCCTGCTATGCGTCGGCCTCGATCCTGACGTCGCCAAATTCCCGCAGCAGCTGCAGAAGCAGCCGGATGCGATCTTTGCCTTCTGCAAGGCGATCATCGACGCTACCGCCGATACCGCCTGCGCCTTCAAGCCGCAGATCGCCTACTTCGCGGCGCTGCGGGCGGAAGACCAGCTGGAAGCCATCTGCGATTACCTGCGCAAGACCTACCCGCAAATTCCGATCGTGCTCGACGCCAAGCGCGGCGACATCGGCGCCACGGCGGAGCAGTACGCGCGCGAGGCGTATGAGCGTTACGGCGCCGACGCGGTGACGGTCAATCCCTACATGGGCTTCGATTCTGTCGCGCCCTACCTGGAGTGGAAGGACCGCGGCGTCATCATCCTGTGCCGTACCTCGAATCCCGGCGGCTCGGACCTGCAATTCCTGAACGTCGAAGGCAAGCCCGTCTACCAGCATGTCGCACAACTGGTGGCGGAGAAATGGAATACCAACGGTCAGTGCGGCCTGGTGGTCGGCGCGACCTTTCCGAACGAGCTGGCGCAGGTGCGCAAGATCGTCGGCGACATGCCGCTGCTGGTGCCGGGCGTTGGTGCACAGGGCGGGGATGTGGAGGCGACGGTCAAGGCGGGCAGGACGGCGGCTGGCGCAGGGATGATGATCAATTCCTCGCGGGCGATTCTGTATGCGAAGCCGGATGAGAAGGCGGGGGAGGATTTTGCGAAGGCGTCGCGGCGCGTGGCGATCGAGACGCGCGATGCGATCAATGCGTTTCGCAAGTAAAAAAGTGTTTACGCTTGCGTCATCAGGACTGCGTTTCAGATGAATGTGGCATGCGGGCGCAAGTCTCTCTTATGTTGACTTCATTCCCCCGTCATTCCCGCGAAGGCGGGAATCCATGGTGAGGTAGCGGCATTGACCTGCCTATGGGTTCCCGCCTTCGCGGGAACGACGGGGATAGGGAGGAGGTCGTTTGCCTGCCGCACCCGCCTGCGAGCGTACTGAGTATTGCCGCCCCTGGAAGTCTTATAACTGTCCACACCGGAAATTGTCCGGCATCACGCTTTCTCCAGGACGCGCAGTACACCTTGCAAGGCGTGGACAATTGTCTTTTCCCGCACGCCGCGCCGGTCGCCGTCGAAGACCAGCCGTTCGGTACGGCTCTCATTCCGAAACGCCCAGCCGAAGCAGACGGTGCCGACCGGTTTGCCCGGTACGCCTCCGCCCGGTCCGGCGATACCGGTGGTCGCCACGGCGATATGTGCGTTGCTGTTTGTTAGTGCGCCTTTCGCCATCGCGTGCGCGACTTCTTCGCTGACCGCGCCGAATTGCGCGATGAGCGCGTCCGGCACGTTCAACATTTCCGTCTTCGACGCATTCGAGTAGGTGACGAAACCGCGGTCGAACCATTCCGACGAACCGGCGATTTCGGTAATCGCATAGGCGATGCCGCCGCCCGTGCAGGACTCGGCGGTGGCCAGCAGAAGTCCCTTGGCCTTGAGCGCTTGTCCGGCGCGTGCAGCCAGATCGATGATGTGGTTCATGACGCCTGTGCTCCTGTTGCATGCGGGTGGAATCTGCTCGAGATGCCAGCCCTGTAATTGAACAGGATTACTTTACCATCACCGCGCAGTTCGTCAGGTGCAGTCGGCGATCACCGGTTATGCATCAGTTTTGCCATTTCCGGCGGCTTGTCCTGCTTGTAGTGTTCCAGCAGGCGGTGGTACTCGGCGGTGCCGGTAAATGCGCGCAGCTCCGCATCGAAACCGTCGCGCAATGCGTTCAGTTTTTTCGCCTTCGGAAAAGCGATATAACTCAGCACCGTTTCCACCGGAACAGGCAGCCTGACGATCCGATCGGCGTACGGCTGGAGCGAACGCAGCGCGAGCGTGGCGTTGGCAGTGGCCAGGTTGCTCGGAACGACATCGACCCGCCCCATGGCCAGCTTGCGGAAATTCTGCTCGATGGTCGGTGCTTCATCGATGACGAGCCGGGGCCGGAATTCTTCGAACTTCGGCCCGTAATGCACCTTGTGCGCCGTGCCGACATGGAAACCCTTGAGCGAGGCAAGGTCGCCGTCGAAGGACAGCGCCACGCCTTTGCGGGCGTAGAGATAGATGACCTGCGGAATGATCGCTTCGTGGCTGTAGTCGAGAAACTGCTCGCGTTCCGGCGACCGGTAGAGCGTGAAAATGCAGTCCGCTTCACCCTGCTTGGCGAGGGCAAGCGCGCGTCCCCATGGGTAAAGGATTACCCGCACTTCGTGTCCCATCCGGTGGAAGACGTGCGTTACGACATCGACTGCCAGTCCCTCGGCCTGCCCGAAGGGACTGCTGGAAATCAGCGGAGGATAGTCGAAGGAGACACAGGTATAGGTTTCTGCACCCGCGGCCAGCGGCAACGCAACCAGTAACAGTGAGATGTGATGCAAGGTTTTCATTTGCGCCTCCTTGCCGGCAGGCAGGGGAGGGCAGGTGACTGCCCTCCCCATTGCACTCATTGCACTACTTCGCGGCAACTGCCGCTTCTTGCTGCTGCTTCTGTTTCTCGCCTGGCGCGCCGTAACCGCCGCCGCCAGGTGTTTCGATGACAAACACGTCGCCGGGTTGCATGTCGGTGCTGGCCACGAAGCCCAGTTCCTCCTGCTTGCCGTCGGACCGGATCACGTAGTTCCTGCCGCACTTGCCCGGTTCGCCTCCTGCCACACCGAAGGGCGGCACGATGCGGTTGTTGGACAGGATGGACGCGGTCATCTTTTCCAGGAAGCGGATCTTGCGCACACCACCGTTGCCGCCGTACCACTGACCACGACCGCCGGAGCCTTCGCTGATCTCGTAGCTCTCCAGGCGTACCGGATAACGCCATTCGAGTATTTCCGGATCTGTCAGGCGCGAGTTGGTCATGTGCGTCTGCACTACGTCGGTGCCGTTGAAGCCCTTGCCGGCGCCGGAACCGCCGGAGATCGTCTCGTAGTACTGATAGTCGTCGTTGCCGAAGGTGAAGTTGTTCATCGTGCCCGGCGCCGACGCCAGCACGCCAAGCGCACCGTAGAGTGCGTTGGTCACGCAACTCGAGGTTTCCACGTTGCCCGAAACCACAGCCGCCGGATAGCGCGGGTTGAGCATCGAGCCTTCGGGGATGATCACGTTCAGCGGCTTCAGGCAGCCGGCATTCAGCGGGATCTCGTCATCGACCAGCGTGCGGAACACATACAGCACGGCCGCCATGCAGATTGCGCTCGGCGCATTGAAGTTGTTGTCCAGCTGCGCCGAGGTGCCGGTGAAGTCGATGTCCGCAGTGCGATTCTTGTGGTTCACGCGGATCGCAACCTTGATCACGGCGCCGTTGTCCAGCTTGTACTCGTAGCTGCTGTCCTTGAGCGCTGTGATTACGCGGCGCACGGCTTCTTCCGCATTGTCCTGCACGTGCTTCATGTAGGCCTGCACGACTTCCAGACCGAAGTGGTCGACCATCTTCAGCAGCTCGTCGACGCCTTTCTGGTTGGCCGCGATCTGCGCCTGGAAGTCGGCGAGGTTCTGCTTGATGTTGCGGCAGGGGTACTTGCCGGAAGAGAGCAGTGCGATGGTTTCCTCTTCCAGGAAGCGGCCGCCCTTGACCAGCTGGAAGTTGTTGATCAGCACGCCTTCTTCCTCAACTACCTTGCTGTCGGCCGGCATGGAACCCGGGGTGATGCCGCCGATATCCGCATGGTGGCCGCGCGAGCCGACGTAGAACAGCACCTTCTTTCCGGTCTGGTCGAACACCGGCGTAATCACCGTCACGTCCGGCAGGTGCGTACCGCCATGATAGGGGTCATTCAGCATGTAGACGTCGCCCTGCTGCATCTTGCCGGCATTCTCGCGGATGATGGTCTTGATGCTGTCGCCCATCGAGCCAAGGTGCACCGGGATGTGCGGCGCGTTGGCAATCAAGTTGCCCTCCGCATCGAACAACGCGCAGGAGAAGTCGAGGCGCTCCTTGATGTTGACCGAGTAGGCAGTGTTCTGCAGCCGCAGGCCCATCTGCTCGGCGATGCTCATGAACAGGTTGTTGAAGACTTCCAGCATCACCGGGTCGGCATTGGTGCCGATCGCCTTGCGCTGAGGACGGGCTTCGACGCGGGTCAGCACGAGGTGGTCGAGTTTGGTGACTTCCGCAATCCAGCCCGGCTCGACGATGTTGGTCGCATTCTTTTCTGCGATGATCGCCGGGCCGTGGATGACGTCGCCGGGGCGGGTGTCTTCGCGGCGATAGAGCGCGGTGTCGTGCCATTTTCCGCCGGAGAACAGGCGGACGATTTCCGCCGGCTGCAACGGGCCGTTGCGCGGCTCGCGCTCTTCGACGGCATTGCCGGTTTCGTCGGACAGGCCGATGGCTTCGACGGAAATCGCCTCGACGATCAGGTCCTTGTCCGCCATCAGGAAGGAATAGCGCTTCTTGTAGGCGGCTTCGAAGTGAGCCAGCATTTCCTCTGCCGAGTCATAGGGAACGACGATCGCGGAGTCGGTGCCGTCATAGCGCAGGTGCACGCGCTCGACCACGCGGATACGGGTCGGCTCGACGCCTTGCGCCAGCAGGTCCTTGCGCGCTTCGTCGGCTAGCGCATGCAGCTTCGCTTCAAGCGTCGCCATGATGGACGGCGACAGCGTGATTTCCATCGCCTGTTCGCGCATCGCGGTTTGGTCGGCCAAGCCCATGCCGTAGGCGGACAGGACGCCAGCAAACGGGTGCGCAAACACCTTGGTCATGCCGAGGGCGTCCGCCACCAGGCAGGCATGCTGGCCGCCGGCGCCGCCGAAGGTGACCAGGGTGTAGTCGGTCACGTCATGACCGCGCTGCACCGAGATGAACTTGATCGCATTGGCCATGTTGCCGACGGCGATTTCGATGAAGCCTTCGGCCACTTCTTCCGGCGTGCGGCGGTTGCCGGTGGCGCGGTAGATTTCGTCTGCCATTTCGGTGAACTTCCGCACCACGGCTTCGCGGTCCAGTGTCTCGTCGGCACGCGGACCGAACACGGCAGGGAAGTATTGCGGCTGGATCTTGCCGAGCATGACGTTGCAGTCTGTGACCGCCAGCTTGCCGCCGCGGCGATAACTGGCCGGGCCGGGATTGGCGCCAGCACTGTCGGGGCCGACGCGATAGCGGGTGCCGTCGAAGTGAAGAATCGAACCGCCGCCCGCAGCGACAGTGTGAATGCTCATCATCGGCGCGCGCATGCGCACACCGGCGACCTGGGTTTCAAATTCGCGCTCGAACTCGCCCGCATAGTGCGATACGTCGGTGGAAGTGCCGCCCATGTCGAAGCCGATGATCTTCTCGAAGCCGGCCGTCTTCGCGGTGCGTACCATCCCGACGATGCCGCCGGCCGGACCGGACAGGATGGAGTCCTTGCCCTGGAAACGGTGCGCATCGGTCAGGCCGCCATTGCTCTGCATGAACAGCAGGCGTACACCATCCATCTGGTTCGCGACCTGGTCCACGTAGCGGCGCAGGATGGGCGACAGGTAGGCATCGACCACGGTGGTGTCGCCGCGCGAGACCAGCTTCATCATCGGGCTGACCTTGTTGGAGATCGAGACCTGGGTGAAGCCGATTTCCAGGGCGATGCGGCCAATCACTTCTTCATGCTGGGTGAAGCGGTAGCCGTGCATCAGCACGACGGCTACCGCGCGGTAGCCTTGCGCATGCAGCGCCTTCAGCTCGCGCCGTACCTGCTCCTTGTCGAGAGGCTTGATGACCTTGCCGTGCGCATCGATGCGCTCGTCGACTTCCACGACCTTTTCGTACAGCAGTTCGGGCAGCACAATATTGCGGTCGAACAGGCGGGGCCGGTTCTGGTAGGCGATGCGCAGGGCGTCGCGGAATCCTCTGGTGGTCAGCAACACGGTCGGGTCGCCCTTGCGCTCGAGCAGCGCATTGGTGGCGACTGTCGTGCCCATCTTCACGGCTTCCACTTCGGCAGGGGAAATGGTGCCGGCGGGATCGACGCCGAGCAGGCGCTTGATGCCGGCCACGGCGGCATCCTTGTATTGCTCCGGATTCTCCGACAGCAGCTTGTGGGTGATCAGCTTGCCGTCGGGACGGCGCGCGACGATGTCGGTAAACGTGCCGCCGCGGTCGATCCAGAACTGCCAGCGCTTATCTCCGTGTAATTGTTGTTGATCCATGGTGCCCTTCACCTTTCCTAAATAGACGAGGCCGCACGAGCGGCTTGATCATAAAGTCCGGACATCCTGCGCATGTATTGCGCAAGCTCCCCTAATACCGAGTTGTTGAGGCCGATTGTGGTGAGCGCGTCGATCAGGCGCCGCTCGCGGATTTCGGTGTAACGCAGCAAGCACGCCTGGCCTGATGGCGTAATTGCGTACGTGACTTCCTTGCCATGCTTGTCGGCCCGGATCACACCCAGAGCGGCAAGCTTGCGTAATGAATAGCCGACGACATGCGAGTCCTCGATGTTCAGGACAAAGCAGATGTCCGCGAGGCGTTTGTCATTGCCGCGATGGTTGACGTGATGCAGCACCAGCACGTCGACCACGGTCAGGTCTTTCAGACCGGCCATTTCCATGCAGCGCACGATCCAGCGATGGAACGACTGGCTGGTGCCGAAGGCACCGAGTTCGATCTCGGCAAGCGCCTCCTTGAAATCGTGTGACGACGGTTCATCGGGATTGCACCGCCCCTTGTCCGGCTTAGGCATCGTTGGTCTCCTCTTTCAACGGCAATTTGTCCTGCTCAACCTTGAAATGGCGAATTGTTTTGTATATTGTAGTTTCAACGTCAACGAAATGTAAAACAATTTATTGACATTTTATTGATGTAACATTTAATATTCAAGAAAAAATCGAGGAGACTTCGATGGTGCGCATGCTTTCACAGGTAGGAAGGAGTGTTGCAGCCGGCTGTTCGGCCTTGTTGTTGCAGGCTGCCCATGCAGCGCCCGTCGAAGTAAACATGGCGACCGCCTATGCGGCCGATAACTTCCAGACCCAGAACCTGCAGCTGTTCGCCAATGACGTGGCCAAGGCCACCGGCGGACGGGTGAGTTTCAAGATCCACCCGGCGGGCAGCCTGATCAAGCCGGCGGAAATCTTCGCCGGCGTGCGCGAGGGCAGGGCGGAGGGCGGCGAAGTCATCATGTCCAGCCTCGCGAAGGAGATACCGCTGTTTGGTATGGATGCGCTGCCGTTCATTGTTTCCGGTTATGACGACGCGCAGCGGATGTGGGAAGTGCAGCGTCCGGCGGCCGAGCGCGCGCTGGCCGAGCGCGGCCTGAAGCTGTTGTATGCCGTGCCCTGGCCGCCCCAGAACCTGTATTCCAAGGGCGCCATCAACGCCATGCAGGACTTCAAGGGCTTGCGCATGCGCGCCTACAACCCGGCGACCGAGCGCATTTCCGAACTGGTGGGAGCGAAGCCGGTGACCATCCAGGTCGTCGACCTCGCCAAGGCGATTGCGGAGGAAAAGCTCGACCTCATGCTGACGTCCAGCTGGACCGGGGTCGATACCAAGGCATGGTCGAAGCTGCAGTACTACTACAAGGTGAATGCCTGGATTCCGAAGAACATGGTGTTCGTCAGCCGCAAGGTCTACGACGCGCTGGACGGCGATACGCAGAAGCAGGTGCTCGACGCGGCCCGCACCGCCGAGCAGCGGGGCTGGAGGCTCAGCCAGAACAGCGACCAGGACTATGAGGCGCAGCTGGCAGCCAACCGCATTCATGTAGCGACGATGGATCCTTTCATTCGCCGCTACCTGGACCGCATCGGGGAAAACCTGGCGCGCGAATGGCTCAAGCAGGCCGGCAACGAAGAATTGAAACTTCTGTTGAAATACACGACGGAGCGTTCAATGAAGCATGAAGCAGTGCAGCAAAAAAAGCAGTGAATAAAAAAGCTCTCTGCCTGATGTACCGGGGAGAGGGGATTCTAGGTGGTTGTAAAAAAGGAGCGTCTAACCATGTTTACCAAAGCAATCAAGAGAATTGGCCTGGCCGGGGTAGTGCTGTCGTTCAGCATGTCTGCCTATGCGCAGCAGGAAATCAAGATCGGCGTGATCTATCCGCTTACCGGCGCTGCGGCGTCCACCGGTGCGGAGCTGAAGAACGCGCTGGAAATGGCGGCCGACATCGTCAACAACGGCGCAAAGGGTATTCCGAACCTGCCGTTCTCCGCAGGCGGCGGCCTGCCAAACCTGAAGGGCGCCAAGATCAAGCTGATCTTCGCCGACCACCAGGGCAATCCGCAGGTAGGCGCAACCGAAGCCGAACGCCTGATCACGCAGGAGAAAGTGGTCGCGCTGGTCGGCTCCTACTTCAGCAACGTGACCGCCACCGCCAGCCAGGTCGCCGAGCGCTACAAGGTGCCCTTCTTGAACCCGGAATCTTCCTCCGCCACGCTCACGCAGCGCAACTTCAAGTGGTTCTTCCGCACCACCGCGCACGACGACCTGTTCGTGCACAACTTCTTCGACTTCTTCAAGGAGCTGGAAGCGAAGAAGGGCATCAAGGTCAAGCAGCTCGGCACCTTCAACGAAAACACGCTATGGGGCAATGAGACCACCAAGCTGGAAGTGAAGCTGGCACAGGATAGCGGCTACAATCTGGTCAAGACCGTCACCTATCCGGCCAAGAGCACGCAGCTGACCTCGGAAGTCCAGGCACTCAAGGCTGCCAATCCGCAGGTCGTGATGCAGTCGTCCTACCTCGGTGATGCGATCCTGTCGATGAAGACCTACAAGGAACTCGGCTTCTCGCCGGACATGATCCTGGCAAACAACGCGGGCTTCACCGACACCGAGTTCATCAAGACGCTGGGCAAGGATGCCGACTATGTAATCACGCGTGAAGTCTGGTCGCTCGACCTGGCCAAGACCAACCCGCTGATCAAGCAGGTCAACGATTTGTTCAACCAGCGCTACAAGATCAACTTCACCGGCAACTCCTCGCGCACCTTCACCGGTCTGCTGACGCTTGCCGATGCGATCAACCGCGCAGGCTCGACCGAACCGGAAGCGATCCGCAAGGCGCTGACTGAAACCGACATCCCGGGCAACAAGCTGATCATGCCGTGGAAGGGCATCAAGTTCGACCAGAACGGCCAGAACATTCACGGCTCTGGCATCCTGGTGCAGATCATCGACGGTAAGTACAACACGGTATGGCCGTTCGACCTGGCCACGCGCGATGTGGTGTGGCCGATGCCGAAGTGGGATCAGAGGAAGTAATTTTCCGGAGAAAGGTAGAGCCCCTTCCCCCTTCCAGGGGGAAGGCTGGGATGGGGGTGGTGAGGTTGATTCACTGTAGTCGTTTGTCCAACCTTCTTACCCCTACCCTAACCCTGCCCCTGAGAGGGGGAGGGAATCGGTAGTCGAATGATTCAGTAGCAATCGTAAAAAAAGCAGACCCGCACCGTCGGGTTGCGGGTCGCTGCCGAAACCACCCGGAGCAATCAGCGAAAGAAGAGAAAAGCGAGCAAGAGGAGAAACAAATGTCTTTGGAAATATTTTTGCAAACCCTGACCTCAGGGGTGCTGATCGGGCTGATCTATGCCCTGGTGGCCATCGGGCTCACCATGATCTTCGGCGTGATGGATATCGTCAATTTTTCGCATGGCGAATTCCTGATGTTCGGCATGTATTCGAGTTTCTGGTTGTACGCGCTGTATGCGTTCGACCCGATGTTCACGCTGCCGCTGACCACGCTGTTCCTGTTCGGTCTCGGCGTGATCGTCTACAAGCTGGTGATCAGCAAGATCATCAATGCGCCGATGGTGTCGCAGCTGTTCACCACCTTCGGCCTGATGCTGCTGTTCCGCGGCATCGCGCAATTCCTGTGGAAGCCGGATTTCCGCACTGTTGAAAATTCGATGGTGAGCGGCAGTGTGTCGATTGCCGGTTTCCAGATCGGCTTGCCGCAAGTCGTTGCCGGCGTCGGTGCGATCCTGGTGACGGCGGGCGTCTACCTGTTCATCACCCGCACCAAGGCCGGCGCAGCATTGGAGGCGACCGCCGCCGACAAGGATGCGGCCCGCCTGATGGGCATCGATTCGCAGAAGATGTTCGCGCTGGCCTGGGGCGTCGGCGCCGCCTGTGCGGGGATCGCCGGTGCGCTTCTGTCGACATTCTTCCCGATCTTCCCGGAAGTCGGCGCGAACTTCATCCTGATCGCCTTCGTCGTGGTCAACCTCGGTGGCTTCGGCAGCATCATCGGTGCGCTGATTGCAGGCATCCTGGTCGGTCTGATCGAAGTGCTGGGCGGTTTCCTGATCGGTCCGCAATACAAGCTCGCCATCGTGCTGGCGCTGTTCCTTGCGGTGCTGATGTTCCGTCCGCAAGGCCTGATGGGCAAGGCGTGATAGAGAAAGGTAAAGTCATGAGCAAGAATCCCTCCATTTCCCAGCCCATCGAGACAGCGGTCGCGCCGGCCAAGGCATTCACGCCCGGTCACGTCATCCTGCTGGCAGTACTGGCTGTTGCCGCATTGTTTCCGTGGGTCGTCGACAGCCCCTCTCACCAGAACATCGCCATCCTGATCCTGATGGCCGCCCAGATGGGCGTCGCCTGGAATATCGTTGGCGGCTATGCCGGCCAAGTGTCGCTCGGCCATGTCGCGTTCTATGGCCTTGGCGCCTACACCTCGACCCTGCTGCTGACGCAATTCGGCGTCAACCCATGGATCGGCATGCTGACCGGCGGTGTCGTCGCAGCAGCCATCAGCCTTGTGATCGGCTGGTCCTGCTTCCGTCTCAAGGGACACTACTTCACGATGGCGACGATTGCGGTTGCCGAGATCGTGCAGATCATCTTTACCAACTGGGAGTTCGCCGGCGCAGCAGTCGGCGTCTACCTGCCGATGGACAAGGACGGTTGGGGCGCATTCGTGTTCGCCTCCAAGGTGCCGTATTACTACATCGCGCTCGGTCTCCTGGCGATCACGCTGCTTGCAAACTACCTGATCGAGAAGAGCTACCTTGGCTATTACTTCCGTGCGATCAAGGATGAACCGGACGCGGCGCGCAGCCTGGGCGTGAACCTGAGCACTTACAAGCAGGTCGCTTTCGCCGTCAGCAGTTTCTTCACCGCGCTCGGGGGCAGCCTGTATGCGCAGAAAGAGCTGTATATCGACCCGGGCTCGGTACTCGGCACCGCCGTGTCGATCAAGATGGCGCTGGTGTCCATCCTCGGCGGCATTGGCACCCTGTTCGGCCCGGTCGTCGGCGCGGGCGTGCTGACCATCATCGATGAGGGAACCCGCGTGCTGTTCGGCGGCACCGGCCGCGGCACCGACCTCGTCATCTACGCCGCCCTGATCATCGTGATCGCTGTGTACTACCCGACCGGGGTCATGGGCTGGATCAAGAATTTCAACGCGCGCCGCGAGGCCCGCAAGAACGCGTCGCAGAAAGGAGAATGAGCATGAGCCTGTTGCGCGTGGAAAACGTAACCAAGAAATTCGGCGGCATCACCGCCAACCAGGATGTGTCCTTCGAAGTAGGCACGGGCCAGATCGTCGGCCTGATCGGCCCCAACGGTGCAGGCAAGACGACGATGTTCAACAGCATCGCCGGCTACTTCCCGCCGACCTCCGGCGAGATCTGGCTGGACGGAAAGAAGATTTCCGGTTTCACGCCCGAGCAATGCGCGCGTGCCGGCATCGGCCGTACCTTCCAGGTGGCGCGCACCTTTACCAGCATGACCGCGCTGGAGAACGTGATGGTCGGCGCCTTCCTCGTCGACCGCAGCGTCAGCACGGCGCGCCGCAACGCGATCGAACTGCTGAACTTCGTGAACCTCGGCCGCTTCAAGGACAAACCCGCCGGCAGCATGACGATCAGCGAACAGCGCCGTCTCGCCGTGGCGCGCGCGCTGGCAGTGAAGCCCAAGCTGCTGCTGATGGATGAAGTGATGGCCGGCCTGAACCCGACCGAAGTGAAGGAAACCGTCGACGTCGTGCTGAAAATCCGCGACCAGGGCATCTCCTGCCTGATCGTCGAGCACGTCCTGGAAGGCATCATGCCGATCGCCGACAGCATCGTCGTGCTCGATTACGGCAAGAAGATCGCCGACGGCAAGCCGGAAGACGTATCCAACAACCCGCAGGTGATCGCCGCGTATCTGGGAGAAGAGTAATGCTGCAGGTTCGAAATCTACGTGTCAGCTACGACGGCGTGCTCGCCGTCTCGAAGGTCGACCTGGAAGTCGGCAAGGGCAAGCTGGTGGCGCTGGTCGGCGGCAACGGCAACGGCAAGTCGACCACGCTGCGGGCGATTGCCGGGCTGAACGGTGCGGATGAGGGCAAGATCACATTCAACGATGTCGAGATCCAGAACATCCCGGCGCACAAACGTGTGCCAATGGGCCTGTCGCTGGTGCCGGAAGGCCGCCGCCTGTTCGCGCGCCTGACGGTGCAGCGCAACCTCGAGCTTGGCGCCTACACCCGTAACGACCCGAAAGAGATCGAGGAATCGCTCGACTACATCTACTCGCTGTTCCCCATCCTGAAGGAGCGCCGCACGCAGCTGGCCGGCACCATGAGCGGCGGCGAACAGCAGATGCTGGCGATCGGTCGTGGCATGATGGCCAAGCCCAAGATGCTGCTGCTCGACGAGCCGTCGTGGGGCATCGCGCCGAAGTTCGTGGCCAAGGTGCTCGACACCATCCAGCTGGTCAACCAGCAGGGCGTGTCGGTGCTGCTGGTTGAACAGAGCCTGCACAAGGCGCTGGCGATCGCCGACTACGGCTATGTGATCCAGACCGGCCGCATCGTGATGGAAGGCAGCGGCAAGGACTTGTTGAACAACGAAGACATCAAGAAGGCATATCTCGGACTATGACGACATCTCAATCCATTTCGGCGAGGGAGTTGCGCGCGCTGTGCAGGACGGGCACCTTCGCCGGCTCGACCTCCGGTTTTGCCAGGGGGCATGTGCAGGTCAACATGATGATCCTGCCGCGCGAATTCGCCTTCGACTTCCTGTTGTTCTGCCAGCGCAATCCCAAACCCTGTCCGCTGGTCGAGGTGCTGGAGGCGGGACAGTTCGAACCGCGCTGCGCGCAGGGAGGCGACGTGCGCACCGACCTGCCGGGCTATCGCATTTTCGAGAATGGCGAGTTGAAACAGGAAGTGAGCGATATCTCCGCCTATTGGCGGAACGACCTCGTGACTTTCCTGATCGGCTGCAGCTTTTCCTTCGAGAGCGCGCTGATCGCTGGCGGGATTCCGCTGCGCCACGTACAACGCCACATCAACGTTGCCATGTACAGGACCAGTATTCCCTGCCTGCCGGCGGGCCGCTTCCAGGGCAATCTGGTGGTAAGCATGCGGCCGGTCAAGAGCAGGGACATCGCGCGCGCGGTTGAGATCTCCGGCCGTTTCCCGCAGGTTCATGGGGCACCGGTGCACATCGGACATCCGGAGGCAATCGGTATCGCCGACCTGTCGAAACCGGATTTCGGCGATGCGGTCGAGGTGCTGGACGACGAGCTTCCCGTGTTCTGGGCCTGCGGGGTCACGCCGCAGTATGTCGCGGAATTGAGCCGGATTCCGTTCTGCATCAGTCATTCTCCGGGTAAGATGCTGGTTACGGATCTCATGAACGAATGAGATCGGTACCGCATCGATAACCGGAGTCTTGCAATGTCAAAGGATAAAAACAGCTCGAAAGCCAACTTCGCCCAACCCACGCCGACCGCAGCGCCGGCCGCGCCCGTGGGCAAGGTGCCCATCGTGTCCTCGGCCCACCTGGCGGCTGGACGCAGTGCGGAACTGAGCGAGTTCGAGTTCGGCCTGATCATTGCAAGCAATGCCTTCAACCGCTGGGCAGTGCGCTGCATGTCAGCCGCCGGCATGAAGGACATGACCATCACCGACGTGCTGGTGCTGCACCACATCAACCATCGCGCGCGGGAAAAGAAGCTGGCGGACATTGCATTCATCCTCAACATCGAGGACACGCACATCGTCAACTACTCGCTCAAGAAGCTGCACTCCCTCGGCCTGGTCAAGACCGAGCGGCGCGGCAAGGAAGTCCTGTATTCGACCAACGAGGCCGGCCAGGCATTGTGCAAGCGTTATTACGAAATCCGCGAGCAGGTGCTGGTGTCGGGCCTGACCGGGGATGGCACCGAAAGCTTCGAGCTGAGCGAACTGGCTCGCTTCCTGCGGATCCTGTCTGGCTTGTACGACCAGGCGGCGCGGTCCGCGACGTCGATGTAAAGGCGAGACGGAATGCGCGCCATGGTTCCCGCATTGGGTATTTGGGTGCGCAACGTGCATGTGATGTAAGTCAATGCATGTGCTTACGCCCGGCGCACAATGGTGTTCAGCGAGGCTTGCTGTGAGAGGCAAGTCTGGTGCGAAGGCGTGAAAGATCGAGCTTGACGCGGCCGGATGGCCGCGTTTTTTTCGCCTATAGCGAACGCCAGAGCGCAAACAGCAGCAGTGTGTAGAACGCTGCCACCAGGTCATCGAACATGACCCCGAATCCGCCCTTGAAGCGGCGGTCGAAATAGCCGATCGGCGCAGGCTTCACCATGTCGAAGAAGCGGAACCAGAGGAAGGCCCAGAGCTGGGTCGAGAAGCTGGCCGGCATCAGGAACAGCATCACGATCCAGATGGCGATGATCTCATCCCACACCATGCTGCCGTGATCGGCAATGCCCAGGTCGCGCCCGGTCTTGTGGCAGGCCCATACGCCGAGGACGAAACCGGCGGCAATGATGACTACCCAGTTCAGCGGAGTAAAGAGTTCCGGCCAGCGCATTGTCAGGACGCTGAATGCCAGCCATCCGAACAGTGTGCCGGTCGTGCCCGGTACCGCCGGCGACAGTCCGCTGCCAAATCCCTGGGCAAGAAGGTGTGCAGGATGCGACAGCATGAAGCGCGCGTCGGGTTTGGCGATGTACGCAGTTTGTCCGGAGTCCAGTGTGGTCATGGCGTGGCGAAGTGGTCGAATGAAGCGAGTTGCAGGTCGAGCGGGGCGCCCACGGCATCGACCACGCGCAAGCCGGGTGTCTGTTCGATAGTGCCCACGCGGGTGACGACGGTTGCTGCAGAATGTGCCGCCGCCTGCACCTCGTCGCGCTTGTCCGCCGGAGCGGTGAAGCAGAGTTCATAGTCGTCGCCGCCGGCGAGCGTAAAGCGGCGCTGCAGGTCGCGTTCCTGCATACGCAACATGGGACCGGCCGGCAGGTTATCGACGAACAGCGTTGCACCCGCTGATGACCGTTTCAGGATGTGGCCGAGGTCACCGACCAGTCCGTCAGAGATATCGATGGCGGCGTGCGCGATGCCGCGCAACGCCAGCCCGAGTGCTACACGGGGTGTGGGTTTGTGCATCCGCTCTCCCGCCGCGGCAAGTGTATCGGCAGATAAAGTGCATTCATGCCTGTATCCGGCAAGTGCCAGGCGGGCATCGCCCAGCGACCCGGATACCCAGATATCGTCGCCCGGTTGTGCCGCATCCCGTCGTAACGCGCCGCCAGCCGGCACTTCGCCGAAAATCGTGATGCAGATATTGAGGGGACCCTTGGTCGTATCGCCGCCGATGAGTTCGCATTGGTGCAAGTCGGCAAGGGCAAGCATGCCCGCGGAAAAAGGCGCCAACCATTCGGCACGCGCGTCCGGGAGGGCAAGCGCGAGCGTAAAGGCAAGTGGCCTCGCCCCCATTGCCGCGAGGTCGGAGAGATTGACGGCGAGGCATTTGTGGCCGAGCGCATGCGGATCGGCGCCGGGAAAAAAGTGGCGTCCCTCGACCAGCATGTCGGAGGAAATCGCCATCTGCGCACCGGCAGAGGGTGTCATCAATGCACAGTCATCGCCCACGCCGAGGACAACGTGTCCGCCGTTGCGAGGCGGGCGAGTGAAATATTGCGCGATCAGGTCGAATTCGGACAGCATGACGCGATTGTACCCAATCGCGTCTGTCTGCCATCTGCTTTTCCTACGCGGCAATCGTCATCTTGCTTGAGCCCAACTCGGCGAGCAGGCTTTGCCGGATGTTGGCCTCTTGCGGTGCGACGCCGAAGGCCACCATTGTCCCGTCTCCGTCGTAGTAACGGCAGATGATGCGTTCGCCGTACTGGGTTTCATGCCAGCTGCCGTCAGCGTTCGTGGCGGCGGGTGGCGGCACGAGCGCCATCGGAAAGGAGAGCGTCTTGACGATGACAGGCGCCGGCTTCAGATCAATGTCGGTGGGGTTGCCCGCCAACGTGCGGGCGATGGCGCGGGCGGCCGTCATCAGCGGAGCGACATAGGGCAGGACACTGGTGCCGGCATCCGTCGCGTACTCCGCGCAGTCTCCGAGGGCAAAGACATCCTTGGCACTGGTGCCGCCCCGAGTGTCAACCATGATGCCGCGTCCCGTGCACAGCCCGGCGGATTGTGCCAGCCGCAGGTCGGGGCGAAGCCCGACCGCCGATAGCACGAGATCGGCTTCCAGCATGCAGCCATCTGCAAGCGCTACTTCCAGGGACGTGCCGCGGCGCTCGACGCGTGCTGCCGTCGTCCCGAGACGGAACGTGACGTCTCGTCTCTCCAGGGCAACTCGAAGCGCCTGTGACAGGGCCGAGGGCGCCAGTGCCGCCAGCGGTCGCTTGTTGGGATCGACGACCGTCACCTTGTAGCCGCCTGACGACAGGTCGTCCGCGAATTCACAACCAATCAATCCGGCCCCGAGCACGGCGACCCGCGCCTTTTCACCCATCCGGGCGAGTTTCCCGCGGAACAGACGGTAGTCGTCGATATTGTTCACCGAAACGATGTCGGCGGCCCCGCCGCCCTCGATCGGCAATCTCACCGGTTGGGCGCCGACAGCCAGCACCAACCTGTCGTACTCGAAGCTGCCCGCAGTCGTATCCACGCGCTTCCCGACGGCGTCGATGGCCAGCACGCGGGTGCCGGTCATGATGGTCGCGGCAAGCTGTGCCGCCATCTGTACCGCCGAGTGCGTCACGAGATGTTCGACGCGCTTGCCCTGTGCAAAGGCATTCGACAGCATCGGCTTCGAGTAGAAGCCCCCATCATCCGCGGAAATGATAAACAGCGGCGTGGTCTTGTCCAGCTTGCGGAACTCGCGAGCCAAGGTATAGCCGGCGAGGCCGGTCCCGATGATGATGACGGGTTTCATGGTTTCCTTGTCGTGTGGGGGAGGGGCTGATGGCTCTGCCGGATCAGATTTCCACCATCTCGAAATCCGCTTTCGCGACGCCGCAGTCCGGGCATTCCCAGTCCGCGGGAATGTCATCCCAGCGGGTGCCCGGCGCGATGCCGTCCTCGGGAATGCCCGCCGCCTCGTCGTAGATGAAACCGCAAACGATGCACTGATATGTCTTCATGGTGATCCTCTCTGTATCGGGTTGTGGTCCTGGCTGCGCGCTTACTTGGCTGTCGCGGCAAGCACGTTGCGGTAGTTGTTGGCGTGGCGCTCTTCCACCTTTGCCAGCGCGGCGAAGCGCTTGGCTGCGACCTCCAGCGTGCGGCGGAAGTTGTCGGCGTGCTCTTTCGATTCGGCGATTTGCTCGTCGAATTCCGCGACGGCCGCTTCGTTGCCTTCCTGGACCGCGAGGTGGCGGAACTTCGGGTACATCTCCGTGTACTCATACGTTTCGCCCTCGATCGCGATCTCCAGCGCCTTCGCGGGCGTCAGCTTCGCTTTGGGGTAGAGCAGGTCGAGGTGGCCGAAGGCGTGCATGACTTCCTGCTCGGCGGTTTCTTCGAAGATCTTCGCGACGTCGTCCGCGCCGGCCTCACGCGCCAGCTTGGCGAAGTATCGGTATTTGATATGCGCCATCGATTCGCCGGCAAAGGCGGCTTCGAGGTTCTGAATGGTGACGGAATTCTGATTTGCCATGGTTCTCTCCTGTTGGTTATTGCGGCGAAGTAAATACAATCAACTTGGAGAGAATGATAGATAACGATAATCAATAAATAAAATTGATTATTCCTATATTTTTGATAGGAAACAGGTTTTACAATAATTGACGTCAGTTCTCTTCGCTTTTTTCGAAGGAAAGCTCACTTTGTAGCTGTATGAACTAGGATAAATACGTATAAATCGCCATAATTTCATCTGATAAAATCGTAAGCTTTCCGTAAGCTAAAAAGGACGGCCACATCATGGAATCTCCTGCAGACCAAAAAGAAGAACTACGCCAACAGCTTCGCCAGGCCGCACTGGAGTACCACGAGTTTCCTACTCCCGGAAAAATCAGCGTCACCCCCACCAAGCAGCTTTCCAACCAGCGCGACCTCGCGCTAGCCTATTCTCCCGGCGTCGCCGCCGCCTGTGAAGAAATCGTCGTCGACCCCGCCAACGCCTTCAAATACACCGCCCGCGGCAACCTCGTCGCCGTGATCACTAACGGCACGGCCGTACTCGGCCTTGGCCCCATCGGCCCGCTCGCCGCCAAGCCGGTGATGGAAGGCAAGGGCGTGCTGTTCAAGAAGTTCGCCGGCATCGACGTGTTCGAC
>CBIHRW010000006.1:0-88751 GCA_966212545.1 uncultured Noviherbaspirillum sp.
CCATTCACGCCCTTGCCGATACCGGGAACCAGCACCAGCGCCAACAGGATCAGTGTGCCGACGAAGAGGTATGGCGCCCACTTCTGCCAGGTTTCGATGCGCACTCGGAAGGCGAGCAGGCCGGCGACCAAAGCCGCCCCAATATAGATGGCCTGCCGCATGAGGAAGTGCGAGTTCTTGTAGTTCGCATACTTCGGCGAATCCGGCAGCGCGATCGACGCGGAGTACACCATCACCATCCCGAACAGCATCAGGAGCACGACCACCCATACCAGCGGCTGGTCGTATTCCATCATCTTCGAGCGCTGCACGACGCCGGGAAGCGGCGTCCGCGACGACGAGGATGAGAAGGATGGCATCGCAAACTTCATGCGATCACCTCGCCTCTTGCCAATCCGACCTCGCGCACGGCGTCCACGAATACCTGCGCGCGATGGGTGTAATTCTTGAACATATCGAGGCTTGCGCAGGCCGGCGACAGCAGGACAGCGTCACCGGCTTGTGCCATTTCGGCAGCCTTTTGCACGGCTTCCTCGAGCGTTGCGCAGTCCACAAGCTCCGCACCGGATTGCCCGACCGCAGCGCGAATCGCAGGCGCATCCTTGCCGATCAGAAGAACGGCACGCACATATTTGGAAACTGGCTCAGCCAGCGGCGCGAAATCCTGTCCCTTGCCGTCGCCTCCGGCGATCAGCACGAGGCGGCCGGAGCCGCCCTGCTCCGCGCCCAGGCCCTTGAGGGCGGCGACGGTTGCACCGACATTGGTGCCTTTGCTGTCATCGTAGTAATCGACGCCGCTGATATTTGCCACCAATTCCACACGATGCGGCTCGCCGCGATACTCGCGCAGGCCGTGCAACAGCGGCGCGAGCGGCAACCCGACCGCGCGGCACAGTGCCAGCGCCGCGAGCGCGTTCACTGCATTGTGCTGGCCGCGAATCTGCAATGCATCGACCGGCATCAGGCGCTTGACCATGACCGGCACTTCGACCACGTCCTTCTTGCGACGCGGCTTTTCGCCTTCATCAAGCGCGATGGCGGTCGTCAGCCAGTGGATGCCGTTGTCATCGACAAGGCCGAAGCAGTCGGGTTGGGCCGGTTCATCCGTGCCGAAGCTGATGCAATTTGCGAGCGGCGAAGCCATGCCCATTACACGGGCATCGTCGCGATTGAGCAGCCGGATCGTGCGCACGCCAAAGATGCGCGCCTTGTCCGCCGCGTAGGCATCCATGTCGCCATGCCAGTCGAGATGATCCTGGGTGACGTTAAGCACGGTTGCGACGTCGGCCTGCAGGCTCATGGCCGTGTGCAGCTGGAAGCTGGACAGCTCGAGCACCCACGCTTGCGGCAAATCGTCATTGTCGATCGCGTCGCGCAGGACATCGAGTGCAGCCGGGCTGATGTTCCCGGCCACGACGGTTTTCAGGCCGGCACGGCGGCACAGCAGCCCGGTGAGACTGGTGACGGTCGTCTTGCCGTTGGTGCCGGTGATGGCGATGACCTTGGGTGCGTAGGCGCGCGAGATGCGCAGCGCGGCAAGGGCCTGCGCGAACAGCTCGATTTCACCCCACAGGGGAATATTCTTTTCCGCAGCGGCCGGGATGAGTTCGGCCAGTTCGCGGTTGGGCGCGAGGCCGGGGCTGACGGCGATGAAATCGACGCCTTCCAGCAGGGTCGTTGCGAACGGTCCGCCGATGAATTCGGCATCGGGAATGGATTCGCGCAGCGCCGGCAGACGGTCCGGCTCGTTGCGGGTGTCCGACACCCGCAGGGCCACGCCAAAGCGGGCCAGCCAGCGCGCCATTGCCAAACCGGACTCGCCGAGGCCGAGCACAAGGGCGCGCTTGCCCTGATATGCCAGGCACTCCTCCATGCTGATCACGGGCGCGGGTTCTTCTTCCACGACGGGTTCTGGGGGCGCGACTTCATGCTGGGACTCGTCCGGGTCGGCATCCCCTTCTTCCGAATCTAAATCTGCCGGCTCCTCGGCGCCGGCGTCATCGGCAGCCGTCATCGCGGACGCCAATTCACTCTCTGCCGACGGCACAACGACGGCTTCGTCAGATACCGGTTCTTCAGCAGATGCATGCTCTGCGACCTCGATGTCGTCATTCGAAGCCGCTTGTGGCGCAACGTCGGCAGTCACGGCGACGACGTTCTCGTGCGCGTCGCCATCGGCCACGCCACCCGCGTTGTCTCCCTGCTCTTCGTTCACGTTGTTTTCCACGCCGTTATTCACGCAGCTTTCCTCGATATTCCCTGTTTAATGCAGCTATTAACGCAGCTTCAATGTCGACAGCCCGAACAGCACCAGCATCATCGTGATGATCCAGAAGCGAACCACCACCTTGGTTTCCTTCCACCCCTTCTGTTCGAAGTGATGGTGCAGCGGCGCCATCAGCAGGATCCGTCGGCCGACGCCGTAGCGCTTCTTCGTGTACTTGAAGTAGCCGACCTGCAGCATCACCGACAGCGTCTCGACCACGAAGATGCCGCCCATGATGAACAGGACGATCTCCTGACGGACGATGACTGCGATCGTGCCGAGCGCGCCGCCCAGTGCCAAGGCACCGACGTCGCCCATGAAAACCTGTGCCGGATGTGCGTTAAACCAGAGGAACGCAAGGCCGGCACCTGCCATGGCCCCGCAGAAGATTAGCAGTTCCGCAGCCCCGGGTATGTGAGGAATAAAGAGGTATTTCGAGTACACCACGCTGCCAGTAAGGTAGGCGAAGAGGCCCAACGCCGAGCCGACCATCACCGTCGGCATAATCGCGAGTCCGTCCAGGCCGTCCGTCAGGTTGACCGCGTTGCTGGTGCCGACGATGACGAAATACGTCAAGGCGATGAAGCCCCAGACGCCCAGCGGGTAGCTGATCGTCTTGAAGAAGGGGACGATCAGGTCGGCCTTGGGCGGCAGGTCGAGGTTGAAACCGGACTTCACCCATGCCATGAACAGCTCCAGCACCTTGGTATTGGTCGGCGCGGACACCGAGAAGGCGAGATAGAGCGCGGCAGCGATGCCGATCAGCGATTGCCAGAAGTACTTCTCCCGGGACGACATGCCCTCCGGATTCTTGTAGACCACCTTGCGGTAGTCGTCGACCCAGCCGATCGCGCCGTAGCCGAGTGTCACGACCAGCACAACCCAGACGAAGCGGTTGCTCCAGTCGGACCACAGCAGTGTCGAGATGCCGATGGCGAGCAGGATCAGTGCGCCGCCCATGGTTGGCGTGCCGGTCTTGATCAAATGGGTTTGCGGGCCGTCGGTACGAACCGCCTGCCCGACCTTCAGGCGGGTGAGCATGCGGATCATGGCCGGCCCGGCGATCAGGCCGATCGCCAGCGCCGTCAGCGTGGCGAAGACGGCGCGGAAAGTGATGAAGTTGAAAACCCGCAGCGGACCGAGGTCTTGTTGGAAGTATTGCGCTAGCCAGAGCAGCATGTCAGTGAGATCCCTGTCCTTGATCTTGTGTTGTATTGACGAGGTGCTGGACCACGCGCTCCATCTTCATGAAGCGCGAACCCTTCACCAACGCCGTCGTGCCGGCAGTGACCAGTGCCTCGGCTGCCTGGTTGATCGTGGCGATATCCTCAAAATGCATCGCTCCGGGGCCGAACGCGCTGCTCGCATGCCGAGCCAGCTGGCCCAGCGTGAGCAGGTGCTCGATGCCCTTGTCGCGCGCATACGTGCCTACTTCGACATGGTATTGCGGGCCTTCGTCGCCCACTTCGCCCATGTCGCCCAACACCAGCACTCGGGGTGCAGCCGCGTGCGACAGGACGTCGATCGCGGCGCGCACCGAGTCGGGGTTGGCGTTGTAGGTATCGTCGATCACCATGGCGCCACTCTTTGCCGTCTTGCGCTGCAGGCGGCCATTGACCGGCGCGAATGCCTGCAGTCCGCGAACAATCGCTTCCTGAGGCACGCCAGCGGCCAGCGCGCACGCCGTAGCGGCAAGCGCGTTGCGGACGTTATGCACGCCCGCGGCAGAGAGTGCTACCTGGAACTGTTTCACACCGGCAGTAATGGACAGGTCACTGCCGAAATCGTTCACCCTGAATGTGCAAGTCACGTCGGCATCCGGCGAAAAGCCGAAAGTCATGACCTTGCGCTGGCCTGCGTAGCTGCGCCACAGGCTTGTGTATGTATCATCGGCGGGGAAGACGGCCACGCCGTCGGCCGGCAGGCCGAGGATCACATTGCCGTTTTCCTTGGCGACGGCTTCCACGCTTTCCATGAATTCCTGGTGCTCGCGTTGTGCATTGTTCACCAAGCCGACTGTCGGCTGCGCAGTCGCGGTTATGGTGGCGATTTCGCCGGGATGGTTCATGCCCAGCTCCACCACTGCAGCTCTGCAGCCGGCATCCAGGCGGAACACCGTGAGCGGAACGCCAATATCGTTATTCAGGTTGCCACGGGTTGCGAGGATGTTGTCGGCACCGTACGCGGCCGACAGAATCGCCGACACCATTTCCTTCACGGTCGTCTTGCCATTGCTGCCGGTAACGCCGACAACGGGAATCGTGAATTTCTTGCGCCAGAAAGCGCCCAGTTCGTTGAGGGCAGCGCGGGTGTCCGGCACCACCAGGGCCGGCACGGTCAGACCGTCCGGCACGCGTTCCACCACGACGGCCGCGACGCCCTTGGCCGCCACATCGTTCAAAAAATCATGCGCATCGAAACGCTCGCCACGCAAGGCGACGAACAAATTACCAATAGATACCTGACGGCTGTCGGTCGACACGCCGTCGAATGCTGCATTTGCCGCAGAATTGCCAACATGAGCAATCGCAGCACGCGAAATCCATGGCTGCACTTCAGCCAATGACGATTTCATCAGTTCGTTCCCTTCATTGTTGCCCTTGCAGCCAGCGCGAGCGCGGCGTGGTCTGCATCCAAAAACGGCAATTTCTTGCCTTTGATTTCCTGATATGACTCATGGCCCTTCCCGGCGAGAAGGACCACGTCGTTTTTCCCGGCATGCCGGACCGCCCACAAGATGGCGGACGCACGGTCTTCGATCACATGCAGCGCATCTTTCGCGAGGCGCGCAGCATCGATGCCAGCGACGATCTGGTCGAGGATCGTCACCGGATCCTCGCTGCGCGGGTTGTCGCTGGTGACGATGATATGGTCAGCGCCTTGCGACACCTTGCCCATCTGCGGGCGCTTGCCCGGGTCGCGGTCGCCACCGCAGCCGAATACGCACCACAGCTTGCCGTGACGCTGCTGCGCGACCTCGCGTAGGGTCGACAGCGTCTTTTCGAGCGCGTCCGGCGTGTGTGCATAGTCGATCACGACCAGCGGTGCTTCATGCCCCCCCAATTGCTCCATGCGCCCGGGGACCGGGGTGAACGATTCGGCCGCTTCGAGCACGGATCGGAAGTCCGTGCCGCGCGCGAGCAGCACGCCTGTCACACCAAGCACGTTGCTCACATTGAACTGGCCGACGAGCTGGGTCTTCACCTGTGCGGAACCAACCGGCGCATCGAGGCGGAATGCGGTGCCGCCATGGCTGCTGCGAATATCGCTGGCACTGATCACATCAACGCCGGCCACGCTCTTTCCCCTGGTTGTATAGCCGGTGATCGGCAGCGACGGCCTGGACGACTGCAGATGGACGACCAGACGCATGCCCATGTCGTCATCCAGATTGATGACTGCATGCTCCAGTCCGGGCCAGTCGAAAAGCTTCCGCTTGGCCGCCTCGTAGGCGTCCATGCTGCCGTGGTAGTCGAGATGGTCGCGCGTGAAGTTCGTGAACAGGGCGACGTCGAAGTGCATGCCGTTCAAGCGTCCCTGGTCCAAGCCGATCGAGGATGCTTCGATGACGATAGCCTGCGTGCCTGCAGTGCGCAGTTGCGCCAGGCGGCGCTGCAGCTGGACCGCGTCCGGCGTGGTGTAGCCGGTGGCGTTGTAGCCGCCGTGCTGCCCCCCGCGGTAAAGCGCGACGCCGAGCGTGCCGATTGCAGCCGTCGGCTGCCCGAGGCGCGACAGGGCTTTGCCGATCCACTGGGAACAGGACGTCTTGCCATTGGTCCCCGTGACTGCCACGGTAAACATCCCGGCGTCCGGCTGGTCGTAATAGGCCGCCGCAATGTCCCCGGCGAGCCCCATCAGGTTTTCCACCGCCAGGTGCGGCAGCGTCAGCTTGTCGTCCCAGGCAAAGTTCTTTGCCTCGTGCACTACCGCGCGTGCACCGGCTTCGACCGCCCGCTCGATGTAGTCGCGTCCATCGGCGGTCTCGCCGGGATAGGCAAAGAATACGTCGCCGGGCGAAATACTCCGGGAATCCGGCGACAGCTGGGCCTTCGGCGCATTTGCATGCAGCCAGGCGAGGATCTCGGGCATGGTCGGGGTTGCGCTCATCACATGCTCTCCTCGACGGGATTGGCCGGCACGATGATGTCGGTGACGGTGGAATCAGGCGTTACGTTCAGCGCGCGAAGCGCGTTGGCGGTCACGGCGGAGAACACCGGTGCAGCCACCTGGCCGCCGTAGTGGAATCCGTTCGACGGTTCGTCGACCATGACGGCAACGATGATGCGCGGATCGGAGACCGGGGCGAAACCCACGAAGGACGATACATATTTATTGGCGTACTGGCCGCCGACGAGCTTGTGTGCCGTACCGGTCTTGCCTGCTACGCGATAACCGGGAACCTGCGCTTTCGGCGCGGTACCTTCCGGGCCTGCTGCCATTTCGAGCATGACACGTACATCGCGCGCGGTTTTCTCGGAGATCACGCGACGACTGATCGGCTGGTCCCCCGCCTTCTGCAAGGTCAGCGGAATGATGTCGCCGTCGCGCGCGAAGATCATATAAGAGTGCGCCACCTGAATCAGCGAGGTCGAAATGCCGTGGCCATAGCTCATGGTCGCCTGTTCGATCGGCTTCCAGGACTTGTACGGCCGGACGCGGCCGGCCACCGCGCCGGGGAAGCCCAGTTTGGGCTGCTGGCCGAAACCGACCGTCGTAAACAGGTCCCACATCTGCTGCGGCTGCAGTTGCAGCGCCATCTTGGCAGTGCCGACGTTCGAAGACTTCTGCAGCACGCCCTGCACCGTCAGCACGCCGTGCGGATGCGCGTCGCCGATGGTCGCCCTGCCGATGGTGAGCTTGCCGGGTGCGGTCTGGATATTGGTAAACGGCGTGACCAGCCGGTTCTCCAGCGCCAGTGCAATCGGGAACGGCTTGAGCGTCGACCCCGGTTCGAAGGTATCCGTCATGACGCGGTTGCGCAGCTGCGCACCGGTCAATTTGGCGCGGTCGTTCGGGTTGTAGGTTGGCAGGTTCACCAGCGCCAGCACTTCGCCGGTCTTCACATCCAGGATAACCATCGCGGCGGCTTTCGCCTTGTGCTTCTCGACCGCTTCCTTCAGGTGCGTATAAGCGATGTATTGCAGCTTGCGGTCGATCGACAGCGCGAGGTCCTTGCCGTCATGCGGCAGGCGTACCGACTCGATGTCCTCGACGATGCGGCCGAGGCGATCCTTGATCACGCGGCGGCTGCCGTTGACACCGGAGAGGTTCTTCTGGAATGCCAGCTCCATGCCTTCCTGGCCAATGTCCTCGACATTGGTGAAACCAACCACGTGCGCCATCACGTCGCCGTCCGGGTAGTAGCGCTTGTACTCACGGCGCATGCCGATGCCCGGCACGGTCAGCGCGGCGACCTTGTCGGTCACATCTTGTTCCACCTGGCGCTTCAAGTAGACGAAGGTGCGGTCGGAGTCGAGCTTCTTGCGCAGATCCTTCTCGTTCATGTCGAGCAGCTTCGCCAGCTCGCGGATCTTTTCGGCCGGCGCCTCGAGCACGTCCTCGGGAATCGCCCAGACGGCCTTGACCGGCATGGAAGACGCCAGCACTTGGCCGTTGCGGTCGGTGATCTTGCCTCGCGTGGCGGGGAGTTCGAGCGTGCGGGCATAGCGGGACGCGCCCTGTTTTTGCAGGAATTCAGTGGAAATGCCCTGCAGCCAGAGCGCCCGGCCGGCCAAGGCGGCGAACCCCGCAAACAGGGCAAACAGCACCACGCGCGAACGCCATACCGGCAGCTTGAGTGCGAGTACCGGGCTGGCGCTGAACTGGACGCCCTTGCCTGCGGCTGTACGGGAGGCCGTGCGCATTACTGCCCTCCCATCGTCAGGTACTGGGTACGGTCCGGCGTGACGGGAACCATGTTCAGGTCACGGCGTGCGTTCGACTCGATGCGTGCATGCTTCGCCAGCGTGGACTGGTCGAGCTGGAGCTGCGCCCATTCGATCTCGAGCTGCTTGGCGGCCGCCTGGGCGCGCTCGAGCTCGATGAAAAGGCGGCGGGATTGATATTGCGAGTTCACGACGAGAAGCGCGCAGGTGACCAGCGCCGCGGTGAGGACGGCGTTGACCTTGCCGCTCATTGCGCGCCTCCGGCAGGAAGACGCTCAGCGACACGCATGATCGCCGAACGAGCGCGCGGGTTGACCGCGACTTCGGCGTCGGAGGGTTTCATCTTTGCCAGCAGTTTCAATTCCGGCTGCGGCAGGTCGGCCGCACGAATCGGCAGACGACGGTCTGGCTGCGGCGCCTTGGCTTTGGAAGCCAGGAAGCGCTTGACGATGCGATCTTCCAGCGAATGAAAGCTGATCACAGCCAATCTCCCGTTCGGGGCCAGTTTATTGAACGCGGCTCCCAGCCCTACTTCAAGTTCTTCAAGCTCTTGATTGATGTGAATCCGGATAGCCTGAAATGTGCGAGTGGCCGGGTCTTTGCCCTTCTCGCGGGTTTTGACGGCGTGTGCCACGATCTCGGCAAGCTGTCGTGTGCCTGAAATTGGCTCGATTGCCCGGCGAGCAACAATCGCCTTTGCAATCTGAAAAGCAAACCGTTCTTCCCCATAATCTCTGATCACCTTTCCTATCGTCTGTTCTGACTCGGTCGCGAGCCACTCCGCCGCCGACATCCCGCGCGTGGTGTCCATGCGCATGTCCAGCGGACCATCCAGTCGAAAACTGAAACCCCGCGCCGCTTCGTCCACCTGCGGCGACGAGATTCCGAGGTCCAGCAAAATTCCATCCACCTGCATGATGCCGCGGGAGGCGAACGCGTCGCCCATGGTCGCGAAGCTGTCATGCACGATTTCGAATCGCGTATCCGAAATCGTCTCTGCCACGGCGATCGCCTGGGGATCCTTGTCAAAAGCGATCAACCGGCCTTTCGGGCCGAGCCGCTCCAGGATCCGGCGGCTGTGGCCGCCCCGACCGAAGGTGCCATCGACGTACACGCCATTGGCGCGCTCGCCGTCGATCTGCAGCGCATCGACCGCTTCATCTAGCAGCACCGTACGGTGCTGCAATCCGGGCACCGCTTGTTCAATCATCACGGGCCGTCAGAACGAAAAATTACTCAATACGTCGGGCATGCCGTTCGCCACGGCCTGTGCCTCGTCCTGGGCGAGTTTTTCAGCGTCCCAGATCTCGAAATGGCTGCCCATGCCGAGCAGCATGACGTCGCGCGTCATGCCGACGGCCGAACGCAGTTCCGGCGCAATCAGGATGCGGCCGGCGGAGTCCATTTCGACATCAGAGGCATTGCCAAGGAAGATGCGCTGCCAGGCGCGCGCAGACATCGGCCATGCGGCGATCTGCTCGCGGTGGTTTTCCCACACCGGGCGAGGAAAGAGCAGCAAGCAACCATGCGGGTGACGGGTGAGTGTGATGCGGCCTTCGCACTGAAGCGACAAGGCGTCACGATGCTTGGACGGGATGGTCATCCGCCCTTTTGCATCGAGACTCAACGCTGACGCGCCTTGAAACACCCTGATTACCCTCGTGGTTGTCGTTATTTGAACTTGGCTGTGAACCGTGTCTGGCGGGCATTTTCAGAAAAACGCCCCACAAAAATACACTTTTTCACACTGTCGCCCACTTTAGAGGATGGTTTATTTGCGGTCAAGTAATATTCAGAGGCAAAAATGTGATTTTTTCTAATGAAGTCAATGACTTAGCGCGTTTCGCTAAGGCAACCTCTTGAATGAATCCTCAAGAAAATGAAGAACTTATCGCAGACACTGAAGGTGACGTCTCAGCTTTACACATGTGTTTAAGTGATGTATGGAAATAACCGCAACCGGAAGATTTGTTGCATGGCGGAAGTTTGACGTGCGCACCGGCAAGAACGTTCCTTGGCGCAATGCCTTTATCCGTCTGGATTCCAGGCAGTTGCCACCACGAAAAAGTGCCGGGATTCAGCCCGTCTTGCGACGCTAAATCAATTGGCGGTGCCGGCGAGGATCAGAGGCACTTGCCGACCACGTAATGGTTCGGCCCGACCTGCTTGAGGGTGGTGATGGAGAAGAAGTTGTTCAGGCCCATGAGCTTGTTCGAGCCATTGGCCATCGCGAGGAAGAACCAGTCGTGGGCACGACCGGCGAAGACATGCTCCGCATTGGACGCCGTGAAGCAGCGCGGCGCGGGATCCGGCGGCAGCGTGTTTCCGGCGAGGCGATTGATCATTGCCCGAATCGCCTGCATCTGCACGCCGTTCTTGTTGGCGTAATCCGGGTCGTCCTTGTTGAAATCGAACCAATTCCAGCACGCCTTCGGATTGCGCACGAAGGTCGCGGTCGTCTGCGGATAGAGCACGATCATGTTGTTGGTGTCCGCCCACGGGTTGTAGCCCGCGTGCCGGACAAACCGGTCGCCGACCTCGTCCACGTTCTGCCGGCAGCCGTGAAAGGCGATATGCAGGCGGCAAGAGCCGTTCAGGTGTTTGTCGCAGGAAGCGGGAATATAGGCATAGCCGCTGAGGGCCATCCCGTGCCGCTCCGGTTTGCGGTCGCTGAAAAACTCGGTCTGGTCGAATTCCACCAGCCGCCCGCTCAATCCGTTGCCGTTCCTCGGACGCAGGTCATCGCCGTAAATCCATTTCAGCAGTTCGCCCGCCGCATCGACACCGCAATTGCTGATGTAGGGCTTTCCCAGGGTCGCGCATGGATTGCCGAATGCTTCCGTCGGCACGGCGTGCTCCGCCTGGACATCCTTCCTGTAGCGGATGTTGTCGTCGCCGATATAGTGGCGATAGTAGGTGTACAAGCCGCTCATCACGGGCGTCGGCACCACACTGTCGAGCGTCCCGGAAAACATCCATATCCGCTGCCTGGCCATGTGCGGCGTCGCATCAATCGCCCCGCTGCGCGCACGCTGGTTGGTGATTTCGACCAGCTGGTCGACCTTGGTCGAACCAGGCGCAACCTCGCAACTGGACAGGATGGGCAGGCCGGTGCAGCTGCACTTCCTGGTTGCGATGTCGGCGTCGCCCTGCGCGCAATAGTAGGGGCCGCCGGCGATGATCCCGGCGCCTTGCACGATCTCGGAATACGCGACCGCAAACTGCACTGCCATGAAGCCGCCGGAAGAGATGCCCGAAACTGAAGTCTGTGAAACGTCGACGTTATAGTCCTGAAGTGCGACAGGCGCCGCGTTCGAGATGTGGGGCAAGGCGAGGATGCAGAGCGATGACAGTACAGCCAGCCAGTTGCGCATGTTATGTGTCTTCGATAATTGGCCCGCTGAAGAAAGCCTGCTGGTCGTGGGAGGAAGATTAGGAAGCGGGATGACGACTCCGGTTGCGTCCGGAGGGTACTGCTAGGCGGCCGCCTTGTCTGAGGGCGCATCGAAGACGCGATCCTCCACTATTCCCTGTTATCCATCCCACGGCCAGCAGGCTCTGTTGATGAACGGACTTTATCGCAACGATGGGCGCATGCGTTGAGGCGGCTCAAGTTGCACCAGTTGTGTTATTTGCGATCGACAGCCTCGATATAGATATATCTAAATGCACGATGAATCGACGACGGTGCGGCACCATCGTTCGATGATCGCCATCGTCTTGCAGGGTCGGCCGGTGCAGAATCGCACCGCGGAATGAGGAAAATGAAGCAAGCCGATAGGCCGGATTCTGTTACGGCACGCGGGCGCGAACCCGCATGCTATGACAGCCATTCTTCTAGGCCGTGGATTGCTCCACGGCTCGAGCTTCCTACCCGCACGCTCCGCGAGCAGCATCAATGCGTGCCTATTTGGAATTGCTCCGGGTGGAGGTTACCGCGTTTCACCCTTTGTGACGCGAACGTCGCAAAGACTCGTCTCTGTGGCCCTGTTCCGCGCCTTATACCTTGCGGCTTTCAGCGGACGGCCGTTAGCCGTCACCCTGCTCTATGGAGTCCGGACCTTCCTCCCGCCGCCTTTCGGCGGCCAGCGGCTGTCTGGCTTGCTTCAACCGTCATTGTAGCCCACACGGGGCACGGAATCACGCTATGCTTTGTTATCGCTTTATCCACCCGATCCCATCATGACAATGCGAACCGGCGGACAAATCCTGGTTGATGCACTCAAGACGCACGGCACCGATATCGTCTTTGGCGTCCCTGGCGAGAGTTATCTGGCGGTACTTGATGCATTGCACGGCGCGCCTATCCGCTTCATCACCAACCGCCAGGAAGGCGGCGCGGCCTTCATGGCGGAAGCCTACGGCAAGCTCACCGGCCGTCCGGGCATCTGCTTCGTCACGCGTGGACCAGGGGCGACCAACGCCTCCATCGGTGTGCACACGGCACACCAGGACTCGACCCCGATGATCCTGTTCATCGGCCAGGTGGGGAACGATTTCGTCGAGCGCGAAGCCTTCCAGGAGATCGACTACCGCCGCATGTTCGGCACGATGACAAAATGGGTCGCGCAGATCGACCGTGCGGACCGCATTCCCGAGTACGTGGCGCGCGCATTCCAGGTCGCGACCAGCGGCCGCCCCGGCCCCGTTGTTCTGGCGCTGCCGGAAGACATGCTGGCATCGACCGCTGACGTGCCTGATGCGCGCCGCTACCGTCCGGTGCACGCCGCGCCGTCGGCGGCGCAAATCGAGCGGCTTCGCGAGATGCTTGCGGCGGCAACCAATCCGGTCGTACTGCTCGGCGGTTCAGGGTGGAACGCGTCGGCCTGCGACGATATCCGCCGCTTCGCGGAGGTGAATGCCTTGCCGGTTGCGTGCGCATTCCGCTTCCAGGACCTGCTCGACAATCGTCATCCCAACTACATCGGCGACGTCGGCATCGGCATCAACCCGAAGCTCGCTGCACGCATCAAGAATGCCGATCTGCTTGTCGCGGTTGGGCCCCGACTGGGGGAAATGACGACCGGCGGCTATACGCTGTTGCAGGCGCCCTGCCCGCAACAGAAACTGATCCACATCCATAGCGCGGCCGAGGAGCTTGGGCGCGTATACCAGGCCGACCTGATGATCAACAGCGGTATGCAGCAGGCAGCCGCGGCGCTGGCGGCGATGCCCACGGTCGATGCGGCTGCATGGAGGCAGTCGGTGGCGCAGGCCCGGGCGGAACTCGACGCATGGCAAGCGGAGCCACCCGTGTTCCAGGACGGCCCGGCCAGGCTGAACCTGTGGCAGGTGGTGCAGGCGCTCAAACATGCATTGCCTGCCGACACTATCGTCACCAATGGGGCGGGCAACTTTGCCACTTGGGCGCATCGGTTCTGGCCCTACGGCGGATTTCGCACGCAACTGGCACCGACCTCCGGCGCCATGGGATACGGCGTACCGGCCGCCATCGCAGCCAGGATCATCGAACTGCATCACGGCCGGCAGCGCAGCGTGCTCAACTTCGCGGGCGATGGAGACTTCATGATGACGGGGCAGGAACTGGCAACCGCAGTGCAGTACCGCGCCGGTGTACTGTTCATCGTCTTCAACAACAATGCGTACGGGACCATCCGCATGCACCAGGAGCGCGAATATCCGGGCCGCGTTTCCGGCACCGGGTTGCAGAACCCGGACTTCGCCGCACTTGCTCGGGCGTACGGCGCATTCGGGGAAAGCGTCGACACGACTGCGGGCTTCACCGCCGCACTCGGTCGCGCGCAACAGCATATCGAGGAAACCGGGATGCCCGCGCTGATCGAGTTACGCTACGACGCTGATCTCATCACACCCAATGCCACGCTGCAATCGATCCGTGAAGCGGCCCTGCAGGCGAAAGCTTCCTAGCTTGGTCGTCCGAACTTGCGTCATGTCAAGGCAACCGTGCGCCACTGGAACGCGAGCGAAGCGACGTGAATTCGTAACGGCGAAAAATTTTTTGCGCTAATTCCACATTTCGATCCGCGCAATAGAATTTTTTCGTGTAGAGAATGTCAAGTACAACAAATCGGATGCATTGATTGCATCTGGCGCGTTCCATCGATATTTCCCCATACCTATGGCACTTGTCTCCATCACCGAGGCTGCGAAGCTTGTCAGGCGGAATCGCTCGACGATCTACCGTGACATCGAGAAAGGCCGCCTGAGCAAAACGGTCACGCCGGATGGCGAGACGCAGATCGACACGTCGGAGCTGCTGCGTGCCTATGGAAGCCTGTACACGGATGACGGCGAACCCGGCGACGATCATTCCCGCGACAAGATCAAGATCGCCCTGCTCGAAGAACGGAACCGCTCGCTCGAGCGAGCGCTCGCGCTCGAAGCCGAGTTGCGCAAGGTAAAGGACCAGGTCACCAACGAGTTGCGTGCCCGTATTGCGGACAAGGAAAACGTGATCAAGGTGCTCGAGAGCAAGGTCCTGTTTCTCGAGTACGACAAGCAGATGGAAGAGAACCCGAAGGACAGCACCCTGTCGCCGGCGAGCGCGCTTCACGAAGCACGCGAGCCGCCGGGCGGGTCCCCGGGAAGCACATTCCAGCCGAAGCAGCGCTGGTGGAAGGCGATCATCGAAAAGCGCAAGAAGGCGCCTCCGCGCAGATAAGCAGGAAGGGCAGCAGGATGAGCTGCCTCGGAATTGCCTTCAATGGCTCTTCAGCCACCTGTCGAGTTTTTCCAGCAAGCCCTTGCGCTGCTTGTTCCTGCTTTCATGGTTGCGGATCTTGCGGATGTCTGCCGCGGACAAGCCGTCGAGCCGGGCGAGGATCTGCGGAATCGTGAGGTGCTGATAATCGTCGATCGGCAATCCGCGGTCCGGCGACCTGCCTTGCTTGTCCTTCTGCTTCTCGTCCGCGGTCTCGCCGTATTGCTTGCGCTGCTTGTTGACGATGCGCGCCGCGACCTCCTCTTCCCTGCCCGGGTACCGGTGTTCACGCTTGAACCGTTGCTGCAGCTTGGCATATTCATGTTCGCGTTTGGAATTTGCTCCTGCCGGCATGATCAACCTCCTTTCAGGATGACACGCAGGCGGTATGCATAATTCATGCCTCGTACGCCGCACGCGTGCAGGCCTGATGCAGGAACTTCAACAGGTTCGATTCCTCCAAAAACCATCCCGGCCGTGGCGATGCTCCGCGCGCCGTAGCCGGGCTTCTTGTTCAATTTCTTAAAAGGAGGCACATCATGCGAGTAGCCGATGCAATGACACGGGATGTTGCCCTGGTCACTCCTGACCAGAGCATCATCGATGCGGCAAAAATGATGGCTGAGTGTGATTGCGGCTCACTGCCAGTGCAAGAGAACGATCGTCTGGTCGGCATGGTGACGGACCGGGATATCGTCGTACGAGCCCTTGCACAGGGCAAAACCGACAGCAAGGTCCGCGATGTGATGAGCACGGACATCAAATACTGCTATGAGGACGACGACATCGACGACGTCGCGCACAACATGGGGGACTTGCAGATCCGCCGCCTGCCCGTCGTTGACAAGAACAAGCGGCTGGTCGGCATCGTCTCGCTGGGCGATATCACCCAGACCGCAGACACGGAGATTGCCGGAGAGGCGCTGTCGTCGATTACGGAAAAGGCGTCACAACATACAAGCACGGGCGCACGGCCGCATTAACCGCCCGCTGTGCTTCGCGGAAGGGAGGGTACTCCTTCCGCGATTTTTCACTCAGGCAAACTTGGTGAAATCGGGACGGCGCTTCTCGAAAAAGGCGGTGAAAGCCTCTTTCGCTTCCTTCGCCATCAGCATTTCGCCGAAGTGCTTGTTCTCCTCCGCCATGCGCGCATTGATCGCTTCCATCTGCGCACCCTTCATCAGGCGCTTGGTCACGCGCAGCGACGATGCCGGCAAGGCAACCAGTTTCGCGGCCTGGTGACGCGCCAGCTCGGCGAGTTCCGCGACCGGAACAACCTTGCTGACCAGTCCCATGTCATACGCCTCCTCGGCGCCGAAAGCTTCACCCAGCAGCAGTTTTTCCGCAGCGCGCGGATAGCCGACCATTGGCGGGAACAGCATGCTGGAGGCGAATTCCGGGCACAGGCCGAGCTGGGTGAAGGGCATCGCGAACTTGGCGTTTTCCCCTGCGTAGACGAGGTCGCTATGCATCAGCATGGTGGTCCCGATGCCGACCGCATTGCCGGCCACGGCAGCAACAACCGGCTTGCTGGCGCTGCTCAGCGCGCGCATGAACTGGGCCACCGGACGGTCGCCCACCTCGGTCGATGAATTCTTCAGGAAGTCATCCAGGTCGTTACCGGCCGTGAACACTTCCGGCTTGCCCTGGATCACGATGGCGCGTACAGCGGCATCGCCTTCCGCATCCTTGAGTGCATCCGCCATCGTCTGGTACATCGCGGAGGTGATCGCGTTCTTCTTTTCCGGACGATTGAATTCGATGGTCAGGATGCCGTTTGCCTTGCTGGTAAGAATATCCATTTGGTCTCCAGGTAAATCTCTCTAGACGTCTAGATGGTATATCGGGGCCGCGTCGCTAGCTGTCATGAGACCGACAATCCCGCCCCAACAAAAAAAAGCCGCACAGCTCGTGGCTGCGCGGCTTGTCAATTACTGCTCGATATTAAAACCTTATACGCGTTCGAAGATGCCCGCTGCGCCCATGCCGGCGCCGACGCACATGGTGACCATGCCGTACTTTAGGTTCTTGCGGCGCAGCGCGTGGATCACGGTCGCGGAACGGATCGCGCCGGTCGCGCCCAGCGGGTGGCCGAGGGCGATTGCGCCACCCATCGGGTTGACCTTGGCCGGATCCAGACCGAGGTCCTTCACCACAGCCAGCGATTGCGCGGCAAACGCCTCGTTCAGTTCGAACCAATCGATCTGGTCCTGGGTGATGCCGGCAGCACGGCAAGCGGCCGGAATCGCTTCCTTCGGACCGATACCCATGATTTCCGGCGGAACGCCGCGTACCGAGAAGGACACGAAGCGGGCCAGCGGTGTCAGGTTGAACTGCTTCAGGATCTTCTCGCTGACGACGATCAGCGCCCCTGCGCCATCGGAAGTCTGCGAGCTGTTGCCTGCGGTGACCGAGCCCTTGGCAGCGAACACCGGCTTCAGCTTGGCCAGGCCTTCGATGCTGGAGTCACCACGCGGACCTTCGTCCAGGCTCACGGTGCGAGTCTTGACGTCGATCTCGCCGGTGGCCAGGTTCGGGAACTTCTCGATGATTTCGACCGAGGTCATTTCATCGGCAAATTCACCGGCCTGCTGCGCGGCGATCGCACGGCGGTGCGATTCCAGCGAGAAGGCATCCTGCTCTTCGCGGCTGACCTTCCACTGGTTGGCGACCTTCTCGGCGGTCAGGCCCATGCCGTAGGCAAGGCCGACGTTTTCGTCCTTGAAGATGGCGCCGTTGATCGACGGATGGTGACCCATCATCGGCACCATGGACATGGACTCGGCGCCGCCGGCGATCATCACATCGGCTTCGCCGACGCGGATGCGGTCGGCTGCCATGGCGACGGCGGTGATGCCGGATGCACAGTAGCGGTTGATGGTCACGCCGCCGATGGTGTTCGGCAGGCCGGCCAGGATCACGGCGTTACGCGCCATGTTCATGCCCTGCTCGGCTTCCGGGAAGGAGCAGCCGATGATCGCGTCTTCGATCAGCTTCGGATCGAGGTTGGGCACTTGCGCAACCGCGTTCTGGAGCACGCGCACCAGCAGGTCGTCCGGACGGACGTTCTTGAACATGCCGCGCGGCGCCTTGCCGATCGGGGTGCGGGTGGCGGCGACAATGTATGCGTCTTGAACTTGTTTCGTCATTTTTTGGCTCCTGTTTTCTCCCCCTCCCCTTCAAGGGGAGGGACGGGGTGGGGATGGGTTTGAGGATTTCTGATCGCTGTCAAAACCCACCACCACCCTAACCCTCCCCCTAAAGGGGAGGGAACGGTTAGTTAGTTGCGGACCGGCTTACCCGTCTGCATCATGCCCATGATGCGTTCCTGCGTCTTCGGATTGTTCAGCAGTTCCACGAAGGCCTTGCGCTCGAGGTCGAGCAGCCACTGTTCGCTGACCAGGCTGCCCTGCTCGACGTCGCCGCCGGCGACGATCTCGGCGATCATCGAACCGATCTTGAAGTCGTGCGCGGAGATGAAGCCGCCGTCACGCATGTTGACCAGTTGCGCCTTGATCGTGTTCATGCCGTAGCGGCCGGTGACCGGGACCAGCTTCTTCGCCGGTGCGCGGTAGCCTGCATCGAACATCGCGCGGGCTTCAACCTTCGCAACGTGCAGCAGTTCGTACGCATTGAACACGATGGTATCGGTCGGCTTCAGGTAACCCATCTGCTGCGCTTCCAGAGCGGACTTCGACACGTTCGCGGTCGCCGCGTTGGTGAAGTAGGTCTTCAGGAATTGCAGGATATCGTTACCCTTCGCATCGTTGGCAGCGCGCAGCGCGGCTTCCTTCAGGCCGCCGCCTGCCGGCACCAGGCCGACGCCTACTTCCACCAGGCCGATGTAGGACTCGATGGAAGCGACGCGCTTGGCAGCGTGCAGCATCAGTTCGCAACCGCCGCCCAGTGCCAGGCCGGCCACGGCGGCCACGACCGGGATGTTGGCGTACTTCAGGTCCATGAATGCGTTCTGCAGCTTGGAGACTTCCGGATCGATCGCCTTGGCGCCGCCTGCCATGAATGCGGGCAGCATCGACTGCAGATCGGCGCCGGCGGAGAAGGCACCGCCTTCTGCTGCGTCGGCATTCCAGAGCACCAGGCCCTTGAAGTTCTTCTCGGCTTCTTCGACTGCCTTCTTCAAGCCGGCAACGACGCCCGGGCCGATCACGTGCATCTTGGTCTTGGTCGACAGGATCAGCACGTCGTCGTTCTGGTGCCAGATGCGGACGGAATCGTCTTCGAAGACGGTGGTACCGCCGGTGGCGCCATCAACCGTGCTTTCGCCAGCCAGCGAGGCACGGAATGCCTGGCGCTGGTAGACCGGCAGGTCGGAACGCGGCACATAGGTCTTCTTGGCGGGCGACCACGAGCCTTCCGGCGTGTGCACGCCGGTACGGCCGTCGAATACCCACTGCGGCAGCGGCGCATTGCACAGTGCCTTGCCGGCGTCGATGTCTTCCTTGACCCACTGGGCGACCTGCTGCCAGCCAGCAGCTTGCCAGCCTTCGAACGGGCCGTTCTTCTGGCCGAAGCCCCAGCGCAGCGCGAAGTCAACGTCGCGCGCGCAATCGGCGATGGATTCAAGGTGCACCGCGATGTAATGGAAGCCGTCGCGGAAGATCGCCCACAGGAACTGCGCCTGCGGATGGGTCGATTCACGCAGCGCTTTCATGCGCTTGGCGGGATCCTTTTCCTTCAGGATGCGCACGACCAGGTCGTCCGCCTTGCCGCCGGAAGGCACGTAATCGTTCTTCTCGCCGTCGAAGCGCAGGATTTCCTTGCCTGCCTTCTTGAAGAAGCCGGCGCCGGTCTTCTGGCCGAGTGCGCCTGCGGCGATCAGCTTCTCGAGCAGCTCGGGCGTCTTGTAGACCGGATAGAACGGATCATCCTTCAGGTTGTCCTGCATGGTCTTCATCACGTGGCCCATGGTGTCCAGACCAACCACGTCCGCAGTGCGGAAGGTGGCGGACTTGGCGCGTCCGAGCTTGGTGCCGGTGAGGTCGTCGACCACATCGACCGGCAGGCCGAACTTCTGCGCTTCGTACATCGTGGCCATCATGTTGAAGATGCCGACGCGGTTGGCGATGAAGTTCGGGGTGTCTTTCGCGCGCACCACGCCCTTGCCCAGGGTGGTGGTCAGGAAGCCTTCGAGCTGGTCGAGGATTTCCGGACGGGTCGCCGAGGTCGGGATCAGTTCGACCAGGTGCATGTAGCGCGGCGGGTTGAAGAAGTGCACGCCGCAGAAGCGCGCGCGCAGGTCAGCGCTGAAGCCGTCGGACAGCGCGGTGATCGACAGGCCGGAGGTGTTGGACGCGAAGATCGTATTCGGAGCGATGTGCGGAGCGACCTTCTTGTACAGGTCATGCTTCCAGTCCATGCGTTCTGCGATCGCTTCGATGATCAGGTCGCATTCCTTGAGGATGTCAAGGTTGTCTTCGTAGTTGGCAACCTGGATCAGTGCGGCCTCTTCCTTGTTGCCCAGCGGTGCGGGGCTCAGCTTCTTCAAGTTTTCGATGGCACGCAGCACGATGCCGTTCTTCGGGCCTTCCTTGGCCGGCAGGTCGAACAGCACGACGGGCACTTTTGCATTGACGCAGTGGGCGGCGATCTGCGCGCCCATCACGCCGGCGCCGAGGACGGCGACTTTTTTGACGATGAAGTTGGACATGGGGGTCAATCCTTTGGACGTAGGGTGCGCCATGCGCACCGTTGAGGACGTGTTGCCGGCGCAAGGTGCGCGAGGCGCACCCTACAACCAGCATGTCGAGCGTTAGAACAAGTCTGCTTCAAGTGCCATCAGGTTCGACGCTCCGGAGCGTGCCTGACGGATCAGCATGGCGGTTTCCGGCAGCAGGCGCGCGAAGTAGAAACGTGCCGTTGCCAGCTTGGCCTTGTAGAAGTTGTCGCCGGAATTTTCCTTTTCCAGCGCGATCTTCGCCATCTGTGCGAAGAAGTAGGCGAAGACCATGTGGCCGACCACACGGAGGTACGGTACTGCGGCGGCGCCGACTTCGTCCTGGTTCTGGAAGGCCTTCATGCCGATTTCCATCGTCAGCTTGCCGACCTTGTCGCCGATGTCGCCCAGCGGCGTGATGAACTCGGACATCTTTTCATCGGTGCCGTTTGCTTCCACGAAGGCCTTCACCTTGTCGCCGAACTTGCGCAGCTTTGCGCCGTTATCCATCAGGATCTTGCGGCCCAGCAAGTCGAGCGACTGGATGGTGTTGGTGCCTTCGTAAATCATGTTGATGCGAGCGTCGCGCACATACTGCTCCATGCCCCACTCGGAGATGAAGCCGTGGCCGCCGTACACCTGCATTGCTTCGGAGGTGGCGATCCAGCCGTTGTCGGTCAGGAAGGCCTTGATGATCGGGGTCAGCAGCGCGACTTCATCGGCGGCGTCCTTGCGCACCTGCTCATCCGGGTGGTTCAGTTCGCGGTCGATCTGCAGCGCGACGTAGGAGCTGAATGCGCGGCCGGCTTCGGCATAGGCCTTGGCGGTCAGCAGCATGCGGCGCACGTCCGGGTGCACGATGATCGGGTCGGCCGGCTTGTCCGGTGCCTTCGGGCCGGACAGGCTGCGCATCTGCAGGCGGTCCTTGGCGTACACGAGGGCGTTCTGGTAGGCGACCTCGGTCAGGCCGAGGGACTGCATGCCGACGCCGAGGCGGGCAGCGTTCATCATCACGAACATCGCGTTCAGACCCTTGTTCGGCTCGCCGATCAGCCAGCCGGTGGCGTTGTCCAGGTTCATCTGGCAGGTAGAGTTGCCATGGATGCCCATCTTTTCTTCGATGGCGCCGCAGAAGATCGGGTTGCGCTTGCCATTGGAGCCATCCGCATTCGGAATGTACTTCGGCACGATGAACAGGGAGATGCCCTTGGTGCCCGACGGTGCGTCCGGCAGGCGTGCCAGCACCAGGTGGACGATGTTCTGCGACATTTCGTGTTCGCCGGCCGAGATGAAGATCTTGCCGCCGGTGATCTTGTAGGTGCCGTCGGCTTGCGGTTCAGCCTTGGTGCGCAGCATGCCGAGGTCGGTGCCGCAATGCGGTTCGGTCAGGCACATGGTGCCGGTCCATTCGCCGGAAACCAGCTTGGGCAGGTACAGGGACTTCTGCTCCGGGGTGCCGTGCTCGTGGATGCACTCATAGGCGCCGTGCGACAGGCCGGGGTACATGGTCCATGCCTGGTTGGACGAGTTCAGCATCTCGTAGAAGCAGTTGTTGACCACGATCGGCAGGCCCTGGCCGCCGAACTCGGGGTCGCAGGACAGTGCAGGCCAGCCCGCTTCGACGTACTGCTTGTAGGCTTCCTGGAAGCCGGCAGGCGTCTTGACGGTATGGGTTTCCTTGTCCAGATGGCAGCCCTCGCGGTCACCGGAATGGTTCAGCGGGAACAGGACCTCGGACGCGAACTTGCCGCCCTCTTCCAGCACCTGGTTGATGATGTCCTTGTCAATTTCCGCGTGGGCGGGCAATTGCTTGAACTCATCTTCAACCTTGAGCAGTTCGTGCAACACGAACTGCATGTCACGCAAGGGAGCGACGTATTGACCCATGTTATATCTCCTGACGGCTAATTAGGCTGTTTTCTTGACAGCGGTTTTGGGGTTCGGTTTTGCAGCCGGCTGGTCGGCCGGTTGCGGATTCGTATAACTCTTGATCAGTCGTTCGAACCCGGCTTCGGCGCGGTTCACGCTGCCGGGCAACTTCAGGAAACGTGCGTCGTGGTGCAGCGCCAGGATCAGGCCGTACATTTCGAATACGAGCTGGTCCGGATCGGTGTCGGGAGCCAGATGGCCCATCTCGATCGTCTGTACCACGCAGCGGCGCAGGGCGTTCTTCCATGTGCGCACCATGCCGGCGAGTTCCTCGCGGATGGCGCCGGGACGGTCGTCGTATTCGACGGCGCCGCTGATGTAGATGCACCCGGACGCAATTTCGACCGACACGCGCTTGATCCAGCGGGCATACATCGCCTGGAGGCGAGGCAGGCCGCGGGGTTCTTTCATGCTCGGATAGAACACTTCCTGTTCGAAGTGATGGTGGTACAACTTGACGACTTCGATCTGCAAATCTTCGCGTGAACCGAAATGCGCAAACACCCCGGACTTGCTCATGTTCATCTTGTCTGCGAGCAGACCGATGGTGAGCCCTTCCAGCCCCGTACGGCTGGCAATGTCCAGTGCCACGTCAAGAATCGCGGCGCGGGTGAGTTCGCCTTTACGCATCAATTTGGGTGTCGAATCAGTCATGTTAGTTGCCACGGTAATGCCCTATCAAAGAATCAAAAAACAGCGCGGTCGAACTGAAGCGAACGCTCGTACTATTATCCACCGCAGTATAAATGTCAAACGGGAACTTAGAGGGGCGATTCTAGTGACTTTGGGAGCCAGGATCCCCATGGAAACATCCTCTTATGGAAAGATCCGGAGAGTGATATACCCGCATGAAACCAGGGCACGGTGCGCTCTAGAGCTTGTCCAGTTGCCGCCTGTCGCGTTTCGTCGGTCGCCCCTTGATTGCTTCGCCCGGTTCACGGAACAGCTTTCGTTGTTCTGCCTTTTTCTGCCGCTCTGCGATGCTGCGTTCGGTTTCCGTATAGAGAGTCTGCGCCACCGATGCCGACCCGCGCGTGTCCGACACCCCCTCGACCACCACCTCCCACTCGGTGGAGCCGTTGTCGATCTCGAGCAGGTCGCCCGTCTTGACGCCGCGTGCGGGTTTGATGCGCTCACCGTTCAAGCGCACCTTGCCGCTATCCACAGCATCGGTTGCCATCGAACGGGTTTTAAAGAATCTTGCGGCCCAAAGCCACTTGTCGATGCGGACGGAATCAGTCATCTGTATATTTCTGCAACAGACTCCATTTTATAGTCTGACCGTGCTTTTTCTATCATGCGGTGCAATATAACGCGTTGTTTTTGAATCTGATTCAAAGGGAAGTCCGTAAAACTTGCCCATAATACAAGCTCGGAGCAGCCTTTCATCAAAACCGGGCCGCGGGTGAAAAACTGGCGGTCAGGCAAAGGCTTCTTCAATCCGTTCACGGCCGGGAGCGTCCGGCCAAGGCAAACAGCCGGATGCGAGGTGAATTAACACCTCGTCGACGGCCGGGTCCATCCTGAGTCGAATCGTATTCAAACTACCCGGATACGGAAGTAATCCGGATTGGGCGGCGGATAAGCGAGTTTCATCTCATCCAGCGTCTCGGCCATGATGGTTGCGATTGCCAGGTTGCGATGCGTTTTGCTGTCCGCGGGAATCACATACCACGGCGCATTGTCTGTGTCGGTTTCCTCAATTGCCCTCTGATACCTGGTTTGGTAGTCGTCCCAATGTTTGCGCTCCTGAAGATCGTTCAGGTCGACCTTCCAGTGCTTTTCTGCTTGCTCGAGCCGGGCTTGCAGGCGCTGTCCTTGCTCTTCCCGGGAAATGTGCAGGAAGAATTTCAGGATCACGGTACCGGTTTCGCACAACATCCGTTCAAAGTCACGGATATGGCAATAGCGGCGTGCGCACTCCTCCTGATCGATCTGCCCATGCACCGCCGGGTATAAAACGTCTTCGTAATGACTGCGGTTGAAGACGACCAGTTGCCCCTGTGCCGGAACCTCCCTGTGCACTCGCCACAAATAGTCGCGTTCGCGTTCGTCGATGCTGGGTGCCCGGAAGGCAACGCAGCGCACGCCAAGCGGGTCGAGGCGGCCGAATACGCCGCGCACGGTCCCGTCCTTGCCGCTGGTGTCCATGCCTTGCAGGATGACCAGCAGTTTTCGGCGACGCTCGGCATAAAAGATGTCCTGGCAGGCGGCGATTTTTTCGGCCAGTTCAGCAACGCGTGTCTTGTCGGCTTCCTTGTTGCCGGACGAAAGCGGCTTGGCGCCGGCGCCGTCTTCAGTCAGTCTCAAAGGGCGCTTCGGGCGGAATTGGTCACGGACGTTCATTGCACGCTGCCTTATAAGTGGGATTGCAGAAGATCCCGACAGCCTAGCAATTCGCCAAAAATGCGCTTTGACGTGCCCGGAATGGATCAAACGGCAAGGTGCACATGGAACCTGGCGGGCACTGGAAACAAAAAAGGCCACCGATCTCGCGGTGGCCTCCTTCCTGCGCCGGATCCCCTCAGAACTCTTCCCACTCCCCGCCGGCGACGGCATGCACCTTCGGCACGCGTCTTGCACGCGGCGCGGCATCCGATGCGGCCATTGCGATGCGGCGCGTGGCCGGCACCGGCGCCGGCGCTGTTTGAGGCGCACTTGCAACCGTCACCGCACGCGAACCGGACAGCTTGAAGACGCCGACCAGGTGGGAAAGATTGCCGGCCTGTTCCTGCATCGCTTCCGATGCCGCCGCGGCCTGCTCCACGAGGGACGCGTTCTGCTGCGTCGCCTGGTCCATTTGCGCGATCGCCAGGTTGATCTGCTCGATTCCGGCCGTCTGCTCGCTGCTGGCGGCAGCAATCTCGGCCATGATGTCCGTCACGCGCTTCACGCTCTCGACGATTTCCTGCATGGTTTCGCCTGCGTGGTTGACGAGGTCGGCGCCGGTATGCACCTTCTCCACCGAATCGTCGATCAGCGCCTTGATTTCCTTGGCCGCGGCGGCAGAACGTTGTGCAAGGTTGCGTACCTCACCCGCCACGACTGCAAAGCCGCGCCCCTGCTCACCGGCACGCGCCGCTTCCACCGCGGCGTTCAGAGCCAGGATGTTGGTTTGGAACGCGATGCCGTCGATGACGGAGATGATGTCGACGATCTTGCGCGAGGAGTCGTTGATCGCGTGCATCGTGTCGACCACCTGCGCCACTACGGCGCCGCCGCGGCTGGCAACTTCCGAGGCGGAAGCAGCGAGCTGGTTGGCCTGGCGCGCGTTGTCGGCGTTCTGCTTCACGGTGGAGGTCAGTTCCTCCATCGAGGACGCGGTTTCTTCCAGCGAGCTGGCCTGCTGCTCGGTACGCGATGACAGGTCCTGGTTGCCGGCGGCGATCTGGCCGGATGCGGTGGCGATGGTTTCCGTACCGTTGCGCACTTCGAATACGATCTTCTCCAGGCTGTCGTTCATGTTCTTCAATGCGCCCATCAGACGGCCGGTTTCGTCATTCGACTGCACTTCGATCCGCTGTGTCAGGTCGCCCGCAGCAATACCGCCGGCAAGGTCGACGGCTTTTTCCAGCGGACGCGAAATCGAACGGATGAGCCAGATGCAGACAAACCATGCCGTCACCAGTCCGAACAGGATGCCGGCAATGCAGCTGTTGCGCACCAGCATGTAGTGCGCCTGCGACGCCTCGTACTCGCGCTTGCTCACTTGAAGCTGGATGGCGATGAGTTTGTCGATCTCTTCGCGCACAGGCTGGAACAGCGGTGCCATGACGCCGTTCATGACCTCCGTTGCCTTGGCGGTATCCTTCGCACCCAGCGCCGCGAGCGCAGGCTCCAGCCCCTCGGTGACGAACATCTGACGCGCTTTGGTAAAGTCGTCGGCGATCCGTTTCTCTTCCGATGTCAGGTGGGTCGCAGTGTACTCACCCCACAACTTGTTTATCTGCGCGATGTTGGACTCCACCTCGCGCACATATTGCCCGAACTCTTCTGCGTTGCTGGTGACCGCCTTGGCGACGGTCAGCTGGTTCCCGTTGAGCAGCCGGATCACCTGATCGAGCTGGCCGAGCGCAACGAGCCTGTCGTCGTACAGCGACTTCATGGAGCCGTTGGCGTTGCCGAGGCTCACGATGCCAATGACGCCGCCGATGACGAGCTGCACTGACAGAAAGCCGATCACGAAGACCAGCCGTGTTTTGATTGATAAATCCTTGAACATGCGTTTCCCTATGAGTGAATATCCGCGCTGCTTCTTGCCGATATCGACCGAACGCACGCCCTTGTGTGATGAAATCGGGTTTACTTAAATCGGGTTTACTTCAATGACAATCCGTATTCGTGCCGTGGGGTTTCTCGGCAAGATGTCCTCTGCCCTCGCCGGGCGTCCGCTCCAGCCGTTGATCGCGCTGGCGCATGTCGGCCACGAGCGGAACGAGCGCGCGATAGCTGGCAACTGCGGCGACGCGATTACGCACGCCGAGCTTCTTGAAGATCGCGTGCACGTGGTTCTGGACAGTCGCTTCGCTGCGCGAGAGCTTTTCGGCGATGGCGCGATTGGACATGCCGGTCGCCATCAGCGACAGGATCTCCTGCTCGCGGCGCGTGAGCGAGGTGGAGCGCTGAGGTCTTTCCTGCAACTGGTCGCTGCTGCGGTGGAAGATGCGAGTCAGGGTCTGGTGCAGGTAGGGCATCAGCAGTTCCAGCTTGAACGCATGCCGGCCGGTGAGCACACCGGGGATCTGGCCGAAGCTGAAATAGGTCCCGCCTTGCCCGCCGACGTCCAGGCAGCCGAAGGCCGCGAGGTTGTTCAGTCCGACGGCCGCGACGTTCTCGTGCTCCTGCGGTGTCAGACGCCCTTGCATGTCGGCCGCGTTGATGATCTGGGCACGGTATTGCGACAGCCAGCGCCGCACGATGCTCCGCTCGCGGCAACTGGTAAGCCGGTTGAAACGCTCGAGACAAGCTTCGGGGCAATCGACGCCGATAAGATGGTGGATGCGGATTTCTTCGCCGAAGATCTGGCCGATCGCGCAGACCATCATTTCATGCGGAAAATACGCGCGGACCGGACCGGAAATCCAGTCCTTGAAATCAGCAATCGTGACGACGCCGAAACTGGTTTCGGCGACCCTCAGCAACGAGTGCTGTTCAATGTCGTTTAGGGAATACTGCGAATAAATCATGGCGATGAGTGTTGGGGATAAGATGCCACACGGCAATAAATGGAAACATCTATTTTTCTAGGAGTGTTGTGTCCACGCATCGGGACGTGACGCGCACGGCGGTGAACCGCGAAGGACTTGCAAAAGAAAGAAGAAAAACTGCCGGCGCCATGCCGGCGTCGACCTACCACACGCCTCGCGCAATGAGATGAGCGCCCAGCAGAAGCAGGCCCGCAAAGAAGTAGATGCGGAATTTTTCCCCATGCACTCGCGCCCGTATCCACTGTCCACCGAACATGCCGGCGAGCGCTGGCACGAGGGCCAGCAATGACGAAGCGGCAACCGAGGGCCGGAAGATGCCGTCTGCCATCAGCACGCTTCCCAGCGCGACGGTGGACACCGTGAACGACAGGCCGAGCGCCTGCACCAGTTCGTCCTTCTTCAAGCCCAGCGCCTGCATATAGGGCACGGCCGGAATCACGAATACGCCGGTCGCCGCGGCCACCATGCCGGTTGCCAATCCCACGGGCGGAGAACACCAGCGTTCCATCGCTGCAGGCACCGAGAACTGCTTCTTGCTCAATCCGAGCAGCGCATACGCGACGAGCGCTGCGCCCAGGAATACGCCTGCATAGCCGCCGGAACCAGTGCCGAACAACGCGGCGCCGGCCCAGGTTCCGATGAAGAAGCACGACAGCATGGGCCATAGCCGGCGCACCAGTGGACGGAAGGAAGGGCCGACCGCCAGCTGCCAGACATTGGTCACCAGCGAAGGCACGACCAGCAGCGCGGCGGCCTGGGCCGGCGCCATCACCAGGCCGAGCAAGCCAATAGCCACCGTTGGCAGTCCGAGACCGATGACGCCTTTGACGAAACCTGCAAGCAGGAAGGTCAGGGCAACGGAAACGGTTAGGACGTCCGGCGTATCGACCATGACTGCGCTACCTGCTCGCGATGCATTGATGACCGGCCGGCGACGCCGATGCTTGCGCGGCGGGCTTCGCTTTCAGCCGGGTGATGCCAAACATGACCAGCGCCAGCCCGGCCAACTGCAGCAGGGACATCGACTCCCCGAGCAGCAGCCAGGCGGCAAACACGGTCAGCACCGGCCCCATGGTGCCGATCGCGGCAGCCTGCCCGGCACCCAGGCGCTGGATGGCCAGCGACAGCCACCACACCGGCAGCACCGTCGAAAACACTGCCATCAGCAACGCATAGGCCCAGACTGCGGGTGGCAATGCGGTGAGCGCATGCGGCTGGCCAAACAGGAGGAAGTGCGCCAGCACCAGCACCGAGGAGGCGCTGCCAGCCAGGCCGGCAAGCCGCGTCGATCCGATGCGGCCGACCATGCTGCCGGTGCCGTGGTAATACAACGCATAGGTCACCGCGCTGGCAAATACCCATGCCGCGCCGGTCGCCACATCGACGCCCTGCCCGCTCTGGTGCAGGTCGTGCGCAAATGCGATCGCCAGCCCCGCATAGCAGATCGCCATCGACTTCCACGCGTGCCGACCCGGCGGCTGGCGCATCACCCAGGCCTGCAGCAGCAGCACCAGCGTCGGGTAGAGATAAAGGATCATGCGCTCCAGCCCGGCCGTGATGTAGGTCAGGCCGTAGAAGTCGAACAGGCTGGACAGGTAGTAGCCGACGCAGCCGAGCATCCACACGCGGGCGATGTCGCCAGCACCAAGCCGGGCCGCCCGCTCGCCGCGGGTGCGCAGGATCAGCCAGAGGAAAAGCGGCAGCGCGAATCCCATGCGCATGGCCAGCAGTGTCACCGCATCGACCGGCGCTGCGGCGTAGGCCAGCTTGACGAAAATCGCCTTCATCGAAAAGCCGGCGGCGGCGAGCACCGCGTACAGGCGTCCGTCGTGGAGCCAGCGGATGAAATGGATGGACATGGAACCGGTCATGGCACGCCTCTTACTATTAGCCAAGCCTTATTCTGCCGTGTAGTCAAACCGGCTAAAATGCGTATTTTCTGTACTTCCCCTTCGCGAAAGAAGAAAGCTTGCATTTCGACCTGATCGACCTGCGCCTGATTGTCGCAATCGCCGATGCCGGCAGCCTGAGCCGTGCGGCAGCCGGGTTCCCGATCGCCTTGTCGGCCGCCAGCAACCGGCTGCGCCTGCTGGAGCGGCGGGTGGGGGTGAGCCTGTTCAGCCGCCAGGCAGATGGCATGGTGCCGACGCCAGCCGGCAGGATCGCACTGGACCATGCACGCCGTGTCATTACCGAGGCACAACAACTGGCGCAGGCCATCGATGCACTCACAGGCCGGCAGCGGGTCAGCGTCCGGCTCGCGGCAAATACGGTGGCCAACAGCACCTTCCTGCCGCCGGCGCTCGGCCCCTTTCTCACCGATTTCCCCGAGGTCGACCTGCAGGTGGAAGAGCGCACGAGCCAGGACATCCTGCAGGCGGTGCAGGCCGGCGACGTCGATATCGGCGTCCTTGACGGCAACGTTCCGATGCACGGCGTCATGTCCCTGCCCTTCCGGCAAGACCGGCTGGTGCTGTTCGTGCCACACGGACATGCGCTGGCGCCACGCGGTCATTGCCTGTTTCGCGACGCCCTGGGATTTCCTTTCGTCGGCATGCAGGCCGAACGCGCGATGCAACGTTTTGTGGAAGAGATGGCAATCCTGTTGGGCAAGCCACTGACCGTGCGTGTGCGCGCGCCAAGCTTCTTCGCGATCGCACAACTGGTGGCGCAGAACGTGGGAGTGGCCGTTTTGCCCGAGGCGGCCGCCAAGCGACACGTCGGGCACAGCGGCGCGCTGCCCGGTACGATCGTCACGCTGGACGATCCATGGGCAACGCGGGAATTGCGGCTGTGCGTGCGCAGCCTGGAGGGATTGTCGGCCCAGGGACGCCAGTTGGTTGCCTATCTGACAGGGGCGCAGACGCCAGCTGCTTAACAGGCCGTTGAAAAAACAACTGCGTGAACCGATCCTGGTGCCTGCGAAGCGCAGCGTACCGCTCGTATGCTTGCGCTTCTCGGCACCAGCCTCGGCTCGCTCATTACGTTTTTCAACCGTCTGGGCCTGTGTCCCCGCGCATCGTCGACTCAGTGCAACTGCGAGGGTCCTGTCGCATCCCCCACATCGTCGACCAGCGCGCCACTGGAAATCACTTCGCCTATCGTGGCTTCCTGATACCAGGCCTGCACCTGCTGCAAGTGCGCGCGCTCTTCATCAAGCGCGACCGTAAAGTCGCTGATCAGCGAATTCTGGCCCTGGTCCTCGGCCAGCGCGATCAGCATTTCCCAGCCCACATTGTCGCTGAGCTCGGCGACCAGGATCGCATGCAACGACTGCGCGACCGTGGTCCTCGGATCGGTCACCACCTGCATCAGACCCATCGATTCCACGCCGGCCAGGTCGGCGCACGGGGTCTGAGATGTCGGGTCGCCGCCGAGCGTCTCGATCGCGTCGGCGATGATCGCAAAGTGCCGCGCCTCGTCCTGCCGGATCTTCTGCAGGTCGGCCAGGGTCATGCTGGTCGAACCGTCCTGCATGGTTTCAAACTTGGTGATCAGCGCGTCGTAGAGGCGCGTGCCGGTGCGCTCGAAGGCGAGACGTTCGCCCAGCTTGTCGAGCAAGAGCTGCGGCTGGTCGCCGGTCAGCATCGACACACCGGTCGTCATCGCGCCCTTCACTGTGGCGGGCAAGGGGACCGAACCGATCGGATCGGATTCGGCGATATACGCGCTGCGTATTTCGGCCAACGCGCTGTCGTCGCCGGGTGTTGCCGGCGTCATCGACGGCGGCGTGCCCTGCATCGCGCCGGCGTCAAAGGGCGACATCTGCATGCCTGTGCGGTTCATGCCCATGGGGGTTTGCTCTTTCATTGCTGCTCCTTGCTGTCTCGTTCTGCGTATGTACTATGCGGCGACTGCGACCTTGCGGTTCAGCTCCGTGCCCGGCGACCAGATGTAACCGCCTGCCACGGCCTCGCTCGGCGAGCCGTCGGAATTGATGTGCGCGCGGTAGTCGATCGATGCCTGGCCTTCCTGCGACTTGTGGACGAACCGCGTGCCGTTGGCGCGCAGGTCGACTTCCTGGGCCAGCACCTGGCGCACGAAATCGCGCTGACTGGCGAACTGCACCGGCTCCGGCAGGTCGGTCGGGAAGATTTCGGCGGGGTCGCGCTTCTCGTGCTGCTTGAACAGTTCGGCGACGGTGTGGAAGTGTCCGAGCTCGTAGTCGAGGAAACGTTCCCAAATCGCCTTGATGCGCGGATTGGTTTCCTGTTGCACGCAGCTGTAATAGTTGTAAACCTCGGTCGCCTCGTGCATCAGCCATTGCTCCAGCAGCGTTTCCTCGGGACAGATCAGCGAGCCGTACTGCGTGACGTGCTGCTCCTCTATGGAGGCGATTTCCGCATACAGCTGGCGCGCGACCGGATCGGCGAACTGCGGGCCGATATTCATGTAATAGTCGTGCGTCTGGAATTCCGCTGCAGTGATCATCAGCGCATGCAGCTTGGTCAGCGGCGCCGCCGTCTTGCGGTCGTACGGCTCGCGCACGTCGTCGAATGGATGGCGATGCTCGTCTATCGTCGGACGGCCCGGCAGGATATCGGTATAGCTCTGCAGGATGTTGTTTGCATCCTTGCCTTCCAGCCGGTCGAGCATGGCCGAATAGCGGTACAGGTGGTCGAAATCCTCCAGCAGGCCGAAGCGATATGCCTGCGCGCAATACGGATCCGGTTCGCGTTGCGCGACTGCCGCCGTCACCTCGATGGCGACCTGCTCGTAGGCAATCGTGGTTTCGAGCGGCGAGTGGTCGGGGCCGAGCAGCCAGTTCACCATCGTTGCCTGGTGCTGCTCGGTGCGGCGGATCTGGGCCAGCTTCAGCCGCAGTTCGCGGCTCATGCGCGCGGCCATGTGCTGGAAGCGCAACGCTTCGAGCTCGATGCCATTCATCAGGATGATGCGCACACGGGTGAAGGCATCGTCGTCGAGCTTGCTGATCGGTTTGCCTACCATGTCGCGCCAGGTGAAGCGCTGCTGTTCGAGGGGACAGCCTTTCGAGCTGAACAGATTCAGGGACATTGCGTACTCCTTTCGTGAGCCGCGTGCCGGCATCAACGCGGTTGACGCCGCCATGTGGCGAGGTCATTTCCGGGAACCCGTAGTGGGACTAGAGCGCGCCGATGCCGCAACTTCCGTGCCGGGCCGGATACGCCGTGATTCCGCGCATGGAGTGCACTGGCGGCGCACTTTCTTACATCGACGAGGTAAGGCTTACAGGGCGAACGCCCTCACATCACCACTTTCCGGTGGTCGCCGAGCGCATCGGTATTCCCGGTCAACATGCCCTTGGCCAGACCGTACAGCCGTACCACGGCGCTGCCCGGCGCGGTCCAGTATTCCGCCTCGTTGATCGTCACTTTCAGCAGTACAAGATCGGGATCGTCCAGCCCTTTCGGGAACCAGGGCTTGATCCACGACGTCCATAGCGAACGCATTTTTTCCTTGTCATGGAGGACTTCGCAGGTACCGGAGACGGAGAGGTAGTCCTGCTTGTCGATGCGCGCATAGCTGAGGTTGACCCGGTGGTGTTGTTCCACCTCGTCGATCTTGTGTGAAGACAATGCGGCAAAGAACCAGAGGTTGCCGGCGGCATCCATCTGCATGGTTGCCATCGGCCGGCTGCGCAGCGTGCCGTCGGGCTCTTCCGTCGTCAGCATCGCGAACTTGATTTCTTCGACGAGGTCGGCGACTTTCTGCAGTTGCGCGAATTCCTGTGCTTGCACATCCATGATTTCTCCTTGCGAAAGACGGGTGCTGGCATGCCCTCGGGCTGCCATGAGCAAGGGAGAATGGACAGGAAGGAAAGTTCCTTGAGCGTGTTACGCGTTACAAAGGGTGTTACAAAACCGGCTCGGCAGTGAGCATGTTGGCGTCGCGCACGATCACCCATCCAGCTTCGGGACGCTTGCGCAGGATGCTGAGCGCATTGCCCGAGCGGCGCATCGGCCGGCCTTCGCGGTGCGGCGTGACAGTCACCGTGAGGTGCGTCCAGCAATAGGCAAGATCGGCGGTAATGTGCAGCTCCTTGATCTCGCCTACCGATTCAATGCGGTAATGTTTCATGCCCTCCTGGAATGCCTCCATGAAAGCTTGGCGTCCGCGCATCGGCGCCTGCCCGGGCGAGAGGAAAATGACGTCCTCCGCCATCAGTTCGCCCAGGCGCTGCAGGTCGCCTTCCGCCGCCGCGGTCTGCCATTCGTTGACCAGCGACCGGATTGCTTGTTCGTCGATTTGCATGGAAGAACCTCCCCGTGAACCGAGACAGGAAAACAGGACCGTCGTCTCTTTAGAGCGCCGGCCACGCAGCCTTTAGCAGCGCGGGCAGGACTTCTCCTGCTTTGCCACGCAAGACATACTGCGCAATCTCATCATGACTGGTGACTTCCGGGTTGATCTGAATCACAGTGCGGCCGCATGAACGTGCATAGCGCGGCAGGCTGGCCGCCGGCTCGACCAGGCTGGAGGTGCCGATGCAGAAAAAGACGTCGGCTGTTTCCAGGATTTCCGCAGCGTGCGTCCAGGCAGCAGCGGGCAGCGCCTCGCCGAACCAGACGACGCCCGGCCGGATGTGTCCGCCGCAATGCGGGCAGACGGGCGGGATGCCGGTACCCAGTTCGTTTTCGGGTACCGGTTCGCGGCAGTCGGCACAGAGGTTGTGCCAGATATTGCCGTGCAATTCGAGAATCTCGCTGCTGCCGGCCAGCGCATGCAAGCCGTCCACGTTCTGCGTGATCACGGTGACGCGCGGGACAAGGCGCTCAAGCGCCGCGACGGCGAGATGGCCGGGGTTCGGTTCGACGGCGCGCATCAGGTCGCGGCGCCAGGCATACCAGTTCCATACAGTCACGGGGTCGCGCCGGAAGGCTTCCGGCGTGGCCAGGTCTTCCGCCCGGTATTTGGCCCAGAGCCCGGTCTGGGCGTCGCGGAAGGTGGGAATCCCGCTCTCGGCCGACACGCCCGCGCCCGTGAACACCGCGACGTGGCGAGCATTGCGCAAGGCATCCAGCAGTTCGGGAGCGAAGTGCATCGCGGTTCAATAAACGCTGTAAGAACGGGGCAAGGCGTCCAGTATAGCGCCGGCGCCTGCTCGTTGTCTGTTACCTGGTATCAGAACAGGGACACGCCCTTGCTGCCGGCGACCAGGAAGACCGCGCCGGCAAACAGCGGCACGATGGAGTAGGCGACCAGATGGATGGTGTCGCCCGTCTTCTCGCCGAACAGATCCTTCAGCGACTGCAGTCTCGACAGCTTCTGCGGATTGGTTCGACGGAGGATGATGGTGTAGAGGCCGAACGCGAATGCAGCGGCGCCGGCGATCATGGTGATTGTATTCATCGCATTCCCTGGCAAGCATGACGGCCGGTCATCTTGCCATGGCTGCAGGCGCTTCACAACTCAGGCGGTTGCCTGCGCACAGTCCTGATCCGCACGCGCTTCCTGCTTCGGCCGCTTCGCCAGCATGATCACGGCAGCGAGGACCATCGCCCCGCCTGCAAGCTGCCCTGCGCTCGCCGACTCCCGGAGCAGTGCGATGCCGAGGCACAGCGTAATTACCGGTTCGAGCGTGGAGATGATGGAAGCCTGTGCCGGGCCGACATACTTGATGCCGACCAGGAAGCAGGCGATCGCGACCACGGTCGCAAACGCAATCGCGAGTATCGCCAGCCAGGTGGTCGCATCCGATGGCAGTGCCGCGCCGCCGGCGACCGCGATCGAGCCATTGCCGATTGCTGCGGCGGTCATCACGACCAGCGTCGCCGCCAGCGGATCGGTGCCCTGCGTCAGGCGCCCGCCGATCACGATGTACACGGCATAGATGCCGGCAGCCAGCAAGCCGAGCGTAATGCCCAGCGGCGTACCTTGCAGGTCGCCGCCGAGCATGACCGCCATCCCGGTAATGGCCAGCGCAAGCAGCGCGACAGTACGCCGGTCGAGCTTTTCCCATCCGAATGCCACCGCAAGTACCGTCACCAGCACCGGATAGACATACAGGAGCAGGCCCACCAGCCCGCTGCTGGCGTGCATCAGCGCGGTGAAATAGCTCTGCGACTGCGCGGTGTACAAGGCGCCCATCAACATGAAGCCGGCTAGCGTCCGTCCGCGCGGGATGCGTAGCCGCCTGAGCCAGACAACCGGCGCAAGCATGGCCACGGCCAGCACGAAGCGCAGGGTCAACAGCATGGTCGGCGTCAGGCCGGAGGCATAGGCGATCTTGGCGAAAATCGCCATGCTGCCGAAGCCGAGTGCGGACAGCAGTACGAGGGCAATGGCAACGCGGCGGGAGATCGTCATGACGATAAGAGCAAAAAGGATTGAGGGTCAGAAAGTGGCGTAAGGTCTCGAGGCCAGTGTATTGCCTTGCCGTTTGCGCCACAAACCAATATTCTTGACGGACAGACCCAATAATTTTGAGCCATGACGCATTACCGCCTGCCCCCGCTGCCCGCTGTGCGCGCCTTCGAGGCGGCCGCCCGCCACGGCGGGTTCCAGAGCGCCGGCGATGAACTGCATGTATCGGCGGGCGCCGTCGCGCACCAGGTCAAGCAGCTTGAAACCTGGCTCGGCGTCACCCTCTTCCAGCGCCTCGCGCGCGGCGTCGTACTGACGCCCGCTGGCCGGCAGTATGCGGAAGCTCTGCGCCCCTTTCTCGCCGGGCTGGCCGAAGCCTCGGAGGCGGTGAAACGCCATGGTGATGAGCGCGTCGTGACCGTGACCTCGGTACCCTCGCTGGTCGCACGCTGGCTGATGCCGCGGCTCGGCCGCCTGCGTGAACAGCATCCGGAGATCGACATGCGCGTGCTGGCATCGCTGCATCCCGCCGACTTCCTGCGCGAAGGCGTCGACGTCGCCATCCGGCTCGGCCCCGGCCCCTATCCGGGCTTGCAGTGCGACGTATTGCTGGAAGAACGGTTTTCGGCGGTCTGCAGCCCGGCATTCAAGGCGGCCGCACCCGACTTGCATCGTCCGGCCGACCTGCTGCGCTACCCCTTGCTGCACGACGAAGTGGAACCGCGCATCGCTGATGAAATCAGCTGGGCGCGATGGCTGCAGGCATTCGGCATCCAATACACGGGCGCAGCCCGTCCCAGCTTTTCGCACACCTACCTGACGCTGGAAGCAGCGGCCAACGGCCAGGGCGTGGCGATTGCAGCCGAGCCGTTCATCGAGGAAGACTTGCGTAGCGGCAGGCTGGTCCGCCTGTTCCCGCAGCGTGTGCTCGGCCCGTACCGGTTTCATCTGCTGCGGCTGCCGGAGTCGGAGGCTCGGCCGGCTGTCAAAGCATTCTGCGACTGGATCAAGGCCGAGGCGGCTTGGAGTCAGGCGCGTGAATAAGATCGCCTTCCGCGCATGCCTTAATCCAGGATTAACCGACAGACCGTCGTTCGCCGCGAGCCCGACGAGCGCCGTTGCGGATCGTCGAAGGTCGCCACTTCCGTAAAACCGGCCTTGCGCATCATGCCTGCGGACGCCAGGTTTTCCTCGTGGCGCTCGATATAGATTTCCTTGCGGCCTTGCGCGGCGAGCCGGGCGATCACTTCTTTCAGCAAACGCGATCCCAGGCCCCGGCCAGCATGCTCGCGATGCACGACGGCTTCGCACACGTAGCCATGCGGATAGCCAAGGTACTCGCGCGACTGGTAGCGCGCCATGGTCCGCGTCACCATGAACGTGACGAAACCCAGCAGTATTCCGGCAGATTCGGCCAGCACCGCCTGGGTACGGCCATCGGCAATTGCGCCGAGATGGGCCGCGACGTCGTCGGCCGGCAGGAAATTCCACTGATTTGCGCCGTGCTCGAAGATGAAGGCGAGCATTGCCGCAATGTCGTCTGCCGTCGCGCTGCGCGTAATGATTTCGTCTTTCACCGGTTACTCCCTTGCCGTGGCACGGTTACGTCAATGGCCGAGAGGAAAAGCCGGAGCGCCTCCCGCCGCAAGCGACATGATACGCCGGGCGCCAATCACGCGTTGACGCCGCGCGAAGCCAGCGAAGACACATCCTTTTCTGACAGGTAAAAGCGGAGCTTGTCTTTCGAGCGTGCACCGATTCGGCGGTAGAACCGCGCGGCACGCACGTTATCGGCAGGCGTCTGCCACTGCATGCCCTTGCATTGCAGGCCGAGGGCGTCGCCGGCAAGCCGGGCGGTGAGTTGCGCACCCAACCCGAGCTCGCGTGCAGCAGGCTTCAGGTAGAGACAGTCCATATGCAGGTAATAAGCCGCCTGCCATGTGGAAAATTCACGCGCGGCGCTCGCGTATCCGACGAGATCACCGCCGTCGTCCACGACCCAGCAGATCAGCGGCGGCGCGTCGCCGAACAGGGCTGAATGCAAGGCTGCCATATCGGGCGCAGCATCCAGGCTGACGCCCTCGAAGGCGGCGTGCTCGACGCAGAGTGCGGCCACCCGCGCCACATCCTGCGGCCGCGCCCGGCGAATGATGGCATCAGCAACCACACAGGAACTCGCTGTTGCCCTGGCTGCCCTTCTCGCCCGCGGTCGGGTAGCCGTCGCGCTTCCACCAATCCAGGCCGCCCATCAGTTCCTTGACCTTGAAGCCCAGCCGGGTCATGTTCAGCGCTCCCTTGGTCGATGCATTGCAGCCGATACCGTCGCAATAGGTGACGATCAGTGCGTTGCGATCGATGTGTTTCGTGGTTTCCTCGCTCATGATCCGGTGCGGGATGTTGACCGCGCCCGGGATGTGCTCGACCGCATATGCCTCCGTGGAGCGTGCATCGATCACGATGATGTTCTCGTTGGCCGCCAGCGCCGCCTTCAGGTCGGACGGGTCGGTTTCGTAGGCGAGTTTGTCGAGGTAGTGCTGGAGCTGCGCTTGCATGGTGTTCCCCTTCCTGTTCAAAAAATTATCAAATCAACAGGAAGAATGGTATCGTCAAATGGTTTGCACAAGCAGACCATTTCGACCACAACGAACAGACCATTCATGAAAGCTTCCAGCCGTGCCGTGACCGGCGCCCTGCTGACCTTGCTCGACCAGAATAGCGCGCTGCCGGGGTCGTTGTCGACGCGCGTCTACCGGGCGATCCGCTCGGCCATCCTTGACTCCACCCTGCGCGTGGGAGACCGCCTGCCCTCCACCCGGACGCTGGCGGGCGACCTGTCGATCTCGCGCAGCACCGCGGAAGCCGCCTACGCCCAGCTGGAGGACGAGGGCTACCTGAGTCGCGGTGTGGGCAGCGGCAGCTTTGTCAGTGCCGGGCCTTCCACGGTAGCGGCAAAACGGAAACCATTGTCCGGCCATCCCGCCTCGCTCGTGCCGGCATTCTCGAAGCGAGGAACGCAGATTGCGGAGATGGGTGGTTGCGTGGATGCGCGCGAAGTCCGGGCCTTTTCCGCGGGCATGCCGGCGCTGGAGTCCTTCCCCGCCGACACCTGGCAGAAGCTGCTGTCGCGGCATGCAAAACAGGATGCAGCCGGATGGATGATGTACGGCGACCAGCAAGGCCTGCCCGCGCTGCGCGAAGCAATCGCGCAATACCTGTCGCTGTCGCGCGGCGTGAACTGCGACGCCCGCCAGGTCATCGTGCTGACCAGTTCGCAGCAGGCGCTTGGACTGATTGCCATGATGATGCTCGACGCCGGCGATCCGGTGTGGATGGAGGATCCGGGTTATCGCGGCGCGCAAACCGCGTTCTCGAGCGCCGGTGCGGACATCGTCCCCATCCCTGTCGACGTGAACGGCCTGTGCGTCGACATTGCGTTGAAGCGGCAGCCGCGCGCCCGCCTCGCCTATGTCACGCCGTCCCATCAATACCCGCTCGGCATGACGCTCAGCCTGCCGCGCAGGCTGCAGCTGATCGAATGGGCGCAACAGACGAATGCCTGGATCGTCGAGGACGACTACGACAGCGAATTCCACTACGACAGCCGCCCCGTCTCGGCCATCCACGGCCTGGACCAGCACGGGCGGGTGCTCTATGTCGGCACCTTCTCCAAGGTGCTGTTCCCCGGACTGCGCCTCGCCTACCTTGTCGTGCCGCGCCACATGGCGGCCGCCTTCGTGACCGCCCGCAGCCAGGCCGATGGCCATTCTTCGCCGCTGATGCAAGCGGTGCTGGCAGACTTCATGCACGACGGCCATTTCATGGCGCATGTGCGCCGCATGCGCGACCTGTACCGCGCGCGCCGGGACATCTTCATGGAGGAAACGCAGCGCCATCTCGCCGGCCGCCTGCAGCCGCAGCCGACGCAGGGCGGATTGCAGACAGCCTGCCTGCTGGCCGACCAGCGGCTGTCGGACAAGCGTCTCGCCGGCATGGCAGCCGATGCGGGCATCGAACTGCCGCGGCTGTCGCGCCTGTATCTCGGCGATGAAAAAAGAAACGGCTTCGTGATGGGATACAGCGCGCTCACGCCATCCGAAATACGCGAAGGCGTCAAGACCCTTGCGCGGGTCCTGTAACGTTACTCGGTGTACCGGCCGCGCGTGACAATGCGCAGGATCGCCTTGTACAGCATGGAGGCGGCACCATACCAGGCGCGTTCATACCAGGGGATGTTCACGTAATCTTCCATCCGCACGATCACGCCATCGGCCACCGCCTGCTCGATCTTTTCCCGCAAAGCACGCGCAAACGCCGCATCCTTCACGACCACATTCGCCTCGTGGTTGATCAGCAGGCTCAGGCCGTCCCAATTGCTCGAACCGACCGTGGACCACTCGTCGTCAATCACAGCAACCTTGCCATGCAGCTGGGTCTTGCGATACTCGACGATGCGCACGCCGCTCTTCAGCAACTTGGGATAGAAGGAATGCGCAACGGCGTCCTGGATGCGGAACTGCCCGACACCGATCAGCAGGGTCACATCGACCCCGCGCGCCGCCGCCGCCGCCAACCCGTCGCGCAGCTTGCGGCCGGGCGCAAAATACGGATTGGCCAGCATCGCGCTCCTGCGCGCGCTGCCCAGCGCCTTGAGATAGGTCTTCTGGATGGTGCGCCGGTTGCGCAGGTTGTCGCGCACAACGAAGGCCGCCATTGCCGGACCTTCGCCGAGTGTATGCCCTACCTTGCGCCGCTCGCGGAACAGCTCCCAGCGGTGGCGCAGGCCGAGGCCGCGCAGCAACTGCCACTGTGCCTGCATGTCGCGATGAATGACGGATACGAGCGGCCCCCTGATCCTGACCGCGATGTCCCAGCGCGGCGCGGGCAACGGCAGGTTGAAGCCGTCGTCGGAAATGCAATCGTGGTTGATGTTGAGGCCGCCGAGGAAAGCCACCTGCCGGTCGATGACGCAGATCTTGCGGTGGGTACGGGCCGCGCCGCGCTTGAACCAGGCATTGAAGACGCGGTGATGGGCGCCGCCGTCGAGCAGCACCTCGTTGAGGACCACCGATTGCCGGTGGCCGGTTCCAAGCCAATCGGTGATGACGTGTACGTTCACGCCGCGCGCAGCCGCGCGGATGAGCGCATCCTTCACCGCGTCGCCCGTCAGGTCCAGGGTGAAGATATAGGTCTCGAGATAGAGTTCGAAGCGCGCCGCATCAATGGCGGCAATCAGCGCCGGAAAGAACTCGGCGCCGCAATGGAGAAGCGTGACGTTATTGTGGGCGGTAAACGTTACCGAACGCATAACCTGGGGCACACTCCGACGAACATGAAGCCGCCAATTTTACATTGCGCGCTCAATTACCTGCTCAAGAGCCTGCTCTTTCATCTCGAGCGACGCAACGATAGGCGCATGGTCGGAAAGTTTCGCCCACAGCGGTCCGTGCAACACCTGCGCGCTTTCGATCTGGAAGCCGCGCACGTAAATGCGGTCCAGGCGCAGCCAGGGCAGTGCCGCCGGGAAGGTGCGTGCCGGCTTGAGTTTGGGCCCGCGTCCGCTCAAGGTCCGCAGGTAGGCGCCGAATCCGCGTGACGGCAGGTTCTCGTCGAACACCTCGGTCACGCCAAGCTCCTTGCGAAGGGTATCGCTCAGCTGGTTGGTCCAGTCGTTGAAGTCGCCCGCAATGATGATCGGCGCGTCGGGCGGCGAAGAAGTCGTCACGGCTTCGATCAGCGCATCGGTCTGCCTTTTCCGGCTGCGCGCGAACAGGCCGAGGTGGACCACATAGCAGTGCAGGTCGCATGCCGGCGCCTTTACCACGCAATGGAGGATGCCGCGCGATTCGAAGGCGTGGTCGGACACGTCGCGGTTACTTGCGGACAGGACCGGGTAGCGGCTGAGCAAGGCATTGCCGTGATGGCCATGGTCGTACACGGCGTTCATCCCGTACACCGCCTGGTGCGACTCTCCGGCAAGGAAATGATGCTGTGCCTGCTCCGGCCACAGCGATGCGTGCTTGGTCGCATACTTGTCATGCCTGCCCTGCACTTCCTGCAGGAACAGGATGTCTGCTTCCATGGAAGCAAGCGCCTGCTTGAGTGCATGGATGCGCGGCATGCTGCGCAATGAACTGACACCTTTGTGGATGTTGTACGTCGCGATGCGAAGTTTCATGAATTCATTCTAGACGCTGCGCAACAGATGCGAAAGGCGCTATTTCGTGATGAGAACACTGTTTCTGAGAAGCTTGTCGCCGGATAAGTTTCAGTCGATGCGCAGATATTCCGGCAGTTGCAGTATTGCTTCCGCATTGGACGGCGAAAAGCACTTGTCGGCCGCGTCACGATAAGGCAGCCAGACATGGTCTAGATGTTCGCGTGCCGCCAGCGCAATCGGGATATCGCGCGGTACCAGCAGGCCGAAAACATGCTCGGTGTTCTTCGTCACCCCCGGTGCATAGCGGTGGCGCCAGACCGGATAGATTTCGTAGATGTTGGACAGATGCCAATCGGTCAGGTTGCGCATCGGGACCGTGCGCCCGGCAACCACGGATTGGTCCGAAACGACAATGCCTGTTTCTTCGAACACTTCGCGCACGGCCGTTTCGATGAATGGTTCATCCTGCGTATCCTTCGAGCCGGTGACCGATTGCCAGTAACCTGGCTTGTCCGCGCGTTCGATCAGCAGGACTTCGAGATCGGCGGTGTGGATGACTACCAGGACGGATTCGGGAATCTTGTAGGGTTTGTTCATGGGCCGGCGGCAAAGCTCAGTGACGGACATGATAACCGAAGGCCAGTGCGCCATCGCGCAAACAAAAAGGGCGCGGATCACCGCGCCCTTTCCTGTTCACTCGCTCGAGCATCAAGCCTTGACTGCCGGCTCCACGCTGCGCAGGCGAATATGCAGTTCGCGCAACTGCTTCTCGTCGACTTCCGACGGCGCCTGGGTCAGCAGGCACTGCGCGCGCTGCGTCTTCGGGAAGGCGATCACGTCACGGATCGACTCGGCGCCGGTCATCATGGTGACGATACGGTCGAGGCCGAATGCGAGGCCGCCGTGCGGAGGCGCGCCGTACTGCAGGGCATCCAGCAGGAAGCCGAACTTCAACTGCGCCTCTTCGGCGCCGATCTTCAGCGCGCGGAACACCTTGCTCTGCACATCTGCGCGATGGATACGGACCGAGCCGCCACCCAGTTCCCAGCCGTTCAACACCATGTCGTAGGCCTTGGCCAGTGCCTTGCCCGGATTGGTTTCCAGCAGGTCTTCGTGGCCGTCCTTCGGCGAGGTGAACGGGTGGTGCGCGGCGACGTAACGATCGGCTTCCTCGTCGTATTCGAACATCGGGAAGTCGACCACCCACAGCGGTTTCCAGGTGTCTTCGAATAGACCGTTCTTCTTGCCGAAATCGCTGTGGCCGATCTTCACGCGCAGCGCGCCGATCGCGTCGTTGACGACCTTCGCCTTGTCGGCGCCGAAGAAGATCAGGTCGCCGTCCTGCGCGCCGGTCTTCTCGATGATCGCGTTCAGCGCGGCGTCGTGGATGTTCTTGACGATCGGCGATTGCAGGCCGTCGCGGCCCTTGGCCTTTTCGTTGACCTTGATGTAGGCCAGGCCCTTGGCGCCGTAGATGGCGACGAACTGCGTGTAGGCATCGATCTCGGAACGCGGCATCGCGCTGCCGCCCGGCACGCGCAGACCGACTACGCGGCCGCCGTCCATCGTTGCTGCTGCAGAGAACACCTTGAAATCGACATCCTTCATCACGTCGGTCAGCTCGGTGAACTGCAGCTTGACGCGCATGTCCGGCTTGTCGGAACCATACAGGCCCATCGCTTCCGCATAGGGCATGACCGGGAACGGATTCGGCAGGTCGACGTCGAGCACGTTCTTGAACACGCCGCGGATCATGCCTTCGAACAGGTCACGGATTTCCTGCTCGTTCATGAACGAGGTTTCGCAGTCGATCTGGGTGAATTCCGGCTGGCGGTCGGCGCGCAGGTCTTCGTGATCTGGTAGTAGCGGTCGAAGTTGGCGACCATCAGCAGCTGCTTGAATAGCTGCGGCGACTGCGGCAGCGCGAAGAAGTTGCCCGGATTCACGCGCGATGGCACGAGGTAGTCGCGCGCGCCTTCCGGCGTCGACTTGGTCAGCATCGGGGTCTCGATGTCGATGAAGCCGTTGGCGTCGAGGAACTTGCGCACTTCCATCGTGACCTTGTAGCGCAGGCGCAGGTTGTTCTGCATGAACGGACGGCGCAGGTCGAGCACGCGATGGGTCAGGCGAGTCGTCTCGGACAGGTTGTCATCGTCGAGCTGGAACGGCGGCGTGACGGACGGGTTGAGCACTTCGAACTCGTGCGCCAGCACTTCGATCTTGCCGGATTTCAGGTTGGCATTGGTCGTGCCTTCGGGACGATTGCGCACCACGCCGGTAATGCGAACGCAGAATTCATTGCGCACCGCTTCGGCCGTCTTGAACACGTCGGCACGGTCCGGGTCGCACACCACCTGCACCAGACCTTCGCGGTCGCGCAGGTCGATGAAGATCACGCCGCCGTGGTCGCGGCGACGGTGCACCCAGCCGCACAGGCTGACGGTCTGGCCAAGAAGCGCCTCAGTGGTGAGGCCGCAGTATTGAGTTCGCATAGACATGATGGATTTCCAGTTTCAGATTCTTTGTGATGACCCCGGAGCCTGATTCTGGCTCAGGTCGGGGCCCTGGTGATTGATGGCCGTTCAGAGTGGAGGGGAAACGGCCTTCAGATTCTTCGGAGCAGCGACGACATGCTCGGGCGCAACGACGCCCATGGAGACAATGTATTTCAAGGCTTCGTCGACGGACATGTCGAGCTCGACCGCATCGGCGCGCGGCATCATCAGGAAGAAGCCGGACGTCGGATTAGGCGTGGTCGGCACATAGACGCTGATGTAGTCGCCGACGAGATGGTTCTTCACGTCCCCGCCGGGCGTGCCGGTCAGGAAGGCGATGGTCCAGGAGCCTTCGCGCGGATACTGCACCAGCATCGCCTTGCGAAAGGCATTGCCGGAGGACGAAAACAGCGTGTCCGATACCTGCTTCACGCTGGAATAGATCGAGCTGACGATGGGAATGCGCGTCAGCAGTTTTTCCCATACATTCACGATCTGCTTGCCGATGAAGTTGCGCGTCAGCAGGCCGACCAGGAATACGAACACCACGGTGACGATTGCCCCCATCCCGGGAATATCCAGCCCGATCAGGACCGCCGGCCGCCAGCGTTCGGGCAGCAGCAGGACCGACTGGTCCAGGGTGCTGATGATCAGGTTCAGCACCCAGAGGGTGATCCCCAAGGGAACCAGGATCAGGAGGCCGGTGACAAAATATTTACGCATGGTTTTCGTTGGGCTGAGGCGGGAGCGCGCCTCTGTGTATGGTGATCAGGCAGCGTCGGTCGCACTGCCGGTATTGGCCGCGCAACCGCCGGTGCCGCAGCCCTCGGTGGAGCAGCTGCTTTCGGTCGAGCCGCTGCTTTCCGATACGGCCGGCTTGCTGGTCGATGCGGACGAGCCGTTATTGCGGAAATCGGTCACATACCAGCCCGTACCCTTGAGCTGGAATCCGGCCGCGGTGAGTTGCTTCTTGAAGCTGCTCTTTCCGCAGGAGGGACAGTCCGTCAATGGGGCATCGGACACTTTTTGCAGTACATCCTTGGCGAAACCGCATGTCTCGCAGCGATAAGCATAAATCGGCATGGGAAACCTCTCGCAAAAATGATCCAAAACCCTGAATTATAAAGGTTTTTAGGCTGATTTTGCGCGGATGCAGGATTGCCGGCACCCCAAAATCAAGACGGCCCGCCAACGTTGCGCGGCGAGCCGTCAAAAATTGCAAAAGACTTAATAAATAAGATCGGTCTCAGGCTCAGGCGCCCACGCCTTCTGCGGCATGCCGAGGCTCGTGGCGGTTCTTGAGCACCTGCGGCATCAGCGAACCGACGAACATGCCGGCGAAGGCAGCGATCAGGCCAGCCAGCTGGCCGGGGAATTGTTCACCCAGGCTCGTGACCTCCGGGAAAAACAGGATCCAGACAGCGATGCCGGCGCCCACCGAGAAAATCGCCCCCTGCGTGGTCGCGCGCTTCCAGTACAGGCCCATGACCAGCGGCACGAAGGCGCCGACCAGCGTCACCTGGTAAGCCGTCGAGACCAGGTCGTAGATGGACGTGCCCTTCATTGCAATTGCATAAGTCAGTACCAATGCAGCAAATACGACAAGCGTGCAGCGCATCGCGAACAGCTGTTGCCGGTCGCTCATGTGCGGGCGCAGGTTCTTCAGGATGTTTTCGACGAAGCTGGTGGACGGTGCCAGCAGCGTCGCCGACGACGTGCTCTTGATCGCCGACAACAGCGCGCCGAAGAAGAAGATCTGCATGATCAGCGGCATCTTGGTCATGATGAAGGTCGGCAGCAGGCGCTGGTAATCGTCCTTGGCGATCGTGAGTGCGCTCTCGCCCATGACGACGACGGCGCTGGCGACGATGAACATCGGCACGAAGGCAAACAGGATGTAGCTCGCGCCGCCGATGATCGCGCCGGTGCGCGCGGTGGGCGCATCCTTGGCCGACATCACGCGCTGGAACACGTCCTGCTGCGGAATGCTGCCGAGCATCATCGTCAGGCCGGCACCGATGAAGAATGCGATTTCCGTGAAGGTCGGCTCGGGGAAGAATTTCCACAAGTCGGCCTGCGCTGCCATCTCGAACACCTTGTCCGAACCGCCGGCGAGGTCAGCCGAGAAGAATGCAATGACGCTCAGGCCAACCACCAGCACGATCATCTGGATGAAGTCGGTCCAGGCCACGGCGAGGAAGCCGCCGATCACCACATAGATCAGCACCGCGAGCGTGCCGACGATCATGCCGGTCGTTTCCGACATGGCGCCGTTGGTCAGCACAGTAAATACGAGACCGAGAGCGGTGATCTGCGCAGCGACCCAGCCCAGGTAACTCAGGATGATGGCAACGGAACAAAATACCTCGATGCCTTTGCCATAACGGTCGCGGTAGAAGTCGCCGATCGTCAGCAGATTCTGCTTGTATAGCTTGGCCGCGAAGAACATGCCCACCAGGATCAGGCAGGTGCCGGCGCCGAAGGGATCTTCGACGATCGCGTTCAAACCGCCCTGCACGAACTTGGCCGGAATCCCCATGACGGTTTCGGCGCCGAACCAGGTCGCAAAGGTTGTCGTTATCACCATGATCAGCGGCAGGCTGCGGCCGGCAACGGCGAAGTCGCTGGTGCTCTTGATACGCGTGCCCGCCCATACGCCAAGCGCAAGCGTGCCCAGCAAGTACAGCACGACGAAAGAAATCAGTGTGTAGTCCATGTAAGTCCGCTCCGCTCGAGAATTCCGGTCAAAGAAATGAAGATCGGCTTGCCGTTTTTAGTATGGTATTGGGGGCACAACTGGCACTGGATTGGTGCAGGCTGCGCATCCGTCCGGCAAATTTTCCGCGATTATAGCCGCAGAAATCGGCTGGAATGGTCCTGGAAAAGAAAAAAGCAATGTCCGTGCGAATTGCTCAGAGCAGGCGACGGCGCCACACCTGCCAGCGCTCTTTTCCCGCAAAAACAGGCATGGAATCAGTGACTGCTTCGTCCACGATGCGCTCGAAGCAAGGCGCGAGCAGCGTTTCCAGTTCGCTGGGAGGAATGCCGAACGGCGGGCCTTTCGGCGCGTCGTCGAAATAGAAGAAACCGGCGAGCAGGCCGCCCGGTGCCAGCAGTTCCGCCCAGCGGGCAACGATGCCCGGGCGCATGCGGTGAGGCAATGCGCAAAAGAATGCGCACTCGTAAATCAGCTCGACCGGCTTCGGAGGCATGAAGCCGAAGAAGTCAGCCTCCACAACCCGATCAGCCCACTGTCCCAGCACTTTCCTGGCTCTTTCCACTGCCGCGGCAGAGAAATCAATGGCCGTGACGTCCCAGCCCGCCTCCGAAAGGCAAGCCACCTCATGGCCTGTGCCGCAGCCGGGGATCAGGGTCACATACGGCCGGCCCGCGTCCGCAACGAATTGCCGGAAGCGCGCGGGAATGCCGCAGCGGTCCCAGGGCATGAACCCCTGCTCGAAGCGCTCGCTCCAGAAATCGGGCGCGGTGGGATCGCGGGACTCGAAGCTCGGTGCCGACATGGGATTACCACCAGTGGATGAGCCGGTACCAGCGCAACATCACTTGTGCAAGGATGATGCCGCCGGCAAGGCCGCCGCCGAAATACACGATGAATCCGAGAAGCTTGTTGGTACGCCTCTGCTCGGCGACGAGCTGCTTGAGCAGGTCCGCGTTGTGGCGCGGCTCTTGCGCCTGCAGGCTTAGCGTCTGGTGCAACAGGCGGGGGATTTCCGGGATGATCTTGTTGTAATGCGTCGCCTCTTCCTTGAAGCGTGCGAGCATGCCGCGCCAGCCGACCTGCTCGTCCATCCAGCGCTCGAGGTAGGGCTTGGCGGTCTTCCACAGGTCCAGGTCCGGGTCCAGCTGGCGACCGAGGCCTTCGATGTTCAGCAGCGTCTTCTGCAGCAGTACCAGTTGCGGCTGCACTTCGACATTGAAGCGGCGCGAGGTCTGGAACAGGCGCAGCAAGACCTGCCCGAATGAGATGTCGCGCAAGGGGCGATCGAAGATCGGTTCGCAGCAGGCACGCACCGCCGCCTCGAGCTCGTCGACGCGCGTTTCCTTCGGCGCCCAGCCCGACTCGATATGCGCTTCCGCCACGCGCTTGTAATCGCGACGGAAGAAGGCGAGGAAGTTTTGCGACAGGTAATCCTTGTCGTAATCGGTCAGCGTGCCGACGATGCCGAAGTCCAGCGCGATATAACGCCCGAAGGTCGCCGGATCAATAGAAACCAGAATGTTCCCCGGATGCATGTCCGCGTGAAAGAAGCCGTCGCGGAACACCTGTGTAAAGAAGATCTCGACGCCGTCGCTCGACAGCTTCTTCAGGTCCACGCCGGCGGCAACGAGCCGGTCGATCTGCGAGATCGGGATGCCGTGCATGCGCTCCATGACGATCACGGAGGTCGAGCAGTAGTCCCAGAACATTTCCGGCACGATCAGCAGCTGAGACTGCAGGAAGTTGCGGCGCAGCTGGCTCGCATTGGCCGCCTCGCGCATCAGGTCGAGCTCGTCGTGCAGGTACTTGTCGAATTCGGCGACCACTTCCTTCGGCTTCAGACGGCGGCCGTCGGCCCACAAACGCTCCACCCAGTCGGCGGCGATCTTCATCAGCGCGATGTCTTCCTCGATCGAGCGCTTCATCCCGGGACGCAACACCTTGACAGCGACTTCAGTGCCGTCCTTCAGCTTGGCGAAGTGGACCTGCGCAATAGAGGCCGACGCCACCGGTTCCCGCTCGAATTCGGTGAACAGGCGATCGGGATGCTCGCCCAGCGACTTGATGATCTGTTCGATCGCGACGTCCGTCGGGAACGGGGGAACACGGTCCTGCAGCTTCGCCAATTCGTCGGCGATATCGGGCGGCATCAGGTCGCGCCGGGTGGACAGCACCTGCCCGAACTTCACGAAGATCGGCCCGAGGTCTTCCAGCGCCTGCCGCAGCCGCACGCCACGCGGCGCAGAGATATCGCGCCAGAAAATGAGCGTGTCGATCAGCTTGCTGATACGCGGCCGGTCGAGTGTGGAAATGGCAATGCTGTCGAGGCCGTAACGGATTGCAACGCGAGTGATTTTGAAGAGCCGCAGGAATTTGAACAGCATGAGGGCCTGTTATGCATTAATTTGGGAGTGCGAACGGGCTGTATGCGTTGCAGGCCTAGGCGCAGCGACGCGTCGTAGCGATGCTACGGCAAGGAGCTGCAACACCGGCATGCGACGCATACGGCCCGTTCCCTCCGGGTTCATTTCAAAACGCGCGCTGCGGGCGTTGCATGGCTAGCAAAGGCGCCCAGCCTTTGCGTCGCCACGCGCCACCCGCAGCACGCGTTTTGAAATGAACGCATCTCCCAAATGAATGCATAACAGGCCCTAGCGGCTTTCCTTCAGTTTTTCGATGCGCTTGGCCAGACGTTCGACGTCGTCGCGCAAACGGGTGACATCGCTGGAAAATTCGGCCACCGCTTGCGGCCGCACCAGCACGGGATTCTCTTCGAGAAAATATTCGGCGACGTTTTCCGCAATCTTCTGCTGCGTAGTCTTCGCCGCTTGGAAGGCGCTGCGTGCGGTGCCAACCAGCCGAACCGCAGCCGCGTCGCCGACCAGCTTGGCCAAGTCTTCCTCCGCCTCCCAGCGCAGCGTTTCGCTCAGCTGCGAAATCGTGTTGGCAAAGTCCGCGTCGCCTTCGATCTGCACGTAGGAGAAAGCATGTTCGCGGTTCTGCAGAATGAGCGGCAGGTCGGACAGCTTGACGCGGATCGTGACATTCTGTGGTTCATCGGATCCAGCAGCTTCGACCATGCCGTCGGCGGCCGCCTTCAGGCGCAACGCCATCACGCCTGCATCGAACAGCGCCACCTTGCCAGCGTGCCGGGCGAGCTTTTCCCGCGCCCACGGTTCGCGGGCGAGCAAATGGTTGATCGCGGCGGAGACAGGTGAAATCATGTGCACAAAACAAAACCGCCCGTGAAATCCACGGGCGGTTTCAAGTTTACCAGTTTGACGGGCGTTGTTTCAGGATAATTGTTGAATGCCGGCAAGCACCCATCCGCCTTGACCTGAAACAGGTTTATTGAGGTTCCACACCTCGGCAAAGGGTTCGGGCGAGGCATTTTCGGCTTCCTTGATCATGCCGGAGAACTTCACGCTGGCATGATATTCGTCGTCCACTTTCTCGAGTTCGAGCAGTTCCGCATCCAGCGAGACGACATCGGTATGGTTCGGCGAGGCGCCGCGCTCCTGCAATTGCAGGCGCAGTTCCCCAAACAATCCCGGTGTCGAGAATTCGCGGATGTCGTTGACGTCTCCCTTGTCCCATGCCTCCTGCAGTCGGATGAAATAGGTCTTGGCGTTGCGCAGGAAAGAAGGCACGTCGAAGTCGGCCGGAACATTCACCGGTTGGCGCTGGGCTACCGAATTTCCGCCGCTTGCGGTCGGCTCCGCCTGGAAGGCTGCCGGTTTACCCTGGGGCTCCAGGCGCGAACCGATTTCCGGCGTACGCATGGCGGGATTGCCGCCGGCGTAGGCGGGCTGGGCACCGTGGCGGGCAGCATTCTTGCCGCGCACCATACGAACAATGAACATTACGGCCAGCGCCAGCAAGGCGATCATCAGGACAGTGCTGATGATGCTGGCGAGGGCACCGCCGATGCCCAGATGCGAGAGCAGCGCACCCAGGCCGAGGCCGAGCAAGGCGCCGCCGAGGATATTCCTCCATGGGCTGGCTGGCCTGGCAGGAGCAGCTTGCGGGGCTGCAGCGGGAGCCGCAGGCTGTGCCTGGCTCGGGTTGGCCGCCTGGTTCGGCGATTGCATCGGCGCCTGGCGGTTGATGCCCTGCGACTGGCGGCCGATCGAGCCTCCGCCGCCCATGCGTTTGGCTTCGGCTTCGGACACCACCATCGATGCCGCGCTTACGGCGACCATCAATGCTACGAGGAATCTCTTCATGGCACTCTCCTAAAGTTTGATCCCGGTGTGCAAGGCGGCCACACCGGCCGTCAGGTTGAAATACTCAACGCGTTCCAGGCCAGCGTCCTGCATCATCGTCTTCAGGGTCTCCTGGTCCGGGTGCATGCGGATCGATTCGGCGAGGTAGCGGTAGCTCTCCGAATCGTTGGCCACCTGCTTGCCCATCCAAGGCAGCACCGAAAACGAATAGACATCGTACGGCTTTTGCAACGGCGCCCATACCTTGGAGAACTCCAGCACGAGAAGTTTCCCGCCCGGTTTGAGAACACGCTGCATTTCCTTCAGCGCCTGGTCCTTGTGCGTCATGTTGCGCAGGCCAAAAGCAACCGAGACGCGGTCGAAATAATTGCTCGGGAACGGCAGCTTTTCGGCATCACACAGCAAGGTGGGGGTGATCAGGCCCTTGTTCAACAGCCGGTCGCGCCCGACCCGCAGCATGGATTCATTGATGTCGGTCAGCCATACTTCGCCGCTCGGTCCCGCCTGTTTCGCAAATGCCTTCGCCAGGTCACCCGTTCCGCCGGCAATGTCCAGCACCCTGAAACCGGGCCGCACACCTGCCTGAGCGATCGTGAAGGACTTCCACAAACGGTGCATGCCGCCTGACATCAGGTCGTTCATCACGTCGTACTTGGCGGCGACGGAATGAAAGACCTCGGCAACCTTTTGAACCTTTTGATCTTCGGGAACGGTTTGATAACCGAAATGCGTGGTATTCGTCATGGCAACGGCCTTGTTTGTCCAAGCCGCATTATACAAGTGCAGACATGGCGGCCCCGGAAGTGTTCCCGGCAAGGGGGAAAACCGGGCGGATTTTCTTGCCCGGCATCAAGTCCTCAGTGGCCGCAGCGCGGTTCGCCCTCGGCCAGCATGGGCGCGTCGCGCCCGGTTTCGCGGGTGAAGCCGGCTGCCTCCAGCCGCTTCAGGTAGTCTTCCCAGAGCTGCACTTGGTTGGCACCCAGCCAGTAGAGGTAGTCCCAGGTGTAGATGCCGGTATTGTGCGTGTCGGAGAAATGCGGCTGGACCGCGTAATTGCCGACCGGCTCTATCGCCGTGATGAACACCTCGCGCTTGCCGGTTTGCAGTATCTCCTGTCCCGCGCCATGGCCGCGCACTTCGGCCGACGGCGAATACACGCGAAGGAATTCAAAGGGCAGCGAAAAGGACTCGCCGGAATCGAATGCGATTTCCAGCACGCGCGATTGCTTGTGTACCGTCAGCGCGGTCGGCATCGCGCCCGTCTTTTTCATGTCAGCCATGTCGGGTTTTCGCTAAAGAATGAGGCTTACAGCAGAGATTGCTCGAAGCGATCGAGCAGCTTTTCGCGCAAACGGGCGACGAGCGCCTGGCGCTTCGCAAGGTCGGTAGACGCCGGCGTCCGCTTGACCTCGCCCCAGATGGGATTCGGGAAATGCGCGTCATTCTCGTAGCGCGGGATCACATGCCAGTGCAGGTGCGGGACGACATTGCCGAGGCTGGCAACATTGACCTTGTCGGGCTGCATCACTTCGCGCACCGCCTCTTCCACCTGCCAGACGGCGGCGATCAGGATTGCGCGCTCGGCGGTCGAGAGGTCGGTCATCTCGTGCTGGTGCGCGTTCCAGATCACACGGCAAAAGCCCGGGTACCGCTCGTCGTCGACCAGCACGATGCGGTAGTTTGCATCCCGGTATATGACTTCGCCACCGGGATGCACGCACAGTTCGCAGGCTTCTTTCGCCATCCGTTACACCAGAACGCGTTCGATGCCGCCGGCGTTGGCCTTGGCCACGTAGTCCGGCATCCAGTTTTCGCCAAGCAGGTACTTGGCCATTTCCACCACGATGTAGTCGGCGGTCGTGCCCGAGTCCTCGTTGTAGCGCGACAAGCCCTGGAAGCAGGACGGGCAGGACGTCAGGATCTTCACGTCGCCGTTGAAGCCGTCGGTACGCAGCTTGTCCGCGCCCTTGCGCATTTCCTCCTCCTTGCGGAATCGAATCTGCGTCGAAATGTCTGGGCGGGACGCAAACAGAGTTCCCGATTCGCCACAGCAACGTTCATTCTTTTCGATCTTCTGCGCATCGACTGTAGTGATCAACGCGTTCACCGTCTTCAGCGGATCCTGCTGCTTCATCGGGCTGTGGCAGGGGTCGTGGTACATGTATCGCACGCCACCGACGCCTTCCAGCTTCACGCCCTTTTCGAGCAGGTACTCGTGGATGTCGATGATCCGGCATCCGGGGAAGATCTTCTCAAATTCGTAGCCCTGCAACTGGTCGTAGCAGGTACCGCACGACACTACGACCGTCTTGATGTCGAGGTAGTTCAGCGTGTTGGCGACGCGATGGAACAACACGCGGTTGTCCGTCATCATCTTCTCGGCCTTGTCGTACTGACCGGCACCGCGCTGCGGATAGCCGCAGCAGAGGTAGCCCGGCGGCAGCACGGTCTGTACGCCGACATGCCACAGCATCGCCTGGGTCGCCAGTCCGACTTGCGAGAACAGACGCTCGGAGCCGCAGCCCGGGAAGTAGAACACCGCTTCCGTATCGGCAGTGGTCTTCTTCGGGTCGCGGATGATCGGCACCACCTCGTCGTCCTCGATGTCGAGCAGCGCGCGCGCGGTCTTCTTCGGGAGGTTGCCCGGCATCTTCTTGTTGATGAAGTGGATCACCTGTTCCTTCACCGGCGGCTTGCCGTGCGAGGCAGGCGGCGCTTTGGTCTGCTTCTTCGCAAACTTCTTCAGCAAGTCGTTGGCTAGGCGCTGCGCCTTGTACGCCACGCCTGTCATCGCTGCGCGGGCGGCATTGATGGTGGCCGGATCGGTGGCGTTCAGGAAGAACATCGCGCCGGCAGTACCCGGGTTGAAGGACTTCTTGTCCATCTTGCGCAGCAGGTTGCGCATGTTCATCGACACATCGCCGAAGTCGATGTCGACCGGGCACGGCGTCACGCACTTGTGACACACCGTGCAATGATCGGCAACATCCTCGAATTCTTCCCAGTGCTTGATCGACACGCCGCGGCGGGTCTGCTCTTCATACAGGAAGGCCTCGACCAACAGTGAGGTCGCGAGGATCTTGTTGCGCGGTGAGTACAGCAGATTGGCGCGCGGCACGTGGGTGGCGCATACTGGTTTGCATTTGCCGCAACGCAGGCAGTCCTTGACACTGTTGGCGATTGCGCCGATATCGCTCTGCTGCATGATCAACGACTCATGGCCCATCAGGCCGAACGACGGCGTGTACGCATTGCGCAGGTCGGACGGCATGGTCGGGTCGTTCAGCAGCTTGCCCTTGTTGAAGCGCCCCTCCGGATCCACGCGCAGCTTGTAGTCGCGAAAATCGCGGATCTCGTCCTCGGTGAGGAACTCCAGCTTGGTGATGCCGATGCCGTGCTCGCCGGAGATGACGCCGTTGAGCGAACGCGCCAGCGCCATGATGCGCGCCACGGCGGCATGGGCGTCCTGCAGCATCTCGTAATGATCGGAGTTGACCGGCAGGTTGGTGTGCACGTTGCCGTCACCCGCATGCATGTGCAGCGCGACGAACACGCGGCCGCGCAGCACGCGCTTGTGGATTGCGTTGCATTCATCGAGGATCAGCTTGAACGCGGCGCCGTTGAAAATCTGGCGCAGCTGCGCGCGCACTTCTGCCTTCCAGGAAACCCGGATGGTGCGGTCCTGTACGACGTTGAACACATTGGCGTCCGACTGGCGCTGCAGGCGCTCGTCAATCCAGGTCGTCGACACCTGCAATGCCGCCAGATCGTCGCGCGCCTCGCGCAGCGGCTTGTCGAGGTTGGTCAGCAAGTAGGACCAGCGGTCATGCGTCGCTTCGATCAGTTGCGCTGCCTGCACGACACGGTCGCCCAGCAGTTCTTCCGGCGGGATGTCGGTATCCGCATCTTCGCTCTTGCCGAGCGGCAGATGGGGCGATGCAAAGAAACCGCGCAACTCAGCCAGGAATTGCAGTTTGTTCTTGATCGACAGTTCGATGTTGATGCGCTCGATGCCGTCGGTGTACTCGCCCATGCGGTCGAGCGGAATCACCACGTCTTCGTTGATCTTGAACGCGTTGGTGTGCTTGGCGATCGCGGCGGTGCGTGCGCGGTCGAGCCAGAATTTCTTGCGCGCTTCCGGGCTCACGGCGACGAATCCTTCGCCGACGCGCGTGTTCGCCATGCGAATCACTTCCGACGCGGCACGGGCCACGGCTTCTTCATCATCGCCGACAATGTCACCAAACAGCGCCATCTTCGGCAGCACGCCGCGTTTGGACTTGGTCGCATAGCCGACCGCGCGCAGGTAACGCTCGTCGAGGTGCTCCAGGCCGGCGAGAATCGCCCCGCCCTTCTTCGCCTCGGCGTCGAGGTAATCCTTGATCTCGACGATCGACGGGATGGCATCGCGTGCCTGGCCGAAGAATTCGAGACAGACGGTGCGCGCATGCTTGGGCATCTTGTGCAGGATCCAACGCGCCGACGTGATCAAGCCGTCGGTGCCTTCCTTCTGAATGCCGGGCAGGCCCGCGAGGAACTTGTCGGTCACGTCTTTGCCCAGGCCTTCCTTGCGGAAGCGACGGCCTTCAATTTCCAGGTATTCGGTCTTGAACGGCTTGTTGCTCTTGCCCTTGTCGGCCGGATGGGTCCATTCGAGCTTGAACTTCGCCACCGGCGCGTCGTGGATCTTGCCGAGATTGTGCTCGAGGCGCGTGACATCCAACCAGTCACCGTTCGGATCGACCATGCGCCAGCTCGCGAGGTTGTCGAGCGCGGTGCCCCACAGCACGGCCTTCTTGCCGCCGGCGTTCATTGCGATGTTGCCGCCGATGCAGGATGCCTCGGCGGACGTCGGGTCCACTGCGAACACGAAGCCGGCCTTTTCGGCGGCATCGGACACGCGCTTGGTGACGACACCGGCACCGGAGTAGATGGTTGCGTACGGACGGTCGACGCCGGGTAGCGCGGTCATTTCGACCGCGCCGAGCTGTTCGAGCTTTTCGGTGTTGATAACGGCCGACAACGGTGTCAGCGGAACAGCGCCGCCGGTATAGCCGGTGCCGCCTCCGCGCGGAATGATGGTCAGGCCGAGTTCGATACAGGCTTTCACCAGGCCGGCCATCTCGTCTTCGCTATCCGGGGTCAGCACGACAAACGGATACTCGACACGCCAGTCGGTGGCGTCGGTCACGTGAGAGACACGCGACAGGCCGTCGAACTTGATGTTGTCCTTGGCGGTGTAGCGGCTGAGCTCTTTCGTTGCGCGCTTGCGCAGGTCGTAAGTCTTGCGGAATTCCTCGCCGAAGTCGGCAACCGCCTTGCGTGCTGCCTTGACCAGGACCTCGACGTTGGCGCTGCGGCGGCGAGCCTGCGCGTCGCCGGCCTCAGCCAGTTCGGTCGCCAGGCGGCGTTTCTCGACTTCCGTCAGGCGATGGTTGAGCGCATCGATCAATGCCTGGCGCCGCTTCGGATTGTCCAGCATGTCGTCCTGCAAGTACGGATTGCGCCGCACCACCCAGATGTCGCCGAGCACTTCGTACAGCATGCGCGCGGAGCGGCCGGTCTGGCGCTCGCTGCGCAGTTCGTCCAGGACGCGCCATGATTCTTCGCCCAACAGGCGAATCACGATTTCTCGGTCAGAAAACGAGGTGTAGTTATACGGGATCTCGCGCAGGCGGGTCGGAACAATGTCGCTGGGCGCGTCGGAAAGCAGAGCGTGGATTTGTGCGGGGGCGTTCATCAGAATGTCAAGACAGACCCTTAAAGGGGCATTTTAGCTTATTGCATTGCACCAGGCGGCAACAGCCTTACTTCCCATACGGCCAAATGCGGCAAATTCGCCTCTAAATGAGGCGATATCTGCCGGAATGATGTCAATTTTGCAATATCAGAGCAGATTAACCAACGACCGCCAGAATCCGTCGGGGACGAACAGGAGCAGTGTGGTCATCGTGAGGTAGCGCAGGAATTTGCCGATAGCCATATAGACAACGCAGGGCCAGAACGGCAGCCTCAGCCACCCACCGACGGTGCAGAGCGGGTCGCCGACGCCGGGTAGCCATGACATGAGCATCGCCTTCGGGCCGAAGCGCTGCAGCCAGGCGAACCAGCGGGTCTCGCGCTCCTTTGCGAATGCCTGCTTGGCGCCGTACCCCACCCAGTAGTCGATGACGCCGCCGATCGTGTTGCCGATCGTAGCGACACCAATGGCGGGCCAAAACAAATCCCCGTTGGCCTTGATCACGGCAAAAACAGCCGGTTCGGAACCAAGGGGGAGCAATGTGGCGGAGATAACGCTAACCAGGAAAACCGAGGTCAGCCCGACATCAGGAACGGCCAGAACGCCGAAGAGCCAGCGGATTACGGATTCGATCATCGATTGAACATTAGGTGCCTCGTCAAGTGAAGACGGCGCATATCAGATATATAACCAACAATTGGCGGGCATGGAAGATTCGCCGAGGGCGTCCATTATAATGGCGGGCTGCATGCAACATGGGGAATGCATGCCGCCGACTATCTCGTTATGACTACAGACTATCTACAGAAAATCCTGACCGCCCGCGTCTACGATGTCGCGGTCGAATCGCCGCTCGAACTCGCGCCCACGCTGTCGCAACGCATGGATAACCGCATTTACCTCAAGCGCGAGGACATCCAGAGCGTATTCAGCTTCAAGATTCGCGGCGCCTATAACAAGATGGCCCACCTGTCACCGGCACAACTCAAGCGCGGAGTCATTTGTGCGTCGGCCGGCAATCATGCCCAGGGCGTGGCGCTGTCCGCCTCGCGGCTCGGCTGCCGCGCCGTGATCGTGATGCCGACGACCACCCCGCCGGTAAAGATGGAAGCGGTGCGGGCGCGCGGCGGCGAAGTTGTCCTCTTCGGCGATTCCTATACCGATGCCTACAACCACGCACTGACGCTGGAAAAGAAGCTCAAGCTGACCTTCGTCCATCCGTTCGATGACCCGTACGTCATCGCCGGCCAGGGTACGATCGGCATGGAGATCCTGCGCCAGCATTCCGAACCGATTCACGCGATTTTCTGCGCGATCGGCGGTGGCGGCTTGGTTGCCGGTGTCGCCGCCTACGTCAAGGCCGTGCGTCCGGATATCAAGGTGATCGGCGTGCAAACCACCGATTCCGACGCGATGGCACGCAGCCTGAAGACCGGCCGCCGCGTGACGCTAAACGATGTCGGCCTGTTCTCGGACGGCACCGCCGTCAAGCTGGCCGGCGAGGAAACCTTCCGCATCGCGAAGCAGTACGTGGATGAAGTCATCCTCGTCGATACCGATGAAGTCTGCGCCGCGATCAAGGACGTATTCCAGGACACGCGCAGCATTCTCGAACCGGCAGGCGCTCTGGCAGTGGCCGGCGCAAAGGCCTACGTCGAACGCGCCAAGGCAAGCAAGAAGCCGGTCAGCGGCCAGAGCCTGGTCACCGTTACCAGCGGCGCGAACATGAACTTCGACCGCCTGCGCTTCGTGGCCGAAATGGCTGAAGTCGGCGAAGCGCGCGAAGCGCTGTTCGCTGTGACCATCCCGGAAGAGCGCGGCAGCTTCAAGCGTTTCTGCGAACTGATCGGCCCGCGCAACGTCACCGAGTTCAACTACCGCATCAGCGACGACAAGGTCGCGCATGTCTTCGTCGGCATCCAGATCTCGAAGCGTGACGAATCCGAGAAAATCTCGAAAAACTTCGAGAAGCACGGCTTCAAGACGCTGGACCTGACCCATGACGACCTGGCCAAGCTGCATGTGCGCCATCTCGTCGGCGGCAAGAGCCCGCTCGCGCACGACGAGCTGCTGTACCGTTTCGAATTCCCCGAGCGCCCCGGCGCACTGATGCGCTTCCTCGACAGCATGGCGCCGAACTGGAACATCAGCCTGTTCCACTACCGAAACCAGGGTGGCGATGTCGGCCGCATCCTGGTCGGCCTGCAAGTGCCGAAGAAGGAAATGAAGGCATTCCGCACCTTCCTGTCCTCCCTCGGCTACCGTCACTGGGACGAGACCGACAACCCCGTATATAAACTGTTCCTGTAGGAAGGCTGCAACAGCCGAACCGGGCGGGCCGGCCGCTGTCTCAATGACATCACGGCCCTCCCGATCATCCTTTCTGGCTTAACGCCACACTGCGCATGACCACATCCAATCTGCCGGAAGCCTCGCCGCTAGGCAAACCCACCGCATACCAGACCGAGTACGCGCCTTCGCTCCTCTTCCCCATTCCGCGCGAACAGAAGCGCCAGGAAATCGGCGTCGCCGGCACCCTGCCCTTCTTCGGCGTCGATATCTGGAACGCCTATGAGCTGTCCTGGCTGAATCTGCGCGGCAAGCCGCAGGTCGCAATCGCCACGTTTACCGTGCCGGCCGATTCGCCCAACATCATCGAATCGAAATCATTCAAGCTGTACTTGAACTCGTTCAACCAGACGCGGCTGCCGTCGCCCGAAGCGCTGGTCGAGATGCTGCGCATCGACCTGTCCAACGGCTTCGGCTCGCCTGTGCAGGTGAAACTGACCATGCCCGACGCCTTTGCCTCGCTGGAGATGGGAGAGCTCGAAGGCTTGCTGCTGGACCGGCTGGATATCGACGTCGACAGCTACACGCCGGACCCGGGCCTGCTCAGGGCAAACCATGAAGAGGCCATCGTCGAAGAGACCTTCCTGTCCCATCTGCTCAAATCGAACTGCCTGGTGACGGGGCAGCCCGACTGGGGCAGTGTGCAAATCCGCTATGTCGGCGCGCAGATCGACCAGGAGCGCCTGCTGCAATACCTGATCGGTTTCCGCAATCACAACGAATTCCACGAACAATGCGTGGAACGCATCTTTATGGACATCATGCGCCAGTGCCGGCCGCAAAAGCTGTCGGTATACGCGCGCTATACGCGCCGTGGGGGGCTGGACATCAATCCGTGGCGGACCAACTTCACCACGGGTGCGCGCCCTTCGAACATGCGGAATGCTCGGCAATAACAGGAGGCAATTTACCGTGGCAACAATTCCAGAAAGAAACTATTCCTTGCAGGAGCGGTCCTAGATGAGGATGTCTGGGCAGGCGCACAATCAGCGGCGGCTGTACTGATCCATATTGAATAATGCGCAACGGCTTCCTGCTTACCCTCAATGTAGTTTCTTTTGGCAATCCTAAGCTAAGTCATTGCACATCCCATGAAGAGGCCTATAATGCGTCTCGAAACAACGCATTGTGCGGCGCAACATACCGCTTTGTAAGATGACCAACCTTTCAAAAATCCTGTCGGCCCAGAACGTGGTGCTGGACCTCGAGGTATCAAGCAAGAAGCGCGCATTCGAGCAGGCGGGATTGATCTTCGAGAACAACTGCAGCATCGCGCGTTCCGTCGTTTCGGATAACCTCTTTGCCCGCGAACGGCTTGGCTCGACCGGCCTGGGCCACGGTGTTGCCGTGCCACACGGCCGCATCAAGGGCTTGAAAGCACCGCTGGCCGCATTTGTCCGCCTCAAGGATCCGATTCCTTTCGAATCGCCCGACGGCCACCCGGTAAAGCTGCTGATATTCCTGCTGATCCCCGACCACGTCACCCAGCAGCACCTGGAAATCCTGTCGGAAGTAGCGGAGATGTTTTCGGACGAAAACTTCCGCAATCAGCTGGCATCGGACCCGGACGCGGCATCGGTCCATTCCCGCATTATTGCGTGGGAACCGAGCGTGCATGCATAATCGGTCTCATTCAAGAGGGTGTTCCCTCTTATTTGAATGAGCCCCGTCCATGCCCGCGCAAACCAACCTCTCGATCCAACAGCTTTACGACGACACCCGCGAAGCCCTGCAACTCGGCTGGTTTGCCGGCTTCCAGGGCGGTGAACGCCGCATTTCCGGCGACGCCAGTTCCGCCGCCGACCAGGTCGGCCACCTGAACCTGATCCACCCCGGCCGTCTGCAGGTCTTCGGCCATCAGGAAATCCAGTACTACAACAAGCTTTCCCCCACCTCACGCAAATACCAGACCGAAGAGCTGGTCAATGGCGAGCCGCCGGCGTTCATCATCGCGCAGGGCCTCGAAACGCCGCCCTACATCCTGCAGATCTGCGACGAACGCAACATTCCGCTGTTCTCCACACCACTCCCGGCCGCGCAAGTCATCGACTACCTGCGGGTCTACCTGTCCAAGGAGTTGGCGCAACGGGTGACGATGCACGGCGTGTTCATGGACGTGCTCGGCGTCGGCGTTCTGATCACCGGCGAATCGGGACTGGGCAAGAGTGAACTGGGACTGGAACTGATTTCACGCAACCACGGCCTGGTGGCGGACGATGCGGTGGAATTCGCCCGCATCGCGCCGAACATGATCGAGGGCCGCTGCCCGCCGCTGCTGCAGAACCTGCTGGAAGTGCGCGGCCTCGGCCTGCTCGACATCAAGACGATCTTCGGCGAGACCGCGGTGCGCCGCAAGATGCGCCTGAAGCTGATCGTCCACCTCGTACGGCGCAAGACGCTCGAGGAAAACTACGAACGCCTGCCCCTGCATTCGCAGACCGAAGAAGTCCTCGGCCTGCCGATCCGCAAGGTCATCATCCCGGTCGAAGCCGGGCGCAACCTCGCGGTGCTGCTGGAAGCCGCGGTGCGCAACACCATCCTGCAACTGCGCGGCATCGACACGCTCAAGGAATTCATGGAGCGACAGCAGAAGGCGATGGGGAACGATTAAGGCGTTCCCCGAACCGCTTCTCAAGCGCGCCCGCCCGTTTGCGGCTGCTTGACCATCCGCAGATACGGCTTCACTGTCGACCATCCTTCCGGGAACAAGGTCTTGGCCTCGTCATCGCTGACCGAGGCGAGGATGATGACGTCCTCGCCCTGTTTCCAGTTCACCGGCGTGGCAACCTTGTTCTCCATCGTCAGTTGCATGGAATCCAGCACGCGCAGGATTTCGTCGAAGTTACGGCCTGTGCTCATCGGGTAGGTCAGCATCAGCTTGATCTTCTTGTCCGGTCCGATCATGAATACCGACCTGACCGTCGCATTGGTCGTCGGCGTGCGTCCTTCCGACGTGCCCGGCTCATCCGCGGGCAGCATGTTGTAGAGCTTGGACACCGCGAGGTCGCTGTCGCCGATGATCGGATACTTTGGCATCGCCCCCTGGGTTTCCTCGATATCCTTCATCCACGCGTTATGGCTTTCGACCGGATCCACGCTCAGGCCGATCATCTTGCAATTGCGCTTCGCAAACTCCGGCTCGATCTTGGCCATATATCCCAGTTCCGTGGTGCAGACCGGCGTGAAATCCTTCGGGTGCGAAAACAGAATCGCCCAACTGTCGCCAATCCATTCATGGAAACTGATCGGCCCCTGGGTAGTCATGGCTTTGAAGTCCGGCGCGATATCGTTGATGCGTAGCGACATGGTTTATCTCCTCTTGCGAAAGTGACAGGGCGTTGGGTGTCGGCAACGGACAACGTCCGGACCAAGTTCCGCACGTCCGGGGCAGCCGCCCATTCAGCATAGGTTCAAGACCTGCAGCCCGTTTGACATGCATCAACGCGACCGGGCCTACGCACGACACCTCAGCGCGCTGCGCCGACGACAAGGAAAATGGTTCGCTTCGCTTTGCGGTATGATTACTGCCTATGCGCATCATTCTCATCACTGGCATTTCCGGCTCGGGAAAATCGGTCGGTCTGAATGCACTCGAAGACGCCGGCTATTTCTGCGTCGATAACCTGCCGCCCAAATTGCTCCGCCAGTTGGTTGAAACACGCCTCGATGAAGGCGCGCAAACCCTCGCCGTGGCGATGGATGCCCGCAGCGCCGACTCGCTGGCCAGCCTGCCCGGTGACATCCAGCAGTTGAAGGATGAGGGGCACGACGTCAAGGTCCTGTTCCTGACCGCGAAAACCGAGTCGCTGATTGCACGCTTTTCCGAAACCCGCCGCAGCCATCCGCTGTCGCACCGCTTCCGTCCCGACCCGGCCAACGGCGACCAGCCGACGCTGACCGAATGCATCCTGCGCGAGCGCGAAATGCTGTCGGCGATCGAAGGCATCGGTCATGTGATCGATACCTCCGGCCTGTCGGCCAACAAGCTGCGCGCCTGGATCAAGGACCTGGTCGAGACCGAGCGCACGCCGCTGACACTACTGTTCGAATCCTTTGCATTCAAGTTCGGCGTGCCGCTCGATGCCGACCTGGTGTTCGACGTGCGCGTGCTGCCGAATCCCTATTACGATCTCAGCCTGCGTCCGTACACCGGCCGCGACGAGCCGGTGATCGCTTACCTTGATGCACAGGCGCATGTCGCCGAACTACTCGCCGATATCCGCACCTTTGTCGAGAAATGGCTGCCGGCTTTCAAGAACGACAACCGCAGCTACCTCACGGTCGCCGTTGGCTGCACCGGCGGACAGCACCGGTCCGTCTACATGGTGGAACAGCTGGCCCGACATTTCCACGCATCCGAACGCGTGCTCGTGCGGCATCGCGAACTGACCTGAACCTTTTTCTTTCTCTCCCCATGTCCGCGACCGATTCCTGGCTGCCGCTTTTCCCATTGAAGACGGTCCTGTTCCCCGATGGGATCCTGCCGCTCAAGGTATTCGAGGCACGCTATATCGACATGGTGCGCGAGTGCATGAAGAACAACGCGCCCTTCGGCGTCGTGCTGATCAAGAGCGGACAGGAAGTCGGCGCTGCCGCCGAGCCCGAAGAGGTCGGATGTCTGGCCCACGTCACCGGCTGGGACATGCAGAACCTGGGCGTGATGATGCTGCGCACCCAGGGCGGCGACCGCTTCCGCATCATCGAAACGCGCGTACTGCCTGACCAGCGGCTGGAGGCACGCGTCGAACTCATCGCGCCCGACGAGCCGATCCCGGCAAGCGACATCCATGTCACCTGCGCGAAAACACTGAAGATCGTGATCGACGACGTCGACGCCAAAGGCCAGGCCGAGCGCGGCGCGGGTTTCGTCAGTCCCTTCTCGCGCCCGATCCGGCTCGACAGTGCAAGCTGGGTTGCCAATCGCTGGTGCGAGATCCTGCCGATCCCCCTCAAGGCGCGGCAAAAGCTGCTGGAACTTGCAGACGCCGAAAGCCGGCTGTCACTCATCCACCAGTATCTGGTTCAACACAAGATCGTCCAGCCTTAGAACAAAGACAACAAAGCAGGCTCACACATCGCCCGGCGATGTGACATTTCCGAGAATCCTGCGCGCGTTCTCATTCCCCATCGCATTTTTTACCGCCAGTTTGTCACCGCGCAAAATCGGCGCATGCCATTCGTAGGATAAATGGCAGGTCAACTGCCGCATCGGCAAAAACTCCCCGCAAACCCAAGCATTCACCGGCACACCATTGAGCGCTAATCACATGCTATTGGACGACGCACGCGAGACGATGCGGTCAGAGTCACTCAACCGCCGCAAGAACATGCAGCCTGTCCGCGTCCCACAGATCTCGCCGATCAGCCTCATCTCGCTGCTGTACGCGGTTAGCCTGTACATCTTCTACCGGCAGGGCTTCATCAGCGGACTGACCTTCGCCAGCGTCGCCGCAGTCGTCGTCACTGTCGTCGTGCTGTTCTACAGCGTGTTCCGCTTCGGCTTCAATCTTCGCTTCCAGGAGCCCAGCCTCATGCTGCCGCAGCTGGTGGCGTCGCTGCTGATCATGCTGGTCGTTGCGTACCTCGAGCGAGCAACCCAGATCGCACTGGTGCCGTTCATCCTGATTGCGTTCTCGTTCGGCATATTCCGGTTGTCGACGGCGTCGCTGATCCTGCTGTCGATCGGCTGCCTGACAGCCTATCTCGGCATCATCCTGCTGCGCGCGCATGTCGAAGGCTACGACTTCGGCTTTCGTGCCGACCTTGCCCAGTGGTGTGTGCTTGCCTTGACCCTGCCGGGCATGATCTTGGTCGGCAAGCAGATTCAGAACCTGCGGCAACTGCTGCGGGCGACGCGCTACCAGCTTGAACACTACGAAGAGAAATCCGTCCGCGACGAGCTTACCGGCCTGTATAACAGGCGCCAGCTGCAGTCCGAACTCGAACAGGCCAAGCTCCAGGCCGACAGCCGCGGCATTCCGTTTACGATCTGCCTGATCGACATCGACAGGTTCAAGGAGATCAACGATAACAACGGCCACCTCGTCGGCGATACCATCCTGAAGGAATTCGCCCGGGTGGCGCGCGACAGCATCCGCGATACCGACGTCTTCGGCCGTTACGGCGGCGACGAATTCATGCAAATCCTGCCCGATACCGACGTCAAGGGTGCGGTGATGCACGCCGAACGACTGCGGGTCTATGCGCACTTTCTGGACTTCCAGAAGATCCTCGCGCAGAAAAACATTTCGCTCTCGATCGGCGTGGCGCAGTACCGGCACGGCGAAAAGATCACGGACCTGATCTCGCGCGCCGACTCGGCGCTCTATCAGGCCAAGCAGCTCGGGAGAAACCGCGTGGAGTGGATCAACGACTGAGCAGGTCGTTGCCGGCGAACACGGCAAGCAGGAGCTTCTTTACCGGGGCCGGCAGCGGCGCATCGGCCAGCAAGTCTGTTCGATACCATACATGCGCCGACCGCCCGGAGCGATCAAGGCGCCGAGCCATTCGCACCCGGTATGGCGAGACATGCAGCTTGAAGTGGGTAAATCCGTGCGAGAACGGCGTGAGCTTTTCGAACGACTCGGGCTCGCCGAATGGAGACGCAGCCAACCAAAACGCCTCTTCCACCCCTTGCTCACTGTCCTCAATTTCGGGCAGCGACATCAGGCCGCCCCAGATACCGCTGTCTGGCCGCTGTTCCAGCAGCACATGCTGGCCGTGCGTGATCACGAGCATCGTCGTCGATTTTTCCGGCACGGCTTTCTTCGGCCGCCGCTCGGGGAGCAAATGCACGCGTCCGCCTTCGAAAGCAACGCAGCGTTGCGCCAGCGGGCAGGTCTTGCAAGAGGGGTTGCTGCGCGTGCAGAGGGTCGCGCCGAAATCCATCAGGCCCTGCGTGTAGACTTCGATATCCTCATCAGGAAGGAGCGCGACGGCCCGCAGCCACATCTTGTCTTCCACCGGCTTCGAACCGGGAAAACCCTCGATGCCGAACACGCGCGCAAACACGCGCTTGACATTGCCGTCGAGGATGGCCGCGCGTGCGCCGTAGGCAAAGGCCGCGATGGCTGCGGCCGTCGAGCGCCCTATGCCCGGCAATTCGGCAAGCAGCGACGGATCGCTGGGAAATATTCCCTTGTATTGTGTGACAACCTGCTGCGCGCAACGGTGCAGGTTGCGCGCGCGCGAGTAATAACCGAGGCCGCTCCAGTGCGCCATCACCTCTTCCGAAGGCGCAGCGGCGAGCGATTCCACATCGGGAAAACGTTCGAGGAAGCGCGCGTAATACGGAATGACCGCAACGACCTGCGTCTGCTGCAGCATGATCTCCGATAGCCAGATCCGGTAGGCATCCCTGGTGTTCTGCCAGGGCAAGGTGTGCCGGCCGTGCTGCTTTTGCCAGCGGATGACGGCCTGCGAAAACGACGGATCGGAAAAGTCCTTCCCGGCGCCGGCCCCTTCAGCCGGCGCTGCTGCCACACGCTTCATCTACGCTGCCGCCCTCAGTGCGGACAGTTCCGCATCGATTGCATTCTTGAGTTCGGTTTCAAGCGCGAGCAGGGTCTTCTTCTGGGTTTCGATCTCGTCGTGCAGCGCTTCGAGTGCCTGCACCTTCTCTTCCAGGCTTTCGGTCGCGACGTGGATGCGTTCGATCGACTGCCGTCGCTTCTTCAGCTGCGACCGGTGTTCCCAGATCTGTGCCTCGAGCGGCGCCATCACGACCTTGAGCCAGGCCTCGACGTCGCGGTTGGCCTGCAGGAAACTCTGCTTCACACGTGATGCGATCGAATCGAAGAACTTGGTCATCAGCGAGACCTGAGGCATGGTGAGGATTGCCGCGGTACCGAACTGCTTGTGGTACACGCTTTCGATCAGCTCGACCTCCTTGAGGTACTTCTCGAGCGAGAACGGCATCGGCGCGGACAGGGCCAGACCGTGTTCGGTGGAGAACTTGCGGTACATCACCGACATCATTTCGGTGATCTCGTCCGTCTTCTGGCCCGAGCGCGCAAGGTTGTTGCGTACGTGGTCGAAGAAATTCTTGACCGCCGAACGCATGCCGGCAGAGAACCTGCTGTTTTCCATCGCGTCGCGCGTATTGCGGATTTCCGCCTTCAGGATGTCCATGCCCAGGCTGGTGAACACCTCGGTCGACAGACGCGTGAACACGGCACGCGTTCCCTGCAGCTTGAGCAGGCTACTGTCGAATTCCTTCTTCTCGAGATCCACTCGCTTCATCATGTGTTCGATGATGGAGTGGTTCTTGCCACGCAGGCTCTTCAGCTCGACCAGCTGCTCGACCACGTTGCGGCTGCGCGAAGCAAGCAGGGCCTGCTTGGCGGCGGTCAGGTCGCTGATCTCGGTAACCAGCTGGTTGCGCACGATTTCCTGCTTGCTCGGGATCAGTTCTTCGGACAGCGCGGATTCCAGCAGCGGGAGGCGGCTCTTCGCCAGTAGCTCGGGATCGCGATTGACCTTGCCCACCAGGCCCTTCTGGGCCGAAATCGGGAATACCTGGTGCGTCGACAGGCTGAGCGTGTGCGCTACCGTGCCTACCTGCCGCTGGATCTGCTCCTCGACTTCTTCGGTAGAGCGCAGCTCGTCCCACATGCTGTCGATCTTGTTCAGCACAACCAGGCGTGCGGGTCCGCCGCCGATATGGTCGCGCCACACCTCGATATCGCTCTTGGTCACACCGGTATCGGCTGCCAGGATGAACAGCACCGCATGCGCATTCGGAATCAGGTTCAGCGTCAGTTCCGGTTCGGTACCGATCGCATTCAGGCCCGGGGTGTCGATGATCACCAGGCCTTGCTTGAGCAGCGGGTGCGGGAAGTTCACGATCGCATGCCGCCACTGCGAAATTTCTACCAGTCCATCGTCGCCGATGGACAGCGAGGCGTCGGGGTCGTCTTCATGGTACAAGCCGTAGCGCTTCGCTTCCTCGACCGGAACGCGCTTGGTCAGGCTGACCTGCTTGAAGGCTTCCAGCATGCCTTCGCCGGAATCAATGTCGAGCGGCAGGACGGTCCAGACATGATTGTCGTTTTTGTAATCGCTGGTCGACGCGGCCTCGGCCCGCGTCTCGATCGGCAGCAGGCGGATCGAAGGCGGGAAAGTTTCGTCGTACAGCAATTCCGTCGGACACATGGTCGTGCGTCCGGCGGACGACGGCAGGATGCGCTGCCCGTAGTCGGCAAAGAAGATGGCGTTGATCAGCTCCGATTTGCCGCGCGAGAATTCGGCGACGAAGGCGATGGAGAGCTTGTCGTCTGTCAGCCGTGCCCGGAGGCGCGAGAAATGCTGGTCGCTGACTGCGTCGGCAAGGTCGGCGGAATGCACGCAGGCGCTGTAGCGTTCAAGCGCCGCCAGCACACTGTTGCGCCAGCCGCTGTATTCCTGGAACTTTTGTACCAGATTGCTCACAGTTTCCCCAAGTTAATACCGTATAGGTACGAATCTAGCACCCACGCTCACTTTTGACAATTTGGACAGTAGAAGGTGGACCTCTGCCCCTGCTTGATCTGCCTTACGGTTTCGCCGCATACGCGGCATGCCTCGCCAGCCCGCTCGTAGACAAAATAGCTCTGCTGGAAGTAGCCCGGCTGCCCGTCGGCAGCCATGAAATCGCGCAGCGTGCTGCCGCCCTGCTCTATGGCGGCGGCCAGCGTTTCGCGGATTGCCTGTGCCAGCCGCTCATAGCGAGCGAGGCCGATCCGGTGTGCCGCAGTGCGCGGATTGATGCGAGCCTTGAACAGGCTTTCGGATGCATAGATGTTTCCCACGCCCACCACGATGTCGCCGGCCAGCAACACTTGCTTGATCGGTGCGCTGCGCTTGCGGGTCATCCTGTACAGCAGCTCGGCGGTAAACGCGTCCTCCAGCGGTTCCACGCCCAGTCCGCGCAGCAGCACATGTTCATCGACCTGCCCCTCGCCAAGGCCGTGCCAAAGCACAGCACCAAAGCGCCGCGGATCGTTCATCCGCATGACATGGTCGCCAAGGACAAGGTCGAAGTGGTCGTGCTTTTCCGCTGGCGTCCCCCTGGGCAAGATCCGCAAATGCCCGGACATGCCGAGATGCACGATCAGCGTGCCGTGATCGAATCCGATCAACAGGTACTTCCCGCGCCTGCCGGTCATGCGAATGCGCTGCCCGCTCAACAAATCCGCCAGGCCGGCGGGAAAAGGCCACCTCAGACCGCTATGGCGCAATTCGACGCCCGTCACTACCCGCCCTTCGAGGTGCGGGGCGACACCACGGCGGGTCACTTCTACTTCGGGGAGTTCAGGCATGGCTCAAACGACTCTTTGCAGAAAGACAAATTTGATGAAGGACAAACGTGATATCACTAGAAATTTGGCATGCGAGCGCCGTTCCGCAGCACGGCATCGCCGCATAGGTGGAAAATCGGCATCTTGGCTCTATATTACCCATGCGCATAGCGCTCTTGTTGGGCGTAAAATGCAAGCTGCCTGATTACCCGGGAATCTTCCTTGAAAAACACTCTTTTCATTCTAACTCTGCCGATCTTGTTGTCCGCGTGCGCGACCGGCACCATGCAGCCCGCGCAACCGGTCATGGCTTCGGGGCCGAGCGCCGTGACCGGCGTCGCCGACGAATCCATCGTCAGGAAGCCGACTTCGCCAAGGAGGCCCGTATCAGGCTCGGGTTCAGGCGAGCAGAAGCCGGAGGATCCGCTGCCATCGGTCGAGTTGTCGGACGAACTGCTGTACAAGCTCATCACTTCCGAAATCGCCTTCCAGCGCGGCGACTGGCAAACCGCATATGTGACTATGCTGTCGCTGGCGCAGCAGACACGCGACCCCAGGCTGGCGCGCCGCGCCGCCGAGATCGCACTGACCGCCAAGCAGGCGGACGAGGCCTTGAGTGCCGTGCGCTTGTGGCGCACGCTCGCCCCCAATTCCGACGAAGCGACGCAGTACTACCTGAGCTTCATCATTCTGAGCGACAACCTGGATGAAGCCCAGCCCATCCTCGAAGAGCGCCTGAAGGAAGCACGCCCGCAGACGCGCGGCCTGCTGGCCTTCCAGATGCAGCGCCTGCTAGCACGCGCCAAGGACAAGACTGCGGCATTCGCAATGTTGGAACGCATCCTCGCTCCCTACCTCGACCTTCCCGAAGCCCGGCTGGCGCTGGCACAAGGAGCCTACGCGCGCGGCGACCTTCAGCGCGCTCGCCAGGAAGCGGAGACGGCGCTCATGGTCAAACCGGACTCCGAGCTCGCCATCCTCGCGCTGGTGCAGGTCACGCCCGACAAGGCGGAAGCGCTCAAGCTGCTCGCCGACTTCGTTGCCCGCTATCCAAAATCGCGCGACGCCCGCATGGCCTACGCGCGCATGCTGATCGAACAGAAACAGTACGCAAAAGCGCGCGGCGAATTCGAAGCCCTGCTCAAGGACCAGCCGCAAGACCTGACCTCGCTCTATGCACTGGGCGTGCTCGGCATGCAGACCAACGACCTGAAGGCTGCCGAGCAATACCTCACGACCTACCTCAACATCCTGTCCACCAAGCCGGATGACGAGCGCGATCCGTCCCAGGCCCTGCTGCTGCTGGCCCAGATCGCAGAGGAGCGCAAGGACACCGACGCCGTGCTGAAGTGGCTGTCCCAGATTGAACCGGGCGAGGCTTACCTGAATGCCCAGATCAAGCGCGCGCAGGTGATCGCCAAGCGCGGCGACTTGGCAGGTGCCCGCAAGCTGCTGCACGAACTCAATGTCAGCGGCGACCGCGAGGAAGCCCAAGTCGTCATCGCCGAAGGACAGCTGCTGCGAGACGCGAACCAGATCCAGGACGCGATGCAGGTCTTCAAGGCCGGACTCGCCCGCTTCCCGACCAACACTGACTTGCTGTACGACTATGCGATGTCGGCCGAAAAGATCGGGCAGTGGGATGAAATGGAGACGTCGCTGCGCAAGATCATGGAACTCGCGCCGAACAACCAGCATGCCTACAACGCGCTCGGCTATTCGCTGGCGGAACGCAACATCCGCCTTCAGGAAGCGCTCAGCCTGATCGACAAGGCGCTCCAGCTGGCGCCGGACGATCCCTTCATCATGGACAGCATGGGCTGGGTGCAATTCCGCTTGGGCAACCTGAAGGAAGCAGAATCGCTCCTGCGCCGGGCGTATGAACTGCGTCCCGACGTTGAAATCGCCGCCCACCTCGGCGAAGTCCTGTGGGTCAAAGGACAGAAGGACGATGCACAAAGGCTGTGGCGCGACGCGCAAACCAAGGACCCGCAGAACGACACGCTCAAAAGCACGCTCGCCCGCCTGAACGTAAATCTATGAAGTTGTGCCTTGCCCGGGCGCTCGCCATCGCGACGCCCTTGCTGCTTGGGGGCTGTGCGACGGTTCCACCTCCCGAACCGGATACAGCCCGGCAAGCAGCAATCACTACGCGCCCATTCCATCAGTCCATCGAGATGAGCGGCCGCCTCTCGGTGCGCTATCAGGGCCGCACGAGGGAAGAAGCCCTGCATGGCAGCTTCGCCTGGTCGCAGACCCCGGAAGTCACCACGGTCACACTGCTGTCGCCATTGGGCCAGACGATGGCCGTCATCAACGTTTCCCCCGACGGCGCTACGCTGCAGCAGGGCGGACAGCCGTTGCGCAGCGCACCGAACGTCGACGCCCTCACGGCGGAGACACTGGGCTGGCCGCTGCCAGTCGCCGGATTGCGTGACTGGCTGCAAGGATTCACCATCGACAGCACGGGCAGGCATGTCGCCGCAACGCCTTCGTCACCTCAGGTTACGTCAAATGACGGCTGGCGAATCCATTACGCCGCATGGAGTGAGAACAACGGCCAGTCTGCACAAAACCGCCCCAAGCGCATCGACCTCGCCCGCACTACAGAGCAGGCCGGCGACGTTTCCCTCCGCATCGTCATCGACACATGGCAACCACACTCAACAACTGCCTCGCCCCGGCGAAACTGAACCTGTTCCTGCACATCACCGGCCGCCGTCCTGACGGGTATCACCTGCTGCAGACGGTCTTCCAGTTGCTGGACCACGGGGACCTGCTCCATTTCACTTTACGCGACGACGGAATCGTGCGGCGAACCGTCGACGTACCCGGCGTACCGGAAGAATCGGATCTGATCATGCGCGCGGCGCGACTGCTGAAGTCCGCCATGGATTCCGGCCGAGCAGATCGGCTCGGCGCCGACATCAGCATCGACAAACGCCTGCCGATGGGCGGCGGCCTCGGCGGCGGCTCATCGGATGCGGCCACCACCTTGATTGCACTCAACCACTTGTGGCACACCGGGCTGAATCGCCGGGAATTGATGAAACTCGGCCTGCAGCTGGGTGCCGACGTTCCCTTTTTCATCTTCGGCCGCAACGCATTCGCCGAAGGTGTGGGCGAGGATCTGGCCGCTATCGACACCCCGGATTGCTGGTACGTGGTGATCGAACCAGGGGTTTCCGCGCCGACCGCAGCAATTTTTTCCGATCCGGGTTTGACAAGAAACACAAATCCCGTCAAAATATCGGACTTTTCCAGTGCATCCAATTGCTTCGGAAAAAACGACCTGCAAGTCGTGGCAACAAGGCTCTTCCCGCCAATTGCAGAAGCCGTCGAATGGCTGCAGCAGTTTGGCAATGCGAAGATGACCGGCTCCGGCGCATGCGTGTTCTGTGCATTCAGTCATGAACACGACGCCGATGAAGTGCTGCAAGCGGCACGAGAAACCGGATCCAGCCAATGGACAGTCTGGAAAGCCAAAGCGATCGAGCGCCACCCGCTCTCGGATTTGCTGGAGTCGTAATTAAGAATTCGTTTGCCGTTGCAATCAGAGCGACGACAGACAAACAGGTTGTGTAGGGGAATCGCCAAGCTGGTTAAGGCACCGGATTTTGATTCCGGCATTCCAAGGTTCGAATCCTTGTTCCCCTGCCATTAAACACAAGAAGAACCCAAAGCCGCCAACGCGAGACCAAACAGTCATGCCTTGGCGGCTTTTCATCCTTTTAACCCGCAATTCCTAGGTGTCCCATGGCGCTTGAAAACCTGATGGTCTTTACCGGCAACGCAAATCCGGAGCTGGCCGCAGGAGTGGTCAAGCACCTCGGCATCCCGCTTGGCAAGGCTGTCGTCTCGAAATTCTCCGACGGCGAAGTCATGGTGGAGATCAACGAGAACGTGCGCGGCAAGGATGTGTTCGTTCTGCAATCGACCTGCGCGCCGACCAACGACAGCCTGATGGAAATCATGCTGATGGTCGATGCACTGAAGCGCGCATCGGCCGGCCGTATCACCGCCGCCATCCCGTATTTCGGCTACGCCCGCCAAGACCGCCGCCCGCGTTCCGCCCGCGTCGCGATTTCGGCGAAGGTCGTCGCTAATATGCTGCAACAGGCAGGCGTCGACCGCGTGCTGATCATGGACCTGCACGCAGACCAGATCCAAGGCTTCTTCGACATTCCGGTGGATAACATTTATGCATCCCCGATCCTGCTGTCGGACCTGATCAAGAAGAGTTACGACGACCTGCTGGTCGTGTCGCCGGACGTCGGCGGCGTGGTTCGCGCCCGTGCGCTGGCCAAGCGCCTGAACTGCGACCTGGCAATCATCGACAAGCGCCGTCCGAAGGCAAACGTGTCGGAAGTCATGCACATCATCGGCGAAGTCGAAGGCCGCAACTGCGTGATCATGGACGACATGGTCGATACCGCTGGCACCCTGACCAAGGCTGCAGAAGTGCTGAAAGAGCGCGGCGCCAAGAAGGTGGTCGCCTACTGTACGCACCCGGTGCTGTCCGGCCCGGCAATCGAGCGCATCTCGACCTCGCCGCTGGATGAGCTGGTTGTCACCGACACCATTCCGCTGACCGCCGAAGCCAAGTCCTGCCCGAAGATCCGCCAGCTGACCTGCGCGGAATTGCTTGCAGAGACCTTCAAGCGCATCACCAAGGGTGATTCGGTCAGCTCGCTGTTCGTCGACTAAGATTCTGGTTTTCCCCTCTTCCTCCGGGAAGAAGGTTTTCACGCTCCCTGGTCGCGGGGGGCAAATCGCAAGCCTGTCTTGCACTTTTGGAGCTAAAAATGAAAGTTATCGCATTCCCACGCAAAGAGCAGGGGTCCGGAGCGAGCCGCCGCCTGCGCAATGCGGGTCAGACGCCGGCCATCATCTATGGCGGCACCGCCGATCCAGTCGCCATTGCACTGGACCACAACGCGCTGTTCCACGCGCTGAAGAAGGAAGCCTTCCATTCGTCGATCCTCGACATGGAAATCGAAGGCAAGGTCGAAAAGGTTCTGCTGCGCGACTTCCAGATGCACGCATACAAGCAGCTCGTGCTGCATGCTGACTTCCAGCGCGTCGACCAGAACAAGAAGATTCACGTGAAGGTGCCGCTGCACTTCATGAACGCTGAAATCTCCCCGGCTGTGAAGCTGGGCGGCGCGATCATCAGCCACGTGATGAACGAACTCGACGTCAGCTGCCTGCCGGGCGATCTGCCGGAATTCGTCGAAGTCGACCTGTCCAAGGTCGAAGCTGGCGCCTCCGTGCACCTGGCCGACATCACCCTGCCGAAGGGCGTGAGCGCTGTCACCCACGACAACCCGACCATCGCCATCGCCTCCGTGCCGGCTGGTCAGGTGTCCGCTGACGAAGCTGCTGCTGGCGAAGCTGCTGCCGAGAAGAAGTAATTCGGCTCGCATCACAATAAAAACCCCGCCCATGTGGCGGGGTTTTTATTTATGGCCCCGTAGTCCCAACGCGGGCTCGCGATTGGACGCAAAGCCGCAACTTCCACGATAATCAATTCTTTTCCCCGGTATTTCCGCTTCGGACATCGATTACACGCATGCCCATCCGTCTCATCGTCGGCCTCGGCAATCCAGGCCCTGAATACGAACAAACGCGCCACAATGCGGGCTTCTGGCTGGTCGATAACCTTGCCGGCGGCCGCCTGATGCGCGAGTCCAAATACAATGCACTGGCCGCGAAGACCTCGATCGCCGGCCAGGAAGTCTGGCTGCTGGAGCCGCAGACCTACATGAACCGTTCCGGCCAGTCGGTCGGCGCACTCGCGCGCTTCTACAAGATCGCCCCGGACGACGTCCTCGTCGTGCATGACGAACTCGATCTGCAACCTGGTGTGGCGAAGATCAAGAAAGGTGGTTCGTCAGGCGGACACAACGGCTTGAAGGACATCACGGCGGCGCTCGGGACGCAGGACTATTGGCGCCTCCGTATCGGCATCGGTCACCCGCGCACCGCAAACCTGCAGCAATCTGTCGTGGACTTCGTCCTCCACCGCCCGCGCAAGGAAGAACAGGTGCTCATCAACGACGCGATCGAGAAAAGCCTGGATGTCATTCCGATGCTCTGCGAGGGCAAGTTCGAAGCAGCGATGATGAAGCTGCATTCAACGGCGAAGTAACGATGCGCCGCAACGCCCTGTCCATCCACGCAGGCCCGAAGGCGCTTGCGCACATTCGCGAGCACGGGCTGCGTGCGCGGGACGTCGCCATCATTCCGGCTGCCGCAGGTGGCCCGAAGGGGCTGATTTTCCAGAAGATGGACCAATGGTTGTTCGGCACATGGCTGCCGTCCGCGCCGCGCGAAAGGACGCTGATCGGTGCGTCGATCGGCGCATGGCGGATGGCGGCTGCCTGCCAGGCAGATCCGGTCGAGGCGTTCCAGAAACTCGGCGACCTGTATTGCGGGCAGTGCTATCCGCGCAAGCCTACGCCCCGCTACGTTTCCGATTCCTGCGAGCGCTTCCTTGCCGATCTCATCACCGGTCATGAACATCACATCACCAGCCACGCGCACTTCCGGCTGCAGATACTGGTCTCGCGTGGACGCAAGCTGCTAAAGGCGCCGAGACGCAATCTCACCGTCACCGCCGGCTTCGGGCTGGCCGTGCTCGGCAATCTGGTTTCCCGCTCCCAGCTTGCGAACCATCTGTCGCGCGTCGTCATCGGCGATGCGCGCGACCCGGCGTTTTGGCTAAAGGCGAAATTCGACACCTTTGATACCCATTTCTTATCGCTGTCCCCGGCCAACCTGCGCGGCGCGCTGCTAGCCTCGGGCACCCTGCCCTTCATCATGGAGCCGGTGCGCGACATCCCCGGCACGCCGGCGGGCACCTTCTGGGATGGCGGGCTGATCGACTATCACCTGGCGCTTCCTTATTCGCGCGTCGCCGGCAACCCCGAAGGCGGGCTCGTCCTGTACCCGCATTTCGGCGAGCACATCGTACCCGGCTGGCTCGACAAGTCGCTGCCTTGGCGGCGGGCCAATTTTGGCCGCAACAGTAGCTGGCTGGACAACGTCGTACTCTTGTCACCTTCCCGTGTCTTTCTGCAAACCTTAACCAGAAGCAAGCTACCGGACCGGAACGACTTTCTGTATTACGGTGAAAAAAACGCGTTCCGCGTCCTCAACTGGAAGCTCGCAATCAGCGAAGGCGAACGCTTGCGCGACGAACTGGCCGAATTTGTCGAGAACCCGGACCCGTCGCGGATCCAGCCAATCTGATCCGCCCCGCTGCTACGGTAAAATAGCGGGTTAATTCATACACTTAGCGAAGTACACACCATGAGTCTCAAATGCGGCATCGTCGGCCTGCCTAACGTCGGCAAATCCACCCTCTTCAACGCGCTGACCAAGGCGGGCATCGCTGCGGAAAACTATCCCTTCTGCACGATCGAGCCCAACGTCGGTATCGTCGAAGTGCCGGACCAGCGCCTGAAGGCGCTCTCCGAGATCGTCAAGCCGGAGCGCATCGTTCCCGCGGTCGTGGAGTTCGTCGACATCGCCGGCCTGGTCGCCGGCGCATCCAAGGGCGAAGGCCTGGGCAACCAGTTCCTCGCGCATATCCGCGAAACCGACGCGATCGTCAACGTGGTGCGCTGCTTCAAAGACCCGAATGTCGTGCACGTGGCCGGCAAAGTCAGCCCGCTCGACGACATCGCGGTGATCCAGACCGAACTCGCGCTGGCTGACCTTGGCACCGTCGAAAAGGCCATCCAGCGCGAAAGCAAGAAGGCCAAGGCGGGCGACAAGGAAGCGATCAAGCTGGTCGCCCTGATGGAGCGCATCGTGCCGCACCTGAACGAAGCCAAGCCGGTGCGCGCCCTCGGCCTCGATGCAGAGGAAATGGCACTGATCAAGTCGCTATGCCTGATCACCGCCAAGCCTGCGATGTACGTGGCAAACGTGGCTGAGAACGGCTTTACCAACAACCCGCTGCTCGACCAGCTGACCACTTACGCCAAGGAGCAGAATGCGCCTATCGTTGCAATCTGCGCCGCTATCGAAGCGGAGATCGCTGACCTCGAAGACGAAGACAAGGGAGCCTTCCTGGCCGATATGGGTATGGAAGAACCCGGCCTGAACCGCCTGATCCGTGCGGGCTTCAAGCTGCTTGGACTGCAGACGTACTTCACCGCGGGCGTCAAGGAAGTGCGCGCCTGGACCATCCACGTCGGTGACACCGCACCTCAGGCGGCCGGTGTAATCCATACCGACTTCGAGCGCGGCTTCATCCGTGCGCAGACCATCTCCTACGACGACTTCATCGCCTACAAGGGCGAACAGGGCGCGAAGGAAGCCGGCAAGATGCGTGCGGAAGGCAAGGAATACATCGTCAAGGATGGCGATGTGCTGAACTTCCTGTTCAACGTCTGACCCCTTTTCCGCGACGCCACCAGCATGCCTACCCTGACCGAACTGAACCTGTATCCCGTCAAGTCCTGCGCAGGCATCTCCCTGCGCGAAGCGACGCTCACCCATGCCGGCCTGATGTATGAGCAGATCTACGACCGCGAATGGATGGTCGTGGATGCGAAGGGCGAGTTCATGACGCAGCGCGACTTCCCCAAAATGGCGCTGATCGTGCCGCGCATCAAGGCCGACACCCTGGAACTTCGCGCGCCGGGCATGCTGCGGCTGGAGGTCCCGCTCGGCCTGCCCGATCCGGAAGATGCGAAAACCCTGAGCGTTAAGGTGTGGGACGACACGGTGCAAGCCTACGACTGCGACGAGACAACGGCAGCATGGTTCAAGAACTTCCTCGGCACGCCCTGCCGCCTGGTGCGCTTCCATGTGGAAGCCAAGCGGCAGGCGAGCGAGAAATGGACCCAAGGGGCGGATGCGCCGACACTGTTCGCCGACGCCTTTCCGATGCTGGTGATTTCCCAAGGCTCGCTGGACGACCTCAACGGCAAGCTGAAGGCGCAAGGCCGCGATGCCCTGCCGATGAACCGGTTCCGTCCCAACATCGTCATCGCGGGCATCGAGGCGTTCGAAGAGGACTACGCGGAATCGATCAGTATCGGCACCGCGAAGCTCAAGCCGGTCAAACCCTGCGCACGCTGCAATATCCCCTCAGTCAACCAGGCGACAGGCACTCCCGGACCGGATCCGCTGGACATCATGCAAAGCTATCGCGCCAACCCGAAACTCGACGGCGCACTGACCTTTGGCATGAACGCGGTTCTTCTGGAAGGCGAAGGCCAGATTCTGCGCGTAGGTCAGGACGTCGAGGTCGAACTCGCGTTCTGACCGGTTTCAATGCTTCCCGGCTGCTGTTGCAGGCACGGGAAGCGCCATGTAGTATTTGCCGAATGCTTTTCCTCAGCGCGAGGCGAGCCATGCCGACCGCCGCTGACTTCGTTCGGAGCATCCACACATGTCGCATGATCTGGCGCGGGAAAATCGGCAGTTGCGTGAACAGCTGAAGCAGCTGATCGCCAACGCGCATGAGAACCAGCAGATCCTGCAGCGGCATCAATCTCTCGACCTCCAGCTTATCGCTGCCGACAATTTCCTGGCACTGGTCGACACACTGTTCAAATCGTTCCCCGCGACCACCGGACTCGACACCATCACCCTGGTCCTGCTTGATCCGCAATATGACATTCGTCGTATCCTGGTCCAGCTGGAAATCAACCTGTCCACGATGCCGCAGTTGCTCTTCGTCGAGAATGCGGCCGAGTTCGGCGACCTTGCGAACAAGCTGTCGAAGCCTGTGCTGGGCCGCTACAGCGAGGAAGCGTTCGGCCCGATGTTCCCGGAGCCGCTCACGCCGCCAGCCAGCGTCGCCGTCGTCCCACTGCTGCGCCACCAGCGGCTGATCGGCGCGCTGAATCTCGGCAGCAAGGACGATGCGCGCTTCACGCCGAACAAGAGCACCGACTTCATGGAGCACATGGCGAGTATCGTGGCGATCTGCGTGGAAAACGTAATCAACAACGAACGCCTCAAGCACATCGGACTCACCGACCCGCTCACCGGCGTCAACAACCGACGCTACATCGAGCGCCGCCTCCTCGAAGAAATCGGCCGCAGCCGGCGCCAGGAAACGCCGCTTTCATGCATGTACATGGACATCGATCACTTCAAGCGGATCAACGATCGCATCGGCCACCAGGCGGGCGACGAGGTATTGCGTGGAGTGGCCGGCCGGATCAAGGCGGAATTGCGGCTGAGCGATTCGCTGGGGCGCTTCGGGGGCGAGGAGTTCGTGGTGCTGCTCGCCGACACCGAGCGGACAGATGCGCTCAATGTCGCCGAGCGCATACGTCTCAGCGTCGCCGAGCAGCCGCTGGTATTGTTGAACGGGGAAAAACTGGAGGTGACCATCTCGGTCGGCGTGGCTGCGCTCATCGCGCCGCTGGAGGGTGAAACCATCGAGACTGCGGCGCAGCATCTGATCGCACGCGCCGACAACGCCCTTTACGAAGCCAAGGCACGCGGCCGCAACCGCGTCGTCACCGAATCCTGAATCAGGATTGCTGCTTCTCTGCCTGCAGCCGTTCGTACTTGGCCTGCAGTTGCTCCTTCGTTTCGCGCCAAGCCGGGTTGAACGGGATGCACTCGACCGGGCAGACCTGCTGACATTGCGGCTCGTTGTAATGGCCGACGCATTCGGTGCATTTGTTGGGATCGATTTCGTAAATCACCGGCCCCATGTAAATCGCGTCATTTGGGCACTCCGGCTCGCACACGTCGCAATTAATGCATTCGTCCGTAATCATCAAAGCCATGACAACCTCTGACCTGCTTTCTGAACTGCTTACTTGCTGCCTGCAGCGATCTTATCCTTGAGCCAGCGCTCGACGGAAGGGAACACGAATTTGGACACGTCGCCACCCAGGGTAGCAATCTCACGGACGATGGTACCGGAAATGAACTGGTACTGGTCGGAAGGCGTAAGGAACAGGGTTTCGACGTCGGGCAGCAGGTAGCGATTCATGCCCGCCATTTGAAACTCGTATTCGAAGTCGGACACCGCGCGCAGGCCGCGCACGATCACCCTCGCATCGTGGGCACGCACGAAATCCTTGAGCAAGCCGGAAAAGCTCTCGACCTTTACGTTCGGATAATGCCCCAGCACTTCGTTGGCAATCGACAAACGCTCATCCAGCGAAAAGAAGGGCCGCTTGTTCTTGCTGTCGGCCACCCCCACGATCAGCTTGTCGAACAAGCCGGACGCGCGACGCACCAAATCCTCGTGCCCGCGCGTGAGCGGATCGAACGTTCCTGGATAAACAGCTGTAACCATCGGGGCTCCCTGCCTAAGAGAATGTTTCCGGAACGCGCATTATGCCTCAAATTCCGCTTGGGGTATTGCGCTGCAGCAAGTGGTAAAAGACCATCCCGGCCCTGTCGGCACGGACGACTTTCCAGCCCGCCATCCAGTCCGGCGGCGAGTCGCCGTCGAGTGCCGTTTCAGCTTCAGCATATACCAAGCCGTCATCCGTCAACAGCCGTTCGCAGGCAGGCAGTAGTTTTACCAGCCAGTCCCGGTGATAAGGCGGGTCGAGGAAAATGACCTTGAACCGGCCGGCGTCACCTTGGGCCGCAAGGGCTGTCGCTGTTGCGAATGCATCGCCGCGGCGGATGTCGACGATTTCCGCCCTCAGCTTCTCCCTCGTCGCCTGCAATTGGCTGACAGCCGCGGGATTGGCTTCCACCATTACCACCTGTGCCGCACCGCGGCTGGCCGCTTCGAAACCGAGCGCTCCCGTGCCGGCGAACAAGTCGAGGCAGCGTGCCTGCTCCCAGGCGCCATCCAGCAGGTGGTTGAGCCAGTTGAACGTCGTCTCCCGCACGCGGTCCGGCGTCGGCCGCAGGCCTTCGGCATCGAGCACGGCCAGCGGTGTGCGTTTCCACTGCCCGCCGATGATGCGGACCTGATGGGGCGGACGCTTGCCTTGGGCGGGTGGCGCCGCTTTCTTCGACCGGTTCCTTTGCATGACGCTATTTGGCATTGCCGACGATTACGGTGGACATTTTGTCGAGCGCCAGCTTGCGCTGGAACGCCGCCTTCACGTCGGCAATCGTCACCTTTTCCACCTTGGCGGTCCAGGTATCGAGGTAATCCAGCGGCAGGTTGTAGAAGCCGATCGCGGCGATGTTGTCGAGGATCTTGCGGTTGTTGTCGATGCGCAGGGCAAAGCCGCCGACCAGGTTGTCCTTGGCCGCCTTCAGCTCCTGCGGCGTCGGCCCGTCACGCAGAAATGCCGCGATGGTGTCGCGCACCACTTTCAGCGCCTCGTCAGCCTGCTCTTTCTGGGTCTGCAGGCCCGCCGTAAAGGGCCCGGGCTGCGCCAGCGGATTGAAATAGCTGTACACGCTGTACGACAGGCCGCGCTTGTCGCGCACCTCGTTGGTCAGGCGCGAAACGAATCCGCCTCCGCCCAGCGTGTAGTTACCGACGATCAGCGGGAAGTAGTCGGGCTCTCCGCGGACAACGGCAGGCATGCCGGTCAGGATGTGTGCCTGGGTCGCCGGATGCGGAATCCGCTCTTCCTTGGCCGCGACAGAATCCACCAGCGGCATCGACGGGAGAGGCGCGCCCTGTGGCAAGCGCGCCGTCAACTGCTGCGCGATCGCGTCGGCTTCGGTGCGCGAAATATCCCCGATCATGGCGACAACTGCCCGGTTCGCCACATAGTGGGTTGCGTGGAAGGCAACCAGGTCCTCGCGCGTGATTGCCTCCACCGATGGAACCGTCGGGTACTGCGAATACGGATGACCGCCGTACATCAGGCGCCAGAAGGCCTTGTTGGCAATGGATTCCGGCTTGGTCTCGTCTTCCTTGATCGCGGAAATCATGCGCGCCTTGTCGCGTTCGAGGAAGTTGCTGGGAAAGCTCGGGTGCGCGAGGATACGCGCCAGCAGGGTGATGGAGGCGTCGCGTTCGGCCTTGCTCGAGAGCGTGCGCAGGCTCGCACCCGCACGGTCGGCGCCGGTGCCTCCGCCTCGCTGCGCGGCAACGTCCGCGATCGCGTCGGAGATCTGCGCCTCGGTCATCGCTGGTTCGGCATACGGCGTCGCCGATTCTCGCAGGCCGCGTGCAAGCATGGCATTGGTCAGTTCGGCAGTGCCGGCCTTGCCCGTCGGGTCACGGCGCGATCCGGCATCGAACTCGACACTGATGTCGAGAACGGGAATCGTATGATTCTCGACGAACAGCACCTTGGCGCCGTTGGCCAGCGTCCAGGACTGGATCTTGAGCTCGGCACTGGCCGGGCCAGCGCTCACGAATGCGAACAGGAATGCCAACAGAAATCGTTTCATCATGATCCTTCCCGCCATCAGTGCCGCAAACCCTTCGGTGCGGCGGGCGTTTTTTTCTCGGTAATCGGCAGCGGCACGAGCGTGGCGACGGTCAGCGCATCGTCGCCGAAGTACTTCTGCGCGACGGCCTTTACCTGCTCGGCAGTCACTGCCTTGAGCTTCTCAATGATGCGGTCGATCTTGGTGTGCGACAGGCCGGCCATTTCCATGGTGCCGATTTCCATTGCCTGTCCGAAGATCGAATCGCGCTTGTAGATCTGTCCGGCGATCAGCTGCGCCTTCACGCGCTTGAGCTCTTGCTCGGAAACGCCTTCGTTGGCGATGCGTTCGACCTCGGCGCGCAGCAGTTTTTCGAGCTGCTCGGTAGTGGTGCCTGCCACTGGTGTGCCGTCCAGCAGGAACAGCACCGGGCCGCGCGCAACATTCGCATATCCTGCGCCGGCGGAATTGGCGACGCGGTCGGTACGTACCAGCTTGGCGTTCAGCCGCGCGTTGTCGTAACCGTCCAGGATCGCGGCGAGCACGTCGAGCGCGTGCGATTCATCGTCCTTCTCGACATCGCGCAGTCCTGGAACCTTGAAGGCGAGCACGACGTACGGATTTTCCGCCGGCGCCTTGACTGTGACACGGCGGATGCCGCGCTGCGGCGGCTCCTCCTGCGGCTTGGTCACCGGAACCGCCTTGCGCGGGATCTTGCCAAAATGCTTTTCCGCCAGCGCATGCACCTGCTTCGCATCGACATCGCCGGTGACCACCATGACTGCATTGTTCGGCGCATACCAGCGCTCGTACCAGGCCTTGGCATCCTGCACCGTCATGTTCTGCAGATCACTCATCCAGCCGGCGATCGGGTGATGGTAGGGATGCGCCATGAAGGCTGTCGCGTTGAGCGCTTCGTACACCAGCGGAATCGGCTGATCCTCGGTACGCCAGCGTCGCTCTTCCATCACCACGCGAATTTCACGGGAGAATTCCTCCTTGTCGAGCACCAGGTTCGCCATGCGGTCGGCTTCCAGCGCCATTACCTTTTCCAGCTTCGACTTTTCGATCTGCTGGTAATAGCCGGTGTAGTCCTTGCTGGTGAACGCATTCTCCCGGCCACCGAGAGCGGCGACGCGCTGGCTGAACTCGCCCGGCTTCAAGGTCTTGGTGCCCTTGAACATCATATGCTCCAGCGCATGGGCTACGCCAGTCGTGCCATTGTGCTCATCCATCGACCCGGCCTTGTACCAGATCATATGGGCGACCGTCGGCGCACGATGGTCTTCCTTGACAATGACTTTCATGCCGTTCTTCAACATATACTCCTGCGCGTTCGCCGCCTGCAACGTCGTGGGAAGAAAGCCCAGCAATGACGCAGACAGCAATAAGGCGATCCGGAATTTCATAATCTCCGCTCTGATAAAATAGGGGACTGGTTTGATGCGGTGGCCAAGCGCGAAAGACGCCACCCATAAAATGAGGTTCCGATTGTATCTTCTTTCTGCGGCGATGCTTTGCGCTCGCGGAACCCTCTTCCTCCCCTGCCCAGATGTTTAGTTTCTTCAAGAAAAAACCGAAAGATACGCCTGCGCCAGCGCCGGAAACGACGCAAGAAGTCGCCGCCCCGGAAGTTGCCACGCCAGCCCCTGCAACGCAGAAATCGTCCTGGCTTAACCTGTTCAAGAAGGAAACGGTGCCTGTGCCGGAGATCGAGGCCGCCCCGGTTGAGGTCCCTGTGCCGGCCCCGGTCGCTGCTCCTGCTCCTGCTCCTGCTCCGGAGCCGGTTCCCGTGCCTGTAGCAGTGGAAGAGCCCGAAGGTGAAATCATCCCTCCGGAGCCGCCGCCGCCCGAGAAGAAGCAATCCTGGATGCAGCGCCTCAAAGCCGGACTCGCCAAGACCTCGACCAACCTGACCACCCTCTTCATCGGCGCAAAGATCGATGACGATCTCTACGAGGAACTTGAGGCGGCACTGCTGGTATCCGATGCTGGCGTGGAAGCGACCCAGTTCCTGCTGGATGCGCTCAAGAAAAAGGTCAAGGCCGAGAAACTGACAGATTCGCAACAGGTCAAGGACGCGCTGCGCACGCTGCTGATCGACATGCTCACGCCGCTGCAGAAGTCGCTGGTCCTCGGCCGCGAACAGCCTCTGGTGATGATGATCGCCGGCGTCAACGGCGCCGGCAAAACCACCACGATCGGCAAGCTGGCCAAGCACCTGCAGATGCACGAGCAATCCGTGCTGCTGGCTGCCGGCGACACCTTCCGCGCCGCGGCGCGCGAGCAGCTCGCCATCTGGGGCGCGCGCAACAACGTCTCGGTCATCGCACAGGAATCCGGCGATCCGGCCGCGGTTGCCTTCGACGCCGTGCAGTCGGCCAAGGCACGCAATGTAGACGTGGTGATGGTCGATACGGCAGGCCGCCTGCCGACACAGCTGCACCTGATGGAAGAGCTCAAGAAGGTCAAGCGCGTGATCGGCAAGGGCATGCCGAATGCACCGCACGAGGTGTTGCTGGTCATCGACGGCAACACCGGCCAGAACGCGCTCGCGCAGGTCAAGGCCTTCGACGACGCCTTGCAGCTCACCGGCTTGGTGATTACCAAGCTCGACGGTACGGCGAAAGGCGGGGTGCTCGCAGCGATCGCCAAGACCCGCCCGGTGCCGGTGTACTTCATCGGCGTGGGCGAGACGATCGAAGACCTGCAGCCGTTCAATGCCCAGGAATTCGTCGACGCGCTGCTGACATGATCGAATTCCGGCATGTTTCCAAGCAATACGGCCGCGGCTCGGCGGCGCTGACCGACATCAACCTGTCGATCGGCAAGGGCGAGCTGGTATTCCTGTCCGGCCCGTCGGGTGCAGGCAAGTCGACGCTGCTCAAGATGATCGCCGTGATGGAGCGTCCTAGTTCCGGCACAGTGTCGGTCAATGGTCAGGATGTGGGGCGTCTCAATGCGTCCGGATTGCCTTACCTGCGACGCAACCTTGGGCTGATTTTCCAGCAACAAAGCCTGCTCAATGACCGAAACGTGCTGACGAACGTCATGCTCCCCCTGCTGGTCATCGGCACGGCGAAGGCCGATGCCGAGAAGCGGGCGCGCGCCGCGCTCGACAAGGTCGGCCTGCTCGACATGGCAGCGTCCGACCCGATGGCGCTATCAGGCGGCGAGCAGCAGCGTGTGTCGATCGCGCGCGCCATCGTCAACCGGCCGCAGATCATCCTTGCCGACGAACCGACGGCCAATCTCGACCGCGCCAGCGCGAACAAGGTAATGGACGCGCTGAAAGCCTTTCATGGCGTAGGTGTGACCTGCATCATTGCCACCCACGACGAAAGCATCCTGGCCAGCGCGCCACGTGTGGTCTACCTTGAGCGCGGACGTCTGGCCGACACGCCCGCCGGCGAGACTCTCCAGGGGGCCGCATGATCATTTGGTTCAGGCAACATATGCTGGCGCTGGCTGGCGCTTTTCGCCACCTGTTGCGCGCGCCGGGCAGTTTCTCGCTCAATGTTCTGGTGGTGGCGATCGCGCTGGCGCTGCCGTTTGCCGGCCTGACGGTGCTCGAAAATGTACGCCCCGTCTCCGAACAACTCGCCGTGGAACCGGAAATCAGCATCTTCTTGACGATGGAGACACCGCGCGAGCGGGCAAGCGCGCTTGCGTCGCAGATTCGCCGCGTCGTTCAGGAATCGGGGAATACAGGCAAGCTGGAATTCATCCCGCGCGAACATGCACTCAACCTGCTCAAGAACAAGACTGGCCTGAATGATGCCATCACTGCACTCGGGGAAAACCCGCTGCCGGACGGTTACGTGCTGAAACTGTCCGGTGTCCGCAACGCTTCCGATGCCACGCGGGTCGAAACGCTGGCTGCGCAACTCAAGGCGCTACCCGGTGTCGAATATGTCCAAATCGATTCGGCATGGGTGAAACGCCTGGCGGCTCTGATGCATGTGCTGCGTCTGGCGCTGCTGTTCCTCGCTGCCACGCTTGGTGTCGTTGTTGTGGCCGTGATCTTCAATACCATCCGGCTCCAGGTCATGACCCAGCGTGATGAAATCGAGGTATGCAGGATGTTCGGCGCGACGGACGCCTACATCTACCGCCCGTTTTATTACACCGGTGCGCTTCTGGGCATGATGGCCGGCGCAGCAGCGCTCGGGGCAGTTGCCCTGACATTGCATCCATTGAACGATGCAATCTCGGACTTTGCGCGCTTATATGCATCGGAATTTCGGCTGGTTCCGCTGGGCTTGACCGTCTCAATTGCCATGTTGGCAACAAGCGCGGGGTTGGGACTGGTTGGTGCACTTCTTTCGGTCCGCAGGCATCTCGCCCGCATGCCCTAGCGCAGAACTTTCGGTTTTTCGCGTAAGAATTTGATCGGCCACAACTTTTACCACGGCAACTGCCTTAAAGTTGGTTTGATAAATTGAGTGCCGCGCGGGAATAGCGTTTGACTATTCATACCGTTGAGATCGCCGATTAGCACTCCCTCGGGGAGAGTGCTAATATATCGCGTAACAGCATCCTTCACCGTTTCCCGGGAGGAAAGGCTGAAAGGCAAGGAGAAACGATGAAAGCAACTTCTACACAAACCGCATTGGTTCCGATGGGGAGTCATGCCCTGACGCCCGGGTTTCCGGGCAGTCTAGGCAATATCGAAGCCTATATCTCCGCCGTCAACCGCATTCCGATGCTGACGCACGAAGAAGAGACTTCGCTTGCCCGTCGCTTGCGTGAGAAGAACGATTTGCAAGCCGCTCAAAAACTGGTGATGTCGCACCTGCGATTGGTTGTGTCGATCGCCCGCGGATATCTCGGCTATGGCCTGCCGCACGCTGACCTGATCCAGGAAGGCAATATCGGCCTGATGAAGGCCGTCAAGCGCTTCGATCCGGACCAGGGCGTGCGCCTCGTGTCATACGCGATGCACTGGATCAAGGCCGAGATCCACGAGTACATTCTGAAGAATTGGCGGCTAGTCAAGATTGCGACTACCAAGGCGCAGCGCAAGCTGTTCTTCAACCTGCGCAGCCACAAGGAAAGCCTGGACACGATGTCACCCACGCAGGTCGACGACCTCGCCCAGGCGCTCAACGTCAAGCGTGAAGAAGTGATCGAGATGGAAACCCGCATGTCAGGTCACGACATCGCCCTTGATGCACCGAGCGAGGACGAAGACGACAGGTTCGCGCCGATCGCCTATCTGTCGTCCGATGCTGCCGAGCCGACCAAGGCATTGGAAGCAAAGCAGTTCGACCGCATGCAGTCGGAGGGCCTGGAAGCGGCGCTCGAAAAGCTTGACCCGCGCTCCCGCCGTATCGTGGAAGCACGGTGGCTGGCGAATGACGACGGATCAGGTGCGACGCTGCATGAACTGGCTGACGAGTTCGGCGTTTCCGCCGAGCGTATCCGCCAGATCGAGAGCGCGGCGCTCAAGAAGATGAAGGGCACGTTGGCCGCGTATGCGTAACGCGTTGCCAGAACCAATAAAAAGGCACCTGTAGGGGTAATGCCGTTCAGTTAAGAGCTGAACGGCATTTTTATTTTCGAGTTGTAAACG